>JAOINI010000009.1 GCA_028139285.1 Candidatus Pelagibacter sp. | reverse complement strand
CAATGGTTTATGGAATTATTGGAATGATTAATTTTGCTCATGGAGATATTTTTATGATCGGAGCTTTTGTTGCTTTAATTTCATTTATAATCTTTGGTCTAACTGGAGTGGCATTACCAATAATTTTACTTTTAGTTTTGCTAATAGCTATGCTTTTCACTGCTTGTTATGGCTGGACAGTAGAAAAATTAGCTTACAAACCTTTAAGAGGATCTTTTAGACTAGCTCCACTTATTTCTGCTTTAGGAATGTCAATTGTACTTCAAAACTATGTTCAAGTTGCTCAAGGTGCAAGAGTGAAACCAATGCAGCCATTAATCTCTGGAGGTTTAGAATTTTTTAAAAACTCTGAGTTTGTTGTAACAGTAAGCTATCTTCAAATTTTTATAGTTATCTTAACAATTATCTTGATGGGTATTTTTACTTATCTTATTACAAAAACAGATTTAGGTAGAGCTCAGAGAGCTTGTGAACAAGATAGAACAATGACAGCGTTACTAGGAATTAATGTAGATAGAACAATATCTATAACATTTATTATTGGATCTTCATTAGCTTCAGTAGCTGGAATGATGTTTGTTCTTTATTACGGTGTAATTGATTTTTATATTGGGTTTTTAGCAGGAATAAAAGCTTTTACCGCTGCAGTGCTAGGAGGAATTGGTTCTTTACCTGGAGCAATGTTAGGTGGACTACTAATTGGTTTAATAGAAACAATGTGGTCTGGATATGTTTCAATAGAATACAAAGATGTTGCAGCTTTTAGTGTTCTAATTATAGTTTTAATTTTCTTTCCAACTGGATTTCTTGGAAAACCTGATATCGAGAAGGTTTAATGGAAAAGAAAGATATTATTCAGTCATTTAAAGATAGTTTATTTACAGGCTTTATCGCTTTAGCTTTGTTTGGCCCGATAGTTGGTCTTAGAACTGCATCCAAAGGAGAAGGTTTATTTATTACTCCTCAATGGGGTGTCGTTTTTGTATTAGTTGGACTTTGTATTTTAGGTCGATTTTTAATCAATTTAAATTCAGCTAGAACAACTGAATTTACTATTTTTTCAAAGCTAGCCTCTAAATTTTCAGCCATAACAGAGGATAAAGCAAAACACTTTGCAATTACCGCAATTTTATTTGCTGTTGTATTTCCTTTTTTACCTTTTACTGACAGATATTTTATGGATGTAGCGATAATGATTTTAACTTACATCATGCTTGGTTGGGGATTAAATATCGTTGTTGGTTTGGCTGGTCTTCTTGACTTGGGCTATGTAGCTTTCTATGCAGTTGGTGCATATTCTTATGCATTGATCGCCACAACATTCGGTTGGTCTTTTTGGATTTGTTTACCTTTGGCAGGATTGTTTGCAGCTTTTTTTGGAATTTTACTTGGCTTTCCTGTTTTGAGATTAAGAGGAGATTATCTTGCAATTGTTACTTTAGGATTTGGAGAAATAATAAGAATTATTTTGATCAATTGGTATGAAGTAACAAACGGTCCTGATGGTATCACTGGAATACCACGACCATCTTTTTTTGGATTACCTTTTAAAAGATCTCCAGATGAAGGAGAAACAAGTTTTCATTTGTTTTTCAATCTTGAATATTCAACAATGCACCGAATAATATTTCTATACTATTTAATTTTAGTTTTAGCCTTAATTACAAATTACTTTACGTTAAAAATAAGAAAACTTCCTGTTGGTAGAGCATGGGAAGCTTTAAGAGAAGATGAGATCGCATGTAAATCATTAGGTGTAAACCCTACAAACACAAAACTAACTGCTTTTGCTATTGGAGCTATGTTTGGTGGTTTCGCTGGTTCATTTTTTGCAACGCGACAAGCATTTATAAGTCCAGAAAGTTTTACATTCATTGAGTCCGCAATCATTGTTGCTATTGTTGTATTAGGCGGTATGGGCTCGCAAACTGGAGTAGTTCTCGCATCAATTTTTTTAATAGGAATTACAGAAATGTTCAGAGATTTAGAGCAATACAGGATGATCGCTTTTGGTGGAGCGATGGTCTTAATTATGGTGTTTAAACCAAAAGGAATTTTAGCAAACAGAAAACCTACTATTCTTATGCACGGAGATAAGAAATGAGCAATTTATTATCAGTAGAAAATTTGACAATGAAGTTTGGTGGTTTGACTGCAATTGATGATTTAAGTTTTGATGCAAAAAACAATCAAATTACGTCTATCATTGGACCTAACGGTGCAGGGAAAACTACTGTATTCAATTGTCTAACAGGATTTTATAAACCTACTAACGGTCAAATGTTCTTACACAAAGAGGATAGTAAAATTTCATTAAGAAAATATACAGATTTTAAAATAGCTTATGTTGCAAAAGTAGCTAGAACTTTTCAAAATATTAGATTATTTCCAGCAATGTCTGTGCTTGAAAATTTGCTAGTGGCTCAACACAATGAATTAATGGTTGCCTCGGGTTATTCTTTATTTGGTCTACTTAATCTTAAGACCTATAGAGATAAAGAACAGCAGGCAGTTGATAAAGCAAAATACTGGTTAGATATTATTGGTTTAACTCATAGAGCAGATGATAATGCTGGAGACCTGCCTTATGGTGATCAAAGAAAATTAGAAATTGTTCGTGCGATGTGTATCGAGCCAAGATTATTGTGTTTAGATGAACCAGCTGCGGGATTAAATCCAAAAGAATCTGCAGAATTAAATAAATTATTAAAATTTATCAAAACAGAAAAACATACGGGAATTTTATTAATTGAACATGATATGAGTGTAGTAATGGGGATCTCTGATCATGTTGTTGTTTTGAATTATGGTAAAAAGATTTTTGAAGGCACAGCTGATCAAACTAAAAATAGTAAAGAAGTTATTGAAGCCTACTTAGGAGTAGATGAATAATGCTTAAAATTTCTAATGTTGAAACATTTTATGGGAAGATACAAGCTTTGAGAGGAGTTGATCTTGACGTGAATGATGGTGAAATTGTTTCTTTAATTGGCTCTAACGGAGCAGGTAAATCAACTTTGCTAATGACTATTAGTGGCGTGAATAAAGCTAAAAGAGGAAATATAGTTTTTAACGGTGAGAATATTGAGAACAAACAGCCCCACAAAATTGTTGATATGGGTATTTGCCAAGTTCCTGAAGGAAGAAGAATATTTTCAAGATTAACTGTAGAAGAAAACTTAAGGTTAGGTGCTCATGCAAATGAAAAAGGGAAGTATTTTGAAAACGATATTAAGGAAGTTTATGATTTATTTCCTGTGTTAAGCGATAGAAAAACTCAGAGAGGTGGAACACTTTCAGGAGGAGAACAACAAATGCTAGCTATTGGAAGAGCACTAATGAGTAAACCTAAAGTGCTTTTATTAGATGAACCTTCACTAGGGATAGCTCCTAAATTAGTTAATCAAATTTTTGTTTCAATAAAAAATATTAATAAAGAAAAAAATGTTACTATTTTTTTAGTTGAACAAAATGCTAAAAAAGCTTTGGAGCTTGCAGACAGAGCATATGTTTTAGTTAATGGCAAAGTGACCATTAAGGGTTCTGGCCAAGAGTTGCTCAAAAATAAAGACATACAAGCCGCTTATCTCGAAGGTGGGGCAAAAAATTAACTTTTTTTCATATTTACAAGATTGTAATTAAGGTGTTCAATATCAATAATTAATTAATTAATAACAAAGGGAAATAATATGTTAAGAACGTTCAATAAACTTCTTTCATTAATTGCCGGAACATTAATGCTTGCAACAGTATCAGCTAAAGCTGACGTTGTTGTTGCTTCTGCTGGACCAATGTCAGGTCAGTATGCTTCATTTGGTGCTCAGTTAAAAGCTGGTGCTGAAATGTGGTTAAAGCACGTTAATAAAAAAGGTGGAATTAATGGTGAGAAAGTAAAATTAGAAATCGGAGACGATGCTTGCGATCCTAAACAAGCTGTTGCTGTAGCCAACAAATTTGCTGGTCAAGGTGTAGCTTACGTTGCAGGTCACTTCTGCTCTGGTTCTTCAATTCCAGCTTCAGCGGTATACAATGAAGAAGGAATTATTCAAGTTTCACCAGCTTCAACAAATCCAGCGTTAACGGATAAAGGTGGTAAATATACTTTTAGAGTTTGTGGTCGAGATGATCAGCAAGGTGAAGTTGCTGGTAAATTCTTAGCTGAAAACTACAAAGGTAAAAAAGTAGCTATCCTTCATGATAAAACTGCTTACGGAAAAGGTTTAGCAGATGCGACTAGAAAAAACATGAAGAAAGCTGGCCTTAAAGAAGCTATGTACGAAGCTTATACAGCAGGTGAAAAAGACTATTCTGCTTTAGTTTCAAAACTAAAATCAAATAACATTGATGCAGTATATCTTGGTGGTTACCACACAGAAGGTGGTTTGATCGTAAGACAAATGAGAGATCAAGGTATGAAAACTAAATTAATCAGCGGTGACGCATTAGTTACAGCTGAGTATTGGGATATAACAGGAAATGCAGGCGAAGGTACTTTAATGACTTTCTCTCCAGATCCAAGAAATAACCCTGCTGCTGCAAGTGTTGTAAAAGAATTTAAAGCTGCTGGTATTGAGCCAGAAGGTTATGTTCTTTATTCATATGCTGCGTTACAAGTATTCGAACAAGCTGCTAATCAAGCTGGAACAAACGATCCTGCTAAAGTTCTTAAAGTAATGAGAAAAGGTAAGTTTGATACTGTAATCGGTTCACTAAGCTTTGACAGAAAAGGTGACGTGAGCTTACCAGGTTATGTATTTTATGAGTGGAGCAAAGGTAAATACAAAGAACTGTAAACCATTTGCTTAACTAATTTAAAAGGGGGCTTAGGCCCCCTTTTTTATTTATAGAAAGGAATTTATGGAAATAACTTATGATGATTTTAAGAAAGTGCAGATTAAAGTTGGTACTGTTTTAGAGGTAAAAGTAAATGAGAAAGCAAGAAAACCTTCATTAGTAGTTAAGGTAGATTTTGGAAAAGAGATAGGCATTAAACAATCTTCAGCGCAGATTACTCACTATTACACTCCTGAAAATTTAGTAGGTAAACAGGTAATTGGGGTTTGTAATTTTCCGACAAAAAATATAGCTGGCGTTACATCAGAAGTTTTAGTGCTTGGCGCAATTGAAAAGGACGGAAAAGTTGTCCTAGTGCATCCATCACAGAAAACTGATAATGGATTAGATATTGCCTAAATGATATTTGCACTAAAAGCTTTGTTTGCTGGATTAATTATAGCCTTCTCATCATGGCTTGCAGGTCAAAACCCTAGGATGGCAGGTTTTATAATTGCCTTACCTATGGCTTCATTAATTGCGATTGCTTTTGTTTATTTTGAACATTCCAACGTTGAAAAAACAGTCTTGTATGCAAAAAGTATTTTAGTTGCTGTACCAGTAAGTTACTTATTTTTTCTTCCTTTTTTCTTCGCAAAACAATTCAATATGAATTTTTGGATGATCTATGGCACTGGAATACTCCTATTAACTTTAGGTTTTTTCATTCATAAGTATTTTGCGAATTTTTTATCATGAGTTCTGAAACTTTTCATTGGAGCTGCAAACACACTTGGTCCAGAAGTGCCAAAAATACATTTTGGTGTTTACTTGGTTGCTCTATTGGTGATTTTGGAACTATTTTGTTTTTTCAATTAACTAAAATCCCCTTTCCTGTATTAGCAATTATGGTTCTAGCGATAATTAACGGAATTATTACAAGTATAATTTTAGAAACAATTATTTTATTAAGACAAAACTTTTCTTTTAAGTTAGCTTTTAAAACAGCTGTTGGAATGAGTTTAATCTCAATGGTAAGCATGGAAATCGCCATGAATGCTACTGATTATTTTCTTACAGGAGGAGCTATTTTAACTTGGTGGGTTGTGCCGATAATGTTAGCTGTTGGATTTATTACGCCTTGGCCATATAATTATTGGAGATTAAAAAAGTTCAACGAAGCTTGCCACTAAGTAATTTTGTTTAAGATTTTATCCTTAAAAATAAAATGATGAACAATCACTGCAAGTATATGCAGACTTACAAGTGCTAATAATAAGTAATTAGCGTAAATATGAACTTGGTAATAAGCATCAGCTAAAACAAAATTATCTTTCTCAAATCCGTATTTAAAAAATATAAAATTAAGAGTTTCTCCCATATAAAGTTTCTTAAGAACGCCAGAAATTGTTATGGAAAAAATAGTTACATAAAGCAAAAAATGGTTAGCCTTTCCAATGAAGACTTGTCCTTTAAAAAAACTTTTAGTTTCTGATAGACTTTGGTTAAAAAATTTCCAAATTAGTCTAAACAAAGTAAGATAAAAAACAGTTATTCCAACAAGGATATGTATATTTTCAAGTTCAATTCTTTCATCAGAAAATTCAAGCCCTACCAAATAAAATCCAAAAGGAACTTGGGCTATTAGGACAATAAATGTGACCCAGTGGAACAATTTGGCCAATAGGCCATATTCATTCTGACTGTTAAAAATCTTCATAATTAATTATAATTAGACATGTCATTTAAAAACACCATATCTAAATTTGGTATTTTTACAGTAGTATTATTCTCTGTTTTTTATATCTTTAATTTTGTCACAGATAAAAAAGACGCTTTAGCAAATATTAATAATAAACAAATTGTTGAAGTTTTTAAGACACCCTCATGCGGATGTTGTTATGGGTATGTTTTATTTTTAGAAGAAGAAAAATTTCAAGTAAAACAAACAGATATGAGAAGCCTTCATACAATAAAACAAAAATATAATATTCCATTAGAAATGCAGTCTTGTCATACTACTATTATGGGCAAATACTTTATTGAAGGACATGTCCCGTTTGAGGCAGTAAATAAATTATTAAAAGAGCAACCAGATATTGATGGTATAGCTTTACCTGGAATGCCTATTGGCACACCAGGAATGCCAGGTGATAAAGATGAGCCCTATGTTATTTATCAACTTAAAGATGGGAAATCTTCAGTATTCATGACAATATAAATTTTATGATACGAAAGATAAAAATAATAAAAACACTTATTATTATTTTTTCTTTAAGCTTTTCTTTTTCTGCTAATGCTCAGACTGTGGAAGAAATTATTAAAGGTAGAAAAGCAATGTTTAGCGAAAACTATCAAAACGCTAAAAAAATATCCATATTATTGAAATCTAAAAGAATCGAGGAGGCTAAACCTTTAATGAAAAAAATTTCAGATAATTATATAAAATTACTAGATTATTTTCCTGAAAATACAAAAGAGGGGTTTAAAACAGGGGCACTACCGAGCATTTGGGAAAATAAAGATGAATTCAATGCTTTAATGAAAAAAGCATCAGATGATATGATAAAACTTGCCAAAGCTATTGAGACTGCTGAAGATCTAAGAGCAGCGCAGAAAGAATTAATGTGGAGCAATTGTTCGGCTTGTCATAGTAAGTTTAGAGCGCCTCATTAAATTAAAATGCAACTTTTTCCATTAATATTATTCGGTATTGCAACCGCGTTTTCCCCTGGTCCAAATAATATTATGACATCTTATACAGCTTTTAATTTTGGTTTTAGAAAAGCCATTCCCACTATGCTTGGAGTAATTATCGGATGGACGCTTTTAATTATTCTTTTGCAACTTACATCTGGAGCTATTTTTCAAAAGTATGCATTTATTCAAACTACAATAAAAATATTAGGATCAATCTACTTATTATATATGGCATACAAATTATCTTTTGCAGGACAAACAAAAGATAAAAAAATTGATCCAAAACCAGTAACTTTTTTAAATACTTTTTGGTTTCAATTCGTAAATCCCAAAAGTATTATAGTTGGACTGACCTCAATTTCTTTATTTATTGATACACAAAATAACTATTTAAGAGACTCAATTGTTTTAACATTTGTATGGTTTTTGATGGCTGTTGGAAGCCAAACAACCTGGTGTTTAATGGGAAAATATATGAGAAAATTCGCCACAAGTGATAAATTTATAAAGAATTTTAATTATACAATGTCTTTTTTACTTATCGTTTGTGTAATTTTGTTCTATGTATAGCCAATGAAATTTAATAGTAAAAACACATTTAAATCATTAGATAGCATCTCATCATCTGGCAAAGAGTTTAAAATTTTTAGTTTAAAAAAAGCAGAAAGTAACGGATTAGAGGGGATTTCTAAACTACCAATATCTTTAAAAGTCTTACTTGAGAATCTATTGAGACATGAAGATGGAGTTTCAGTTGACGAAAACCAAATTTTAGCAATTAAAGACTGGTTAAAGAAGAAAAAATCAAATACCGAAATCGCATATAGGCCAGCAAGAGTCTTGATGCAAGATTATACCGGGATACCTGCAGTCGCTGATTTAGCTGCTATGAGAGATGCTGTAAAAAATAAAAATAAAGATCCTGAAAAGATTAATCCTCTTTCTACAGTAGATTTAGTAATAGACCACTCAGTGATGGTAGATGAATATGCATCTGGGAAATCATTTGCAAGAAATGTTGAAAAAGAATTTTCTAGAAATGGGGAAAGATATTCATTTTTAAAATGGGGACAAAAAGCTTTCGATAACTTTAGGGTAGTACCTCCCGGTACAGGAATATGTCACCAGGTTAACTTAGAATATTTATCCAAAGTGGTGTGGTCATCTAAAAGTGATGGCGTTTTATATGCTTATCCAGATACATTAGTAGGAACTGACAGTCATACTACAATGGTAAACGGATTATCAGTTTTGGGATGGGGAGTTGGTGGTATTGAAGCTGAAGCCGCAATGTTGGGTCAGCCAATATCAATGCTAATACCTGAAGTGATTGGTGTGGAGCTTAAAGGAAAATTAAAAGAAGGTACAACTGCAACAGACTTAGTACTTACTATTGTTGAAATTTTGAGAAAAAAAGGTGTGGTTGGAAAATTTGTAGAGTTTTATGGGGAAGGATTAAAAAATCTTACATTAGCAGATAGAGCAACAATAGCTAATATGGCTCCTGAATATGGAGCAACTTGTGGATTTTTCCCTGTAGATAATGAAACTTTAAAATATTTAAAATTATCGGGTAGAGATGATCAAACTATTTCTTTAGTTGAGAATTATTGTAAAGAGCAAGGATTGTGGGCAAATAACGACATTTCGTTCACTGACGTTGTTAAATTAGATGTAAGCACAGTAGTCACAAGCATATCAGGACCTAAAAGACCTCAAGACAAAGTTCTATTAACAAACTCTGCAACTGATTTCGCTAAGGTTTATAAGGAAAATACAAAAAGAGATAAACAAGTAACAGCTAAAGTTAAAGGAGTTGATTTTGAAATTACAGATGGTGATATCGTAATTGCTGCAATAACATCATGCACTAACACATCAAACCCAAGTGTTCTAATAGGTGCAGGACTTTTAGCAAAGAAAGCTTATGAGAAAGGATTAAAAGTAAAACCTTGGGTCAAAACTTCCCTAGCACCAGGCTCACAAGTTGTAACAGATTATTTAGAGAAAGCTGGTTTAAACAAATATCTAGATGAATTAGGATTTAACTTAGTTGGATACGGGTGCACTACTTGTATTGGAAATTCTGGTCCATTAAATAAAGATATTTCTGATGCAATAAATCAAAACGATTTATACGCAGTTTCAGTTTTATCTGGTAATAGAAATTTTGAGGGTAGAATAAGTCCAGATGTTAAAGCAAATTATTTAGCTTCACCTCCGTTAGTAGTTGCATATGCGATTGCAGGAACTATGAATTTTGATTTATATAAATCATCTCTAGGAAAAGATAAAAATGGAAAAGATGTTTTTCTTAAAGACATTTGGCCAAGCAATAAAGAGATTGAAGAAATTATGTTAACTTCCTTAGATTCTGAAATGTTTAAAAAAAGGTATTCTAATGTCTCAGAAGGCCCTAAGGAATGGAGAGAAATAAACACTGTAGATAGTGATATTTATAATTGGCAAGAAAATTCAACTTATGTGAAAAGACCACCATTCTTCGATGATCTTCCTGATAAACCTGAGGGATTTAAACCAATAAATGATGCTCGAATTTTATTAGTTCTAGGAGATACGGTCACAACAGACCACATATCGCCGGCTGGAAGTATAAAAAAGGAGAGCCCTACAGGAGATTATTTTGAAAAATATCAAATTCAGCAAAAAGATTTTAATTCCTATGGTGCTAGAAGAGGAAATCACGAGGTTATGATGAGAGGAACTTTTGGCAATGTTAAAATTAGAAACGAAATGGCTCCAGGCACAGAAGGCGGGTTCACAATATTATATCCAGAGGGTAAACCCATGAGCGTTTATGAAGCTGCGATGGAATATAAAAAGAGAAATGATGATTTAGTTGTAATAGCTGGTAAAGAATATGGAACTGGCTCTTCAAGAGATTGGGCAGCAAAAGGTACAAAATTAATTGGAATAAAAGCTGTTTTAGCGGAAAGTTTTGAGAGAATACATAGATCAAACTTAGTTGGTATGGGTGTTTTGCCTCTACAATTTAAAGATGGCTTCGATAGAAAAAAATTAAATATAACAGGCGCTGAACTTATAACAGTGATTGACATAAAAGACGGAGTAAAGCCTAGAGAAGAAGTGACATGTGAGATAAAATATAAAGATGGAACAAGTAAAAAAATTCAAGTTCTATGCAGAATCGATACAGCTAATGAAGTTGAATACTATAAAAATGGTGGAATACTTCAGTATGTTTTAAGAAACATGCTTAATTAAAGCATTAAAAACGCAAAATTTTCTTTGCCAGATCATTGGCACTTAACCAAGCACTTTCTACTTTAGATCCAATAAACCAATCTGCACATACTCCAATTCTTGTTTTTTTATCCCAATAACTTTTAAAAGGCGAACCTTTTGAATTATAAGAGTATTTCCAGCCATGAGTTTTCTTAAATATTATTTTATCTTTTTTTATTCCTGTAAAGTCAATGAATTTAGATACTAATAAGTTTTCAACTTTATTATTTTTTTTATAAATATTTATCTTCTTTTTTGCCCATTTTACTGTTGATTGTATTGTCCATAGACTAACTGATGATTTAAACCTTTTTTTACTATTCTCATATGCAACCCATGCTAAAATATCATCATTAAATTTAATGCTACTAATTGGAATATCTTTTTGATTTTTAATAGCAATCATAGTTGTTATGTTTGGCTCCATATCTATCTTGAGATTTAAAATTTTTTTATTTAAATATTTTTTAGCTAAAATTTTTAGTTGAGGAAAAGGGCATGTAAAAATAATTGATTTTGACTTAATTACTTCATTAGTTGTTAATGTAATTTCCCAAAAAAAATTATTATAGAAAATATTTTTTACTTGAGATTGATATTTTTGATTAATACCTTTTAAATAATATTTAGAAATTGCATTATTGCCAATTCTTCCTATGAACTTTTGATTATATTCCTTTTTTTCGAAGGTAAAATCTAAATGATCTCCATCCCAAATTTTTAAAATTTTTTTTTTACTCAGTTGATTTACAAAATTTTTAAATTTTTGAGTTTTTGGGGAAATATATTGAACACCATGATCAAAACTTAAATTATCTTTAAATCTTTTGTTTGAGGCTCTTCCACCTGGCCCTCTTGCCTTATCAAGTATTTGCACAGAGTATTTTTTTGAGAGAAAGTTGGCTATTGTAGAGCCAGAAATACCTGACCCTATAATACAAAAGTCTATCATTATAAAAATAAAAACTTATACTTTTCGTTTATTGAAAGGACTTCATAGTTTACTAGTCCCCCAATAATTAATTGAATTGAAATTATCAAAATTACAAATAAACCCAAATAACCAAGCCAAATATGTTTTTTGATATACTCAGCAAAATAACTTGCAAGAGTAGCTATTAGAAATACTGATAACAATAAACCTATAACCATTAAATGAAAATTACCTTTAGAAGCTGCTACCACTGCAATTGTATTATCAAAACTTAATGTAAGATCAGCAATTAAAACTTGATAAACTCCAACACTAAAACTTTTAGTTTCACCTGATTTTAGCTGCGGCGTTTTTATTTTATTTTTACCAAAAAAGTCTTGTCTTAAGTTATTAATTACCCATAAAAGTAAAACACCTCCTAAAATTTTAATCCAGGCAAATTCAAATAAATAATTAGCTCCAGAAGCGAAAATAATTCTAAATAAAAAAGCTGCAGCGACACCCCATGCTATAATCTTTCTTCTGTTTTCTGTTGCGAACCCAGCAGCGATTAAACCTATTATGATCGCGTTATCTGCGGCCATAACTATGTCTATGAGGATAATTTGTATTGAGATAATTACTTGCTCTAACATTCGAGATACAATGTATATAAGGTTCTTAGAATATATTAAAGTATAAAATGGAACTATTAAAAAGCTCTTCAAAATTTTCAAAAAAACAAATATTTTTGTTGTCCATACCGGTTTTTTTTTCAAACATAGCTATACCACTAGTGGGAATGGTTGATACTGGATTAATGGGAAATCTTGGTGAAACTAAATATTTAGCTGCAACTAGTGTTGCCACTTCTGTGATGACGATGATTATTTGGAGCTTTGGGTTTTTAAGGATGGGAACAGTAGGTATAGTTGCTCAGGCTTATGGAAGGAGCGATTATAGAGAAATAGTTAAAACTTTACTCAGAAATTTTGTAATTGCTTTAATAGTTGCTTTTATTATTCTTATTTTTATCCCTTTGATTAAAAGTGCAATAAACCATTTTTTTTCTACTTCTAATGATACTGAAGTTTTAATTAATACGTATTTAAATGTGAGAGTTTTTTCTGTTCCAGCAGAACTTGTCATTTATATCTTAATTGGATTTTATTTAGGAATTCAAAAAACCAAAATCTCAAGTCTTTTAATAATTATAATGTCGATATTAAATATTGTCTTTAGCTCCTTGTTAGTTTTGACTTTTGATTTAAACGTACTTGGAGTTGCTCTGGGCACTTTAATAGCAAGTTATTTAACTGTAACAATTTTTTTAATTTTTACTTACAATTACATTACAAAAAAATTTAAAGTTATACCTAGGTTTGATAATTTAATTATCAAATCAAAAATTATAAAACTTTTTAATATAAATTTAGATATTTTTATAAGAACTTTATTTCTTACTTTTTCATTCTTATGGATCACTTATTTAGGATCTAAAATAGGAGATGATTATCTTGCAGTAAATACAATTTTACTACAATTCATAATCCTAGCAGCATTTTTTTTAGATGCGTACGCTTTCTCAACTGAGGGCGTTGTAGGTTTTGCAATAGGTAGGAGAAATGAAAAATCTTTTTTAACTGTAGTAAAAAATTCAATACAATTAAGTTTTATTACTGCAGTGATAATTTCTCTATTTTATTTAATCTTTTTTAAAGAAATAATATATATTATCACCGACATTGAAATTTTAAGATTTATTTCTTTTCAACATATTTTATGGGTCATAATAATTCCTCCAGTTGCATGTTTTTGCTATCAATTAGATGGTATATTTATTGGTGCCTCTCAAACAAAAGAGATAAGAAATGCGATGATTGTTTCCGTGCTAGGTTACATTGGAGTTTCTATTTTACTTACTAGATACCTCGGAAATCATGGTATATGGTTTTCTCTTTTACTGTTTATGATATTTAGAGCAGCTACTTTACAATTTTATTTTAAAAATATTTTAAAAAAATTTTAAATGTATTTTTTGTATAAAATTCCTGGATACATTTTACTTTTATTTGGGGGTTTTTGTTTAAGTTGGGGAGGATTTATTGTTAGATCTTTTGAACAATCAACTGTATGGGAAATACTTTTTTTAAGATCATTCTTTTTTTTATTAGCACTTTCAATATTTTTAATAAGTATTTACAAAAAAAATACTTTTAAAATTATAAAAGATTCTGGATATCCTGGAGTTTTGGGTGGTCTGATTATGTCTTTTAGTTTTGTAGCTTTCGTTATAGCCATGACTAATACCACAGTTGCAAATGTTGTTTTTATAATTAGCACTCAGACAATGTTCTTAGCTATTTTTGGATATTTTTATCTAAAAGAAAAAGTTTCAATAATTGGAACTAGCTCAATTTTTTTAGCTATGAGTGGAATACTGATCATGGTTGGTGACTCAATATCAACAGGCTCTTTGTTTGGAAACATCGTTGCATTAGCAATACCTATTAACTTTGCGATTTATGTGATGATAATAAGAAAAAATTCTAAGGTAGATATGGTACCAGCCATGTTTTACTCTGGAATATTTAGTTTGATATATGGTTATTTTTTATCTGAGTCTTTTCAATTTACTCAACATGATATTTTTATGGGATTCTTATTGGGAGTACCCCAATTAGCGCTGGGATTTATTTGTATTACAATCGGATCTAGGACAACGCCTTCAGCGACAGTAGGTCTTCTAATGTTAATGGAGACACTATGTGGCCCGCTATGGGTTTGGTTATTCCTTAATGAAATTCCTCCAATTAGTGTATTTCTCGGAGGAACAGTCATCATTTTAGCAATAATATTAAAGAGTTTTGATAAAAAACATAGCAAGACCTGAATAATTTGCATTTGACTTTTTACTATATTTAGAGGAGAGTCCGCTTCGTAACGGGAGAGACCATTTTGGCGCCGAAGGAGCAACCACCCCGGAAACTCTCAGGCAAAAGGACCGTTACCGTAATAACTCTGGAAAGCAGGCGAAAGCCTCACCGAAGGATTAAATCTCTCAGGTACATAGACAGATGGGGTTAAATGAGAGTTATTATGGAAGTACAAAAAACAGCTTTATATAATTATCATAAAAATTTAGGAGCAAAGTTTGTTCCGTTTGCCGGCTATGAAATGCCTATTCAATATAAAGATGGTATTGTTAAGGAACATATTTCTACAAGAACACACGCTGGATTTTTTGATGTGTCACATATGGGACAATTTTTTTTAGAAGGTGATGAAACATTAATTGAGTCTTTAGAAAAAATTATACCAGCAGATTTAAAAAATTTAAAAGTTAACCATTCAAAATATTCTTTTTTATTAAATAACGAAGGTGGAATAATTGATGATTTAATTATCACAAGAACCAAAAAAGGTTTTTGTATAATCTTAAACGCAGCTTGTAAGGAAAACGATATTAAACAAATTTCACAATTTTTAAAAAAAAATCATAAACATCTTTTAAACAACGATTTATCTTTAATAGCGTTACAAGGACCCAAATCTGTAGAGATTTTAGAAAAATTAATTCCGGGTGTAGCTAATTTAAAATTTATGACAGGAAGTAATTTTGAGTATGAAGGTGAAAATCTTTATGTAACAAGATCTGGATATACAGGTGAAGATGGTTTTGAAATCTCAATTTCAAACACAAAAGTTGAAAAGCTCATTGATTACTTAATTTCAAATGAAGTTAAACCGATAGGTTTGGGAGCTAGAGATACATTAAGATTAGAGGCAGGTCTATGTTTATATGGTCATGATTTAAATGAAAAAATAAATCCGGTAGAGGCTAATTTAAAATGGGCCATAGCAAAAAAAAGGAAAGAAGTTGGAGGATTTAATGGATGGGAAAAAATAAAAAATTTATTAGCAAACGGAAGTGAAAAAATTAGAGTTGGTATAAAACCAGATGGAAAAGTTATAGCTAGAGAAAATACGAAAATCTTTTCATCAGATAATAATGAAATAGGATTCGTTACAAGTGGTACTTTTGGCCCGAGCGTGAACGCTCCAGTTGCAATGGGATATGTTAAATCAGAATTTTCCGAAATAGGTACATCTATTCAGCTTGAAGTAAGAGGAAAAAAATATGGGGGTAAGATTTCTGAACTTCCATTTTATAAAAAAAGTTATGTTAAATAAAGGGAAACGAATATGAGTGAAAAAAAATTTTCTAAAAAACACGAATGGGTCTCATTGCAAGGAGACGTTGCTACAGTAGGAATAACTAAGCATGCAACAGAAATGCTCGGTGATATTGTTTTCGTGGAGGTTCCTGATGCAGGAAAAGCCGTAGAAAAAGAGGGTCAAGCAGCTGTTGTAGAGTCTACTAAAGCTGCGAGTGATGTCTATTCTCCAATTTCTGGAGAAATTACAGAGGGAAATAAAGCTATTGCAGATGACCCAGGGAGCGTGAATACTGACCCTGAAGGTGCGAGCTGGTTTTTTAAGTTAAAGATAAAAGATAAAGGTGAGTATGACTCCCTTATGTCAAAAGACGAATATGATAAATTTTGTAAGGAGAACCCAAGTTAAATGATTGACGATAATTCAAAAGAATTTATTAAAAGACATATTGGTCCTTCCGAAGAAGATCAGTCCAAAATGTTGCAATACGTTGGATACAAATCATTAGAGGACCTAATGAGCAATACTGTGCCAGAAAAAATCTTATTAAAAGATGATCTTAAGATCGACCAGCCAATGTCAGAAAACGATGCTTTAAAAAAATTAAAATCTATATCAAAAAAAAATAAAATCTTTAAAAATTTTATTGGGATGGGGTACTATAATTCTATCACACCTAATGTAATTCTAAGAAATATTTTAGAAAATCCAGGGTGGTACACATCTTATACACCTTATCAGCCTGAAGTGGCACAAGGTCGTCTTGAAATGTTATTAAATTTTCAACAATCAATAATCGACTTAACAGGCATGGATATAGCTAATGCTTCTTTATTAGATGAAGCTACAGCAACAGCAGAGGCAGTAGGTTTAAGCCAGAGATTAGATAAGACTAATTCAAAAAAAATATTTATTTCAAGTAATTGCAACCCACAGACAATTGATCTTATAAAGACAAGAACAAATCCTTTTGGTTTAGAATTGATCATTGGTGATGAAGCAACAGAACTAGTAAAAATTAATGAAGATATTATTTGTGGAGTT
Source organism: Candidatus Pelagibacter sp. (assembly GCA_028139285.1). The sequence continues at coordinate 23,132 of JAOINI010000009.1, read as the reverse complement.
TTATCTTACCCAGGAACTTTAGGTGAGATTAATGATCCTAGTGAAAGCATAAGTCAGATACACAAAAAAAATGGAAAAGCTATTTTGGTTTGTGATTTATTAGCCTTAGCTAGATTAAAAACTCCAGCTGAACTTGGAGCTGATATCGCTGTTGGTAGTGCTCAAAGATTTGGTATCCCAATGGGATACGGCGGACCTCATGCAGCGTTTTTTGCTACAAAGGAGGAATTCAAAAGATCAATGCCGGGAAGAATTATAGGTGTTTCAAAAGATAGACACGGAAAAAAGGCTTACAGACTTTCTTTACAAACTAGGGAGCAACACATACGTAGAGATAAAGCTACAAGTAATATTTGTACTGCTCAAGCGTTATTAGCAATCATTTCTGCTGCTTTTGCAATTTATCATGGACCTGAAGGAATACTTAAAATAGCGAATAGAACTTCTAAATTGGCCAAAATTTTTGCTGATAATATTAAAGCAGGTGGTTACAAAATTTTATCAGATCATTTCTTCGATACCGTTACAATTAAAACCAATGAAAAAACAGTTTCTATATATGAAGCTGCTTTAAAAGAGAATATAAACTTGAGAAAAGTTGATAAAGAACATTTATCAATTGCGTTTGATGAAGCAAAAAAACTTGATGATGTGAATGTGTTACTAAAGTTATTTGGAATTTCTAAAATTGTTAAACAAGATATAAAAGTTGAACTAGATAATCTTCCCAAAAATCTTCTAAGAACTTCAAAATACTTAACTCACCCAGTTTTTAATAAGTACCACTCTGAAACTGAAATGTTAAGATATTTAAAGAAACTCGAAGATTGTGATATTGCACTAAATAGGTCAATGATTGCTTTGGGATCTTGCACAATGAAACTCAATGCAACTGCAGAATTAATTCCCATTACCTGGAAGGAGTTTTCACTTCCACATCCTTTTGTTCCTACAAATCAAATGGAAGGATATAAAATTCTTTTCAATGATCTAATAAATGATTTGAAAGAAATAACAGGGTATGATGCGGTTTCTTTACAGCCTAATTCTGGAGCTCAAGGAGAGTATGCAGGTCTAATGACTATAAGAAAATTCCATAAAAATAATAAACAAGAAAATCGTAACGTTTGTCTAATTCCAGACTCAGCTCATGGAACTAATCCAGCCAGTGCCCAAATGTGTGGTATGAAAGTGGTTGTGGTAAATTGTGACGATGATGGAAACGTGGACATAGATGATCTTAAAAATAAAGCTGAAAAACACTCAAAAGATTTAGCTGCTTTAATGGTTACATACCCCTCTACTCATGGAGTATTTGAGGAAAAAATTATTGATATTTGCGAAGTTATTCATAAGCATGGTGGGCAAGTTTATATGGACGGAGCAAATCTAAACGCACTAGTAGGCGTTGCAAAACCAGGAAAATTTGGACCAGATGTATGTCATATTAATTTACACAAAACATTTTGTATACCGCATGGTGGTGGTGGACCAGGAATGGGTCCTATTGCTTGCGCTAAGCATTTAGCTGATTTTTTACCAACACACGAGATTATTAAAGAAGCTGGCCCTAAGAATGGAATGGGAGCTGTATCAGCTGCTCCTTGGGGAAGCTCAAGTATACTTCCAATTTCTTGGATGTATATAAAGATGATGGGCGCTGAAGGATTGAAAAAAGCTTCACAAGTTTCAATTTTAAATGCAAATTACATTTCAAAAAAATTATCTAAAGATTATAAAGTTCTTTATACTGGTAAGAATGGAAATGTTGCACATGAATGTATTATAGATATCAGACCAATCAAAGCAAATTCAGGAATCTCCGAGGAGGATTTAGCAAAAAGACTAATTGACTTTGGTTACCATGCTCCAACAATGTCTTGGCCTGTTGCTGGTACAATCATGATTGAACCTACAGAAAGTGAAAATTTAGAGGAGATCGATAAATTTTGTAATGCACTTATAAAAATTAAAAAAGAAATAAATTTAGTGGAATCTTCAAAGTTTGACAAAACAGATAACCCACTGAAAAATGCTCCTCATACTTATGTTGAGTTAGCTTCCAGTGAGTGGAAACATGCTTATTCAAGAGAGGAAGCAGCTTTTCCAACTGAGTATGTAAAAAATAATAAATATTGGGCACCCGTCGCTAGAGTAGATAACGTTTTTGGAGATAGAAATTTAGTATGTTCATGTCCTTCAATGGATGAATATAAAGATGAAGCTGCTTAATCTTTTTTAATGAAAGTTGCTGTAATCGGCTCAGGTATCTCAGGATTGTCTTCTGCGTATTTTCTTTCAAAAAAATATAAAGTTGATCTATACGAAAAAGATAATCATTTTGGAGGCCATTCTTTTACCCACGAGATTGAAGAAGACAATAAGATTGTTCCAGTAGATCTAGGCTTTATCGTTTTTAATGAGGTTACTTATCCAAACTTAGTAAATTTTTTCAATGAATTAAAAGTTCCTTATGAAAAAAGCGATATGTCATTTTCTGTATCAATTAAAAATAGCAATGTTGAATATAGTGGAAGTGGTCTAGGAGGTCTTTTTGCTAATAAATTGAATGTTCTTAATTTAAAATTTTTAAATATGATTAGAGAAATAATTTCATTTTATAAAACTGCCCCAAAATTACTAGAAAGTGAAGTTAAAGAGGAAACCCTTGGCAGTTTTCTGAATAAAAAAAAGTTATCAAATTATTTCATTGACTATCACTTAATCCCTATGGTTGCAGCTATCTGGTCAATGCCTTTTAATAAAGCAAAAGAAATGCCATTAAAATTTTTTCTAAATTTTTTTACTAATCATGGCTTATTTAAACTTAAAAATAGGCCACAATGGTTTACGGTTTCAAATAGAAGCAGAGCTTACGTTAAAAAAGTTACAGATAAAATTAGTGGGGAAATTTTTAAAAATTACAAAGTAGATAGATTAATTAGAAGTGATGATAATATTAGATTAATTATTGGAAATGAGTATGTTGATTATGATCAAGTAGTTTTAGCTTCCCATGCAGATCAAAGTTTAAGAATGTTAGAAAAACCCACCGAACAAGAAAAAAATATATTGGAAAAATTTAATTATGTTAAAAACGAGGCTTATCTTCATACTGACGAAATATTGATGCCTCGTAGAAAAAGAGCTTGGTCTAGTTGGAATTCAGTTTCAGATGGAAAAAAGACTTGTATTACTTATTGGTTAAATAAACTACAAAATTTACAAACCTCTAAAGACTATTTTTTAACTTTAAACCCTATTTGTAAAATTAATGATAATTCTATCATTAAAAAAGTTAACTTTACTCATCCTTATTTGAATTCAGAAAATACTGAATTACAAAAAGATTTAAAATTAATTCAAGGTAAAAAAAGGACATGGTTTTGTGGAAGTTATTTTGGTTACGGTTTTCATGAAGATGGATTAAAATCGTCTATAGATTTAATACGTAACTTTAAAATTTAATGAACTCTTATATTTATAATGGCGAAGTAACTCATACGAGATTCAAACCAGTAAGACATTTTTTAAAATATAAAACTTTTTCTTTGCTAATTGATTTGGATGAGATCCATCAATTGGATAGTTCTATAAGTATTTTCTCACATAATAAATTTAATATTTTTAGCTTCTATGACAAAGACCATGGAGAACGTGACGGCAGTAGCTTAAAAGAATGGGTACTTTCTAATATAAAAAAGTTTAACATTGGAGAAAAAATTAATAAAATTAAAATACTTTGTTACCCGAGAATTTTTGGGTACGTCTTTAATCCTCTAAGTATATTTTATTGTTATGAGGAAAATGAACTAAAAGCAATTTTTTATGAGGTTAAAAATACTTTTAATGAGCAACATACTTACATTTTTAAGATTAAAGATAACGAAGAAATTTCACAAAAATGTAAAAAAAAATTTTACGTATCACCTTTTATGGATATGGAAACCTATTATAATTTTAAATTATTAAATCCAAACGATAAGCTATCGGTTTATATTAAACAAACTGATACAGTAGGAACGATTTTAACAGCTACCCAAACTGGAGAAAAAAAAGAATTTACTTCTAAACAGCTTATAAAAAATTTTTTCAAATATCCTTTAATGACAATTAAAATTATAGGTTCGATACATTATGAAGCATTACTTTTGTGGAAAAAAGGAGCGATATATAGAAAAAGAGAAGTTAAAATTAAAAATAATTTAAGTTATGAGGAATATTAATGAGTTTTATTAAATTTTCAGAAAAATTCGTCCTAAACAAATTAAAGAGTATTTCACAGGGAAATTTAAAACTAATCAATTACGATGGAAAAGTTTTTCATTTCGGTGATTTAGAAAGTAAATTATCTTCAGATATAAAAATAAATAATCCACATTTTTACCTTAATGTTGTTATGGGCGGAAGTTCAGCTTTAGGCGAAGCATATATGAAAAAAGATTTTTATACTTCAAATTTAACTGACTTAATTGAGCTTACGGCGAGAAATATTAATACAATTTACTCTTTTTCTGGAAGTCTAAAATTACAAAAAATTAAAAATTTTATTAAAAAAATGTTCGTATCAAATACAAAATCAAAAAGTATAAAATATATTTCGAAACATTATGATCTAGGCAATGAGTTTTTTTCTTTGTGGCTTGATAAAACTCTTACTTATTCAAGTGCATTATATAAAGATGAAAAAGACAATTTAGAAAATGCTCAAAAAAATAAATTTCAAGAACTGATAAATTTATTAAAAATAAAAGAGGGGAATAAGGTTTTAGAGATAGGTTGTGGCTGGGGCGGTTTTGCTGAATTTTTGGCGAAAAACTATGATGTTAGCGTTGATTGTATTACAATTTCAAAAAATCAATATGATTTTACCAAAAAGAAAATTTTTAACTCGGGATTAAATAATAAAGTTAATGTTAAGTTTTTAGATTATAGAGATCTTAAAGAAAAATATGATCATGTTGCTTCAATAGAAATGATTGAAGCTGTTGGTGAAAAATATATGGACCAATATTTTGGAACAATTAAGAAAGTTCTCAATAATAACGGTACTGCTGCTATTCAAGGAATTGTTATAAAAGATGAACTATTCGATAGATATAAAGCGAATGAGGATTTTATTCAAAAATATATCTTTCCAGGTGGATTTTTGCCTTCAATAAATTTCATAGAAAAACTTATAAAGAAAAATGACCTTAAACTTGAAAAGATAAATGCTTATTCTGATGATTATGCTAAAACATTGGCTGCTTGGAGGAAAAACTTTATAGGTGTTTGGGACAAAATAAGCCCGCTTGGCTTTGATGATTATTTTAAACGTATGTGGGAATTTTATTTATCTTATTGTGAGGGAGGCTTTAAGTCCAGAAACATTAACTTGATTCAATTCTCAATGTCTAATAAATAGTCGCAATGATAAAATTAATAGGATTACTTTTACTTATTTTAACAACAGGATGCGCAAATAAAATGAAACCGACAGATTTTAAAGAACAAAAACCAAGACTTGTAATCGAAAATTATTTATCGGGTAATGTCAAAGCTTGGGGAGTATTACAAAATAGATCTGGAAAAGTTACGAGACAATTTAAAGCTGATTTAAACGGAAAATGGGATGGTTCTCAATTAATTTTAGACGAAGTTTTTGATTGGAATGATGGGGAAAGACAAACTCGTCAATGGACTATTAAAAAAATTGATGAACATAACTATGAAGGAACAGCATCTGATGTAGTTGGAACAGCTAAAGGATATTCGTATGGTCCAGCTTTTAAATTCGAATATGTATTGCTGGTACCGGTTAAAGGTAAAAATATTAAAATTACTTTTGATGATTGGATTTTCATGCAGGATGAACGTGTAGCAATTAATAGAGCGACAATGACTAAATTTGGGATCAAAGTTGCAGAATTAACAGTAATGTTTGTAAAAGATTAATATGTTTGAGCTTCCTAAACTAGATTACGCTCATTCAGCTCTTTCTCCAATAATGTCAGAGCAAACTTTGGATTTACATCACGGTAAACACCACCAGACATATATTACAAATCTCAATAATTTTATTAAAGGTTCTGATTATGAAAAATTATCTTTGGAAGATATAATTAAAAAAGCTTCTGCCGAAAAAAAAACAGGTATTTTTAACAACGCTAGTCAACACTGGAATCATAATCTTTTTTGGAAGTGTATGAGACCTAATGGTGGAGGAAATGTTCCATCTAAACTTGAAAATAAGATAAAACAAGATTTTGGAAGTTTAGAAAAATTTAGGGAAGAATTTATAAAGGCTGGAGTTTCACAGTTTGGATCTGGATGGTGTTGGCTATCTTTAAAAGAGGACAAGCTTGTGGTTTCCAAATCACCTAATGCTGAAAATCCTTTAATTCACAATATGAAACCAATATTAGGTTGCGATGTTTGGGAGCATTCTTATTACTTAGATTATAGAAATAAAAGACCAGCTTATTTAGAAAATTTTTTCGATAAATTAATAAATTGGGAGTACGTTGAGTCTCTTCTTTAATTATCGTTTAACCAACTTGTCCACTAAAAATAAATAAAGTCTGTAAGGTAATATTCTTAGAAATTTTAAAGTTAAAGTTAATCCTTTAGGGAAATGAATTTCAAAAGTATTTCCTTTAACTAGACCATTAAAAATTTTTTCTGCTGCATATTCAGGAGTTTTTAAGAATGGCATAGGAAATTCATTCTTATCTGTCAATGGAGTTTTGATAAAACCAGGTGACACCACTGACACTCTTACTCCAAATTTTTTAAAGTCAAAATAAATGCTTTCACTAAAATTAGTTAAAGCAGCTTTTGAAGGCCCATAACCACTTGAATTGGGAAGTCCCCTGTAACCAGCTATAGACGAGACTATAGAAATATGTCCAGACCTTCTATTTTTAAAGTAATCCTCAACGGATTTCACACAATCGATTACACCTAAAAAATTTACGTTCATTACATTTTTTATTTTATCTGGATCTATACTTTGTTCATCTTTTGGTTCATATGTTCCGCTTGAAAATAAACATAAATCTAAATCACCAAACTCATCTTTAATATTTTTAAAAACTTCATTTATTTGTGATCGATTTGTTACATCTAATGGAAATGATTCAATATTTGGATTTTTAGCTAGCTCATCAAGTAGTTCTTTTCTTCTAGCAGATACAGCAACTTTCCATCCTTCATTAGCAAATTTTTCAGCTACAGCCTTTCCTATTCCACTACTCGCTCCAGTAATCCATATTTTTTTCTGATTTTGAGACATAAATTAGTTATACCTTAAAATATGACTAAGAATAAATATTTATCTCTAACTTTATTTCTATTGTTAACGTTTTTAGCATCTGGAATCGGAGGTTTCACTACTGCGACTTTTAAAGAACCTTGGTACTCTCAGATTATTCTTCCAAGTTTTAATCCCCCAAGCTGGGTGTTTGGCCCTGTATGGACAACTTTATATATTCTTATGTCAGTAGCTATTTGGCGCGTTTGGATAAATAATTATGATAACAAAATATTAAAATTATATTTTGTGCACCTATTTTTTAATATGATTTGGAGTATAATTTTCTTTGGATTTCATCAAATTGGCTTAGCTTTATTAGATTTAATTATAATTTTAGTTTTTATAGTTCTTTTGATGAAAGTTTATTACCTAAAGGATAGGATGAGTTTTTTATTAATGATCCCTTATCTTTTATGGAGCTCATATGCTTTAGTTCTTAATTTTAGTATTTTTATTTTAAACTAAATTAAGCTATATACACTCATGAATTATAAAAATACTTTTAATTTTTTAAAATCTTTACCTTTAAAACTTAATTCATTCTATAAAAACAAATCCAATTCTTTAATTAAAGTAAATAATAAATCTGAAAATAAAAAAAATTACGATCCAGTCACTAATTTTGACAAATCTTTCGAAAAATTTATTAGATCATTAATTACAAAAAAATTTCCTAACGACTCTATTATCGGAGAGGAATTTAAAGATAAAGTCTCAAATAATAACTATCAATGGTCTATCGACCCAATAGATGGCACAAGAGCATTTGTTATTGGAGCACCTACATGGTCTAATCTTATAAGCTTATCATTTAATAAAAAATCAAAAATTGGTTTAGCTAATTTTCCAGAGCTAAGTAAATTTTATATAAATGATCAGAAAAAATCTTACCTATACAGAAATAACAAAAGAAAAACTCTTAAATGCTCCAATAACAGTAATTTAAAAACTGTTAAAATTATTGGAAACTTTCATGGGACTCTTAGTTACGAGAGACAAAAAAAGGTTATTAAAAAATTTGGTTGGTCTTTTAGGTTAGCTGGATTTGATGCTTTAAACTATTGTTTGTTAGCTGAAGGTAAAGTAGATGCCGTTATTGAGGCAAATTTAAAACCTTATGACATTTTACCATTAATTCCGATTATAAAAAATTCTGGAGCAATTGTAACTAATTGGAAAAATGAGCCTGCTGAAAATGGAGGCAACATTATAGCTTCATCTAATAAAGCTTTACATAAGAAGATTCTAAGATTACTAAAACCTTTTGCAAAAAAATGATTAATTTATTTATAATTAGAATTTTCAGAGCTATCAAAATAGACATCGAGCTATACGAGGAAGTTGAAAAAGATAAAAAAGCAACTTTCCAAGCTGGTGTTGTAGTTGTTTTGTCGAGTTTAGCTGCCGGGGTTGGTTCAATACACTTAGGAGCATCAAATTTTTTAGTAGCCCCGGCTTTATCTTTACTCAGCTGGTATGTTTGGGCTTATGTAATTTATTTTGTAGGAGTTAAATTATTTAGAGATCCAAATACAAAAAGTGATCACGGAGAACTTTTAAGAACTATAGGTTTTTCGAGTGCACCTGGTCTAATTAGAGTTTTTGGGGTCACACCTGAATTGATGACCGTGACTTTTATAGGTTCTGCATTTTGGATGCTAGCTTGTATGGTCGTAGCGGTTAAATCTGCGCTAGACTATGAAAGTCTTTGGAAAGCTTTTGGAGTTGTAGTTGTTTCATGGTTGTTTCAAGCGTTTTTTTTATTCTTGATAATTGTTTTATTTAAAGGTTTCTAAAGGGGAAAAATAGTTTTAGCTAAATTACAGCTGTTACAAATTTTGAAACTATACATGATAAAATTTTGTTTTACGCTGTCATCCTCTTTTTTACATTCTTCACAAACATTGTTGAGTTCAACATTTTTATTTATTACCCAAGCTCTATGATAAAAATTGTCAATATTTTTTTGGATTAAGCCTTTAGCCACTTTCTCAGCTTCGATTTTATTATAAGGACCATGAACAACTTTTGTTTGTTCGTCTAAAGTATTTATATTGTTAGGATTTTCATGAATTCCTTCTATGACAATAAATCCATCGTTTTCCATAATTATTAATATATCATTTACAATATGAAAAAAATTTTACTTTTTGTCACTATACTTTCCTTAAGTTTAAATTTGCATGCGGAGGAAAAAAAGGCTTATTTTGCTGGCGGTTGTTTTTGGTGTATGGAAGAGTCATTTGATCAAATAGAAGGAGTGTTATCGTCAATTTCAGGATATTCAGGAGGTCACTTAAAAAATCCTACTTATCAAGATGTAATATATAAAGACACTGGCCACGTGGAGGCTATAGAAATAACATATGACTCCAAAGTTGTAAGTTATGAACAACTTTTAAATATTTATTGGAGAAATATAGATCCTTTTGATTCGGAGGGTCAGTTTTGTGATAAAGGTAAAAGCTATAGATCAGTAATTTTTTTTCAGAATCAACTTGAGAAAGAATTTATTGATAAATCTTTTAAAAATTTAGAAAGTAAATTTAATAGAGAAATAGTCACTTTAGTTTGGAAATTTAAGAAATTTTATCCAGCAGAAGATTATCACCAAGATTATTATGAAAAAAATTTTATTCGTTATCTGATGTATAAAAATGGGTGTAAAAGAGAAGATACCTTGAGAAGAATATGGAATTGAAAAAAATAATTTTAGCAATTTTTTTTCTAGGTTTTGTTAATTCAGTAAATGCAGAAATGATAAAACCAGCAGAAAATTTATCTGCTTATGATGTTATTAAAATACAATTAGATGCTCTTAAAAATAATGATGACAAAGATAACGGCATTAAACAAACATGGATATTTGCTCATCCCGATAATAAAAAAATGACTGGGCCATACCCTAGATTTAGAATTATGCTTTATGATGTTCATTATAGAATACTTTTAAACCATTTTTCACATAAGATAGATTTAATTACTAATACCGAAAATAAATTTATTTACGGAGTAAAAGTATTAAGCGATGAGAAGCAACAATTTTTTTATGAATGGCACGTAAGTAAAGGTAATGAGGAAAATTGTTTTAATTGCTGGTTCACAACTGCAGTTTCAATGCCACTTGATCAAGGAAATTCAATTTGAAAAGACCACCCTTCGCAGTTCGATACTTAATTATTGGTGCAATATTAGTTGTGCCGCCAATACTAAGCACTCATTATGGATCAATATATTTAGGCAAGCATAATGGAGTACTTTTAGGTTTTTGCGTCGGAATTGTTTGCGTTTCTTTTGCATGCTGGAAACTTTTTATCGATGGGTGGAGGGATGACGAAGACTGATGAAATTCGAAATTTCAAGGGATGGAGCTTTAAAACAGCTCGATACTTTTATAAACAGTGAATTAGCAAATTATAGTTTCAAAAGAAATTTTGATTTAGGGCCAAAAGACAAATCAAATGTATCTTGCTTATCACCTTATATCTCCCATAGATTAATTACTGAGTATGAGGTAGCCAAAACTGTTTTATCAAAGTTTCCATATCAAAAAGTTGAAAAATATATCCAAGAAATATTTTGGAGAGTTTATTGGAAAGGTTGGCTGGAGCTAAGACCTAAAGTTTGGACTGACTTTATAGAGGATTTAAAAGGATTTAAGGAAGATGACAATTATAAAAAAGCAATCAATGGTGAAACTCAAATTGAATGTTTTAATGATTGGGTAAAAGAGCTGAAAGAAAATAATTATTTACATAATCATACAAGAATGTGGTTTGCTAGCATTTGGATATTTACTTTAAATCTACCCTGGCAAAAAGGAGCAGAATTCTTTATGAAACATTTATTCGATGGTGATGCTGCTTCAAACACATTGAGTTGGAGATGGGTTGCTGGACTTCAAACTAAAGGAAAGCACTACGTTGCTCAATCATGGAATATAAGCAAGTTTACTAATAATAAATATAAGAATGTTAAATTAAATGAGAACGCTTTACCTGTAACAGATAAAAGAGAATATAAATTAAACTCACTTGATTTTATTACAGAAGATAATTCAAATGAAAATTTACTAGTTTTTGAAAACGAATTAAATTTAGAAAATAAAAATTTAAAAAAATATAAAAATATTTACTTAGTTTTACTTAGTAATGATGTTCGAAAGCTAAAGCTTGAACAAAAGGTCCTAGACTATAAGTCAGAAATAATTAATGATCAAAAAAAAAGATTTGAAGAATTACAAATCATAGATGAAGTAAAATTTCAAACTCTTATAACTGAAATTAACTCTTTTGATGTAGTTCACCCATGCATAGGAGAAAATTTTTCTTTTTTAAATACTATTCGAAAAAAGCTAAGTTTAAAATTAAACTTTATTTTGAGTGAGGAAGACAAATTTTCTTGGCAATTTTCTAATAAAGGATTTTTTAATTTTAAAAATAACATTCCTAAAATTTTGACAAGTTTTAAATTACAATAATCTATTTTGAAGAACATTTTTTCGAACAATATTTTACTCTATCCCAATTAAGTCTCCATTTTTTTCTCCATGCAAAAGGTTTATTACAAACTGGGCAAGTTTTTTTAGGAAAATTAGCTTTTTTCATTTTTCAGAAGGTGTTTATTTTTTATAAATAGAAAATAAGCTGCAATCTCATAGAAAATATTTAATATAAAAAATAGAGGTTTAATTTTAAATATTTTATATAAAAAATTATATTTAGGAACATTTTTCCAAATTATTAAAAAAGACTCTGCCCCATCAATTATTTTACCATCTTGTACAACATGCATTCTTCTTAAAAGTTCTTTATATGATTTTGAGGTAACTTTCTGAGCTTCCTCATTATTAGTTACATCAATCCATTCTACACTGTTATCACTATGTTTTTTGTAATGATTGATTTCGGCTCTACAAATATTACATGAATTGTTAAAAAAAACTTTAACCATTAGTATTTTCTTTTATAAAATTATTGGCAGCTTTAAAAATTCGTATTTTTCTCTCTTTATTCATTTTTTCAGAAACCCTAACCATCATTGCAAGGCGCGGATTTTTTAAGAAAAATTTCTTATGTCTATCTATAAATTTCCAATATAATCCGTCCATTACATCACACCAAGGACCTTTTTTAAAATGCATCATTTTAAGAAAATAACTAGATCCACAAATATAAGGTTTTGTTGCAAATATTCCACCATCACTAAATAATCCCATTCCATAAACATTTGGCGCCATTACCCAGTCAGATGAGTCTACGAACATTTCCATAAACCATTTATAAACTTGTTTAGGATTTATCTCACAAAGATTCATTATATTTGCCAATATCATTAGCCTTTCAATATGATGTGACCAGCCATAGTTTTTAGCATTATTGATTGCATGATCTAACGGATCTAAACCAGTATTTCCGTCATACCAAGATTTTTTCATTTTTCTTTTATGATTAAAAAAATTAGTGTTATCCAATCTTTGATCATAGTTTTGGTAAATTCCTCTCATAAATTCTCTCCAACCTATAATCTGTCTAATATATCCTTCTAAGGAATTCATAGGTACTTTATTTTCAATCTTTCTTAATTTCTCTATTATTTCTTCAGGGGCTATTAAACCTAAGTTTATTAGTGGGCTTAGCGCGCTATGAAAAACAGTATTTGATTTATCTGTCACTGCATCTTCATAATCCCCAAAAAGCTTTATTCTCTCTTTCAAAAACTCATCAAGCCATTTACTTGCGTCTTTTCGTGTTGTTGGAAACCAAAATTTATCAGTATTACCTGGATGGTCTTTAAAATTAGAATTTACAAATTTTTTAAGAGTAATAGTTTCCTTTGTCTCTTTTGCCTTAGAAATTGTAGGAACTTTAATAGTATTTGGAAGTTTTTTTCTATTTTCCTCATCGAAACTCCATTTATTCCCTTTTGGAGTTCCATTCTTATTCATCAATAAATTCATTTTTGTTCTTACAATTTTATAAAAATTTGCCATGAAAGGCCGTTTATTTTTAGAAAGGTAATCTTTAAACTCCTGTCTCTCCATTAAAAACATTGGAGATCTAACTTGGTTGATCTTAAGTGAATTTTTTTTTCCTAAATTCAATATTCTTTTTTCAAAAAATTTATCCTCAATTTCAAAAAAGGTAATTTCTCTTATTTTTTTTTCTTTAATAGTCTTTTCTAATTTTTTTTCGTAGGATAATTTAAAATCTTTATTCACATCTTTATAAATTACATTAAAATTTTTTGATTTAAGTTCGTCTTTGAAAGATCTCATCGAAGACAAAAAAAGAAGAATTTTTAATTTATGATGCTTTTCAAAAGTACATAAACCATAGTCCTCTGCCATAAAAAAAATGTGATCTTTATAATCAGATAGATATTTTGGGTTAAATAATTGATTTCCTAAAATAATAAAAAGCTTCATAGGTATTAAAATACATATTTTATTTGTATATTACACGCGTCATTATTTGCATGTAAATAACCGTTAATAATGTTATTTTTAATTATGAAAAAAGTAATTTTAGGTGCAACAGGATCGATTGGATCCTCTTTGGCAAAGAAATTAGCTGAGAGTAACGAGGAATTACACTTAGTTGGTCGAGATGAGTCTAGCTTATCGGCACTAGCCAATGAATTAAACTCAACATTTACTGTATGTGATGTTCTCGAAGAAAATTTTTCTGAAAAAATATTAGCAGATTTAAAAGATGAACAAATTAATGGTCTTGCTTTTTGTGTAGGTTCTATAGATTTGAAGCCATTAAAGTTAACAAAAAAAAGTGATTTCATGCAGTCTTTTAACCTCAATCTTATTTCAGCAACAGAGACAATCAAGTCTTTAGCAGATAATTTGAAAAAAAATAAAGGTTCAATAGTTTTATTTTCAACAGTTGCCGTAAAACAAGGTTTTCCTAATCATGCAATTGTTTCATCAGCAAAAGGTGCAATAGAGGGTTTGACTTTGGCTTTAGCTGCTGAGTTCGCCCCGAATATTCGAGTGAACTGTATTGCCCCCAGTTTGACAAACTCTAAAATTTCAAATTTTTTACTTAAAAATGAAAAAGTTGCTGAGGGTATTGCTAAAATGCACCCAATGAAAAGAATAGGTGAGGGAGCTGACTCCGCATCTGTTGCTAAGTTCCTTCTTACAGAAGAGAGCTCCTGGATAACAGGTCAAATATTTGGAGTAGACGGAGGACGCTCATCTGTCGCATAACAATTTTGTTTAAAAAAGTTAAAAAGATTTAATGAAATATTTAGTTATAATAACTTTTTCCTTAATGTTAAGTACAGGTTTGTTTGCAGCTGGAAGCGATAGCAGCAGCTCCTCTAACGAGACATCGCTGTACGAGGATGCTGTTAAATTAGTTAAAAGAGCTGGTAAATTAGAAAAAAAGGAAAAAACAGAAAAAGCCAAAAAACTTTATTCTCAAGCTTTCAGTAAATTAGAAAAAGCATACAAATCAGATAAAAAAAATCCAGATATTCTTAATTACATGGGATACACAACTAGAAAAACTGGAAATTTTGAAAAAGCAGAAAAGTTTTATTTAGAAGGTTTAAGTCTTAAACCTAATCATAATGGTATTAATGAATATTTAGGTGAACTTTATGTGCAAACTAATAGAATAGATAAAGCTAACGAGAGATTAGAAGTTCTTAAAAGTTGTAATTGTAAAGAATATAGTGAACTTGAATTAATAATTAAAACTAAAGGTTCAAAAGTTTACTAAGATAAATCTACAGCAAATTTTTTTAATTTTTCAATTGGTATAAGTTCTAAAGTCTTAATATTTGTTTTTTTCAAATAAACTGAGCATGCTGCGTCCTCTTCAATAGCTCTAGCATACCAAGTTGCGCAAACACACCAGCAGTCACCATCTTTCAAACCTGGAAATCCAAATTCAGGATGAGGTGTAATCAAATCATTACCTACCTTCTTTGACCAAAGTAAAAATTTATCTGTCACTTTTGCACAAACTGTATGAATACCTCTATCATTTTTATCTGTATTACAACATCCATCCCTAAACCAACCTGTTAATGGATCATTAGAGCAAGGTTCTAAAGGCTCGCCAAAAACATTTTTTTGAAATTCATTACTCATTTTGAAAAAACATTAGCAATTTTTTTATCTATTTCCAGATTAAATGAAAAGGATCTTCTTTCCCCACTTGATTTAAATGGATACGCTGTATGCATCAAATAATGTGGAAAAAGAATTACATCTCCTTCTTTTGGTTGATGATTGTAAATACTATCACTCAAAAACATCTTATTTCCATTTATAAAATCGATTGTGCCATCGATTTTTGATTTTTTATAGCCCTTTGAAACAAATTTTGGAATTTTTAAGTAACCCACACCAGATATGTGTCCATCGTGGTAATGTATTGGGTTATATTCATTATTAAATTGTCTTACTATCCAAAAATTTTTAATTGAAATTTTTTTTACTTTTTTTCCAATAGTTTTAAAAATATATTTTTTTACTTCATTAGATATTACTTTTTCTAAGTTTTTTTTTATAAAAGGTTTTGGTAATTGAAATTCCTGTTTTACCCGTCCAACTAATTTTTTTGAATAATCAAGTTTTTTAAGTAAACTTTTTTTATTTACTATTAAATCAACTTCTGCATTAATCTTATTTATTAAATTATTAGAAAATTTTAATTTAGCTATTTTTGGACCAAATGGACTTATTATTTTCATTATTATAACTTTGTTGGGTTTGGTTGACCTTTGTAAACTTTTTCAGGATCAAATTTTTTTTCTTTTTCTTTAAATTGTAACTCTATTGCTTCAGAATTTTTGATTTTTCCTAAAGGTATTGATCTGTAAAAACATGATTTATATCCGACATGACAGCTCGCTCCATTTCCAATATCTACTGACATCCATAATGCATCTTGATCATCATCAATTCTTAAATCAATAACTTTTTGCACAAAACCACTTGTTTTTCCTTTGTGCCATATATCTTTTCTTGATCTACTCCAATAATAAGCTTCTTTAGTTTCAATTGTTTTTTTTAAAGCTTCCTCATTCATGTAACCATGCATCAATAATTCACCAGATCCACTGTCAGTGGTAGTCACCGGAATAAGTCCATCTTTATCAAATTTAGGAGAAAGAAATTTTCCTTCTTCTACCTCAAATACGCTTTCTCTCTTTTTGAACATGAGGGTAAAATAATGAAAAAAAGACAAAATAGCAATTTGCATTAATCAAATATGTCCTATAAAACCTAATGGTTATGAAGTTAGTTAAAGACGCAGATAAATCATCCTCAAAAAAGCCTGAAGTTTCGGATAAACAGGCCGAAGAGGCATTTAAAACTATTCTTAAATGGATAGGAGAAGATCCAAACAGAGAAGGTCTTATTGAGACACCAAAGAGAGTAATTAAAGCATTTAAGGAATATTTTAAAGGCTATCATCAAGATGCTGAAGCCGATTTATCCAAAACGTTTGGAGATGTGGAGGGTTATGACGATATGGTGGTGGAAAAAAATATCACACTTGAAAGTCATTGCGAGCATCATATGGCACCTATAATTGGAGTAGCACATGTCGCTTATATTCCTAACAAAAAGGTTGTAGGTTTAAGCAAGTTAGCGAGGACGGTAGAAATATTCTCTAAAAGACTTCAAACTCAAGAAAGACTAACAATGCAGATTGCTAAAACTTTAATGAATTCATTAAACGCGAAAGGAGTGGCAGTTACTATTGATGCTGCTCATCAATGTATGACCATGAGGGGCATCAAAAAAGAGAGAGCTACTACAGTCACTAACTATTTTTTAGGGTCTTTCAAAGAAGACTTAGGTATTCAAAATAGATATTTAAGATATATCAAAAAATAAATGTCTCAAAAATTTAAAGCTGTAGTAATAGATAATCAAAACGAAAAATTTACAAGAGAAATTAAAGAAATCGACACGAGTCATCTTAAAGATGGAAATGTTTTAGTCAAAATAGATTATTCAAGTCTTAATTATAAAGATGCATTAATTTTAAATAATGGAGGCAAGATTGTTAGAAAATTTCCCTTCGTTCCAGGTATAGATTTTTCAGGTACCGTAGTTGAAAGTGAAGATAATAAATTTAAAAAAGATGATAAAATAATTTTGACTGGTTTTAGGGTAGGAGAAGCTTTCTTTGGTGGTTTTGCTCAGTACGCTAAAGTTGACGCAAACTTTTTAATTAAAATACCAAAAGATTTAGATACTCATAAGTCTATGATGCTAGGCACAGCAGGTTTTACCGCTCTTTTGTGTTCTTTTGCAGTCAAAGCTAAAGAAGAATTGTTGCTAGGTGAAAAAGTAAAAGATGTTTTGGTAACTGGTGCTACTGGAGGTGTTGGAAGTATTGCTGTGATGATCTTATCTAAAATGGGATATGACGTTCATGCTGTAACAGGAAAAAAAGATAAAAATGATTATCTGAAAGACTTAGGTGCAAAAAATATTATTGACAGAAAAGAATTTGAGGGAGAAAGCAAGCTTTTAGAAAAAGGAGTTTGGGATGGAGTTGTTGATACTGTAGGTGGCTCTGCTTTAACAAAAATATTTGCCCAAACAAAACCGGGTGGAATTATTGCCGCTTGTGGAAATGCAGGAGGAATAAAAATCAATACTAATGTTATGCCTTTTAT
The DNA here is from genome assembly GCA_028139285.1 of Candidatus Pelagibacter sp. The sequence continues at coordinate 5,173 of JAOINI010000009.1, read as the reverse complement.
AATTAGGGGAGTTAAATTATGGGGTATCGATTCGTCTGGATCTTCAATTAAAAGAAGAGAGTTTGTCTGGGGGGAAGCAGCCAAATTGATTGATTTTTCTAAAGTTCAATCATTTACTAAAGAACTTTCGTTTACTGAACTTTTAGATACTTATCCAAAGCTTTTAAAGGGCGAGTTTTTTGGAAGAGCTATAGTAAATCCAAATAAATAAACTATAATCATATATAAATGGATTGGGACAAATTAAAAATTTTTCATACTGTTGCTGAAGCTTCTAGTTTTACAAAAGCCTCAACAATTCTTAATTTAAGTCAGTCTGCTATAAGTCGCCAAATTCAAGGGTTAGAGGCCGATCTTAAAGTTCAATTATTTGAAAGACATGCAAGAGGGTTAGTTCTAACGGAAAATGGTGAGTATCTTTTTAAATCGGCTCATGAGGTCATTTCTAAATTAAAAGATGTTGAGTCAAATTTAGGTGGTCAAAAAGATAAATTAAATGGAAAACTCGTAGTAACTACCGTAGTGAGTTTTGGAACTACATGGCTCACTCCAAGAATTAAAGAATTTATGGATCTACATCCTGGCATAGAAATTGAATTAATTTTTGATGATAGAGAACTTGATTTAGCAACACGCGAAGCTGATGTAGCAATAAGAATGAGAAGACCCAAACAGTTGAATTTGATACAAAAAAAATTCGTAGATTTTAATTATCATATTTACGGCTCAAATGAATATTTGGAAAAAAACGGTTATCCAAAAACACTAAAAGATTTAGATAAACATAAATTTATTACTTATGGCAAAGGAGCACCATCACCTGTTTATAATCCTGATTGGGTATTAAAAGTTGGCTCGAAGGATGGGAAAAAAAGGAAGTCCTTAATGAAAGTAAATAGTGTTTACGGTTTATTACTAGCAGTTCAAAGCGGCGTAGGTTTAGCTGCGCTACCTGATTATATAGCTCACAACCAAAGTGGAATTACAAAAGTTTTACCAAATGAGCCAGGCAAACCTACCGAAACACATTTTGTTTATCCTGCATCACTTAAAAATAATGCAAGACTTATGGCTTTTAGAAATTTTCTTTTTAGCAAGGTAAACGAATGGAAATTTTAATTTCATTTATAATTCCTTTTATAATACTACTTACAGTTGTAGTTTTTATCCATGAATATGGCCATTATTACTATGCAAAGAAGTACGGAGTCGGAGTCACAGATTTTTCTATAGGATTTGGCAAGGAAATATTTGGCTTTAATGATAAGTCAGGAACTCGTTGGAAGTTTTGTCTTATTCCGTTAGGCGGATATGTGAAATTTTTTGGAGATAGAAATGTATTTAGCCAAGCAGAGCAAGAAGAATTATTAAAAAAATATAGCAAAGAAGATCAAAAAAAATTGTTTGTAGTCAAACCTTTATATCAAAGATCTATAATAGTAGCGGCTGGCCCTTTTGCAAATTTTTTATTAGCAATATTTATTTTTGCATTCATTTACATGTTTGCCGGAAAAGATTTTACTCCTGCTCAAATACAAGAGGTTCAAGTGGAAAGTCCTGCTGAAGAAGCAGGCATTAAGTCAGGAGATATTATTCAATCTATAAATGGCAAAGATGTAAATAGCATTATGGAAGTTTCCGCTTTCATTAATTCCTCTTCATCAGAGATAATTGACATTGGCATATTAAGAAATGACAGTGAAATTACATTTTCTGTAAAACCTCAGATAATTAAAGGGAAGGATTCTTTAGGCAATAAAGCAAATAAAAAGATTATAGGTATAAAAATAGCTCCACTAAATGACGAGATTAATAGAGAAAGATTAGGCCCAGCAACTGCTTTGCTTTATGCTTTTAAAGAGACTTGGTTTGTAATTGATGCTTCATGGAATTTTATTATTTCAATGTTTAAGGGTACGGGAGATACTACTCAACTAGGCGGCCCTATAAAAATAGCTAAAATCACTGGCCAAGTTGCAAAACTTGGCTTTATAGCTTTTTTAAGTATTATGGCCTACATATCGATTAGCTTAGGATTTATCAATTTGTTACCTATTCCTATGTTAGATGGAGGACACCTGATGTTTTATGCTTTTGAAAAGGTTTTAGGCAGACCTCTAACTCAAAAAACCCAGGAGGGTTTTTTTCGAATCGGTCTTTTTTTACTACTTTCTTTAATGTTTTTTACAACATTTAATGATTTGAGAGATTTAGGCTTATTTTAAGCCATTTTTATGATCAAATAAGTCAATAAAATCAACGATTTTTGACCATACAATATATTGTGTTGATATTTACGTGAAACACCAAAAAAATGTTGATTTTATTGGATTTTTATAGAGATTAGTAAATAACTAAGGGGCATAAATGAACAAAAAACAATTAGTTGCAAAAATATCGTCCACATTAGGTCAAAGCAAAGCTGACGCTGAAAGAACTTTTGACTCAATAACGACTATAATTTTAGATGCTTTAAAGAATGACGACACTGTAAAAATAGCTGGATTTGGTACTTATAAAGTAGCAAAAAGAAAAGCTAGGGTAGGAAGAAACCCGCGAACAGGTGAGTCCATTCAAATTGCTGCATCTCAGAAAGTTAAGTTTTTACCAGCTAAAAGCTTGAAAGAAATGTTTAACCGATAAACGTTTAATTTAGCCCTTATTTGAAAATCTCAAATAAGGGCTAAACTACTTGCAAAAACTGCATAGCTCAAATTAAGACAATTCAATTCTTTTTCAGTTTTTAAAATCCTATAAGGCTCGCTTAACAAGGGAGTTAGTAATGAAAAAATACTTAGGATACTTCTTCGCAGGTGCAGCTATTTATTTTGGCTTTGCAGGTCTTGGATATGCTGAGACTACAGTGTCTGCAGAAGTACAATACATTTTTAATACCCTATTATTTTTAATGTCAGGTTTCTTGGTCATGTGGATGGCCGCAGGTTTCGCAATGTTAGAGTCTGGGTTAGTAACATCAAAATCTGTTTCAGCAATCTGCGCTAAAAATATAGGTTTATATTCAATTGCCGGAGTAATGTTCTGGTTAGTTGGTTACAATTTAGCTTACGGTATCCCAGAAGGTGGATATATAGGCTCATTTACACCATGGAGTGATAACTCATCATTAGAGACAGGATATTCTGATGGTTCTGATTGGTTTTTCCAAATGGTGTTTTGTGCTACTACAATGTCAATCGTATCTGGTACGTTAGCTGAAAGAATTAAGATCTGGCCATTTTTCTTATTTGCCGCAATTTTAACTGGAATTATCTATCCAATTTCAATGGGCTGGCAGTGGGGCGGCGGATGGTTATCGGTTGCTGGATTTTCAGACTTTGCTGGTTCAACATTAGTACATGCTGCTGGAGGAGCTGCGGCTCTTGCAGGTGCGATCGTATTAGGTGCTAGAACTGGTAGATTCTCTGGAAAAGGCGAGGCTAAACCTATGGCACCATTTGCTGCATCATCAATTCCGTTAGCAACTCTAGGAGTATTTATACTTTGGTTAGGTTGGTTCGGATTTAATGGTGGATCACAGTTAGCTTCTGGAACTTTAGAAGACGTTTCAGCAGTTGCAACAATTTATATCAATACGAACTTAGCTGCAGGTGGTGGTGTATTAGCCGCTGCAACAGTATCAAGAGTAATTGGTGGAAAAACTGACGTAGTGATGATGCTAAACGGCGCGATTGCTGGATTAGTTGGTATTACGGCAGAGCCATTAACACCAAGTCCGTTAGCTGCAATCTTCATAGGAGCAATAGCAGGAGTATTAATGTACTTCTCAACAAAACTATTGTTCAAAATGAAAATTGATGACGTAGTTGGAGCCATCCCAGCACACTTAGTAGCTGGAGTATGGGGTACATTAGCAGTGCCATTAACAAATGGAGATGTTACTTTTGGAGCACAATTCTTAGGAACAATCTCAGTTGTGGTGTTCGTATTCGTAGTCTCACTAATTGTTTTCCAAATTATAAAAAATACAGTTGGATTAAGAATTAGTAAAGAAGCTGAAAGACTAGGAACTGACAAAGCAGAAGTCGGTGTAATAGCTTACGGTATAAGAGACTAATTAAACAGTTCCCTCCCTCGTTAGTTGGGAAAAATTATAAGGCCTGGTTCCGGATCCCCCGTCCAGGCCTTATTTATTTTACAAACCTCGTATGCATTTAATTCATGCATCAAAACTTTTAAATTTGATATCAAGTCATCAAAAAAAAGGGGGAAACATGAAAAAATTAACTTTCATTTTATTAGGTTGTATTTCTGCTTTACTAATCAGCTCTCAAAGTTATGCAGAAACTACAATGTCTCAAGAGGGACAATATATTTTTAACTCACTAGGATTTTATTTAGGTGGAGTGCTAGTTGCTTTCATGGCAGCAGGTTTCTGTATGCTTGAGAGTGGATTAGTGACTACAAAGAGTGTATCGACAATAGCCGCGAAAAATATAGGAAAATTCGCTATATGCTCACTCGTATTCTTTTTAGTAGGCTATAATTTAGCTTACGGAGTGCCAGAAGGTGGTTATGTAGGTTCATTTACCATTTGGACAGACTCGTCAGATGCTGAAACAGGATATTCAGGCTACTCTGACTGGTTCTTCCAAACCATGTTCGTGTGTGCAACAGCTTCAATCGTCTCTGGTGCAGTAGCAGAGAGAATTAAGATCTGGCCATTCTTCATTTTTGCAGCTGTCATGGCTGGAATTATCTATCCAATTTCTATGGGATGGCAATGGGGAGGCGGCTGGTTAGCTAGCGGTGGCTTTTCAGATTTTGCTGGATCAACTCTTGTTCATGGGTGTGGAGGTGCAGCAGCACTAGCAGGAGTAATCGTATTAGGTGCGAGAGAGGGCAGATTTGGTAGAAAGGGTGAAAAAAAATCTATGCAACCTTTTGCTGCCTCAAGCATTCCTTTAGTAACTTTAGGAACATTTTTACTATGGTTTGGTTGGTTCGGATTTAATGGATTCAGTCAATTAGCTATGGGAACTTTTGATGACGTAAATGCAATTTCAAAAATTGCTGTTAATACCCATTTAGCTGGAGCTGCAGGTACTTTTACCGGAGCCGCAATTACAAGATTAATCGGAGGAAAAACGGATATTGTGATGATGCTTAACGGTGCACTAGCTGGACTAGTAGCTATTACAGCAGAACCTTTAAC
>JAOINI010000008.1 GCA_028139285.1 Candidatus Pelagibacter sp. | reverse complement strand
TAGATTTTATTTATGATGAATATTCAATAAAAATTAATGAACTTTTCTTTAGGGATAAACAATTATCTTTTGATGGTAACGGAAATTTAAAAATAAAACCTTTTTTTGAAATAATTCTTAATTCGAATATCAAAAATATTAAATTAAACATGTTCTCAAACTTTAATTTATCTAAAATATTAGCTATGAAAGATTTCATTAAAAAATTTAACAGTCGAATGAATATAAAATACGAGTCAAGAAAATTCAGCAATAACCTAATTAATGATATATCTTTGAAAACTAAATTAGAAATTGGAAGATTAAGTGTCTCAAAAATTTCATCAATTATAAATAGTAATGCAACTTGCAAAGGGGAAGTAAATTTATTAGAAGATTTTCCTATTCTAAATTTTAATTGCTCTTTTATTTCACCAGACAAAAAAAAATTTTTAAAAAAGTTAGATATAAATTATAAAACAAAAAATGAGTCTTTAGATATAAATTTAAGAGGCAATCTCAATTTTCTCAAAAATAAAGTAAATTTTGATTATTTAAAAATTAACAACAATGAGGCTTCAGCAGAAGATCTAAAATTTTATAAAAATATTTTTGAAAGTACTTTTCTTGGAAAAAATTTTTTAAATAATTTAAATAAAAAGAAAATCAGAAAATTTATTTTAGAAACTTCTTAGATTATTTTGGTTTTGTCATTTTGAGAGGACTCATAATTTTATCATACTCTTTTTCTTTTATAAGACCTGTTTTAATAACTTCATGTTTTAAAGTAGTGCCATTTTTATGTGCAGTCTTTGCTATTTTGGCAGCCTTATCGTAACCAATTTTTGGAGCAAGTGCTGTTACAAGCATTAAAGAATTTTCTAAAAGATATTTTATTCTTTCCTTGTCAGCTTTAATTCCTTTAACACAGTAAAGAGCGAAAGTTTTTGAAGAGTCACTCATAATTTCTATTGATTGCAAAATATTATGAATTATTAAGGGTTTAAATACATTTAATTCGAAATGTCCATGTGATCCAGCCATTGTGATACCATTATGATTTCCAATTACTTTTACACAAACCATTGTAACCGCCTCTGATTGAGTAGGATTAACTTTACCTGGCATGATCGAAGATCCTGGTTCATTTGATGGCAATATTAATTCGCCATATCCCGCTCTGGGTCCAGATCCCAGAAATCTTATGTCATTAGCAATTTTCATTAAACATACTGCAGTGGTATTTAGTGCACCTGAAAAATTTACAATTTCATCATGAGCAGCTAAAGATGCAAATTTATTTGCAGAAGGTTTAAAAGGTAATTTAGTTATTTTACATATTTCTCTAATAATTTTTTTGTCAAAGTTTTTTCTTGTATTGAGCCCAGTACCCACTGCTGTTCCACCCTGTGCCAAATAGTAAATTTCTTTTAACGCTGCTTCAATTCTAATTATACATTTTTTAAGCTGAGTATGATAACCAGAAAATTCTTGTCCTAATGTTAAGGGTGTTGCATCTTGTAAGTGTGTCCTTCCGACTTTAACAATTTTTTTAAATTCATTAGATTTTTTGGCCAATTCTTTCTCTAGAAGTTTTAAAGACGGCAAAAGTTTTTCCCTAGACTTCAAAGCTATCGCTATGTGCATAGCTGTTGGAAATACATCATTAGTAGATTGAGATTTATTTACGTGATCATTGGGGTGAATGGGTTTTTTTGTGCCCATTTTGCCTCCCATCATTTGTATAGCTCTATTTGCAATAACCTCGTTTACATTCATATTAGTCTGAGTTCCCGAGCCGGTTTGCCATACCTTTAAAGGAAAATGTTTATCGTGTTTGCCCTTTATAACTTCCTCTGCTGCTTTAATAATATATTTAGCTAGCCTGAAATCTAAATCTTTGTTTCTACTATTAACAATAGCTGCAGCTTTTTTAATTATTGCTATTGATCTAATGACCTGAGGTCTTACTAAAAAGTCACCAATATTAAAATATTTGTTTGATCTTTCAGTTGATGCACCCCAATACTTATCACCAGGTACCTTTATTTTTCCTATACTATCAAATTCTGTTCTGTATTTCATGTTTGATTCTTTGATATAATACACTTTTATTGGATAATTATAAAATATAAAGGAAAAGAAATGAGCAATTTTGAAAAAGTAAAAATATTTATGAAAGCATTCGGCCAAGAAGTGAAAGAAAAAGCTGAATTTCCAAGTGATAAAACAACTTCTTTAAGATGCGATTTAATTAATGAAGAATTACAAGAGCTTCATGAAGCTATAAAAAAAAAGGACATTAAAGAAGTAGCCGATGCTTTAACAGATATATTATATGTGACTTACGGCGCAGGACACGCTTTTGGAATAGATTTAGATAAATGTTTTCAAGAGGTACAAAAATCAAATATGAGTAAATTAGGAGAAGATGGAAAACCAATTTACAATGACAAAGGGAAGGTAATGAAAGGACCAAATTATTTTAAGCCTGACTTAAATAAATTTGTAGCATGATGAAAAAAAATTATCATTGGATACTTTTAGGTATAGCAGCAGGCATACTTATCTATATTATTGATAAGTATATTTTTTAAAATTAATTTTATGAAAAAATTAAAACCAAAACCTCATCAATTTTGGGCTTGGTGTTCAACATTAACAATTTTAGCGGGTGCAGCAACTGCTGCTTTGGGTTTTTATCCATTATATTGTTACATTTTTTTAATAGGGAACAGTGGTTTGGCAATAGTCTCTTGGTTATGGAATGAAAAATCTTTAGTAGCTTTGAATACAGGGCTAGCTTCTATTTATTTAATTGGCTTATTCAACCTTTATATTAACTAACAAAGTACAAGGTTATATAATACAAAATATCAAATAATTAATTTTTAACAAACAAGACATCTTCTGAAATTGAGTTGCTTAATATACTCACAGAGGGAATTTTTTTCTCTTTTTTAATTTGAAAGTTGTATTTTTTCAAATAATTAATTATTTTGTTTTTTTCAATTAAAAATTTATGTTTGCTTTGAAGAATTTCTAATTGAATTAATTTTACCGAACCTAATATATTTTTTGCTCCTTTTAAAACATCAAACTCAGATCCTTCAACATCAATTTTGAGTAAGTCAATTTTCTTAATTTTTTTAACTCTACAAAAATTATCTAAAGTATTAGTTTTTACTTTTAATGTAGCAAAAGATTGATTTATTTTTAAAGTAACTAATTTCCTTGAAAAATTCCATAATTTATCATTTTTAATCGTTTTTTTTAAAGATGAGCCAGAGGAGGGCAAGAAGGTGTTTAAATTAAATCTTCTTAGCTTTATTTTATCGCTAAACGTTTCATTAAAATAATCAAATCCTTTTATTTTTAAATAAGGATTTGCATCAAATAGATAAAAGCTTCGATTTTTTAGTTTTAAATCTTTTTTTAATTTTCTCGAAAAATTACCGTTAAAACAACCTATGTCAAATATAATAGGATTTTTGTTACTTAATTGAATTTTAATTTCAGAATTGAAATCATTCATTAAAAACTTATCTATGAGATTATATAAAATCATTTTTTTAGGAACGTTCTGTTGCCAGGTGCCTATAATTTTAGTTAATATATTAAATGTATGAATTGTTTGCAAATCTTACATTAATTGCGCATTTAATCTTTATCTTATTTGTTATTTTTGGTGGACTGCTCTTCTTTATTTTTTCAAAAGTATTCTATATTCATCTTCCTGCATTATCATGGGGAATTTATATAGAACTAACTAGTTCTGTTTGCCCATTAACCTATTTAGAAAATTGGTTTTTGAATAAAGCTGAGTTGGCAACTTATTCTAATGGTTTTATCAACAACTATCTTTACCCAATAATTTATCCCGAGGGCTTAACTAATAACATTCAGATATATCTTGGCATATCATTGATAGTTATTAATATTTTAATATACGGATTTATTTTTAAAAATTTTAAAAGATTTTAAGGGGCGTTCTGTTGCCAGGTGCCCCAAACCCCGTAACCTAATTAACTAAGTTAATTAAGCTGCAAGTGCAAATTTTTGATTTGCATTTATAAATTAGCCCGTTACGTCGGAACCATCTCGTACGAAAGAACAGCCTTTAGACACCCGTCGATCCTAATTCACCCCCGTAAGTTGTAAATGGTGGAGGTGGTGGGTACTGCCCCCACGTCCGTGATGTTTATTACGAAATTCGTTTATCGTCATAGTTGGAAAACCAACTCTATTAATATAAAACTCTTTTACAGAGATTCAATAATTAATTCAAAAATGAAACTTACAAATGAACAAAAGCAAGAAATTGCCGACCAACAAGCGCAAAAAAATACTACTAAAAGAGTCACCTCTCCTGAATTAGAAAAAATTCTTTACGAGGCTTTACCTGTTTTAGATCATGGATTTGTCAGAGTGGTAGATTATATGGGAGATGATAGTTCTATAGTTCAATCAGCAAGAGTTTCATATGGAAAAGGAACTAAAAAAGTTTCAACAGATGAAGGCCTTATTAAATATTTAATGAGACATTGGCATTCAACGCCTTTCGAAATGTGTGAAATAAAATATCATGTGAAACTTCCAATCTTCATAGCAAGGCAATGGATTAGACATAGAACAGCGAATGTAAATGAATATTCTGCAAGATATTCAATTTTGGATAAGGAGTTTTACATTCCCGCAAAAGATCAGCTCTCAGCTCAATCAACTTCAAATCGTCAAGGTAGAGGGGATTTGATAACCGGAGATCAAGCAGATGAAGTTTTAAAAATTTTGAAAGATGATGCAACAAGAACTTATGACAATTATGAAAAGATGCTAAACGAAAGATATGATGGAACGACTATAGATGAAAATAAGTCTGGCTTAGCAAGAGAACTTGCAAGAATGAATTTAACCTTAAATTCTTACACTCAATGGTACTGGAAGACAGATTTATTAAATCTTTTAAACTTTTTATTTTTAAGAGCTGATAGTCATGCGCAATATGAAATAAGAGTTTATGCTGAAGCAATGCTTAATACAGTGAAAAAATGGGTTCCAATCACTCATGCAGCATTTTTAGATTATAGAGTAGGAGCTGTGCATGTCTCTGCTAAGGGAAAGAAAGTTATTCAGCTAATGGCTAAAGGCGAAAAAGTATCTCATGAAAGCTCGGGTCTTTCAAAAAGAGAGTGGAACGAATTAATGACGTCTTTTGGTTTTACAGAAAAGATTGTCTAATTTTTTCAGCTATACCTATAAATATCTTAGAAATTTTGTGATCTGGTTTTGAATAAATCAAAGGTTTTCCATTATCAGCAGAAGTTCTTAAGTCCTCATTTAAAGGCAAGTAACCTAAAAATTCTTTTTCGAATTCTTTAGCAGTTTTTTTTACACCTCCCTCTCCAAAAATTTTATATTTTTTTCCATCATCACCCTCAAAAAAACTCATGTTATCTATAAGTCCTAAAATTTTTACTCCAGTTTTTTTAAACATTTGAATTCCTCTTTTTACATCTAATAAAGCCAAGTCTTGAGGTGTAGAAACTATAATTGCCCCATCTATTTTTATCTCTTGAACAAAAGTTAATTGAGTATCACCTGTGCCAGGCGGCATATCAATAATTATTACATCTCTATCTTTCCACAATACCTTTTGGGTCATTGTTTTAATTGCACTAATAACCATTGGACCTCTCCACATCATTGGAGTTTGTTCATCAATCAGTAAGCCCATAGACATACATTGAGCTCCAAATTTTTCTAAAGGTATTATAGTTTTATTATCCTCACTTTTAGGTTTTTCATTTAAATTCAAAAGTTTAGGTAAAGATGGTCCATAAACATCTGCATCAAGTATTCCAATTTTTAATCCTAAATGTTGTAAGGCAAAAGCAAGATTTACTGCTACTGTGGATTTACCAACCCCACCTTTTGCACTTGAGACCATTATAGTGGACTTCGTGCCTTTAATTGGTGATTTAACAAATTGTTTTGGGGGAGGTTTTTGGCTCATGTATCAGTTATATCAAATGTTTTAGACATTATAGCGCTCCTTCTTAACTTGTTTTTAGGATAAAAGTCACTATATAAAGTGTCATGAGTTTCAAAGACAAGATTTTAAATAACCAATCACCATGGGGAGCACCTCCAGGTGGGGACGGAGGAAGAGGTTCGCCTGGTGGAAATGGATCAGGATCTAGACAGGACCCACCTAGTCTTGACGATGTTATAAAAAATTTTCAAAAAACCATTAACAAGTTTTCTGGCGGAAAATCAGGAGGTTCTCGACCAATAATCATAGGTTTAATTATTATAGCATTGCTTTACGTTGCAAGTGGTCTTTACAGAGTTTTACCAGACGAACAAGGAGTAGTTTTAAGATTTGGTAAATACGTAAACACTACTCAACCAGGATTACATTATCATTTCCCAACACCTTTTGAGAGAGTACTAACTCCAAAAGTAACTAAAGTTAATAGAGTGGATGTTGGTTTCAGGCCAGCAAGTGACACTGGTAGATCATCCGGAGTTGGAAACGTCCCAGAGGAAAGCCTGATGTTAACAGGTGACGAAAATATAGTGGATATTAACTACTCAGTTTTTTGGGTAATCAAAGATGCACAAAAATTTTTATTTAACATTCAAAGTCCAGTTGAAACAGTAAAAGCTGCATCTGAAACAGCAATGAGAGAAGTAATTGCAAAAAACAGAATTCAAAATATTTTAACAGAAGGAAGATCTAAAATAGAAGTTGAAGTTCAAGAAATAGCTCAACTAATTTTAGATGAATATGGCTCAGGTATACAGTTAACTCAAGTACAAACACAACAAGCTGATCCTCCTGAACAAGTTATTGATGCATTTAGGGATGTACAGGCCGCTAGAGCAGATAGAGAAAGATCAAAGAACGAAGCTGAGGCTTACGCTAACGATGTTATACCAAGAGCGCGAGGTGAAGCTGAGCAAGTTTTACAACAAGCAGAAGCATATAAGAAAGAAGTAGTTGCAAAAGCTGAGGGTGAAGCTAGTAGATTTTTAGCTATTTATAATGAATACAAAGATGCAAAACAAGTTACTCAAGAGAGAATGTACCTGGAAACAATGGAAAAAGTTTTAGCAGATATCGATAAAGTAATTATAGATAAAGAATCTGGTTCAGGAGTTGTTCCTTATCTGCCATTACCTGAATTAAAAAAAGGGAGCAATAATTAATGAGGGGCGTTAAATTTATAGTACCAGCAATACTTTTAATCGGCGTAGTGATTTTCCAATCTTTATTTATTGTGCAAGAAATTAGCCAAGCAATAGTTCTTCAATTTGGTGATCCTAAAAAAATTGTAACTAAAGCTGGTTTAAACTTTAAGTTACCTTTCATTCAAAACGTAGTTTACTTAGATAAAAGAATTTTAAATCTTGATAATGATCCAGAAGAAGTTATCGCTGCTGATCAAAAAAGATTAATTGTTGACGCTTTTGCGAGATTCAAAATAGTAGACCCTTTAAAGTTTTATATTTCAGTTGGAAATGAAAGAGTGGCAAGATCTAGGTTATCTACAATCATAAATTCTAGAATCAGGGGTGTGCTAGGTACACAAGAACTAGCAACGTTATTATCTACAGACAGAGCAAGACAGATGCAGATAATCCAATCTCAAGTAAATGAAGAGGCAAAGAATTTTGGAATTAATATCGTTGACGTTCGAATAAAAAGAGCTGATTTACCTCCAGCAAACAGTGAAGCGATTTATAAAAGAATGCAAACAGAAAGAGAGAGAGAAGCAAAGGAATTTAGAGCACAAGGTGCAGAGATAGCTCAAAAAATTAGATCGACAGCAGACAAAGATGTGACTGTAATCTTAGCTCAAGCGAATAAGAAATCAGAAATTATGAAAGGTGAAGGTGATGGTCTGAGGAACAAAATTTTTGCTGATGCGTTCGGAAGAGATCCACAGTTTTTTGCTTTTTATAGAGCAATGCAAGCTTATGAAAAAGCTCTAATTGGAGGCGAAACCTCGCTCGTTTTATCACCTGACAGTGAATTCTTTAAGTTTTTTGGCAAGTCTGTTAAGCCTGCTTTAAAAAGGTAAGCATTTAAATTATTTGTGAATGAGCTCTTAATCGCAATCGGATTAGTTTTTTTTGTGGAAGGTCTGTTTTTAGCCATTTTCCCGTCAAGAATTAAAAGCATATTAGAAATAATTAAAAATACACCTGAGAATAAATTAAGATTATTTGGAATAGTATTTTTGATTATCGGTTTTTTAATAATTTGGTATATAAAAAGCTAAATGAAATTAATAAGCAAAATATTATTTTTTTTAATTATTTTTAATTTTTCTTTTGCAAACTCTAAACCTGTTCCTGACTCTTTTGCAGATTTAGCAGATAAATTAATGCCATCTGTTGTAAATATTTCTACAACTCAAACTGTCAGAACAACTACAAATCAATTTCCTTTTCAATTCCCTCCAGGATCACCATTCGGCGAAATGTTCAAAGACTTTGAAAGACCTACAGAGAGAAAAGCCTCTTCGTTAGGTTCAGGATTTATTATTGATACTAAAGGAACTGTTGTAACAAACAATCATGTAATCTCTGGAGCTGATGATATTTTAGTAAGGGTAGGAGATAAAGAATACAAAGCTAAAGTAGTTGGTGCAGATCCTTATATGGATATAGCAGTTTTAAAAATGGAAACTAAAGATCAATTTAAGCCAGTAAGCTTTGGCGACTCTGATAAAGCAAGGGTTGGAGATTGGGCTGTTGCAATTGGAAATCCTTTTGGTTTAGGGGGAACTGTAACTGCTGGAATTATATCTGCAAGAAATAGAGATATTAATCTTACAAGGTATGACGATTTCATTCAAACCGATGCTTCTATAAATCAAGGTAACTCAGGTGGACCTTTATTTAATTTGAAAGGAGAAGTAATTGGGATCAACACTGCAATTATTGCTCCGGGCCAATCCGGTTCAATCGGAATAGGATTTGCTATACCAGCAAATGCAGCGTCAAATGTAATTAACCAATTAATAAAATTTGGAGAAACTAAAAGAGGTTGGTTAGGAGTTCGAATTCAAGAGGTTACAAAAGAAATTGCTGAGGTGGAAAAACTCAAAAAACCTCAAGGTGCTTTGGTTGCTAGTGTAGGTGAAAATAGTCCTGCAGATAAAGCAGGAATAAAAGCAGGCGATATAATTTTAAATTTTGATGGAAAAAAAATTGATACGATGAGAACTTTACCAAAAGTCGTTGCCTCTACAGAGGTTGGAAAAAGTGTAGAGCTAAAAATTTGGAGAAACAAAAGACTTATATCTAAAAGATTAGTTCTTGGACGACTTGAATCCTCTGAAGAATTTAAAGATAAGAAAACAAAAATAGTAAAAAAAGTTGTAGATATTGATAAATTAAAAATAGCAGTAAGGGATATAAATAGCGAGGACATTTCCTCTAGGAATTTGAATAAAAAAACCTCTGGCGTTGTAATTACAGAAATCTCTAGCAGAAGCCCGCTAATAAATCTTTTGAGCGTAAATGATATAATAATTGAAGTTCAAAAGTCTCCAATAAAATCGACCTCAGATTTAAAAAAGTTAGTTGATAGTTTTTTTACAAAAGGTGAGAAAACATTACTATTAACAGTTATAAATAAAAATAATCAAAGACGTTATTTAGGCGTTAAAATAAATTAGTTTTGCTCAAAAAGATAATACTCTTAGCAGGACCAACAGCCTCAGGAAAATCAAATTTAGCAATTAAATTAGCAGAAAAAATAAATGGTGAGATTATTAACGCAGATAGTATGCAAATTTTTAAAGAATTTTCTATTTTATCTTCTAGACCAAATTTAGCTCAAACTAGAAAAATTCAACACCATCTTTATGGAATTATTTCAGTCAAAAAACATTTTTCAGCTGGCGATTGGTTAAAAGAAGTAAAAAAAAAAATTAATACTTGTAAAAAAAAAAAGAAAGTGCCAATAATTGTTGGAGGTACTGGGCTTTACTTTAATATAATTACAAAGGGCATAAGTAAAATACCTGATATTGATATTAAAACTAGAAATAAAGTAAGAAACTTATTTAAAAAACTTGGTTGTAAAAAATTTTATAATCAACTGCTAAAACTTGATCCAAAAATTAAAGGAAGAATACTTCCAACAGACTCCCAAAGATTACAAAGGGCTTATGAAGTAAAGCTTGAAACAAAAAAATCATTGTATGACTGGTTTGTAAATACAAAATCTGATTTTTCAGATTTTGAAATAAAAAAGATTTTTATTGATATACCTAGAGAGGTGTTACTTAAAAAAATCTCTCTTAGAACAGAACAAATGTTTAAGAAAAGATGCATTTATGAAGTAAAGAAATTTAATGCGCTTAAAATAAAGAAAACTCTTTCAGCAAATAAACTTATAGGCGTGAGGGAAATTAATGATTTTTTAAACAATTCTATCTCTTTAAAGCAGTGCAAAGATCTTATTAATATAAGGACCAGACAATATGCAAAAAGACAAAATACTTGGGCTAGAGGCCATATGAAGAATTGGAATAAGCTATATTCGAAAAATTTCTCAAATCTTTTAAAAAAATCATTAAAAGTTGTAAGCTAAAACTTGACGCAACTCATTTCTAGGCTAGATTGTATATATGCCAAAATTATTGAGTGGAGCAGAAATTGTTTTTAAAGCACTAGAGGATCAAAAGGTAGAATATATATTTGGTTATCCCGGTGGCGCGGTATTACCAATTTATGATGAACTAAAAAATCATAAATCAATAAAACATATTTTAGCCAGGCACGAACAAGGCGCAGGACATTCCGCAGAAGGATACGCAAGGTCAAGTGGAAAGCCGGGAGTTTTATTGGTTACATCAGGACCTGGCGCTACAAATGCAGTAACAGCTTTAACAGATGCTTACATGGACTCAATCCCACTTGTTTGTATTTCTGGACAAGTACCAACACACTTAATCGGTACTGATGCATTTCAAGAGTGTGATACAACTGGAATTACAAGGCCGTGTACAAAACATAACTGGTTAGTTAAAGATGTAAACGATCTTTCTAAAATTTTACACTTAGCTTTTGAAGTTGCTACTACTGGTAGACCCGGTCCAGTCTTAGTTGATATTCCAAAAGACATACAATTTAAAAAAGGTAAATATAAATTTTTAAAAAATACTTTAAAGAAAAAACTTAATGGAAAAGCAACTCGCAAATTATCTAATTCTGATTTGGATAAATTTATAGATCTGATTAAAAAATCTTCAAAGCCTATTTTTTATACAGGAGGTGGAGTCATTAACTCTGGCCCGGAAGCTAGTAAATATTTAAGAGAACTAGTTTCATTAACCGGTTTCCCAATTACTTCTACATTGCAAGGACTTGGAGCATATCCTGGAGACGATCCACAATTTCTAGGCATGCTTGGTATGCACGGAACTTATGAAGCAAACAATGCAATGCATGATTGTGATTTAATGATAAATATTGGAGCAAGGTTCGATGATAGAATTACAGGTAAAGTGGATGAATTTTCACCAGGCTCAAAAAAAATTCACGTCGATATTGATCCATCCTCAATTGGAAAAAATATAAAAGTTGATCTTGCAATCATCAGCGATGTCACTGAACTTTTAAAATCTTTAATTAAGAGATTTAAAGAGAAAAATAAGAACTTTTTGAACTCTAATAAACAAAAAACGTCAAAATGGTGGGAACAAATTGAGAAGTGGAGAGAAAAAAAATCTTTAAACTTCATTAATAGCGATAAAATTATCAAACCTCAACATGCTGTACAGAGATTGTATGAATTAACAAAAAATCAAGATACCTTTATTACTACTGAGGTAGGCCAGCATCAAATGTGGGCAGCCCAACATTATAAGTTTAATAAGCCTAACAGATGGATGACATCTGGAGGTTTAGGGACAATGGGGTATGGACTTCCAGCTGCGATAGGTGTTCAAATTGCAAATCCTGGAAAGCTAGTTGTTGACATCGCAGGAGAAGCATCCGTCTTGATGACAATGCAAGAAATGTCTACTGCTGTACAATATAGATTACCAATTAAAATATTTATTTTAAATAATGAATACATGGGAATGGTTAGACAATGGCAAGAGCTTTTACATGAAAAGAATTATTCTGAAAGCTATACAGCCGCTTTACCAGACTTTGTTAAACTTGCAGAGTCTTATGGTTGTGTTGGTATTAGAGCGAAAACACCAAGTGAGTTAGATGAAAAGATTAAAGAAATGATTAGTATTGATAGGCCGGTGATATTTGACTGTGTAGTTGATAAAGCAGAAAATTGTTTTCCAATGATACCTTCAGGTAAGCCTCACAATCAGATGATTTTAGGACCTGAAGAAGAAGAAGAAATTTCTGACGAAGGGAAAGTTTTAGTTTAATGGCTAAATCTAAATCTGCTTATAGTATCCCGGGTAAAATTGGAAAAATTGAGAGACATATTATTGTAGTATGGGTAGATAACGAAGCAGGAGTTCTTGCAAGAATTGCAGGACTTTTTTCTGGCAGGGGATATAATATTGAATCTCTTGCAGTAGCAGAAGTAGATAAAAAAAAACATATTTCTAGAATAACAATAGTTACTGAAGGAACGCCACAAGTAATAGAGCAGATTAATTTACAACTTAAAAAACTAGTCCCTGTTCATAAAGTAGCTGATTTCAAACGAGGTGAAAAAGATATTTTATTTAGAGAACTGGCAATGTTTAAAATTTTAGGAAATACAAAAAAAATCGAAAAAGTAAAAAAAATTTGTAAGAAATTTAATCCTGTAATCCTTGATAAAACGAAGAAATCTGTTGTAATACAAGTGACTGCTTTGAGAGCAGAAATTGATAAATTAGCACTTGATTTAAAAAGTTTAGGTCTTATAAGCACCTCTAGGACAGGCGCAGTTGCGATGACAAAAGGTTCAAAAATATTTAGTTAATTATGAAAACTTATTACGATAAAGATACAAATAAAGATTTAATAAAAAATAAAAAAGTTGCTATCTTTGGCTATGGAAGTCAAGGTCACGCACATGCACTTAATTTAAAAGATAGCGGTGTTAAAGAGGTGGTTGTAGCTTTAAGAGAAGGCTCATCAAGTATTAAAAAAGCTGAGAGCGCTGGATTAAAAGTTATGTCCCTATCGGATGCAGCAGCTTGGGCAGATGTGGTGATGATGTTAACTCCTGATGAACTTCAATCAGATATATATAAAAATCATATTGAACAAAGAATGAAAGAGGGAACAAGTTTAGCTTTCGCTCATGGTTTGAACATTCATTTTGATCTAATCAATGCAAGAAAAGATCTAGATGTTTTTATGGTTGCTCCAAAAGGTCCTGGACACACTGTAAGAAGTGAATATCAAAAAGGTGGTGGAGTTCCTTGTTTAATGGCAGTTCATAAAGATAGCTCAGGAAAAGCGAAAGACTTAGCGCTATCTTATGCTTCGGCTGTCGGAGGCGGTAAGGCTGGTATCATAGAAACAACTTTTAAAGATGAGTGTGAAACAGATTTATTTGGTGAACAAACAGTTTTGTGTGGAGGTTTAGTTGAATTAATTAAAAATGGTTTCGAAACTCTTACTGAAGCGGGATACCCTCCTGAAATGGCATACTTCGAAACACTTCATGAAGTTAAATTAATTGTAGATTTAATTTACGAAGGTGGGATAGCAAATATGAATTATTCTATTTCAAATACAGCTGAATATGGCGAGTATGTATCAGGTAAAAGAGTTGTAGATAACAAAACTAAAGAAAAGATGAAAGAAGTCCTAAAGGATATTCAGTCAGGCAAGTTTACCAAACAATGGATGGATGAGCATAAATCAGGTCAAAAAAACTTCTTAAAAATGAGACAAGACTTAGCAAAACATCCAATTGAGAAGGTTGGTAAAGAGCTAAGAGCAATGATGCCGTGGATTGGTAAAAATAAACTAGTCGATAAAGATAAAAATTAACCCAATCTAAGTCCAAAACACTAACTTGAACTACATAATTATTTGCAAATTCTAGCTTTGATTGTAATATGAGGAGCTTTAAATTTTTATAAAGTTATGACAGATAAAAATAGAATAATAATATTTGATACAACAATGCGTGATGGAGAACAGTCGCCAGGCGCATCTATGAGCTTAGAGGAAAAATTACAAATTTCGAGAGTATTTGATGAGCTAGGCGTTGATGTCATTGAAGCAGGTTTTCCTATAGCATCACCAGGTGATTTTGAAGCTGTTACAGAAATAAGCAAAACTTTAAAACGTTCAATACCCGCCGGATTAGCTAGAGCAACAAAAAAAGATATTGACGCATGTCATGAGTCATTAAAGCATGCAAAAAATTTCAGAATTCATACTTTTATTTCTACAAGCCCTCTACATATGAAGCATAAATTAAATAAGTCTCCAGAAGAAGTTTTAGGTGCAATTAAAGAAAGCGTAACCTATGCCAGAAAATTTACAGATAATGTAGAGTGGTCATGTGAAGATGGGACACGGACAGACATGGATTATATGTGCAAGACAGTAGAACTTGCAATTGAGTGTGGAGCTAAAACTATTAATATACCCGATACTGTAGGTTACACAGTTCCTTCAGAATTTAAAAAAATTATTGAAACATTAATAAATAAAGTGCCTAATATTGATAAAGCAATCTTATCAACTCATTGTCATAACGATTTAGGTTTAGCAGTAGCTAATTCCTTAGCAGGAGTTATGGCTGGCGCAAGACAAATTGAGTGTACTGTAAATGGTATTGGAGAGAGAGCTGGAAACGCAGCTTTAGAGGAAGTTGTAATGGCTATGAGAACAAGACACGATTTAATGCCTTACACAACTAATATAAACACTAAACTTTTAAGTAAAGCTTCCAAAGTAGTTTCGAATGCTACTGGTTTTCCAGTTCAATTTAATAAAGCTGTCGTCGGAAAAAATGCTTTTGCACATGAATCAGGCATTCACCAAGATGGAATGTTAAAAAATAGAAACACATATGAGATAATGACACCTGAAAGTGTGGGAGTTAAAAAAACTTCATTAGTAATGGGTAAACACTCTGGAAGACATGCTTTTAGAGACAAACTATCAGATATGGGATATGTTGATGTTACCGATGACATCATTAACACTGCTTTTGGTAAATTTAAAATTTTAGCAGATAAGAAAAAACATATTTATGATGAAGACATTGCTGCTCTTGTAGATGACAGCTTAGTTACTGAGGACAATGTAATTAAATTAAAATCTTTAAAAGTATATGCTGGAACAGGAGAGCCACAAAAAGCTGAAATGACATTAGAAGTTTTTGGTGAAGTTAAAAGTGCTTCTGACACTGGAGATGGTCCAGTTGATGCAATATTTAAATGTATAAAAAAACTTTATGCACATGATGTAAAACTACTATTATATAATGTACATGCTGTAACTGAAGGCACTGATGCACAAGCGACAGTAAGCGTTCGAATAGAGGAAAAAGGTAAAACTACAGTAGGTCAAGCAGCTGACACAGACACACTTGTGGCGTCAGCAAATGCTTACTTAAGTGCATTAAACAAATTAATAATTAAAAGAAAAAAAACAGCGCCAGATGATGAAAATCTAAGCGTTCAAATTTAGAAAGGAAGATATGTTTAAAGGTTTAACAGGATTAACTTCACTTTGGTCACAAGATATGGCCATAGACTTAGGTACAGCAAACACCCTTGTTGTTTTAAAAGATCAAGGAGTAGTACTTAATGAACCGTCAGTAGTTGCAGTAATTGAGGACGCAGGAAAAAAATCTGTACTAGCTGTTGGAGATGAAGCAAAAACAATGTTAGGGAGAACTCCGGGAAATATTTCAGCTATTAGACCATTAAAAGATGGAGTAATTGCAGACTTTGTAGTTACTGAGGAAATGATTAAACACTTTATTAAAAAAGTTCATAAAAAAAATGCTTTTGCAAATCCAAGAATCTTGATTTGTGTACCCACTGGTTCTACTCCTGTGGAAAGAAAAGCTATTCAAGACTCAGCGTTAGCCGCAGGCGCGAGAAAAGTTCAATTAATTGAGGAGCCAATCGCAGCTGCGATTGGAGCAGGATTGCCTATTTCAGAGGCTACTGGTTCAATGGTAGTTGATATTGGCGGTGGCACAACCGAGATAGCAGTAATGTCATTAGGTGGAGTGGTTTATTCAAAATCTTTAAGAGTCGCTGGAGATGCATTAGACCAATCTATAATAGCTTACATGAGAAAAAGAATGAATTTAATGATAGGAGATTCAACGGCAGAAAAGATTAAAAAAGAAATTGGTACAGCTATACCATCTTCAAATAATACGTTTTTAATGAAAGGTAGAGATATTAGATCAGGAACACCAAAAGAGATTGAACTTACTGAAAAAGATGCCTGTGAAGCATTAATGCCAATTTTAAATCAAATTTTAGGTGGTATTAAAGAAGCTCTAGAAAATACTCCACCTGAATTATCCGCTGACTTAATTGATATGGGATTAGTGCTAACAGGTGGCGGAGCTTTATTAAAAAATATAGATAAATTAATTTCTCAAGATACTGGTTTACCCGTAACAATAGCCGACGACCCATTGTCATGCGTTGCTATTGGAACTGGGAGAGCTTTAGAAAATGAAGAATTGTTTTCTACAATGTTATCAGAGTACTAATTTATCTAAAGATGAATAGATGTCAGTTAGTAGAGATGATTTTAGCATAGCTTTTCGCTCCGCTCTTCTTCAAAGAGGAGGTGCACAAAAATTCTCTGTCCTATCTTTGATATTTTTAGCTTTAATTATTTTTTTTCTAGATATTTACGGAGCAAAGTTTACTAAACCTGTGAGAGGTTTTCTAAATGACGTAGTTTATCGAATCACTTTTTTAGCTTCTACGCCAACTAGATTTTTTCCTCAAGTAAGCAAAGATTTTTCTAAATATTTTAATGTAAAAGCAGAAAATGAAAGATTAAAAGCAGAGATAGAAAAATATAAATCTCTTGAGCTTAATGTTGAATTTTTATCAGATGAAAATAAAAATTTACAAAAAATTTTGGAGACAGAATATTTTAATAAAAATCTTAGTAATGTTGTCTTGGCAAAAGTTTTAGTAGATAAAAATAGTCCTTTTTTAAAATCAATTATAATTAATAAAGGTACAAGAACAGGTATACTTAAGGGAATGCCGGTAACTCATAATAACTATTTAGTTGGAAGAATAGTTGAAACAAATTATCTATCTTCAAGAGTTCTGTTATTGAATGATTTAAATAGTCGTATTCCTGTTACACTTGATCAAGGTGCTCAAGCAATCCTTTCAGGTAGCGGAACAAATAATCCAGCTTTGGAGTATCTACCAGAGGACTATAAAATTGTTGATGAGATAAATGTATTTGCCTCAGGTAAAGATGGAATATTTTCGCCAGGCACTCCAATTGGAGTAACCAATGTAGACGGAGAAGTTGAATTATTTGTTGATCCAAATCAACTTTCTTTTGTTACGGTAAATTTAAGTGTTCAAAATTTAGGAAAATTATAATGGCAAAAACTTCTTTATTTAATAAAATTTACAATGCTGGACCATTATTACTTCTGTATTATCTTTGTATTAGTGAAGTAGATACAAATCTGGAAAAGGTATTTGAAATTTTTACTCTTAACTTTCAAATTATATTAATTTATTTTTGGGTTTTAAAAAGACCAGAGATAATGGCTAATGGACATATTTTTTTAGCAGGTCTAATTAATGATGTTGTTATGGGTTTTCCTTTAGGCATAAGCTCATTATCATATTTAATCATTATTTTTGTAGGAACTTATGTAAGAAATAAAAGCGTGAACACAACGATAGCATCGGATTGGTTTACTTTTTTTATGGCGATGATATTTTCAAATCTATTATTTTTTTCTCTTCTAAACAACTTTTCAGATTTAGAATTTAGTTATTCAAAAATTGGATATAACATGTTTTTTACTCTTTTTATGTTTCCAATATTTTGGTTTTTGTTCAACATTTATCAAATGTCATTTGTAGGAAATCGCGATGCTTAATCCAAGCTCAGGTAATACAGTTATTAAATCGAAATTAATCGGTCGTAGGATGTTTTTGCTCACCGCAGCTAAAGCAGCGGTAATGGTAGGCATTATTGGTAGATTAGTTTCCTTACAGATTAACGAAAGAACAAAATATAAAACCTTATCTGATAAAAATAGGTTTAGAGAGTGGAAACTGGCACCTGAAAGAGGAGTTATAAAGGATTTTTTCAATAAAGAAATAGCATCGAATGAGCAAGTTTACCAAGTTCACCTTATACCTGAAAATTCTAAAGATATTGAAAAACTTTTTGTAAGACTAAAAACAATTTTAAATTTAACAGATAAAAGATTGTTTTATTTAAAAAGAGTCATAGCTAAACAGAAACCATGGGAGCCTATAATTGTTTCAGATAATATAACTTGGTCAGAATTTTCAAGATTAAATTTATTTTTACACGAATTGGAGGGAGTTAAGCCAGTTGTATCAGTTGCTAGAATGTATCCAGATAACTCTTCGGCACATATCTTAGGTTATGTCTCACAAGTAAGCGCAAAAGACCTTGAAACGAAAAAATACTTAAAAGATTTACACGTTCCTGGTATGAGCGTTGGAAAAACTGGCTTAGAAAGAAAACTTGATGAAAAGATCATTGGTAAAATAGGGTTTCAAAGATATGAAGTAAATGCTTTTGGAAAAAGAGTAAAACAAATTCAAATAAACGAAGGACAAGCGGGAGAAAGTTATAAAACTACATTGGATTTTGAAGTTCAAAAATTCACAAATGAACTTTTAAAAGATAAGGCCGCAGCAGTATGTGTTATGGATGTATATAATGGAGATATAGTATCCATGGTATCGTCTCCTACTTTTGAGCCAAATGAATTTGTTCATGGATTAGAAAAAAACTATTGGAATAGTCTTATTAAAAATGAATTAAGACCTTTAACTAACAAAACAATTTCAGGATTATACCCACCAGGCTCTACTATTAAAACTTTGGTTGCACTTAGTGCTTTAGAAAGCGGAATAATTAAACCTTTAGACACGTTTAGATGCAAAGGTAAAATTGAACTCTATGGAGAAAAATTTCACTGTTGGGAGAAGGATGGTCATGGAATAGTAAATTTGAGAAAAGGAATACAAAGATCATGTGACGTTTATTTTTATGAAGTCGCCAGAAAATTAGGAGTAGATCGTCTATCAGAAACAGCAAAAAAATTTGGATTAGGAAAAAAAGTTCTAGATGGCTTTATTGAGGAAAAAGCTGGCGTTGTTCCCAATACTAAATGGAAGAAGAAGTTCATTGGACAAAATTGGTACCTTGGAGAGACACTCCACTCTGGAATTGGTCAGGGTTATTTTCAAAGCACTCCATTGCAATTATGTTTGATGACCGCTCAAATTGCCAATGGAGGATTTGAGATTAAACCAAGGATAGTTTTTGACGAAAAAAACAACAGATTGAGAGACTATATTAAATATAAAAACGAAAATCCAAATGACCCGTTGCCCACTGATCTTTTGCTATCTAATTTTGAATTGAAACCTTTATTTAAAAATCAAGAGCATATAAATCTTATTAAAGATGCTATGTTTTCATCTTCAAATGAACCTGGAGGAACCTCCTATAGGCATCGGTGGGAAAACAAAAAATTTACATTTGCAGGCAAGACGGGATCATCTCAAATAAAAAGATTTACGGAGGCACAGCGAGAGGCAGAAGTTAAACAAGAAAGCCTCCCTTATAAAGATAGAGACCATGCTTTGTTTGTGGCTTTTGCTCCTTACAATAACCCTCAATACGCTATAAGTGTTTTAGTTGAACATGGAGGATCAGGAGGGAAAGCAGCAGCTCCAATAGCAAAAAAAGTTATTAAAAAAGTATTAGAAAGACACGAATTGAGAAAAAAAATTAATAGTCTAATAGGGGAGTCTGTCTAATGTTTAGATCAAGATCAATTCAATCCTCTCTTAGTTTAAAAGATAAGATTCTTTCTATAGATTATATTTTAGTATTCTCTATTTTTATACTCGGACTTGTAAGTATTTTAGCCATGTATTCTACTGATGGTGGAGAATTTAAATATCACACTAATAGTCATATTCTTAGATTTTTTGTTTTTTTTGGAATGTTTTTTGTTGTTTCATTTATACAAATTAGATTTTGGCATAGCCAAAGTTATCTAATTTATTTTTTATTTTTTATTTTATTACTTGGAGTAAAATATTTTGGTTTGACTTCGTCAGGTTCAAAACGATGGCTTGATTTATATTTTATGAATCTTCAACCTTCTGAATTAATGAAAATTGGACTGATTTTATTTTTAGCTAAATATTATCACAGAATTTCAATTGAGAATATTAACCAGATTAGATATCTTTTTTTACCTGTTGTAGTACTTATTTCTCCAATAATTTTAGTTGCAACACAACCTGATTTAGGAACATCTTTATTAATTGCTGCTGGTGGAATAACAGTAGCCTGGTTAGCCGGAGTAAGAATTAAATTTTTTGCGATCTCGGGTTTTGCTTTTCTTGCTTTGTTACCAATAGCTATTTCATTTTTAAAACCATATCAAAAGTCAAGGATATTGACTTTTTTAAATCCTGAAAGAGACCCGCTTGGTGCTGGATATCAAATCATTCAATCTAAAATCGCTATTGGTTCAGGTGGTTTATTTGGAAAAGGTTTTTTACAAGGCTCACAAAGTTATTTAGATTATTTGCCAGAAAAACATACCGATTTTATTTTTACCTTGTTTTCTGAAGAATTTGGATTTTTTGGATCACTTTTTATTCTATTGCTTTATGCTCTGATAGTTTGGAGAATAGTAAAAATTGGAAACGTGACACGAAGTAACTTTGGTAAATTATATTGTTATAGTTTTGCAACGGCTTTTTTCATTTATGTTGTTGTAAATATGATGATGGTATTAGGTTTACTTCCAATAGTTGGGTCTCCATTACCTATTATGTCTTACGGAGGATCCTCAATGATGGCTATAATGTTAGGTTTAGGAATAGCAATGTCCTGTAAAATTTATAAAGATACACCAGTTAATTAAACCTATTTTGGTCAAATTTGATTTTATTATCATCTTGTATAATATGTGATTTGGTGGTTAATTTATGAGAAATAATATGTTTGGTGATAAGAAAAAAAAACTTACAGATTCAGAAAGATCTTTAATTAGTGAAACAGTAAGCATTGAAGGTACTATTAATAGTTCAGGTGCTATAGATGTAGCTGGATTAATTAAAGGTCCGGTGTATTCCAAAGAGATTATAATAAGAGAAACTGGGTCTATAACAGGCACAATAGAGGGTGATCATGTAGAAATTCACGGACATCTTGATGGAAAAGTATCAGGTCAGGATATAGTTATTGGTTCAACGGGGACAGTAAAAGGTGATATTGAATTTGGAAACAATTTAAAAACAGAGAACGGTGCAGATATAGATGGATATATAAAAAAAACAAACAAATCTAAATCTACACTTACAGGAGACTTCTTATTTAAGAAGAAAGATAAAAAAGACCCTTCAGACAATTCAGAAGAAAGACCAGAAGTTGTTAATAAAGAGGCCTTAGCCTAATCTACCGCACTACTATTTTTTTAAACATTGAAATATAATTTCCTCATGGAAAATTATAAATGTAAATCAGTTGGAATAATAGGCTCTGGAATTCAAGGTGTTTGCACAGGTTTACAACTTATAAAAAAAGGAATCCCTGTCACAATTTTCGATCGTCAAGATCCTTTATCTAAAGATTTTAAACCAGCTTCATATGGAAACGCTGGACACTTTTCACCTTACGCTGTTTTACAACTCAATCGCCCCGATATTTTATTTGATGTTCCAAAAATGCTCTTTAGTTCTTATGGACCTTTAGCCTTAAAATGGAATTACGTCCCTAAAATGTTAAATTGGTTTTTTTATTATTTAAAAAACTGCAATAAGAAGTCCATGATGCATACTGCTAGAAACATGCATCAAATTTTAAGTCTATCTAATGATGCTTATGAGGAAATTTTTCAAGAGATAGATACGAATGGATTAGTTGAAAAGAAAGGCATTATTTATGTTTGGACAAATAAAAATCTAAAAAGTAGAAATTTAGAAATTAAAGTTCGTGATGAACTTGGAATTAAACAAAAACTATTATCACAAAAAGAAGTTTTGGAATTAGAGCCCAATTTAAAACCAGTTTTTGACGCTGGGATTATCTACGAGTCCGCTATGCATGCTAGAGATCCACATGGAATACTAAAAAAAATTTTTAAATTATTTTTAAATAGAGGTGGTAAATTTATTCAAACAAATATTAAAAGTATTGAACAGTCTAAAAATGATCAAACTATAATTAGATCAGAGAATGAGGAATATAAATTTGAAAAATCTGTTGTAGCTTCAGGAGCTTTTTCTAAAAAATTTACAGATCAGTTAGGAGAAAAAATTCCATTGGATACCGAAAGAGGTTATCATGTGCATTTTAAAGGACAAGAAAAATTGATATCAAGACCAGTAATCTTTTTAGACAGAGGTTTTGGAATGACACCAATGAATCAAGGACTTAGAGCAGTAGGGACTGTAGAACTAGGCGGAACTAAAAATCCTTTATCAAAAAAAAGAATTGAATATGTAGTTAGATGTGCGAAAGAACTTTTGCCACAACTGGGTGTTCATGAAGATGAGTGGTTAGGATTTAGGCCTACACTTCCAGATTTTTTACCAATACTTGGACCATCCTTAAAAAATAAAAACATCATCTATGCTTTTGGGCATCAACATTTAGGCTGGACTTTAGGAGCTATTACAGGCAAAATTGTAT
Source organism: Candidatus Pelagibacter sp. (assembly GCA_028139285.1). Next base: position 25,877 of record JAOINI010000008.1, on the reverse strand, counting down.
CAGGAATTGTTGCTGGAGAAAAAACAAATTTAGATTTATCTCCTTACAGTTCAAAAAGGTTTAATTAGAAAATTCTTGTCAAAAAATTATTTAGCTTATACTTTTCTTACATTAGCGGCTTTATTCTGGTCAGGAAACTTTATTGTTGGAAAATTTGCTACTTTATTTGAGGTGCCACCTCTTACTTTAAATTTTCTTAGATGGGTCACGGTATGGTTTATTTTAATTCCTTTCACAATTAAAGAAATTTTAGCAAAGAAAAACTATGTTAAAGAAAATTTTTTTGCCATTGGTATTATGGGAATATTATCAATCAGCACTTTTAATTCTGTAGTGTACCTTGCCTTAAATTTTACTCAAGTTATAAATGCAGTTTTAATGTTAGCTGCTATTCCACCCATGATAATAATTTTTTCGTCGCTAATGAAAATTGAAAAAACAAATATTTTTCAATTATCTGGATTGTTCTTGTCAATATTTGGAGTTGCAACAATTATATCAAACGCAGATGTTCAAAAAATAATTTCTTTAAGTTTTAATAAAGGAGATATATGGATGCTAGTTTGTGTTTTGAGCTGGTCATTATATTCAACTTTACTCAAAAAAAATAAATTTCAATTATCTCAATTTTCTTTAATCCAAATCATGGTAACTGTGGGATTAATATTTTTAGTTCCACAATTTTTATATGAACAATCAATCGGATTAGATGTAAACATTAATAAAGCTTTTATATTAATTTTAATTTATGTAGTTATCTTTCCTGCGATCGCAGCTTATTATTGTTGGCAAAAAGCTATAGAATTAATAGGGCCTAACAGATCATCGATGTTTATTCAGTTAATGCCACTTTTCAGTGCATTAATGGCAATTATAATTTTCAAAGAAAAATTTCAATTATTCCATTTTATTGGAGCATCTTTTATTATATCTGGTATTTATTTATCAAATAGGAAAACTCAATGATTAAAGTTGCAGTACTAGACGATTATCAAAGTGTCTTTGAAGAGATTATTGATATAGAAAAATTTAAGAAAAAATTTGACTTTAAAATTTTTAATGAAGCTTTCAACGATGAAAATGAAGCTATTGAAGCCTTGAAGGAATTTGAAGCACTATTTATTATGCGAGAAAGAACACCCATCACAAAAAATTTGTTAGAAAATTTACCAAATCTTAAATATATAATGACCTCAGGAATGCGCAATAACTCAATTAATTTAGAAGAAACGAAAAAAAAAGGTATTTTGGTGTGTGGAACTGAAATAAATCCAAATCCGGCAGCCGAGATCACTTGGACTTTAATATTAGGTCTTTTAAGAAACGTTAAGCAAGAAATTGATAATATGTTTCAAGGATATTGGCAGACTACTATTGGTTCAGAATTAAAAGGTAAAATGTTGGGAGTAATAGGCTTAGGAAAAATTGGAACACAAGTTGCAAAGGTAGGCAAAGCTTTTGGAATGGAAGTTTGCGCTTGGAGTGAAAATCTAAATTTGTCTCACGCAAATGATCTTGGTGTATTACCTATGAGCAAGGAAGATTTACTTAAAAATTCAGATATAATTTCTATTCATTTAGTTTTAGGTGAAAGATATAAAAACTTAATTACAAAAAAAGAGATTGAAATGATGAAAAAAACTAGTTTTCTAATCAATACTTCGAGAGGCCCAATCGTTAATGAAAACGACTTAGTTGAAGCATTAAAAGATGAAAAAATAGCTGGTGTTGGTTTAGATGTTTATGATAAAGAACCCCTTCCACAAGACCATAAACTTCGATTTTTTCCAAATGCATTATTATTACCCCATATCGGTTACGTGACTGCCGAAAATTACTCAAAATTTTATTCGCAAATGATTGAAAATTTAGAAAGTTGTCTAGAAAACATGCCTATAAGGGTAATCTCATAAAAAAGCACTTCCATCACAGGTTGTATTATATATAAACTCATTTTGAGTGATTCGTTTGTTTTATAACGAGCAAATCTCTGCTTAAATTAGGGAGATTATAAAAGGGAGTATGAAAAAAATTTTAGGCTGTTTGCTAGGACTCACTTTACTAACTGGTTGCGCAGAGTCTTTAGCTCTATTAGGACCTACCTCTACCGCAGTAACCGGTGGAAAAATTACACAATCAGCTTTTTCTACAGCAGTAAATTATGGAGTAAAAAAACAAACTGGAAAAAGTGCGATGGAACATATGATAACATATGCTGAGGAAATAAATCCGCAGAAAAAGAAAGAGCCCTGCCTGTCATTTGCTGAAAAAACTAACTCAGAAATTTGTGCTATTGTTAAAAAACAATTAAAAATAACTAAATCGAAGATCTTAGAAAAATCAAAAGAAAAGTCTTTAAAAGATCTTACTTCATCACTTCAGCCCAACATAAATAAAAAATTTAAAATTAAGTACCTAGATTAACAAATTTAAAACGAGACCAGCCTAGCAAATTTAAGATCTTGACAACCGTGGGTTGTGTTAGTAAAATTAATGCGTTCACAATTAACTTTTAATTAAAGATGAAGCAGATATGTACCAATTAAAACAAATTTCAAACATGAAAAAAATATTGATTTTATTATCAACGATTTTCTTACTTAGTGGGTGCGCTGAATCATTGGCATTACTCGGCACTGGCACATCTAACGGAAAAATATTACAGTCTTCTCTTAATTCAGCAGTAAGTTATGGAGTTAAAAAACAAACAGGAAAAACTCCTTTGGAACATGTTATTGCTTACGCAGAAGAAAAAAATCCTGAGAAAAAAAAAGAAACTTGCATTTCTTCATTTGAAATAACAAGATCTGAATTTTGCACGATTGTTAAAAAACAAATTAAGTCTAAAAGCACTGATATGATGGAAAAGACTACAGAAATTGCGAGGAAATATCCAAAAAAAATAATTAAAGAAATATCTAAGATTGAAAAGATAGCCAAAAAATCAATTATTTATAATAGAAGGTAATATTAATTTTTTCTTAAAAGATGGCCCCAATACAAATAATTGGGACCACCTAGTTTATTTTTTATGCAGCCAAAGCTTGTTTAATATCTGCAACAATATCATCTGGATGTTCTATACCAATTGATAATCTAACATAACCTGGCGTAACACCTGCAGCTAACATTTCTTGCTCAGTTAATTGACTGTGAGTTGTTGTAGCTGGATGAATTGCTAAGCTTCTAGCATCACCAATATTTGCCACGTGGTAAAGCATTTTTAAGTTATCAATAAACTTAGCTCCTGCTTCTTTTGTGCCTAGATCCATACCTATCAAAGATCCATAACCACCTTGCATATATTTTTTAGCTCTATCCCTAATTTCACCTTGATAATTAGTTGGATAGATTACTTTTTTAACTTTTTTGTGCCCATCTAAGAAATTAACAACTTTTTCTGCATTGCTACAATGTTGTTTCATTCTTAAAGCTACAGTTTCCAATCCTTGAATGATTTGAAAAGCATTGAATGGACTTAATGGAGCACCCAAGTCTCTCAATAAAACCACTCTTGCTCTAATAACAAATGGGATATTAGCACCAGTTAATTGTGGTACTGCATCTGCCCAAACTGCACCGTGATAACTTTGATCTGGCTCATTTAATAGAGGTTGTCTTTTTCTATCTTTAATCCAGTCAAAATTTCCACCATCTACAATTATTCCTCCAATTGAAGTACCATGACCACCAATATATTTTGTCAAAGAGTGCATTACGATTGCAGCTCCATGAGCTAAAGGTTTACATATTACTGGTGAAGCTGTGTTATCGATAATTAAAGGTATACCTTTTTTTCTACCGATATCTGAAACTTCTTTAATTGGAAAAACACGAAGATATGGATTTGGAAGAGTCTCACCGTAGTAAGCTCTTGTTTTATCATCAGTCACTTTTTCGAAGTTTTTTGGGTCTGCAGGATCTGCAAATCGAACTTCAATACCTTGTTGCCTTAAAGTATTTTTGAATAAGTTAACTGTACCTCCGTATAAATCAGTCGAAGCAACAATGTTATCTCCAGCTTGTGCCAAGTTTTGAATGCACATTGCTGAAGCTGCTTGGCCTGATCCTACTGCACATGCTGCTACACCGCCTTCAAGCGCTGCAACTCTTTTTTCTAGCACATCTACAGTTGGGTTCATTATACGTGTGTAAATGTTACCAAACTCTTTTAAACCAAATAAATTTGCAGCATGCTCTGCATTTTTAAATTGGTAAGAAGTTGTTTGATAAATCGGAACTGCTACAGCTGTTGTAGTAGGATCAGCTCTATAATCACTACCATGTAAGCCAATAGTTTCTGGATGTTTAAAATCAGTCATTGATTTTCCCCCTTATTGTTTCTCTCGTCGTTTCGTTCATTTTTTCTCCGTCTTTCTGGAGAAGAATGAACGAAGTTTAATTCTGTTCATCTTCTCCTTTTTAGTACTTCGGCATATGCCAGGTGTACAATATGGTTCAAATACCCGGTTTTATTTCAGATTTTTCCAAAAAAAAACCACCGGCTAAAGCGGTGGTCTAGATGACAAATGCGCTTTAGCAGGATTTATAAAGCGCCCGCAAGTTGCCTTAACTCAGCGCTTATTGATTTATAGCAAGAAATTCAGGATTTTGTCAACTGTCAATTAAATATTATTCCAGAATAATTTTGCAAGGTTTATTCCTGATAAATCTTTGTATGCAGCCAGCCCAGTAGGGCTAGTAACATTAATATCACCAATTAATTTTTCTTGTACAAAATCTATTCCTGCAAAATATATATTATTTTTCACTAACAATTTCCCAATTACATTGCTTGCATTAACTTCTTTCCTTGTGAGCTTTGTTAATTTCGCTTTAGCTCCTTTACTCATATTTGATAAAATACTCCCTTTTTTAGGCACTCTAGAAATTGCACCTACAATCTTTCCTTTAATGATAAAAACTCTTTTATCACCTTTGGAAACTCCAGGTAAAAACTTTTGAAAAAATAAATGATTATTGGTTTTCAATAATTTTTTAAGTTTATTAGCATTAAAAGTTTTAAACAAAATAACATTATTACCACTAAAACCATTAATAGGTTTTGCTACAACAGCTTTATATCTTTTAAAAAAATTCCTTATCTCATTAAGATTTTCACTGATTAGAGTAGGAGGCATATACCTCATAAAATTAATAGAAAAAAGCTTTTCAGAAATGTTTCTTACTGCTGATGGATTATTGATTATCTTTACTTTTTTGGAAATATGGTTAAGCAAAAACGTTGTGTATAAATATCGATTATCAAAAGGAGGATCATTTCGAATTAGAATTACCTTTGATTTTTCAAGGTTAAAATTGATTATTTTTAACAATGAGTAAAATTTCTTTTTGCTATTAAGAATCTTAATATGCTTACATGAAGCTATAACTTTACCGTTTAAAAAACTTAAATTTTCTGGCTCAAAATAATATATTTTATATCCTCTTTTTTGCGCTTCCGTGGCTAGGAGTATAGTCGTATCTGTTTTAAGATTTACTCTTTTAAGATCAGAACCCTGAATAGCTAAAATTTTCGTCATGATTAACTAAAAAGTTTAAGTTTTTTGTTTTATTAAATTGTTCAATCAACATTTCTGCTCTGGTTTTTTTATTCTTAATAATTTCTTCTATATGTTTTAAGTAGATTGTCTCGTTTTTTCCACTTTTATTAAGTTCGTTTCTTTTGTCTAAGCCTTTTTTAGAAATATCTAAAAATATTTTAGCCCAATCAATTAATTTTTTATTTTTTATCATAGTGTTTAATCCTTGTTTGGGTGCGTTTAAATACGCTTCCATTACTTCTTCTTTTTTCCAATTTTTGATTATTTCATAAGTCTCATCTAAAGATCCATAAATTAATCCTGTAAAAAAAGAGGGACCGTTACAAATACAACCAAAATTACACGTATCTAAAGATCTAAACTCTATTATCTGCTTTAATCTTATCTCAGTAAAAATAGTGCCTAGATGATTTTCAAAATCTTCTAAAGAGGGCTTTTCTCCTTTAAGAAAATTTAAATTACCATCTAAAAAGTCTTTAAAAGTTTGACCGTTAGACGAGAAGTATTTTCCTTTTTTTTTAAGAAATAAAATTGGGTAATTAATTGTATAATCAATATATTTTTCAAAATTAAGTTTTTCAAAAGTAATTGGCATTATTCCGCCTCTATTAGTTTCTTGCCAAACTTTTCCTCTATAAGATAAAAAACCTGAAAGCTTGTTTTCATTAAAAGGAGAGTTTGCAAAAAGAGCGATAGTTAAGGGAGCTAAATAGTTTCCAATTTTAAATTTTTTTTCAAAATCTTTTTCAGAAGTGTAATCATAATTAATCTGAATGCCGGCAGTTTTGTACATCATATCTAAACTTAATTTGCCGTCTTTCGGCATTTCTGATGTCATAATTTTGTAACGCTCTTTAGGACTTTTAGGTATATCAATTAATTTATTAAAAGGGTCGTATGCAATAGACGAGGTTGTGATAGAAACAGAATTAAAAACTTCTTTTAACTCATTAAAGTGAGAACTATTTTCTGAACAAACTAAATGTATATTTTTAAAAGGTGCACCTGATAATTCATATTGAAACCCTGGCTCAGTAGTAATCTTTTGATTTTCCCTTTTTAAACCAATTATTTTATCTTTTTCATATTGAAGCCTCCAACCATTATTTTGCAGAAGTTCAAATACTTTTCTTATCTTTTCATAATCAATTCTTTTAAGATCTTTTTTACTAAAAAGAAATTTTTCATGCTCAACACCTATCCTAAGTTGATTATCCTCTTTTATTCCGTCGGTGAAATATTTAATTAATTGGCTTTTATTTTCTATGAGTGTAGGTGAATTATTAGTCAAACGTCTTTAACTCTAATACATTTCCATTTGGATCTTCAATAAAAAATGTATTCTGTTCAAACTCAGTTCCCTCAAACCTTGTGTAGGGCTTATCAATATAATTTATTTTATTGGCTTCAATGTTAGATTTAATTTTATTAAAAACTTCTTTTTTTAAATGAACGCCAAAGTGCGGGACTGGAACTTGGCCCATATCTACATCATGCCTTTCTCTAGGCAGTTTCATAGATGTTTGATGTAAAGTAAGTTCGTTACCCCAAAAATCTATATCAACCCATTTGCCATCTTCACGATTACCAGTTTTGCAGCCTAAAATATCAGTGTAAAAAGTCTCCGCTTTTTTTAAATCCCCTGCAGGGATGGCTAAATGAAATGAGCTACTCATGCAAAGATGTATATATTCTTCTTTAAATTTTTCAAGTAGTCATTATATACATGTTATGATCGAGTATTTAGAATCTATTAAAAAAAGAGATCCTGCGGCAAAATCCATACTGAGTATTATTCTTACTTACCCAGGGGTAAAGGCAGTTTTCTTTCACCAAATTTCTAATTTCTTTTACAAGGCTGGCTTTGATCTTATTGCTAGAATAATTTCACAAACAGTACGATTTTTTACTGGCATAGAAATACATCCAGGAGCAAAGCTTGGAAAAAATTTATTTATTGATCATGGAATGGGTGTAGTGATTGGTGAAACTTCCGAAGTAGGAGATAATGTAACTATTTATCACGCAGTTACTCTTGGAGGAAGTTCTCCTAGTATAGATAGTGAAAAACAACGTCAGGAAAAAAGACACCCTACTATTGGTCACGATGTTGTAATTGGTTCTGGCGCTCAAATTATTGGTCCTGTAAAAGTTGGAAATAATTCTAGAATAGCAGCTAACGCGGTTGTTGTGAAAGATGTTCCAGAAAATGCAACAATGGTTGGAATCCCTGCTAGAGCAGTCAAGATGGAAAATAAAGGTAGTTTCAGACCTTATGGTGTAGACGATAAAGTAAAAGATGAATAAAGACTGGGATCCAAATTTAACTCCAGAACAAAATTATGTTTTAAAACAAGAGGGAACAGAGTCCCCAGGGAGTAGTCCTTTAAATCAAGAAAAAAGAGAGGGTTCTTATCACTGTGTAGGGTGTGGAACAAAATTATTTGAGTCTACAACTAAATATGAGAGTGGTTCAGGCTGGCCTTCTTTTTTCGAATCTATTCCAGGAGTATTCGAGGAAAAAAAAGATATGCACATTGGTTATCCAAGGACTGAGTATCATTGCAAAAAATGTGGAGGTCATCACGGTCATGTTTTTGACGACGGCCCAAAACCTACTGGAAAACGATATTGTAACAATGGTATTTGTTTAGTCTTTAAACCAAAAGGCGAGTAGTTATACACAAACCAATTAAGTGTTTTAATACAACTTGTCAAAAAATTATAATCTATATTGTCATGTCCTCTAGACCAAGGCGACACAAGTTTGTAAGATTATCATTTCATCCACCATGAAGAAGCAAATTATTTCCCTACTAATAATTATATTCTCGTTAACTTCATTTCAAACTCTAGCATTTGAACAAAATTGGAAACCAGCTCAGGATGGAGATAAAATTATCTTAATTAGACATGCTAAAGCTCCGGGTGGCGGCGATCCAGAAGGATTTAAAATTGAAGATTGTAAAACTCAAAGAAATTTAGATATGATGGGAATTAATCAAGCAAAAAAAATTGGCAAACTTTTTAGAGAAAAAAAAGTTAAAATTGATAAAGTTTTGTCAAGTCAGTGGTGTAGATGTAAAGATACCGCAAAATATGCTTTTGGCAATTTCAAAGAATTTTCAGCGTTAAATTCCACTTATACTCCACCATACGACCAAAATGAAAAACAGCAGATTAAGGACTTAAAAAAATATGTAAATAATTGGAATGGCAAAGGGGGAAACCTAGTTTTAATTACGCATTATGTAATTATCTTGGCAATAACTGGAGAAACAACCCGATCCGGAGAACTAGTCATCACTGATAAAAATTTTAAAGTTTTATCTACAGTTACTACTTTTTAAAAAAATATGAAATATCCAACTGCTATTAAAATTAAATATTCAATCAATGTTTTAATTTTTAAAAGTGTGTTCTTATCCTGAAATTTGTTATTGATGAATAAAGTTAATCTAGAAAAAGCCAAGTGAACTAAAACAATACTCAAAGCTATACCAAGTAAAGCATGGTAAAAGCTAAAATTTTTAAGGCCATAAAAGCAAGCTGCGATAAACGTGAACCAGGATATATTGGTTACAAATAAAGTAATTAAAATACCTGATCCTTTTTTAAAAATACTTTGAGACTTAATGAAAGTATATGACCACAAAAGAGTGAATAAAAAACCTAAGTATTTAATTATCATGAGCCAATATTGTAATTGCGGTAAAGTTCAAAGGCAAATATAAACGTAATATGATCATTAAACTTGTGTTCGCTTTTGGGGCAGGATTTATAAGTTTTCTCACCCCTTGTGTACTTCCAATTATCCCAGGTTATATTTCATATATAACTGGAAAAGATTTAGGGGAAATAGATAAAGACAAATCAATAGTTTTGACTAAAACTATTCTTTTTTCACTAGGTTTCTCATTTGTTTTTATAACACTTGGAGCTGCCGCCTCTGCAATAGGAAACGTGCTTCTTTTCTTTTCAAATGAATTACGAATTGTTGCAGGATTAATAATTATTATTTTTTCATTACAAATGTTAGGTTTTTTAAATTTTTCTTTTTTAAATACTGAAAAAAGAATTCAAACCAATTCAAATTATAAGGATAATTATGCATTTCCTTTTATAGTTGGCGCGGCTTTTGCATTTGGTTGGACACCTTGCATTGGTCCGGTTTTAGGATCTATAATTGCTTTGTCTGCTACTGAGGCTACAATTAGTAAAGGAATTTTATTATTATCATTTTATTCTTTAGGATTAGCTATCCCATTTATATTATCCGGATACTATATGAGTAGATTTTTAAATTCTAAAAAAGGTTTTGGAAAATACTATGGAGCTATTACAAAATCTGGCGGAGCTATTCTTTTAATTACTGGCATCTTGATTACTACAAATTACATTCAAGTTATAAGTTATTATATTTTGACGACCTTTCCAATTCTCGCTAAGGTTGGTTAATGAACGAAATAACAGTCTTAGGGATTTTTGTTGCTGACATAAGTTTTTCAGGACCTAAAATCCCATCAATAGGCGAAACTATTTTGGGAAAAAAATATAATGTGGGTCCAGGGGGAAAAGGCTGTAATCAAGCCATAGCAATTTCAAGACTTGGCGGAAAAACAAATTTTATAAGTAAAATTGGTAAAGACGCATATGGAGAGTTAGCTCTTAAAACTCTTCAAAAAAATAAAATTTCTACAGAAAATATAATTCAAGACGGTGGCCAACAAACTGGTGTAGCTGGAATTTTAGTTGACCAAAATACTGGAAAAAATGCTATCAATGTAATTGTAGGCGCACCAAGTTCTTTGCGAATAAATGAAATTGAAAACCAAATGAATTTAATTAAAAGTTCAAAAATTTTTTTAACTCAATTAGAGGTTCCAAAAGACGTTACCTTACATTGTTTGAAAACTGCTAAAGAAAACGGGTGTACTACAATTTTAAATCCTGCACCAGCATCTGAAATTTCGGAAGAGTTTTATAATAATATTGATTTTTTTACACCTAATGAAACCGAGGCTGAATTTTATACAGGCATAAAGATTACTAATGATCAAGAAGCAAAACAGGCAGCAGACAAACTGATAAATTTAGGAATTAAAAAAGTAATAATTACACTTGGTGAAAAAGGTTTATTTTATTCTGATGGAAAAGAGGAAATTTATTTAAAAGCTAGTGCAGTAAAAGCCATCGACACTACTGGAGCAGGAGATGCTTTTAATGGAGGTTTAGCTTTCAGCTTATTGAAAGTAAAAACTATTAAAGAGTGTTTAGAGTTCGCAAATAAAGTTGCTGGAATATCTACAACTAAACTTGGAGCAGGGGATGCAATGCCTTTTATCCAAGATATTAAATAATTTTATTCAGGCTTAAAAATTAAACAAAGACCATTATTACAAAATCTTTTACCACTTTTTGTCGGTCCATCGTTAAAGACATGTCCATGATGTGCGCCGCATTTAGCACAATGATATTCTGTTCTTTTCATTCCAAATTTATAATCTATCTTAGTTTTAAAAGCTCCAGGCAAAGCCTCAGAAAATGATGGCCAACCAGTACCACTGTCAAATTTACTTGTAGAGGCAAAAAGTTTATTTCCACAATTAGCGCAATGATAAAAGCCCTTTCTACTTTCTTTAAGTAAATCACTTGAAAAGGGTCTTTCAGTGCCCTCGTTAAACATTATTTCTTTTTGTTTTTTTGTAAGATTTTTATTGATAATTTTCTTTGTATTCGCAAATAGCAAGTTTAATGGAAGAATAAAAGATGAAAAAATTGTTAAGCTCAAATATTTTAAAAAATTTCTTCTCATTCTCCTTTTAAAATTTTATCTAATTCACCGTTTCTGTTCGCTTCCTGAAGTTTATCATTACCACCAATGTAATGATCGCCGATAAAAATTTGAGGAATAGTTCTTACGCCATTGGTTCTTTGTAACATTTCTTTTGCATTAGCTGGATCTGCCCAAATATCTATTTCCTCTATCTCAACATTTTTTGTTTTTAATAACGCTTTAGCTGCTGCACAAAATGAGCAAGGATTGCCAGTATACATTGTAACTTTTTTCATAATTAATATATATCAGTTAATTTAATTTTTTCTCTAAGTTTTTTTCTGCCTAACTGAAACTTTTTTCTATGCTTGATGCTAGTGTTATGTACCCTTTTTCTCCAAAGCCTAAAAGAACCTGGTTTTAAATTTTTTCTCATTATCTTAATAACTTGAGACTCATTCTTTCCAGTTTTTTCTTTAATCTCTTCAAAAGTAATCCTATCAGCCCAAGCAGCCCAAATAATCCAATTATCATCCTTTTCTTTAGGCTCGGGATTTTTGACTCTTGTTTGAGGGATAAAACTTTTTTTCTTCATAAATTTATATATAGTGACTAATCAAATGTTTCCAACAGACTATATAATATTTTTACAAATCATTTTATTTTTATTTATTTCTCCAGGTCCGCCAAGGGTTGTTATAGTTTCACACACATTGAATTATGGATTAAATAGATCTGTTTGGACTGCCTTGGGAGATATATCTGCAAATACTATCCAAGCTATTTTAGTAGTTTTTTTAATTGGTTCTTTTTTAAGCAATAATCCTCAAGTCCTTTATTATTTAAAATGGGCAGGGATATTTTATATAGTTTATTTAGCCTATGATACTTTAACTTCTAAAATAAGAAGTTTTAATTCTAAAGATCAACATTTAAAATCACCACTATCGTTTTATAAAGATGGATTATTAGTTGCAGGTTTAAGTCCAAAAGCAATTTTATTCTTTGGAACAATTTTTCCAACATTTATTAACTTTGGTTCAAATATTATCTCACAGTTTTTAATATTATTAACTACATATGTAGTTTTAGATTTTTTAACATTAATGATTTACGCATTAGCAGCTGAGAAAATTTCATTATGGCTAAGAAGTAAACCTAAGCTATTAAATACAATTTCTGCGTGTGTTCTTCTAATTTTAGCAGTTTACATTGCTGCGACACAGAATTTTTAATTAATACTAACTGTTGTCAAAAACTTTATTTCTTGTTTTAATTATTTAATTTTTAATTAATTAATTAATAACAAGAAGGGAAATAATGAATAAAATAGCAAAACTATTTGTTACATTTTTTTCAGCAATAACTTTAGCACTTGTTTCTTTCACTTCTTCTTTTGCAAAAGTAGAAGGTGAATACATTGTGTTAGGTTCTGCAATATCTCTTACAGGTAAATACTCTTCAAATGGAGTTCATACTCAAAATGGCTACAACATGGCCGTTGAGAGAATTAACAAAATGGGCGGAGTAGAAGTACAAGGTAAGAAATATAAGTTTGAGATCATTTACTATGATGATGAGTCAAACCCAAAAAGAGCCGCTCAGTTAGCTGAAAGACTAATTAAACAAGATGGCGTTCATTACATGCTTGGACCATACAGTTCAGGTTTAACGAAAGCCATTGCACCAGTAACCGAGAAATATAAAATTCCTATGGTTGAAGCGAATGGTGCATCTAGATCTTTATTTACAAAAGGATACAAATATTTGTTCGCGGTGTTATCACCAGCTAACCAATACCTTGAAGTAGCTATTGATTTAGCGGTAGAAAAAAACGGTGGTAAAGGAGTAAAAATTGCTCAAGCATTTGAACAAGATGCTTTTTCACAAGACGTGAGACTTGGTATTTTAGATGCAGCAAAAAGAACTGGATCTGAGATCATCATCGATGACAAACTACCAAAAGAACTTAACGATATGGCAGCTACATTGGCTAAAGTAAAAGCTGTTAAGCCAGATGTACTTGTTGTATCAGGTCACACAAAAGGTGCATTAACTGCAATCAGACAAATTTCTGAAATGAAAGTTGATGTTCCTATGTTAGCGATGACACACTGTGATGCTGCAAAACTTTCTAAACAACACGGAAAGAAATCAGAATTCGCATTGTGTGCTTCTCAGTGGCACAAAAATTTATCTTACAAAGATAAATTCTTTGGCTCTGGTAAGAAATACGCTAAAGACTTCCAAAAAGAATTTGGATATGACCCGCCATATCAATCAGCAGAGTCTTCTGCAGCATTGTTAGTGTTTAAAGATGCGTTCGAAAGAGCAAATTCTTTTGACAGAGATGCAGTAAGAGATGCGCTTGTTGATACTGAAATGCAAACTTTCTATGGAAACATTAAATTTGGACCTGGTGGCCAAAATGTTGCTAAGCCAATGATCTTGTTCCAAGTAAGATGTAAAGGCGATGATTGTGAGAATAGAGTAGTAGCTCCTACAAAATGGGCTTCTGATAAATTCTATCATCCAATCCCGAAATGGTCTGAAAGAAGCTAATAACTTCTGAATAATTTGAAAAGCCCCTAGTTTTCTAGGGGCTTTTCTTTTATAAGTTTTGAAATTTTATGGACTTTCTTATTTTTAAAGCTCCAATGTTAATGGTCCAGGCATCACTGGACGGAATTCTTTTAGGTATATTATTTGCACTGATCGCTTACGGAATGGCTCTCCAGTGGGGAGTGATGAATATTATTAATATTGCACAAGGTGATTTAGTAATTCTTGGAGGTTATATTGCATACACTATCTATCTTTGGGGAATTCATCCTGCATGGGGAGTTATTATTTCTCCGATTATAATGTTTTTTGTTGGATGGGGACTTTATAAACTTGTCATTAATAAAGTTGTAGACCGGGACTTATTTATTTCAATTTTAGCAACTTTTGGAATAGCTATTGTTTTCCAACAATTAATGAATTTTATTTTTGGTGCAGACGTAGTTGTTGCACAGTCTGAATACGGAACAACTATGTTATTTGACAATTCAGTAACCTTACCAAATTCAAAAATATTCTCAGCTTTTATTAGTGTTTTATATGCAATAGCTCTAGTTATCTATATGAGGAAATCTAAACTTGGAAGAGCTATAAGAGCTACAGCACAAAATGCTAGGGCTGCGAAAATTTTAGGTGTAGATACAGAAAAAGTTTATGCTGCAACGTTTGGAATTAATGCTGCGCTATGTGGAATCGCAGGAGCTCTAATTTCAATAACTCTAACACTTCACCCTTATGTAGGACTTCCATATACAGTAAGATCTTTCATGATAGTTATTGTTGCAGGTCTTGGAAACTTACCTGCAGTAGCGGTTTCAGGGATGGGATTAGGACTATTTGAAGAGTTTGCAGATTACATTTTAGGAACAGAATTTAGAATAGGTGCCGTATTTTTACTACTAGTCTTAATATTAGTTTACAGAAGATTTAAACTTTCGAGAAAAAGGGAATATCTGAAATAAATGGAAAAAGTAAAACAAAAAGATTTAATTTTATATTCTGGCTTAATTATTTTAGGTTTAGCTGCACCATATTTATTTTCCGCTTTTAAAGTTCAGCTTACATATCTTTGTGTCTTGATCGTTCTAGCGATGACATGGAACTTGCAAGGTGGAGAAATGGGCTACAACACCTTCGGAAATATTCTTTTCTACGGTCTAGGAATGTATTTAACTGCATCGGTTCAAGTAGGAATGTTTTTCCCATTAGCTGAATGGACAGAAAGTGGTGGAGAAAAAACTTTTGTACATACAACAGCACAATATTTTCAAGGTATAGGCGTCGGATTATTGGTTGCAGCTATTATTCCAACTATTATAGCAGGTGCGATAGGTTACGCTATATTAGGTTTGAGAGGTCATTACTTTGCTATTTGTACATTAGGTTTAGGGATTGCAGCAGGTGAGATAGCAGGAGGGATAGAAATTATTGGAGCTGGCCAAGGTTTTACAACACCACCTTTTCCTGCAGAAATAGTTGATGCAGAAGCTAGAGGAAAATTTTTCTATTTTTTAAGTTTTGCATTATTAATCGGAACATTTATTTTTGTTAAATACATTTACGGTTCCAGATTTAGATTAATTTTAAATGCGATAAGAGATAATGAAGATAAAGCAGAAGCAATGGGTATTCAAACTATGAAATATAAAATTGTAGGTTGGATGTGTTCTGCATTCTTCTGCGGTCTCGCTGGTGGAATTATGGGCGGACTAATTGGGTATATAGACTCAACTGATGTTGCTTTTGACGGAAGAGAGATGGGAGTATTCATGGTTCTGATGGCAATACTTGGTGGAAAAGGAACTTTATGGGGTCCAGTAATTGGCGCAACTTTATTCCATTTCTTCAAGGAAGGTCTTTGGACATTAATATTAGGTTGGCAATATGTTGCGCTAGGAGTTTTAATTGTTGTAATCGTTGTTTATTTCCCAGAAGGATTAATGGGTTGGTTGCGAGAAAAATATCCTGAAAGATTTGGTGAAGTGATAGATGAAAAAGATCGTAAAGCACAGGTGGAATTAAAATGAGCATTTTACAAGTCAAAAATGTAAGTAAATCTTTTGGAGGTGTTCAAGCTAACGTAGATATTTCTGTTTCGGTAGAACAAGGTACTATCGTTGGTTTAATAGGACCTAATGGTTCAGGTAAAACTACTTTATTTAATTCTATTGTTGGAACTCATCCGATTGATAAAGGATCAATTGTATTTGATAATACAGAAGTTTCTGAAATGCCTGTGCCAGCAGTCGCTAAACTTGGTTTGTTAAGAACCTTTCAACAAACAAGAATTTACTCAAAACTTAATTGTGTAGAGAATATGTTAATTAGTCACAAAGCTAGTGACTCAGGATTTATTTTTGCAAAAGTACCTGCTGAACTTACAGAGAAAGCAGAAAATATTTTAAACTTTGTTGGTCTTTATCAAAAAAGAAATTTGAGAGCAGGTGATTTATCATTTGGACAACAAAAATTACTAGAATTAGCAATGGCTTTGATGAACGAGCCTAAAATGCTTTTATTAGACGAGCCTACAGCTGGAATTAATCCAACTTTAATTAACGGAATTATAGATAGATTAATTAAAATAAATAAAGATTATGGAATTACTTTATTAGTGATAGAGCACAATATGAAAGTAATTATGAGTTTAGCTCAAAAAATTTTCTGTTTAGCCCATGGTAAAATGCTAGCAGAGGGTTCTCCAGATCAAATTAAAAATGATAAGCGAGTTGTTGATGCTTATTTAGGAGCGCAGTAATGGCAAATCAATACGATGTTCTAGGTAAAGCACCTGGTTTAGAAGATTTAAACAAATTATCTCCTAACGACGTTCATCTAACCATAAGAGGCTTAAATGCTGGCTACGGAAAAATGGAGATACTACATAATTTTGACTTAACAGTCAGTAAGGCTCAATCATTATGTTTAATAGGACCTAACGGTGCAGGAAAGTCTACAATACTTCATTCTATTTATGGTTTTACAAATATTTTTGATGGAAAAATTGAATTAGAAGGAAATGAAATTACGACATTAACTCCTGCTCAGAAACTTAGTAAAGTGGGCATAGCTTATATCTTGCAAGATAATTCAGTATTTCCTGATATGACAGTTGAGGAAAATCTTTTAATGGGTGGGTATATTAAAGATAAACAAGACGAAGCTTATGAGGAAGCTGAGAGAATTTTTCAAAAATATGAGAGATTAAGAAATAGAAGAAATCAACCTGCAAAAGTTTTATCAGGTGGTGAGAGAAGATTATTAGAAATTTCAAGAGCGTTAGTTATGAAGCCATCAGTTTTACTAGTAGATGAACCATCAATTGGTTTGGAACCAAAATATATAAATATGGTTTTTGAAATTTTAGAAGATCTTCAAAAAGCAGAGAAGAAAACAATAATACTTGTAGAGCAAAACGCAAAAAAAGGATTAGAGTTTGCAGATATAGGTTACGTTTTAGTGTCCGGCCAAACAGCTATTGCGGGCAAAGGGGATGATCTTTTAAAAAATCCAGACGTAGGAAGATTATTCCTAGGTGGATGATTAATTTACAAGCTTTCTTAACAGGTTTAAAATCTTTAAAAGGTGCCAGAAGTCCAGCTTTGCCCTTAGCTGCTTGCTTTGTTGCTCTAGGAGCTTTGTTTAAAAATGCAGGCTTTAACATTCAACAAAGTGCTGCCTCCAGTTTATTTACTTACGCACTACCCGGTCAATTAGTGATGGCGGAGTCATTATTATTAGGCACATCTGTAATAAATATTTTTATAGCAGTTTGGTTAGTAAATTTTAGGCTCTATCCAATGACAGTTTCTTTGTTTCCTCTGCTTGAACATAAATCGCAACCAAAGTGGAAATATTATTTATCTTGTCATTTTCTTGCAGTTTCCTCTTGGTTAATCGCTAAAGAATCTTATAAAAAAATAAATGCAAAATATCGAATTGATTTTTGGATGGGCATAGGTACCGGGACTTGGCTTACCGCCATTCTTATGACAGTTATTGGATATTTAGCAGCTGATTTATTAAATAAAGAAATGTTGATCGGCTTAGCTATCGTAAATCCAATTTATTTTTTTTGTATGATGATTGGTGCTATGAAAAACCTAGCTGTATCTATCTCGGTTATTCTAGGAACAATATTAGGCCCAGTTATTTATATATTTTCATCTGAGTGGTCATTATTATTTGCTGGATTAATTGCTGGATCAGTAGCTTTTCTATTCGGAGAAAAAAATGGTTAGTAGTCAAATTATCATTTTAGCTATTATAGCAACCTCAATTGCAACATATATTTCAAGATTCATGGGAGCCTTAACATCTGAAAAAGTGAGCGTAAAATCAAAAATATTTCAATGGTTTAATTGTGTTGCTTACTCAACTTTGGCGGCTTTGTTGGGAAGAATGATTATTTTCCCTGCCGGAGTTTTAGCGGACTCTGAATTAATAATGAGACTAATAGTATTCTTTACCTGCATTTCAATATTTATATTATCAAAAAAAAATTTAATAATACCTACAATAGCTTCGGCATTTTTGCTAAGTTTTTTGACTAACATCTAATTTGTGGTAAAATTAATAATGGAACCAATACTAGCAATTTTTATTGTTTTGTGGATCATGGGTAATATTGAGTAAATGAGTTTTTCAATTACAGATCATAACAACTCTAAGAGAGTTCGAGTAATTAAGTTAAATGAAAGTGACTTAGATAGATTGATTTTTCCATTTAAAAAACATTCAATATTGTCTTTAGAATACAAACCATTTTCTAGATTTAGTTTAGCGAAAAGTTTAGATGAAGTATTTCAAAATAAACTAAGTAAAACTTTAAGTGAAATTCTTAATGATCGTAGCACAGGCACAGCGATCGTAGAACCAAATATTAATAATAAAAAATTTGATAAAGATTTTCTGGTAAAGCTTTCGACAGGTCTTGCTTATTTAGTTGGTAATCCGAATTTTGATTCTATGACAGGTAAATATTATGCTAGGTTTCATGTCAAACACCAAGATAGTAGCGACTCTTATCTTAGAAAAGCCTATACGAATTTAGATCTTCATACTGATGGAACGTATGTAAAAGAGAAAACAGATTGGTTAATAATGACAAAAATGGAAGAACAAAATGTTAGCGGGGGAGAAAGTGTAATTTTACATTTAGATGACTGGGAGCATTTGGAGGATCTTAGCAGTGATCCTGTAGGTCAAGAAGATTTCGTTTGGGGATCACCAAAAAGTAAAAATGTCGATTATAAAGTTGAGCATCCAGTTTTTTCAAAAGATAAAAACGGTAAACCAATAATCTCCTACATTGATCAATTTCCCGAACCAAAAAATATGAAACAAGGTTTATTTTTACAAAAACTATCTGATGCTTTAGAGCAAAGTAAAAATAAAATAAGCTTCCCTTTACCTGTTGGATCTACAATTTTTTCAAATAATTATTTCTGGTTACACGGAAGAAAAGCTTTTAGAGAGCATTCTGGGTTATCTAGAGAATTACTTAGGATCAGAGGAACTTTCTTTCATTAATTGTAATCATTCTAAAAAATAGCTTATTGACTCTCTTTGATAATTTGATTTTAATATCTTAATTTTATTAATTAACAGAGGGAAATAATATGTTTAATAATTTGAAAAAATTAATTAGCTTAGTTTTCGCAACTGTTCTTTTAACTTCAATCTCATCAACTAGTTTTGCAATCGATAAATTACACTTCGTTATCGGTGGCGGTGCTGGTGGTGGTTGGGATGGAACTGCTAGAGGAACTGGTGAGGCTTTAACTAAAGCTGGTTTTCTAAAAAGTGCTTCATATGAAAATATGTCAGGTGGTGGTGGAGGAAAAGCTCTATCTTACATAATCAATTCAAAGCCTGAGGGAACTGTACTAGTTCAATCAACACCTCTAGTGTTAAGATCTATCACTAGACACAAAGGGTATGTTAAAGGATCTGGTGTTTTATCTTATAAAGACGTTAAGCCAATCGCTGGTGTAATCGGTGACTACGGTGCAATTGCAGTCGCTAAAAATTCACCATACAAAAACTTTAAAGATGTAGTGGATGCTTACAAAAAAAATCCTAAGTCAGTTAAAATGGCCGGCGGATCTGTAAGAGGAAGCATGGACCATTTAATTGGTGCACTTGCATTTCAAGAGGCTGGCGCAAACCCTAACGATGTAGTTTACGTACCTTACGATGCTGGTGGTAAAGCTTTAGCAGGACTTTTATCAGGAGAAACTCAAATTCTTTCAACTGGTTTGGGAGAAGTAATGGGTGCTAGAGACCAAGTAAGAATTATTGGTATCACAGCTCCTAAAAGAGTAGGTGATGCTCCAGAAGTCCCAACCTTGAAAGAACAAGGATATGATGTTCAGTTTGTTAACTGGAGAGGTTTCTTTGCTCCCAAGAGTATGCCAAGTTCAGATGTTAAGAAGATCGAAAAAATGTTAGGCGATGTTCAAAAGACTCCTGAATGGGAAGCAGTAAGAAAAAGAAATGCTTGGGTAAATATCTATAACCCAGGACGTAAGTTTGACAGTTTCTTAAAAGGTCAAACAAAAGAGATGACAAAGTTAATGAAAAAACTAGGCGTTATCTAGTTGTTAACTTGAAGTAAGAGCAGTGAAAATTAGTCCATCAAAATTAATTTCACTGCTCTTCTTTGTCTTTTCGGGTTATTATTTATATACAGCCTATCAAATACAAGTCTTTGCGTTTGATGAAAATGCACCATTTAATGCTAAGACATTTCCAATTTATTTAGGTTTTGCCGGATTAGTTTTTTCTGCACTTTACATTATTTTACCGGAGACAAATCCTACTGATGTCGATTTAAGAGTTTTAGATTATAAAAAAACTATAGGGTTAGTTATTTTAATGATCTTATATGGCTTAACTATTTTGAGAGCTGGATATTTTCTTTCAACTTCAATTTTTTTAGTAGCCTCTTACATAATTTTAGGCGAACGAAAATGGATTTGGATATTTACTCTATCTTTTCCTTTTGTAGCAATATTTATGTATCTTCTTCATGGACTTCTAAATATTTATCTACGTGATCCTTTTTTAAAATACTTAGGAATAATGGGATGATTGAAGGAATACTAATAGGATTACAAACTGCTTTATCATTCAAAAATTTAATGATGGTGATGATTGGTTGTTTTGCTGGGACAATTATTGGAATGCTCCCAGGTTTAGGACCGATGACAGCCATAGCGTTAATGATACCGATTACTTATGGTTTTGATCCATCAACAGGATTAATTTTAATGGCAGGTGTTTATTACGGTGCGGTCTTTGGGGGATCAACTTCCTCTATTTTAATTAATGCACCTGGTGTTCCAGGAACTGTAGCAACTTCTTTCGATGGCTATCCAATGGCACAACAAGGTAAAGCTGGTAAAGCGTTAGCTATAGCTGCTTATAGCTCATTTGCAGGAGGAACTATTTCTGCAATTTTTTTACTTATTGCAGCACCTAGCTTATCTTTAATAAGTTTATCTTTTAGATCTCCAGATTATTTTGGCTTAATGATCCTTGGTTTGACCGCTGTAGCAGCATTTTCATCAAAAGGTAATTTTTTAAAAGCTATGATGATGGTAGTTCTAGGTTTAATGTTAGCTAGTGTTGGTCAAGATACTCTTTCAGACATTCCAAGATTTACCTTTAATAACATGAATTTATCAGATGGAATTAGTTTCGTTTTAGTTGTTATGGCTACATTTGCTATGACTGAAGCGTTAACCTTAATATTTAAAGCTAAAGATCCAACCAAAGCTGCAAAAGACATCTCTCTATCTCAACTGGGTTCTATTAAGCTGGATAAAACTGAAACAAAAAAAATGGTCACCACTATTCCGAGATCATCCGTTTTAGGATTTATAATTGGAGTTTTGCCAGGTGCAGGAGCAACAATTGCATCATTCTTAGCTTATGGTATGGAAAGAAACTTTGTCAATGATGAGGAAAAGCAAAAATTTGGCAAAGGAAGTGTCAACGGTATAGCTGCTCCAGAAACTGCTAATAATGCGGCATGCTCTGGTTCATTCGTTCCTTTACTTACACTAGGAATACCTGGAAGCGGAACCACTGCTGTTATGCTGGGAGCTTTATTAGGATTTGGTATTCAACCAGGTCCAAGATTATATCAAACTAATCCTGAGATTTTTTGGTCTGTAATTATGTCTATGTACATAGGAATGGTTGTTCTTTTAATACTTAACCTTCCCCTAATTCCGTATATTGCCAGAGTTTTAGCAACACCTAGAACTTTTTTAATACCTTTAATTTTATTCTTTTCACTGACTGGAGTATATTTAATGTCCTTTAATAATTTTGATATTTATTTGATGATTGGGATTGCGGTTGTAGCAACTGTGCTTCGATTATATAATTTTCCAATGCCGCCCCTCATACTTGCGTTTGTTCTTGGAGGTTTGATGGAAGAAAATTTAAGAAGATCTCTATTAATTAGTGATGGATCATGGACCTTTTTATGGGATAGACCGTTAACATTGATAATAATGTTGACCATAATATCTATAGTAGGTTGGCAAATTTATAGAAGTTTTTTTGTTAAAAAATAGCATATGTGGTGTTATTGCAACACAAGAAATGGCATATTTATTGACTAATTTGATAATACAATAATAAATTGAATTTGACGATCTTATCTTAAACGTTTAAATAAAAGCTATTATTAATATTAATATAGGTTTTAAAATGAAGAAAATAATTAGTTCAATAGCTGGTTCAATTCTTTTATTTTGGACATCTTTTGCGCAAGCTGAAGGATTTCAATTTGGTGTCGGATTAATAGCTGGTCAATTAAGTGCAGATGGTACTGAGACAGAAGGCACTGCTGCTGATACATCAACTAGATCCAAATCATTTGAAGAAATGTTTTACGGTGCAGACATATTTGTTGAAGTTACTGGAGATAACGGTGCAACAATAGGATTGTCATACGTGCCTGTAGATTTCGAAATCGGAAGTGGTTCTAGAACTGACGTCGATGGCGATGATGCTGCAGAAAACGATGATGGTACAAGAACTGCGAGCGCAGATGTTTCAGACTTAATAACACTTTATACAAACTTACCAATGGGATCTAATGGTTGGTATGCTTTATTAGGTGGTCACTTAGCAACAATCAAAACAACAGAGACTCTTCCAAACTCAAGTTACGGAGATGAGGATGTTTATGGTTACCAAGTAGGTCTTGGAATGCGAAGCGGAAATAGAAAAATTGAATTATCTTATTCAGATTTCGAAGATATAGATATTACTGCAACAGGCGGTGGTACTAATAGTGTTTCAGCAAGTGCTGATTCTTTACAATTAAGAATATCTTACGGATTTTAAGTAAATAATTTTTTTAAAAAAATTAAACCCACTCTTGTTAATTCAAGTGTGGGTTTTTTTTATAATCTTACGTATTTTTTTTCTTTATCAACTGACCACTCTTTGGTTCCATTTGCTACAATAAATAGGAAGCCGCCTGCAAGGCCAATATTTTTTAAAAAAGAGATTGTTTGTCCTTGATTTGAAAAATCAAAATGAAATAAAAATGCAGTAGCAATACAAAAAATTGCAAGTATACCTGAAGATATTCTTGCGTTATATCCAATAATAACAAATACTGGTAAAATAATTTCTAAAGCTATTGTGGGATAAAGTAAAAAACCTGGCACACCGTAACCTTCCATCCATGACATTGATCCATCGATATTAAATATTTTATTGTAAGCTGAGATTAAAAACAAAGCTGAAATAAAAATTCGTCCTAAAAAATCTAAAATATTTACCATATGAAGAATTTAAATAACTTCAAAGCAATGTCAAAAAACGATCTGTTTAAAACAGGTTTTTTTTAGCTAGAATGTTAAAGCCCTATAGATCATTACAGCACCTCCAAGCACTACACAGACTTCAATAATAATTGTATGCATCTTAACACCAAGTTTATCTGCTATTTTTTTTGCTGTATAAGATCCAAATATAGAAACTAAACCAATTAGAGATCCAACATATAAAGCATCTAAGTTTAATAAACCTAAATTCCAAAAAGAGATTAATCTTATAGTGCAATTAATTAATGTTACAAAAGCATCAGTACCGATAATCTGTCCTCCGACCAAACCATTTGCAGCTAGAGCTGTAAGCAAAACAGAACCTGGACCTAATATTACTCCGCTTATTGTTCCATAAAAAATTGCCATTATCCCTAAACCAAACCACCCAATATTAAGATTTATTTTTTTAAATACTCTTCTTAAAATAACAATAAACGCTAAACCGAAGCCCAAACAAAAATATAATGTTTTTTCTGATACGGCAGCATAGAAATTTGTTCCTGCTATTAAAAAAGGGGTAGATATGATTGCAAAGTAAAAACCTTTTTTCCAAAAAATATTTTTTCTGTAATAATACATTCTTGATAAGTTAGAAAATAAGACAAATACAGACATTAAAGGCACTAGAAGTTTTACAGGTATAAAAGGAGAAACTAGCAAACCTAAAGTCATGCCTCCTCCATAACCAGAGATACCTGATACAACTGAAGCAAAAAAAGCAGTTAAGATTAAAATTGAGAGTTCTAAAAAACCAAGACTTGCAAATAGTGCCGCTATATCAAAATTTGACTCCATTTACTCTTTTAAGTTCAAATTACAGAGTTTGACTAATTCATCTACTGTGAAATTTTTATGGAGAATTAGATCAATTAAATCATCAGTTTGACTTGTTTTGAATACTTCCAATAGTAGTTTTGATTTAGCCGTAATATCCTTTTCATCCATTGGGTTATCTGGAGTGCCCCTAACTGACTTAGCGTGGTAAAATAATTCCTTGTTATTACTAAATTTTATTCTAATTTTTGATTGCCTTTCAGGCCTTGCAATCGCTAATTCATCGCTTGAAACCGCTTTAATCTTTTTTCTTAAACTCACAACCTCAGGATCATCAAATAATTTTTCATCATGAGCCTCTTCATAACCCATTTTCTTTTTTATTAAATGCACTGCTATTAAATGCTGAGCACTTATTGATAAAATTTTTCTGTCATTTACAATGTGATACCTATCTGACGGTATATCCACAACTACTTCAGTTATGTCTTTATGATCAAATTTATTATTTTTTAATAAATATTCAATAGCATCCATCATTGATTGAATTGGGGATCCTACTGACCATTTTTTAAGAGAAGCAGTATCAATTTTAAAATTCTCTCCAAGTTTTTCTACTATTAGCTTTGGGTTTGGATTATGGGCAAATCCCTCGTGAAAACCTCGTTCACCTAATAGAGGATCTGTTACTGATGTAAAATTTTCTTTAGCTAGGAGAGCAGAATAAATTGCATTTCTAGTTGTCATACCTGAAAAAACGAATGCTTTCTCAATATGATCCGGATCTCTATTCCAACATGCTAAACCCGAAGTTTGTTGAACGGTATATGACAAAAGATAATTACATTGTTCGTGTGTCAGTTTAAGTAAAGAACCGGCAGATGCAGCACAGCCAAATATTGGCCCGATACTATGAGTTGCAAAAATCGATGTCTTAGGAGTTTTATATCCCAAGCTTGTTGTAATTCTAACACCTATGTCATAACCAAGAGCGATTGCTTTAATGATTTCTTCACTACCTAATTTCTCTCTTTCAGCTACTGCTAAGGTAGCAGGGACGATAGCACAACCTGGGTGAAATCTACCTTCTGTTGTTGAGTCATCAGTCTCATTAGCATGCGCAGCCATTCCATTAGAGAAACCAGCATTAATTGCCGAAACTTTTATATCGCTTCCGAGCAATGTAGACTCTTTTACACCACCTTGAGTTTTTGAAAATTGAAAAGCTTTTTTTCCAGGCGGCAGCAGTCTACCAGTAAGTATAGATACTAATGTATCTAATAGATGAAACCGAGTTTTAAATTCTGTTTTTTTCGGCAAATCATTACTTAAAGCTTTAGA
>JAOINI010000007.1 GCA_028139285.1 Candidatus Pelagibacter sp. | reverse complement strand
TGTAGCAATAGCTAAGCCAGCAATTCCAAATGCTGGTATAAATCCATAACCAAATATAAATAATGGATTTAAAAAAATATTTAAGAAAAAGGTAAAAATTAAAACATTTCTATAACTTTTTGTATCACCTTGAGCATTTAAAGTTCCATTCAAAGATAATTGAACTAATACAATGATAGCTCCAAAAAAAATAATATCTAAATATTCACGTGTTAAAATTATACTTTCTTCAGAAGAGCCCATAATTCTCAAAAGTTCATCAGAAAAATTTAAGCCAAATAAAGTTACAAAAATTGAAACTACTATTGCTAAAATTATGGACTGAGCAACGAACATTGATGCTTTCCTGTCCTCTTTAGCTCCAATTGAATTACTGATTAGAGCTGTAGTTCCGGCTCCAATTCCGACCGCAACAGCTATTGCTATGAAGTATATTGGCCAAGATTTTGCAATTGCTGCTAACGCTTCTGGTGAAATTCTTCCTGCAAAATAAGTATCGACTAGATTATAAAAAGTTTGAAATAATGATCCTGTGCTTGCAGGTATGGTCACTTTTCTTAAGAGTTGCCAAATTGAACCTTTAGTCAAATCCATAATTAAAATTCCTTTTGAAATTTATGCTTTCTTCCAGCTTTTTTAGCAAGATTAATTTGATTTTGCCTCATGCGAAATCTTGTTTTTTGTGAATTTGAGAGTGTGTCATAACACCTTGGACACGAAACACCCTCTTCATATTTGGGAGATTTTTTATCTTTTATTGAAAAAGTCATTCGACATCCACTGCATACAGAGTAGGTTCCCTGTTTTAATTTGTGTTTAAGAGATACTCTATTATCAAAAACAAAACATTCTCCTTTCCATAAACTGTCTTTCCTCTCAGTTTTTCTCAAATAATTAAGTATTCCACCTTTTAATTGAAAAACATTTTTAAAACCTTTTCTTTTTAAAAATATGGAGGCCTTTTCACATCTAATTCCTCCAGTACAGAACATTGCTACAGGTTTGGCTTTATCGACTTTTTTTAGATATTTTGGAAAATCTCTAAAATTTTGAATATTTGGATTTATAGAATTTTTAAAGGTGCCAACATCATATTCAAATGGTTTTCTAGCATCTATAACTAAAGTTTCTTTATTTGAAATAAGTTTATTCCATGTTTTTCCAGAAACATATCTATTAAGTTTTTTATTTTTTGGGTTTATTTTCAAACCCAATGGAACAACTTCATTTTTGATCTTAATTTTACCTTTGTGGAATGGTTGAAAAAGACTCTTAGAAATATTCTTGCTATCAAAATCCTTCAAACGAAATTGTCTTTTTATAATCTTTATTATTTTATTAATATCAACTTTTTTGCCTGCAATTGTTCCATTAATACCCTCTGCTGATAAAATTATTGTGCCCCTCACATTATTTTTAAGTATTTCTTTTTGAAATAAAGATTTATATTTTTTTAAAAATTTAATTTTTTTAAACTTATAAAAACCAAATATTTTATACATTATTTTTTAATACAAATTGTAAGTCCATCTCCAATTGGAATAATATTTTTTATGACTCTACTATCTTTCTTAATGTGTAAATTGAATTCCCTAATAATATTTGTTAATTTATCATTTTTCGTGTTGTCTATTACTTCTCCGTGCCATAAAACATTATCAATGACAATAAGGCCTTTTTTATTAATAAGTTCTAAACATGTTTCATAATAATTAGGGTAATTTTCCTTGTCAGCATCAATAAAAATTAGATCAAATTTTTGACTTGAGTCTTTTAATTCATTTAGACTTTCAATAGCAGGTTTTATAATTTGCTTTATTCTTTTTTCATTTGCTTTTTGATAAAATGATTGTGCTTTTATACTGAATTCAGAACTTTTATCTAAGCTGATTAAAAGACCATCAGAAGGAAGGGCTATGGCCATAGATAAAGCGCTAAAACCTGTAAAACTTCCTATTTCTAAAATCTTTTTAATATTAGAGATTTTAATTAATGTTTGTAGAAATTGTGCTTGAGAAACTGAAATCTGCAATCTCTGTTGATTACCAAGACTTATATTATATTGGATTATCTCTTTCTGAACATCAGTCAAAGGCTCTGAATGATCAATAATGTATTTTTCAAGATTTTCAGTTAAATCTAATTTTTTAGGCATAATTAGCCTTTTAAAAGCTTTTTTAGAATTTCATTTGTTAATTGAGGGTTTGCTTTCCCGCCAGATAATTTCATAACTTGTCCAACAAAAAAACCAAATAATTTTTCTTTTCCAGCTTTATATTGAACAACTTTATCTTTATTTTTTGATAGTATTTCATTAATCATTTTTTCTAATTCTTTAGGATCGCTTTGTTGTTTCATCCCTTTTGACTCTATAATTTTTTTTGGATTATCAC
Organism: Candidatus Pelagibacter sp.; assembly: GCA_028139285.1. The sequence goes on along the minus strand of JAOINI010000007.1, from coordinate 47,996 downwards.
CACTTTCAACCATAATTTCGAAAACTTCTTTTGCTATTCTTCCTGAAATTTCTCCAGATTTAATTGATTGTACTAATTCAGCAAAATTTTTAGCAGATATTGGTGACTTAGAAATATTTAGCCCTTTTTCGTTAAGCATTGCAAATAAATCACCCATCATCCATGTAGCAGCAAGTTTTTTATCAGATAATTTTGCAACTTCTTCGTAAAAATCAGAGATTTCTTTTTCAGAAACTAATACATTAGCCTCATACGAGCTCAGTCCATATTCTTTGATAAATCTATCCTTTTTATTATCTGGCAGCTCAGGTAAAGATTTTTTTATATTATCAATTAATGTTTGTTCAAGTTGTAATGGCAAAAGATCAGGATCAGGAAAATATCTATAATCGTGAGCATCTTCTTTTGACCTCATTGACCTTGTTTCATTTTTTTTGGTATCAAATAATCTTGTTTCTTGATCTATCTCTTTTCCTTCCTCTAATAATTCAACTTGTCTATTTGCTTCATATTCAATCGCCATTTGCATAAACTTAATTGAATTAACATTTTTAATTTCGCACCTTGTACCAAATTTTTTATCACCTACTTTTCTTACAGATACATTTACATCTGCTCTTAATGAGCCTTCTTGCATATTGCCATCACAAGTACCTAAGTATCTCATAATAGTTCTAAGTTTTTTTATATAAGCATTTACTTCATCAGGTGAACGAAGGTCTGGTTTGCTAACAATTTCCATTAGAGCAATTCCTGAACGATTCAAATCAACATATGTACTTGAAGGATCCATATCATGGATACTTTTGCCTGCATCCTGTTCTAAATGAAGCCTTTCAATGCCAATTTCTTTTGAGCCATAAGCCATATCCAATAAAACTTTTCCTTCACCAACAATAGGATTTTTATATTGGGAGATCTGGTAGCCCTGCGGAAGATCTGCATAAAAATAATTTTTTCTATCAAAAACTGAATAATTATTTATTTTTGCATTTAAACCTAAGCCTGTTCTTACAGCTTGTTTCACACACTCCTCATTGATAACTGGTAGCATTCCGGGAAAAGCAGAGTCAATTAAACTTACCTGTTTGTTAGGATCAGCTCCAAATTTTGTTGAGGATCCTGAAAAAAGTTTTGAATTAGAAAGGACTTGAGCATGAACTTCTAAACCTATAACTACTTCGTACTTCCCTTTCTCACCATTAATAAAATAATCAAATTTTTCTTTGCTCATGACCACCACTTTTTAATTTCATTTTTATAACCACAATTTTTTTCGAAAGCATAACCAATATTAAGAATTTTTTGTTCATCTAAAGCTTTACCAATCAGTTGTAACCCAAGTGGATAACCTTTCTTATCTAATCCAGCAGGTAAAGATAAAGCTGGTAATCCAGCTAAATTTACAGGCACCGTAAAAATATCATTTAAATACATTGATACAGGATCATTAGTTTTTTCTCCTATCTTAAATGCTGAGCTCGGTGTTGAAGGTGTTAAAATAGCATCTACTTTAGTAAAACTATCATCAAAATCTTTTTTAATTAATTGTCTTACTTTTTGTGCTTTCAAATAATAGGCATCATAATAACCAGAAGATAAAACATAAGTGCCTATTAATATTCTTCTTTTTACTTCATCACCAAATCCTTCTGATCTAGTGTTTTCATACATTTCAATTAAATCTTTCCCTTTTTCTGATCTGTAGCCATATCTTACACCGTCATACCTTGCTAAGTTTGATGAAGCTTCTGCGGGGGCAACTATATAATATGTCGGTAAGGCATATTTTGTATGTGGTAATGAAATATCAATTAACTGAGCACCTAAATCTTTTAATATTTTTTTTCCTTTTTCCCAAAGTTCATCAATTTCCTTTGGCATATTATCTACTCGATACTCTTTAGGGATACCAATTTTCAATCCTTTGATATTATCTTTTAAATTTTTTGAGTATATTTCTTTTTTTTTATTAATTGAGGTTGAGTCTTTTTCATCAAAGCCAGACATTGCTTCAAGCATAATTGAGCAATCATTTACTGTTTTAGTCATTGGTCCTGCTTGATCTAATGAAGAAGCAAAAGCAACGATACCCCACCTCGAACAAAGACCGTAAGTTGGCTTAAGACCTACAGTGCCAGTAAATGATGCAGGCTGTCTTATAGACCCACCTGTGTCTGTTCCAATTGTTGCGGGAGTAAGATCAGCCGCCAAAGCAGAAGAGGATCCTCCTGAAGAACCACCTGGAACTAACTGATCACCGATAGGATTAATAACGTTTCCAAAAAAACTTGTTTCATTCGAAGAACCCATAGCAAATTCATCACAATTTAATTTTCCAAGTAAAAAAGCTCCATTATTCCATAAATTTTTTGTTACAGTAGACTCATATGATGGAATAAAATTATTTAAAATATTACTTCCAGCTGTAGTTTTTACATTTTCAGTACAAAATAAATCTTTTACTGCTAAAGGTATCCCACTAAGAAGTTGCTCGTTATTTGGTTTATTGTCAAATTTTTTTGCATTTTCTAAAGCTTGATCAAATGTTGTTGTTACAAAAGCGTTGAGTTTTTTTGCATTTTCGATATTCTTTATATAAGCTTGGGTAAGTTCTAATGAAGATATCTTCTTAAGCTTTATACTTTCTAAAATTTCACTCAAACTTTGATTTGTTATATTACTCATTACTCAACCACTTTCGGAACTACAAAAAACTCCTCATTTTTTTTTGGAGAGTTTTTAAGAATTTTTTCTCTTATCTTGCCATCACTAATTTCATCTTTCCTTGATCTCAAAGACTGGTTTAAAATCGATGTTAATGGTTCAACTTTATCAGTATTTAGTTCATTTAATTGTTCAATAAACTTAAAGATTGAGTTTAAATCTTTGGTTAAGCTATCAACTTTAGCTTCATCTACTGAAATTCTAGCTAATTTAGCTACATGTTTAATTTTCTCTTTATCTAAGGACATTTGTGCAATAAGTTAATTTAAATGTGTTTTATCACAAATTAGGTAAATTTCATGCTCGATATTGACGTATTTATTGAAAAAACTAGGAAAAAATCAAGATTAATAGGTATTGATCCTGGCGGGAAGAGAATTGGAATAGCTCTTTCAGATGAAAATAAAATTGTAGCTACGCCATACACCACAATTATTAAAGAAAATTATAGAGACTTAGTTGATCAAATTAAGAAAATCGTTAAGGAGCATGACATTGGCGGAATAGTCATAGGTAATCCAATTAATATGGATGGAACAGAGGGGTCTTCTTCACAATCAGCTAAAGACCTGGCTAAAAATCTTTCAAAAGATATTACTGAAAATATCACTTTATGGGATGAGAGGCTATCTAGCCAGGGAGCCTTTAATCTATCTAATGATTTACCAATTAATTCGTCGAAAAAAGTGAGTAAATTAGACGAGAATTCTGCTCAATTTATACTTCAAGGGGTGCTTGATTATTTTCATAAAAAAAATACTTGATATAATACAGTAAAAGGCCTATAGAGTTGATTTTAATGGCAACTGTAAAAAAAGTTTCAGCTATTAAAAACGCTCCACAACATCTATTAGGTATCCAAAATTTATCAGTACTTGAGGCTAAAAATATTCTAAATGAAGCTAAATCTTTTATTAAATTAAACAGAAGCAGCTCGAAAAAACTTGATGTTTTAAGAGGAAAGACTCAAATTAATTTATTTTTTGAGCCCTCAACTAGAACGCAGAGTTCTTTTGATTTAGCTGGAAAAAGATTAGGTGCTGATGTCATGACAATGAATGTTGGTAACTCTGCCCTTAAAAAGGGTGAAACATTAATAGACACTGCGATGACATTAAATGCAATGCATCCAGATATTATAATAATAAGGCATCAAGACTCTGGTGCACCAAATCTTCTTTCTCAAAAAGTGAATTGTTCTGTGATTAATGCAGGAGATGGAAGAAGAGAACATCCAACTCAAGCTCTTCTGGATGCTTTGACAATTATCAATAGAAAAGGAAATATTGAAGGATTAAAAATAGCTATTTGTGGGGACATACTTCATTCCAGAGTTGCTAGGTCAAATATATATTTAATGAATATGTTAGGAGCAGAAGTAAATGTGATTGCTCCGAAAACATTAATGCCTACAGAAATTGAAAAGTTAGGAGTTAAAGCATTCACTGATATGAAAAAAGGTCTAGACGGATGCGATATTGTTATGATGTTAAGATTACAAAATGAAAGAATGCAAGGATCATTTCTACCCTCAAAAAGAGAGTACTATGAATTTTTCGGGCTCACTCCAGAAAAATTAAAATTTGCAAAAAAAGATGCCTTGCTAATGCATCCCGGTCCGATGAATAGAGGTGTAGAAATTGATACAAAATTAGCAGATGACATTAATGTTAGTCTTGTAAAAGAACAAGTTGAATTAGGTGTAGCAGTAAGGATGGCATGTTTAAAATTGTATTGTAAATAAATGATAGAAAAAATTTTAACAAATGTAAGAATTATTGATCCATCACAACAAATGGATGAAGTTGGAAATATTATTATTGATAAAAATGGAAAAATAAAAAAAATTGGAAAAGGTGCAAAAATTTCTGATGTGAATAAAGATTCTGAAAAAATTGATTTAAAAGGGTACATAGCTATTCCTGGGATAGTTGATATGAAAGCTTTTGTTGGAGAACCAGGATTTGAATATAAAGAAAATTTTAGAACATTAAGTCAAGCCGCTCTAGCTGGTGGAGTTACATCAATTGTTACAATGCCAAATACAAAACCTATAATTGATAATGTTTCTATGGTTGACTTTATAATTAGAAGAGGAAGAGATAAAGCAAAAGTAAATTTATTTCCTTGTGCATCAATCACAAGAAAGATAGAGGGAAATCAAATGACAGAGTTTGGCTTGTTAAAAGCTAGGGGCATAATAGGTTTTAGTGATGTTACAAAAACAATTCAGAATGCAGAATTAATGTCAAGAGTGATGAATTATGCGTCTGATTTAGATGTACTTATTATGCAGCATGCAGAAGATTATGAGTTATCAAAAAACGCCTCAATTAATGAGGGAGAAATAGCTACAAGATTAGGCTTGCAAGGAGTTTCAGATATAGCTGAGAAAATTATAATTGAGAGAGATCTTTCTTTATTAAGTGAATTTCCTTGTAGGTATCATATAAACCAAATTTCGTCGGAAAACTCATTGAATGTTATTAAAAAAAATAAATCTAATGGTATTAAGTTTACTACAGGAGTTTCTATAAACAATTTATCACTTAATCAAAATGATATAGGAGAGTTTAGAACATTTTTAAAAATGTCTCCCCCTCTTAGAGCAGAAAAAGATAGGATTTCACTTATAGAGGGTATTAAAAGTGATCTTATTGATGTAATCGTCTCTGATCATATACCTGAGGATGAGGAAAGTAAGAGACTTCCTTTTGCTCAAGCTGCAACTGGATCAATAGGTATAGAAACATTATTATCTTTGGCAATAGAACTTTATCATAATAAATCATTGCCTTTAGAAAAAATTATTAAGTGTTTAACTATAAATCCTGCAAAAATTTTAAAAATAAATAAAGGAACTTTAAAACAAGGCGCTGATGCAGATATTTGTATTTTTGATTTAGAGAAACCCTGGGTTGTCAAAGCAGAAAATTTAAAATCAAAATCTAAAAATACTGCAATTGAAAATAGAAAGCTTCAAGGAAAAGTAGAGATGACATTTTTAAATGGTGAACTTCTTTACTCTAGCTAATGGAAATAAATTTAATAATTGTAACTCTATATTCTTATTTTTTGGGTTCAATTCCATTTGGATTTATTTTAACTAAAATATTTCTGAAGCAAGATATTAGAGAAACAGGTTCAGGAAATATAGGGGCAACAAATGTTTTAAGGACTGGAAACAAGTTTCTTGCAATTTTAACTTTAGTTTTAGATTTTTTAAAAGGCTACATAACAATAATTCTTACTCTAAAATATTTTAATGATTTAATTTTGTTATCAGCTTTAATCTGCTTGCTAGGTCATATATTTTCAATTTGGTTAAAATTTAAAGGAGGCAAAGGAGTAGCTACATATTTAGGAATATTATTGGCATTATCAGTCAATTATTTTTTAATTTTTATTATAGTTTGGGTTTCAATATTATTAATTTTTAAATACTCATCTTTATCTTCAATTCTTGCAACTTTTGGTATCTTTATTTATGAATATTTTTTTTTAGAAAATAATATTTTGTCATTCTTATTTATTTCTTTTATAATTATCTTATATGCTCATAGATCTAATATTCTTAAATTAATAAATAAAACAGAAACAAAAGTTTTTTAGATGGCTCAAAAAATAATTAATAAGATTTTAAGAAAGTTAAGATTAATTGAAAAACATGATTCATTTATAAATGAAAAACTAGACGATTTAGAGTTTAAGATACAAAAAATATCAAATAATAAAATTTTAAATGGTCATTACAAAGATACATATTTAAGTTGCAAAACTAATTGGAAAAGTAGAGATCATTGTCCTAAACTTTTAGGGATTTATGAACATCAAGTACAAGAAAAGATAATACAAGAAAAAAAGAAAAATAATCTAGCAAACATTGTCAATTTTGGTGCAGCAGATGGATATCATATCCTTGGATTGATAAAAAACAGTTTTTTTGAAAAGGGATATGCTTTTGAAATCGATCAAAAAACAAAAAAGTATTTAGAAGAGAATGTATTTAAAAACAATCTTAGCGATAAAATTAGAATTTTTAATAAAGCAAATTTTGATGTTGTTTTTCAAAATATACCAGAAAATGAACTAAGAAAAACACTTTTTTTAATTGATATAGAGGGACAAGAATATGAAATTCTAAGCGATGATATTTTAAAGAAGCTAATGAATTCATATTTGATTATTGAAAATCATGATTTTATGCAAACAAACAAAAATTTAATAATTGCCTTTCAGAAAAATATAAAAAAATATTTTAATATTGAAATAATAGAACAGTCATCAAAAAATCCTTTTAAAATCGACGAGTTAAAAACTTTCAATGAATTAGAAAAATGGTTAATGATGAATGAGGGAAGACCACAATCAATGAATTGGATTTATTTAACGCCGAAACATAAATGAATATTGTTTATATTGTTCATGAAAATCATTATAATGAGTTATCAGGGGCACCTCTAATAACAAAACACTATGCTGAAAAGGCTCTGAATAAAAAAAACAATGTTGCAATCATAACTCCTTCTGAAAACGAGATAAATCCTTACTTAAACCAAAAAATAATTGACGGTATTAATTTTTTTAATTGGCCTAAATCAAAAGATTGGAATCTTACTAAACCTGAAATGATTGAACATAAAAGTTTTTTGAAGAAAATTAAAATTGATTTTAAACCCGACATCATCCATATAATTGATTTGGTTAATTTTAGACCTGATATTCTTGATTTTTGTAAGAGTCTAAAAGTTCCAATTGTTAAACACGTAATAAACTTTGAAGATTTATCTTTTTTTGATGGAGAATTAAAGTATGAGCACAAAAATAATAAAGTAGACAAAAAAGAAAGCCTAAATACCTGCCTCACATGTCTTAACAATCATTATCATAATGAAAAAAAAGTAGCTGGTCATATCGCAAAATTTTTATGGTTTAAATTCAATTTAGATATTAAAAATTATTCTGAAAAATTGGAAAAAAGAAGACTAGAAATAATTGATATTGGTGAAAAATATTTTGATCATTTGATATTTCCTACAAAGAATTTCGCAGATTTTTACTTTTCTCATTTAAATCTTAATAAAAATTTTGATATAATAGGTTTCGGTGTAAAAAAAAATTTAGATAATAGTAATAAAATATTCAATCCTAATAAAAAAATAAATTTTATTTTCGTCGGAGGCGGAAGTGAACGAAAAGGATGGAAATTAATAGAAGATTCTTTTGACAAAATTTTGAAAAAATATGAAAATAAAATAAATCTAAGAATTTATGGTTTTAAAAAGAAAACATCTAAATCAAAATTAGCAAAGTATAAAGCAGTTGAATTTTACGACAGCTTTGATTCTTCGGATCTATATAATACTTTAGCGTGGGCTGATTTCGGACTTACAACATCGTATTTTGAAACTTATTGTAAAATTTTGTATGAATATTTAGAATCAGGAGTAATACCAATTTCAACAAATTTCTTTGGCTCAGAAATAATCACAAATGAGATCAATGGAATAGTCATTAATAGATCTTTTAAGGAAAATTTAATTAAAACAGTTGAAAATATATTAGAAAATCCAAAAGTAATTGAAAGATACTCAAAAAATGTTAAAAAAACAAAGATCTTGTACGAAGAAGAAGAATTTGAAAATATTTTTAATATTTATCAAAAATTAAAAAGATAAAAATTAATAATTACGTTAACATCTTATTTATGAATTTAGTAATTGTTGAAAGTCCAGCTAAAGCGAAAACAATCAATAAATATTTAGGAAAAGATTATTTGGTTTTAGCTAGTTACGGACACATTAGAGATTTACCATCTAAAAATGGTTCAGTAGATCCTGAAAATAAATTTCAAATGGAGTGGGAAATTGACTCTTTTTCAAAAAAATACTTAAAAGAAATTACAAATGCAGCCGAAGATTCTGACAAAATTATTTTAGCAACTGATCCTGATCGTGAAGGTGAAGCTATAGCATGGCATGTTAAAGAAGTTTTAGAAAAGAAGAAGTTGCTTAAAGATAAAAATTTGGAAAGAGTTGTATTTAATGAAATTACGAAAAAAGCAATTCTTGATGCAATAAAAAATCCAAGACAAATTCATTTACCATTGGTAGAAGCTTATCTAGCAAGAAGAGCACTTGATTACCTAGTCGGTTTTAATATTTCCCCAATTTTATGGACTAAACTCCCTGGGTCTAAATCTGCAGGTAGAGTACAGTCAGTAGCACTTAAACTAATCACAGAAAGAGAAAAAGAAATAGAACTTTTTAAACCTGAGGAATATTGGACACTTACTTCCGATTTCTCAAATAAGGATAATAAAAAAATTTTTTCCAAATTAAGTTTATTTAATGGAGAAAAAATTGAGAGATTTTCCTTCAAGAATAAAGAAGAAATTCAAAAAGCAGTTGATGTTATTAATAAAACAAAATTTAAGATTGCTGACGTAAATACTAAATTATTTCGAAGAAATCCTCTTGCGCCTTTTACAACTTCTACACTGCAACAAACTGCCTCTGGGCGATTTGGTTTTGGTGCCTCAAGAACTATGCAAATTGCTCAACGGCTTTATCAAGGAATAGACATAGAAGGAGAAACGACAGGTTTAATTACTTATATGAGAACTGATGGTACGAACATTTCAAAAGAAGCTATAGAAGATTTTAGAAAACATATTACTGATGACTTTGGTGATAAATATTTACCCAGTGCACCTAATAACTATACTGGAAAAAAAGCTAAAAATGCTCAAGAAGCTCATGAAGCCATAAGGCCAACTAATATTAAAAGAAAACCTGAAGATATTAAAAAATATGTAAATGCAGATCAGTTTAAGCTCTATGAATTAATATGGAGTAGAGCCCTATCCTCTCAAATGACGCCAGCTGAGTTTGATAGAAACACAATTATAATCTCATCAGAAAATAAGAATATTAATTTTAGAGCAAGTGGTTCTGTTATAAAGTTTGATGGGTTCTTAAAAGTTTATCAAGTACAAGAAACTGATGAAGACGCAAAAAACATACTCCCTGAAGTAAAAGTAGGTGAAGAAATAAGTATTTTAAAGCTTAATGACGAACAGCATTTTACAGATCCTCCACCAAGGTATTCTGAGGCTAGTCTAGTTAAAAAGATGGAAGAATTGGGTATTGGAAGACCTTCTACTTACGCAAGCATCATATCTGTATTATCAACTAGAAATTATGTTGAATTGATGAATAAAAGGTTTCATCCCACAGATAGAGGTAAGCTAATTTCAGCTTTTTTAGAAAAGCTATTCTCTAAATATGTTGACTATAATTTTACAGCAGATCTTGAAAATCAGCTTGATGAAATAACAAGTGGTAAAATTGAATGGGTAAAAGTTTTAGATAATTTTTGGAAAGATTTTTACAAAAATGTAGGAAAAGTTAAAGAAAAAAGAACAAGAGAAGTGCTTGATTTATTAAATGAAAGTTTAGGTGCATTAATTTTTGAAAGAGATGAAAAAGATGCGATAGATAGAAAGTGTAAGCTTTGCGCTAACGGAGAACTAAGTCTTAAAAATAGTTTTAGAGGTGGAGCCTTTATTGGTTGTTCAAATTATCCAGAATGTAAATTTACTAGACCCCTATCCAAAGCTAAAGCTGCTGCGCAATATAATTTAGCTGAACCTAAACTATTAGGACAAAATAATAATGGTAAAGATATATATTTGAAAAATGGAAGATTTGGACCATATCTTCAATATGAAAAAGAAAAAGATGAAATTGAATTAAAAAAGAAAAAAGGAAGGAAAAAGAAAAACGAAAACGACCATTTGAAAAATGTGTCAATTCCAAAAGGTATTGATATTGATAGTGTAGATTTAGATAAAGCAAAATATTTATGTTCATTGCCAAAAGTTTTGGGTCAACATCCGGAAAACGGTCATGACATTACATTAAATTCAGGAAGATTTGGCCCGTACTTAAAATGTGAAAATAAATCTGCAAGACTCGAAAATGTAGAGGATCTTTTTTCTATTGGTTTAAATAGAGCTATTACAATGATTGCTGAAGCTAAGCCTGGAAGGATATCCTCATCACTAATAAAAGATTTAGGGGAACATCCAGAAGATAAAAAACCAGTTAGGATTATGAAGGGACAGTATGGACCTTATATAAAGTATAAGTCTCTTAATGCTACAATTCCTGAGGAAAAAGATCCTAATGAATTAAATATGGAAGAAGCTTTGATTTTAATTGAAAAAAGAAAGGAATACGATAAGTCTAAGAAAAAGAAAAAAAGATGAGTCTTAACAAAACAAATATAGGATTATTATTAGGCGATCCTTCAGGTATTGGACCAGAGTTAACAGTGAAATTACTAGATAGTAATGTGAGCGAAAAAGCTAACATACTAATAATTGGTGAGAAAAAAGTCTTAGAAGACGGTCAGGAAATTGCTGGAAAAAAAATAGATCTAAAATTTGTAGACAAGTTCGATGATGTTAATTTTGATGGAAAAACAAAATTTTTTTTAGACATTTCTAAAGGAACAAACAGATCATACGTTAAGAAACAGGTTTGCGCCGAGTCAGGTAAAAGTGTTTTAGAAGCTACAGAAATAGCCCTTAGTTTAGCAAAAAAAAATAAAATTCATGCAATTAATTTTGCTCCTATGAATAAAGCCAGCCTGATCCAAGGAGGCTGTGAATTCAATGATGAACATGAACTATTTCAAAATAGACTTAATGTTAAGGATTTTTGTTGTGAATTCAACGTTGTAGATAATTTTTGGACTGCAAGAGTGACTTCACATATACCAATAAAAGAAGTTGCTCAAAACATAACAAAAGAAAATATTTTAAAACCAATAAAACTTTTGAATAAGACACTTAAAATGAGCGGTATTGCAAATCCGAGGATAGCAGTGCAAGCTTTAAATCCTCATGCTGAATTCGGTACGGAGGAAAAAGATGAAATAATCCCAGCTATTGAGGAAGCAAAAAAGATGGGTATAAAAGCTGATGGCCCGCTGCCATGTGATACTTCATTTATCACAGCTTTTAAAAATAAAAATCATGATTGTATTGTGGGAATGTATCATGATGCACTTCAGTGTGGCTTAAAAGCATTTGGTTTTGATAGAGGTGTAACCGTTTCAGGTGGTTTAGATATTCCAATCACAACACCAGCGCATGGTACTGCATTTGATATTACGGGAAAGAATATTGCTAATTTAGAACCAACTATCCAATCATTCAAATTAGCAATAAAAATGGCTGAGAGTAAATTCAATGGGAAAAGTAATTGATAGAATCAATACATTAAAAATTAAATTACCAGAACCTAAGCCTCCGGTTGGAGCGTATGTTGCAACAAAAATAATTGGAAATTTATTATATATTTCTGGACAGGTTTCAATCGATGAAAATGCAAATCTTATCACAGGAAAAATTGGAAAAGATTTAGATTTAGAAAAAGGTTATAAAGCCGCCGAAAGATGTGGATTAAGTATTGTCGCACATGTTAAAAATGCATGTAAAGGAGATTTAGATAAAGTTAAATCTTGTATCAAACTAACAGGTTACGTTAACTCGACTGATGATTTTAAAGATCAGCCTAAAATTATTAATGGTGCATCAGATATTATAGCTAAAATCTTTGAAAAAAAAGGTGAGCACACACGTGCTGCAGTAAGTGTGAATAGTTTACCTTTAGGGGTTGCGGTAGAAGTTGATGCTATCTTTGAACTCAATTAGAGTTTGGCCTTCCAACAGAGAAGTAACTAATTTTATTTTTTTTCATTTCTTCTGCGGAATAAAGATTTCTTAAATCATACACTTTAAAATTCCTTTTTTTAACTATCTTTTTAAAATCAATCGATTTGAATTCATCCCATTCAGTTAATAGAATTAATAAATCTGCACCACTACAATTAGATTTGATATTATTTTTGTAATTGCAGTTTTTAATTTTCATAAATTCTTTTTTTTCACCCGAAGGATCATAGTAATTAACTTTTGCTCCTTTTTTGCATAGATAAGGTATCATGCTAAGGCTAGTAGAATCTCGCATATCATCAGTGTTTGGTTTAAATGTTACTCCTAAGAAAGAAATTCTTTTATTTTTTATATTTGCACCCAAGATTTTATGAATTCTTTGAGTAAGTAAATTAACTCTTTCTTTATTAGATTTAATAACTGATTTTACAACTGATAGATTTATTTTATATTTCTCTGCAGCAGATACGAGACCTTTTGTATCTTTTGGAAAGCATGAGCCTCCGTATGCTGGGCCAGCACGTAAAAACCTACCGCCTATTCTACTATCAGAGCCCATTCCCAACGAAATATCCTCTATATTAACTCCAGATTTTTCACATAAGTTTGCAAGTTCATTTATGAAAGTAATCTTAGTAGCGAGAAAAGCATTTGATGCATATTTTATTAATTCAGCTCCTCTTCTTGAGGTAGCAAAAAATTTTGAACCTTTATTAGTTAATGGTGCATAAAGTTTTCTCATAAGATTGAAGGTTTTTTTTTCGTTGGATCCTATTACAATTCTATCCGGATATCTAAAATCTCGTATTGCTTCACCTTCTCTTAAGAATTCAGGATTAGAGATTACTGTAAAAAGTTTTTTCTTTTTTTTTAAAATTTTTTCAATCTCATCGCCTGTTCCTACAGGCACAGTAGACTTAGTAATGATAATTTTTTTTCTTTTTGAATATTTTAATATCTCTTTCGTGCATTTATAAACGAAAGATAAATCAACTTTAATTGAACCTTTTTTTGTAGGAGTTCCCACGCATATAAAAATTATATCTGATGAGTTTATGGCTCTATCAATATTTGAAGTAAATGAAAGACGTTTAGCTGTAAAATTTTTTTTAATTAATTCATCTAATCCTGGTTCATAAATTGGAGAAATTCCAGAGTTAAGTTTTTCTATTTTGTTTTTATCTTTATCAACACAAACAACCTGGTTGCCTATGTCAGCAAAGCAGACTCCGCTAACTAATCCAACATAACCAGTCCCAATCATACATAATTTCATTTAATTTCCCTAGATATTTGAATTCCTGAATTTATATATCCATTTAAAGTTCCACAATCTAAATATTTACCCTTAAAAATATTCCCATAAAATTTATACTCTTTTTTAATTAAACTTCTAATTGCGTCAGTAATATGTATTTCTCCTCCTTGGCCAGGTTTTAATTTTTTAATTTCACTAAAAATTTTTGTTGGCAATATATATCTTCCAATAATTGCAAAATTTGATGGCGCTTTTTTGATGCTAGGTTTCTCTACAACATTTTTAATTTGAAAATACCTTTTTTTTTTATTTTGGATTGATAAAATTCCCCATCTTGATACTGTTTTTCTCTCTACTCTTTTTGTAGCAATTATAGAACCTTTAGTTTTTTTATGTAGTCTTATCATTTCTTTTGAGCAATTATTTTTTATTATTAAGTCATCAGGCAAGAGCATTAAAAAATATTTACTTTTTATCAATTTTTGGCATTTTAAAACTGCATCACCTGTACCTTTTGGCTTGTTTTGATAAACAAATTTTATCTTTTTCTGATATCTTTTTATTTTTTTATATTCTTCAATTAGTCTCTTATCTTTCTTTTTTTTTATTATTTTTTTATAATAACTGTCATTAAAAAAATATTTTTTAATCGATAGTTTTTTTTTTGAAATTATAAATATAAATTCCTTTACTCCTGCTTCAATGCATTCATCTAATATATATTGTAAATTCGGTTTACCATTGATGGGCATTAACTCTTTTGGCATTACACTTGTCAAAGGAAGCAATCTAGTCCCTAAACCTGCTAATGGAATAATGGCTTGTTTTATCATATGATTCTTATATTAGTTATTATCATTGCTTTATAGAAATGAAAATATTTAAAGATAAACATAGCCTACAGAGAGAGATTTTAAAAACTAAAGGGATATCATTTGTGCCAACAATGGGCGCATTACATAAAGGGCATATTTCATTGATCAAAAAATCAAAAAAATCTAAGTTAAAAACTTTAGTGTCTATTTTTGTAAACCCCAAACAATTCCACAAAAAAAGTGATTTTAGAACCTATCCAAGAAAAATATTACAAGATATTAAATTATTAAAAAAATTGAATATCGATTACCTATTTATACCAACATCAAAAGAAATATACAGATTTAAACCTAAAAACAAAATTTTCTTAGATAAATCGTCAAAAAAATTATGTGGTAAATTTAGAAAAGGTCATTTTGAAGGTGTATTAAATGTAGTAAACAGGTTTATAGAAATAATTAAACCTAAATATATATATTTAGGGAAAAAGGATTATCAGCAACTTTATCTAATTAAAAAACACATTGAAAAAAGAGAGATAAAATCTCGAATAGTCGAATGTGAAACTATTAGAGAAAATAATGGAGTGGCTTTTTCATCAAGAAATTCTAAACTAAATAAAAATCAAATTAAAATTGCATCTAACATTCATAATTATTTGAGTAACTTAAAGATAAAAATAAGAAAAAATTACAATTTATTTAATATAAAAAAAATAAAAAAGGATTTAATAAATTTAGGTGCAAATAAAATAGATTATGTAGAAAATTATAATATTAAAAATTTTAAAAGAATTAAAAAATCGGATCAAAATTTTAATCTATTTTTTGCATATTACATCAAAAATATAAGATTAATCGATAACATCTAATTAAGAAAATAAAAAGATCCCAGTCCTAGAAATGACAGAAAGCCAATAACATCTGTAATAGTTGTTACAAAAACACTTGATGCTAAAGCAGGATCAATGTTAAGTTTTTTTAGCGAAACTGGAACTAAAATTCCAAATAAACCTGCAACAATCATATTTAAGATCATTGAAATTCCTATTAGTAGAGAAAGATTTAATTCTTTAAACCATAATTGAACTATTATTGCAGTAATTATTGCAAATATAATACCGTTTAAAATACCTATTAGAAATTCTTTTCCAACAACACGATTAAAATTACTTTTTGATAATTCTTTTGTAGCTATAGCTCTTATTGTAACTGCTAACGTTTGCATGCCAGCATTCCCTCCCATTGATGCTACTATTGGCATTAAAAAAGCTAAAGCAACCATTTGCTCTATTGATGCTCCAAAGAAACTTATTACCCAAGTAGCAAGTAAAGCAGTAAACAAATTTAGTAATAACCAATTAAATCTTCTTTTGGTTTTAAGCATTACACTGTCAGTGATTTCCTCGTCACCTACCCCGGCTAAACGCAATGCATCTTCCTCAGCTTCTTCTTGAACAACAGTAACAACATCATCTGCTGTAATCATTCCAACTAGTTTATTTTCTTTATTCACTACTCCTGCAGAAACTAAGTTGTAGTTTTCAAAAGTAAGACCAACTTCTTCTTTATCCATATTAACTGAAATTAAAACTGGCATTTCCCTCATTATAGAACTCATTTTTAAGTCCCTTGATGTTCTTAAAACTCTTGAAGAAGGGACAGTTCCGATGGGTTTAAAGTCGTTGTCTACAATAAATATTTCTAAGAATTCTTCCGGTAGATCTTTGTCTTCTCTAAGATAATCTATAGTCTGACCTACTGTCCAATTACTAGGAACAGCTGTAAATTCTCTTTGCATTATTCTTGCTGCGGAGTCTTCTGGATAACTAAGCCCCTCTTGTAAGAGAAACTTATCTTTTGGAGGAAGTTTTTCTAAAACTTTTTCTTTTATTTCCTTAGATAAATTTTCGAGAATTTTTATTGCATTATCAGACTCTAAACGCTTTATTATCTTAATTAGAGACTCGATAGAAAGTAATTGCAAAACCTCACTTTGAATAGACTCGTTTAATTCAATGAATATCTCTGGGTCAATGTTAAATGACTCAATCTCAATGAGTTTTGTTCTTGTATCCGGAGTTAAGTTTTCAATTAAATTAGCTACATCGGCTTCATGGAGATCTTTAAGTGTTTGATTAATAAACTCAACGTTTCCTCTCTCAATATTTTGAGTGAAAGTGTTAATAAACTCCTTATTAAAATCCAAGTTGACTTTTTTAGTTTCAGTTGATTTTGGTAAAGTCATAAATACCTCTTAAAGTTTTTTTGAGACTATTAGTCTATAAAATGGTAAAATTCAATTTAAATGAGTATAGAAATCAAAATCAGCAAAAAACCCATATCTTACAAAAGGGCGATGCTTTTTCTTAATAAAAGAGTAGAAGAAGTAAAAAAAGGTAAAAAAAGAGAATTATTATGGATCTTAGAACACCCTATAACTTATACAGCTGGTGTAAGATTTAATAAAAAAGAAATATTAGATAAAAAAATTAAAATAATTCAAACAAATAGAGGAGGTAAAATTACTCTTCACAACCCTGGTCAAAAAATTGTTTACTTTGTAATCAATCTTAATAATAGAAAAAAAGATATAAGAAAATTTATAAGTGTAATTGAGAATAGCATAATTCAGTTTTTAAGAATTTATAAAATTAAAGCTAAAAAAGATAAAAAGAATATTGGTATTTGGGTAGATTTAAAAAAAATTGCTGCAATTGGTATAAGAGTATCGAGATGGGTCGCGTATCACGGGTGTTCAATAAATATTTCGAATAATTTAAACCAATATTTAAAAATTATTCCTTGTGGCTTAAGTAATAAAAAAGTCACTTCGGTGTTTAAAGAGAGAAAAATTAAGATAAATAATTATGAAAATAAGTTAGCTGAAATTTTTACAAAAAATATTAAAGAAATTTAAATTTTTTTTTTAAGAAAATCCTCAAAAATATAATCATAATTTGCTTTAAAATTGTATTGAACATTATCTATCATGAACTTAATCTTATAAGCATGCAGCATTAGACTTTTAGTTTTAATTCGCTTTCTATTGTTTAGAAAATATTTATCATCTCCAACTATAGGACATCCTATGTTTAATAATTGCTTACGTAGTTGATGTTTTCTTCCTGTTATTGGATTGAGTTCTAAAAAAGTATAATCTTCATTCGATCTAATTATTCTTAGATTTGAGATAGCTTTTTGAGTAATTTTTTTATTATTCTCGAAATAAATCAGATTATCTTTCATGATTTTAATTGATTTATTAACTTTTCCATACACAATTGCTAAATAGGTTTTGTGAATTTTTCTTATTCTAAACAATGATGTAAAAAGTTGTGCAAATTTTCTATTTTTAGCAACTATTAAGACTCCTGAGGTTTCTTTATCAAGTCTATGAACGATAAAAGGCTTGGAGTTTTCAAAATATTTTGTATTTTTAAGAATATCAATTATATTTTTAAGTGATTTGGTGCCTGATTGAACTGGTATACCTGTTGGTTTATTTATTACTATAAAATTTTCGTTATCTTCTAAAACATATTTGTCATAAGACCCTATCTCTCTTTTTTTTGGTAAATACTTAATCTTTTTTTTTTCGTCTGTGGGTTTTAATCTATTAATATCAAAAATCTCAACTAAATCTCCTGTTTGTAATCTATAAGATGATTTAGTTTTTTTTTTATTAATTTTAATTTTATTATTTCTTATAATTTTTTCTATTAAAGAGTGTGGTAAGTTCATTATTTTTTGTTTAAACCACTTGTCCAGACGAGAGTTATTAAAATCTTCGTCAACAGTAAAAGATTTGCGCATGTAAGCTGAATTATTTGCTTGCTACTTTTTGTTTATTTTCAGGTTCTTTTGTTTTTTCTTTAGTTGCAATTTTTTTAGGTTTATCAATTTTTTTTGCCTCTGGATTTCTATCAACTAATTCAATAACAGCCATAGGTGCATCATCTCCAGTTCTAAAGCCGGCTTTTAATACTCTAGAATAGCCACCTTTCCTTGAGCTGTATCTTTTTGATAGTTCATTGAAAACTTTTGTAACAGATTTTTTATCTTGAAGTTTTGAAAAAAGCCTTTTTTTGTTACTTAGATCATTTTTTTTTCCAATAGTTATAACTTTATCTATTTGAGGTTTTAGTTCTTTAGCTTTAGGAAGAGTGGTAACTATTTGCTCATATTTAATTAATGAATTGAGCATGTTTTTAAATAATGCTTTTCTATGCTCGCTTGTTTTGTTTAATTTTCTATAACCAATGCCGTGTCTCATTAATAATTGTTTTCCTCTAATTTCTTGGATAGTTCTGCAATATTATCAGGCGGCCAATTAGGAATTTCCATACCCAAATATAGAGACATTGTATTCAAGACTTCTTTTATTTCGTTTAAAGATTTTCGCCCAAAATTAGGTGTTCTAAGCATTTCTGGCTCGGTCTTTTGAACTAAATCACCAATGTAAATTATATTATCATTTTTTAAACAGTTCATAGATCTAACTGATAATTCTAACTCCTCGACTCTTTTTAATAAGTTCCTATTAAATTCAGGTTCTGATGATTTAACCTCTTTTACAACTTCTTGAGGATCTTCAAAATTTACAAACATTGATAGTTGATCTTGAAAAATTCTTGCAGAATAAGCAATGGCATCTTCGGCATCGACAGTACCGTTTGTTTCTACAGTCATGATTAATTTATCATAATCTAAAGCACTACCTGCTCTAGTATTTTCAACTGAAAATGATACTTTTTTTACCGGGCTAAAAAGAGAGTCTATTGAAATCAAGCCTAATGGGCTATCCTCAGTTTTATTTTTAGGAGCTTGAACATAACCTTTGCCTGTGCTTACCATTAATTCCATATGGAAATTAGTTTTTTCATCTAAGTTACAAATAGTTTGATCGGGATTAAGAATTTCTATCTCAGGAACTAAAGTTATATCTTTGGCTTTAACTTCTTTTGGGCCTTTAATATCTAATATTATTTTTTTTGGACTTGATGAGGAAGATTTGATAGCTAAATTTTTAACATTTAATACTATGTCTGTCACATCTTCTCTTACACCTTTTATTGATGAAAACTCATGCAATACTCCGTCAATTTGTATTGCTGTAACAGCAGCACCCTGAATTGAGGATAACAATATTCTTCTTAAAGAATTTCCGATTGTTTGCCCAAATCCTTTCTCTAAGGGTTCTGCAATTACCTTGGCAATTGTTTTATCGTCATTGCTTGTAATGTCTAATTTATTCGGTTTAATTAATGCTTTCCAGTTTTTATCTATTACATTTGTTGTTGTTTGCATTTACACTCTCCTTCTTTTTGGTGGTCTTGCACCGTTGTGTGGCATTGGTGTTGTATCTTTTATTGATAAAATTTTAAATCCTTTTGACTGTAAAGACCTTAACGCAGTCTCTCTACCCGAACCAGGACCTTTAACTTGAACTGTTAGTGTTCTCATACCTTGTTCATATGCTTTTGCTCCAGCATCATCAGCTGCTATTTGTGCAGCATATGGAGTTGATTTCCTTGAGCCTTTAAAACCTTTTGCTCCAGCTGATGACCACGAGATAACATTTCCGTTTTCATCAGATATAGAAATTATTGTATTGTTAAAAGTTGAGTAAACGTAAGCTATACCAGTCGTAATATTTTTTTTTACTTTTTTCTTTTTTTTAAAAGATGAAACTTTTTTAACCTCTATTTTTTTATCAATTTTTTTATCTTTATTTTCATCTTTTTTTTTCATTTTAATCTTACTTATTTTTTTAGAGGTGTTAATTTTTTACCAGCAATTGCGATAGCTTTACCCTTACGCGTTCTAGCATTACATTGAGTTCTTTGACCTCTTACAGGTAATTTTTTTTTATGTCTTGTTCCTCTATAACAAGCTAAATCAACTAATCTCTTTATATTAACTGATACTTCTCTTCTTAAATCACCCTCTACTTTATGATTTGCATCAATAAACTCCCTGATTTTTAACACTTCATCTTCAGATAAATCATTAACTCGTTTCGAAACAGGTATATTTAATTTTTTGCATATTTGCTTTGAAGAATAGTATCCTATTCCATGTATGTAAGTGAGGGCTATACTGACAACTTTATTTTGTGGAATATTAATTCCTGCTATACGAGCCATAATTATATGAATTTAGTTTAATGCGTATTTATATTGTGTAATCATTTAAAGTCAACCCTTGATACTATCAATTAAGCCGCTAATTTCATCATTAATTTGAGATATGCTGTTTTCTCCATTAACAACCTTTAGTAATTTTGTTTGTCTGTAATAATCTAAAACAGGTTCAGATGACTTTTCATAAGTTTGGAATCGTTTTATCGCAATCTCTTCATTATCATCAGCCCTTTTTTCTATGGATTTCCTTTCTGATATTCTTTTTTTAATTGTTTCTAAACTGACATTTAATTTTAAGACAATGTCTATTTTTTGCTGATATTTTTTTAACAGAATATCTAAATTTTTAGCTTGAGTTAAAGTTCTAGGATATCCATCAAATATAATTTGGTTTTTGTAATTTTCATTTGAGATAAATTTTTCAATAAGGTCACTTACTATTTTATCTGATACAAGTTCCCCGGAGTTCATAATAGAAGAGATTTTGTTACCTAACTCTGTACCATTTTTAATTTCATCTCTCAAAAGATCTCCTGTAGATAATTGGTATGTATTATACTTTTTAACTATAAATTTAGATTGTGTACCTTTTCCTGCGCCTGGAGGACCAAAAATAACAATGTTCATCTAATTCTTATTTACCAAATTTAGTTTTTTTAATTAAAGATTCATACTGAGAACTCATTAATCTAGTCTGAACCTGTGTAACTGTATCCATTGCTACTACAACAACAATTAAAATCGATGTGCCCCCTAAGTAAAAAGGAATTGGATATTTCGCTATGAGAAATTCTGGCATTAAACATACAAAAGTTAAATAAAGAGAACCAACAGTAGTCAATCTAATTAATATCATTTCGATATACTCTGCTGTCCTTTCCCCAGGTCTAATCCCTGGAATATATCCTCCATATTTTCTCAAATTTTCAGCTGTTTCTTTTGGATTAAAAACAATTGATGTATAAAAAAAAGAAAAGAAAATTATTCCAGAGGCGTATAGTAACATGTAAAGAGGCTGACCTTGAGTAAACATTGACGAAATTTTAAGAAAAGTATCAGACTCTGCGAATCCAAAATTTGAAATTGTAATAGGTAATAATAATAAAGCGGAGGCAAAAATTGCTGGTATAACACCTGCCGTATTTATCTTAAGAGGAAGATGAGAAGACTCTCCGCCGTACATTTTATTACCTACTTGTCTTTTGGGGTAATTTATAAGGATTTTTCTCATTGCTCTTTCAAAAAAAACAATAAACAGAACAGTTAAAATTACTAAAATAAAAATACCAACAATCATTAATGCAGATAAAGCACCTGTCCGCCCCAATTCAAAAGTCGATGCTAAAGCTCTTGGAATTTCTGCAACTATTCCTGAGAAGATTATCAAAGATATACCGTTACCAACTCCTCTTAGTGTAATTTGTTCACCTAACCACATTAAAAATGTTGTTCCAGCTACCAAAGAAATAGTTGTTATAATTCTAAAATACAAACCAGGTTCAATTACTAAATTGCCTGCATTCTCCAAACCGACTGAAACACCATAACCTTGCAAACAAGCGATTAATACAGTGCCGTATCGAGTTATTTGAGTTATTTTTTTTCTTCCTATTTCACCTTGTTCTTTTAAATTCTTAAAGTAATCTGAAACACCTGTTAATAGCTGCACGATAATTGCAGAAGAAATGTAAGGCATAATTCCTAAAGCAAAAATTGCCATTCTTGTCACCGCACCTCCAGAAAACATATTAAACATTCCTAGAAGACCTTTTTGACTAGATGACATTATTTCTTTTAATGCTGAAGGATCAATTCCAGCTAAAGGTACGTAGGTGCCCAGTCTGTAAATTATTAGAATTAGAATAGTAAAAAAAATTCTATTTTTTAAATCTTTCGCTTGGGAAAACGCGCCTGTAGTATTTAGTGTTTCACTGGACATAAAAATTATTTTTTTATTAAGCTTATTTTAGCACCTGCTTTTTCTATTTTGTCTAAAGCTTGTTTTGAGGCAAAATGAGCTGTAATGGTGATTGCATCTTTTAATTCTCCAGTACCTAAAATTTTTAGTTTTTCAGCTTTTTTGCTGACCAGATTTTTTTCCTTAAGAGTTTTTAGATCTAAATTGTCTTTAAAATCATTTTTAGATTTACTGATCATACTCTGAATTTTAGATAAATTTAAAATTACTATATTTTCTTTTACAAAACTTTTAAATCCTCTCTTAGGTAATCTTCTGTAAAGCGGCATTTGTCCTCCCTCGAAACTCTTTATTGCAACACCTGATCTAGATTTTTGACCTTTGTGACCTCTTGAGGAAGTTTTACCTTTTCCAGATCCTATGCCTCTGCCAACTCTAATTTTTTTTTTATTTATTTTTAATAAAGAATTTAAATTCATTATTTAGCCTCTCTTTTAAGGACGATATCGGATATTTTTTTTCCTCTTATATTTGATAAGATTTTCGGTGAAATTTGAGATTTAAGTCCGTTCAAACAAGCCTTTAATACATTATGGGGATTAGCAGAACCTAATGATTTAGCCACAACGTCTTGTATGCCGATTACTTCACAAACAGATCTAATTGCTCCCCCTGCAATTATTCCAGTTCCAGCAGGAGCGGCTCTAAGATAAACTTTACCTGACCCATTTTTTCCTTTTACATCATGATGCAGAGTTCTACCCTCTTTTAATGGGATCTTGATTAAATTTCTTTTTGCAACCTCAGTTGCTTTCTTAATCGCATCAGGCACTTGCTTCGATTTACCTTGTCCAATTCCAACTGAACCTTTTTGATTTCCAACAACAACAAGAGCAGCAAATCCAAATCTTCTCCCCCCTTTTACAACTTTTGTAATTCTGTTTATTGCAACTAATTTTTCTTTAATATCGTTTTCAATTTTTTTATTTTCACTCATTTTAAAATTTTAGTCCATTCTTTCTTAAAGTTTCTGCAAATGTTTTTACTCTGCCATGATACTTATGTTGACCTCTATCAAAATATACTTGACTTATATTTTTTTCTTTAGCTCTTTTTGCTAAAATTTCTCCAATAAAGGTTGATTTTTCAATTTTCTTCATTTTTTTATTTTTAATCTCTTTTTCAATAGACGATGCAGAAACTAGAGTTTTATTCTTTTTATCATCAATTATTTGTGCTGATAAATTATTTAATGATTTTGTTATAGATATTCTATACCTGTCATTGCTAACAGATTTTAATCTTTTTCTATTTCTTAGTTTTCTTTTAAGTTTACTTGATACTTTTTTCATTATTTTTTCTTTCCCTCTTTTCTAAGAACAAATTGTCCTCTCTCTTTAATACCTTTTGCTTTATAAGGCTCAACAGGTTTAAGGCTTTTGATATCTGCAGCAATTTTTGAAACAAGCTCTTTATCAACACCGCTAATCTTAATAATAGTTTGTTTTTCAACTGCAATTTTTATTTCTTTAGGAATTTTAAAATTAATGTCATGGCTAAAGCCAAGTTGAAGATTTAATATTTCACCTTTTAAATTTGCCCTAAAACCGACACCAGATAACTCTAAAATTTTTTCATGTCCCTTTGATACACCTAAAACTGCGTTATTAATTATACTCCTATAAGTACCCCACAAAATAGAGATTTTTTTATCAATTACTTTATCTATAGGCTTTATTTGAAATTCACTCTCACTGATTTTAGAAGAAAAAATTTTATCGTTTATTGTTAATTTTGTTGTTCCCTTCGGACCTGAGATAGTTAAATTAGATCCCTCAATTTTTATTGAGGAGTCTTTTGGCAAAATTATATTTTTTTTTCCTATCTTAGACATTAAAACACCCTACAAATTATTTCTCCACCAAGATTATTTTTTCTAGCATCAGAGTCACTCATCACTCCTTTTGGTGTGGATAATATTGCTAATCCAAGTCCATTCATTACTCTAGGTATACTTGTGGCTCTTGAGTAAACTCTGCGCCCAGGTTTGGATACTCTTTTGATTTCTTTAATTACTGGATCTCCCTCATAATATTTTAGTGAAATTTTAAGACTAACTTTATTTTTTTCAGACTTATCTATAAAGAAATCTTTAATATAGCCCTCATTTTTTAAAATTGTTAAAATATTTTTTCTAAATTTTGAAGAAGGTATTTCAATTGAACTCAATGATCTCATCTGTCCATTCCTAATTCTTGAAAACATATCTCCTATTGGATCTGTAAATGTCATATTTTCCTCCTACCAGCTTGATTTTGTAATACCTGGAATTTTACCTGAAGATGCCATATCTCTAAGTGCTATTCTTGATATTTTTAATTTTCTATAAACTCCGTGAGGTCTACCTGAGATCTCACATCTATTTCTTACTCTTATTTTTGAGGAATTTTTAGGTAATTTATTCAGCTTAAGTTGAGCCTCAAATCTTTCAGATAATTCCAGTTTTTTATTACTTATAATTTTTTTTAATGCAGCCCTTTTTTTTGCGTACCTCTTAACGAGTTTCATTCTTTTTAAATTTTTTTCTACTGCGCTTTTTTTTGCCATATATACCTCAGTTTTGTTTTTGAATAATTGGAAAATTTAACTCTTTAAGGAGTTCTATAGTTCCTTCTTTGCTTTTGCTAATCGTCACTATTGTTATGTCAATACCTCTTATCTTGTCCACCTTGTCAAAATTTACTTCTGGAAAAATAATGTGTTCTTTTATACCAAAAGAATAGTTAAAAGAGCTGTCAACACCTTTTGATGACAATCCTCTAAAGTCTTTTATTCGAGGTAGAGCAATATTAACCAATCTATCGATAAATTCATACATTTTGTAAGATCTTAAAGTGACTTTTACTCCTGCGTTCGATCCTTTTCTTGTTTTAAAATTAGAAATAGATTTTTTAAATTTAGTTATTACTGGCTTTTGTCCAGCTATCATTGACATATCATCAACACAAGCCTTAAGCTTTTTTACATCCGAAGCTTCTTCACCCAAACCCATATTTAATACAATTTTTTCAATTCTAGGAACCTCATGTTTATTTTTTACTGAAAGTCTTTGCATAAGTTTTGCAACTATTTCCTTTTCATAAGAAATTTTTAGTCTTGGTATCATTTATTTCCAGCCACTTTCTTTTCTTTTTTTTTTAAGTCAATATTTTTGATATTTGAAAAATGAATAAAATTTTCTTTCGAAATAATTCCACCTTTATTTTCTTTTGTTGGTTTTAAATGTTTTTTTATCATATTTATGGATTTAACTTTTACCTTTTTTTGCTTTCTATTAATTTCTAATATTTCTCCAGTTTTCCCCTTATCTTTACCTGTAATAATTTTGACTTGTGTTCCTTTTTTTATAATCATTTATAAGACCTCCGGAGCTAATGAAATTATTTTTGTGTGCCCTCTTGTTCTAAGCTCTCTAGTAACTGGACCAAAAATTCTTGTTCCAATCGGCTCTCCCTTATCGTCAGTTAGTACAACTGCATTAGTATCAAATTGAACTTTAGATCCATCATTTCTATAAATTTCTTTTTTTGTTCTAACTACAACTGCTTTATGGACTGATCCTTTTTTTACTTTCCCTTTTGGTATGGCGTCTTTAACGCTGATAACTATTAAATCCCCAACAGCAGCATACCTTCTCTTTGAGCCTCCTAATACTTTTATACACTCAACCCTTTTAGCTCCTGTATTATCTGCAACAGTTAATTCTGTTTGTATTTGAATCATTTATCCATTACCTGCCAAGTTTTCTTTTTTGAGTAAGGTTTACTCTCAACAATAGACACCTCTTCGCCTTCCTTAAACTTATTTTTTTCATCGTGAGCATGATACTTTTTTGATCTTTTAATTATTTTTTCATAAAAAGGATGTTTAAATTTTCTTGTTACCTCAACAACAATTGTCTTATCACTTTTAGCACTTCTAACTATTCCTTTTAATATTTTTTTTGTCATTTTGTATTTTTAATAGTTGTATATAATCTAGCAATGCTTTTTTTTAATTCTGCATATTGGGCATGATTATTTATTTGATTATTTATTTTCTTAAACCTAATGTTAAATAGATCTTTTTTCAAAGTTAAAATCTTTTTCTCTGCTTGGTCTTTAGTTAACTTTTTATCTTCTTTTTTCTTTACCATAATTATCTTTTAATAAATTTTGTTTTAATTGGAAGTTTAGCTGAAGCTTTATATAAAGCTTCTCGTGCTACCTCTTCACTTACACCATCAATTTCAAAAATTATTCTGCCTGGTTTTACTCTACATGCATAATATTCGGGTGATCCTTTGCCTTTACCCATTCTAACCTCTGTAGGCTTTTTTGAAACTGGAATATTAGGAAAAATTCTTGTCCAAACTTTACCTGTTCTTTTCATGTATCTAGTAAGAGCAACTCTAGCTGCCTCGATTTGTTTTCCTATTATTCTCTCTGGTTCAATTGCCTTCAAGCCAAATTGACCATAATTTAATACTACAGCTCGTGCCGCTTTACCGTGAATTCTGCCCTTAAAAGCTTTTCTAAATTTAGTTCTTACTGGTTGAAGCATTTTTTACCCTTTCCTTTTTTTCTTTCTCTACATCTTTGGCCATTAATTCACCTTTATAAATCCAAACTTTAACACCAATTATTCCGTAAGTTGTTAAAGCTTCTGCAAAACCATAGTCTATATCTGCTCTTAGAGTATGAGAAGGTATACTTCCTTCTCTTAACCATTCTGTCCTCGCAATTTCATTTCCAGCTAATCTCCCACTTAACATAACTTTAATACCTTTAGCGTTTAATCTCATTGCTGATTGCATTGCTCTCTTCATTGCTCTTCTATATGCCACTCTCTTAACAAGTTGTTGAGCTATATTTTCTGCGACTAAATTAGAGTTTAATTCTGGTTTTTTAATTTCTTTTATATTTACATTTACATCACCATTTGTAATTTTCATTATATTTTTTTTAATTTTTTCAATATCAGCACCTTTTTTTCCAATAACAAATCCTGGCCTTGAAGTGTGGATTGATACTGTGCACTGTTTGGATGATCTTTCGATAATTATTTCTGATACTCCTGAATTTACAATATTCTTTTTTATATATTTTCTAATTCTAAAATCTTCAATTAAGTATTTTCCAAAATCTTTTTTCTTTGCAAACCAAGTTGAGTCCCAACCTCTATTTATTCCTAATCTAAATCCAATAGGATTTATTTTCTGTCCCATTATTTACTCACTTTCTTTTCTTTTTTTTCCTCAAGAATAATAGTAATTCTGCTAAAAGGTTTCTTAATAGGGCTAGCTCTTCCCTTGGCTCTTGGCCTGTACCTTTTCATTACTAAAGATTTTCCTACAAATGCCTCTTTAATAAATAGGTTATCTATATCAAACTGATGATTGTTCTCTGCGTTTGCAATTGCTGATTTCACTGTTTTGCTTACATCATGAGCAATTTTTTTTCGCGTAAATTCTAAATCTCTGAGAGCTACATCAGCTTTTTTACCTTTAATAAAGTTACACACTAAAGCCAGTTTTCTTGGGCTTGTTCTTACATTTTTATTAATAGCTTTAACTAAAGGATTTTCTTTAATCATTATTTTTTATCT
Source organism: Candidatus Pelagibacter sp. (assembly GCA_028139285.1). The sequence goes on along the minus strand of JAOINI010000007.1, from coordinate 19,741 downwards.
CCTTCTGCAGGTTTTTCTGCTGCAGCTGCTTTCTTATCAGCTGGTGTATGACCTTTAAAAGATCTTGTTGGAGCGAATTCGCCTAACTTATGGCCTACCATCTCCTCTGATATAGTTATTGGTATAAAAGTTTTTCCGTTATGTATCATGAAACTATGCCCTACAAAATCTGGAATAATAGTTGAGTTTCTTGACCATGTTTTTATAGGTTTTTTATTTGTCACTCCCTTTAATTTATCTATTTTTTTTAACAAACTTGGGTGCACAAAAGGTCCTTTCCAAATTGATCTTGTCATTACTTATTTCTCTTCTTTCTTCTCGTGATTATGAATTTATCACTACGTTTTGGTTTTCTTGTTTTCAATCCTTTAGCTGATTGGCCCCAAGGAGATACAGGGCTTCTTCCACCTGAAGTTTTTCCTTCTCCACCACCATGTGGGTGATCTACAGGATTCATTGCAACTCCTCGAGTTTGAGGTCTTTTTCCTCTCCATCTGTTCCTTCCCGCCTTCCCAATTTTAATATTTTTTTGATCAGGATTAGACACTGTTCCTATGGTAGCTATACATCTGCTGCTGACTTTTCTAGTTTCTCCAGAGGCTAGTTTTAAAATGGCGTAATCACCATCATAGCCAGAAAGTGTCACTGAAGAGCCTGCAGATCTTGCTAATTTTGCACCGTTTCCAGGAATTAATTCAACATTATGTATCAATGTTCCAGGTGGTATATCTTTTAATTCTAATGAGTTGCCAATTTTTATCTCAACATTTTTACCAGACTCGATAACATCACCTTTTTTTAATCCCTGAGGACAGATAATGTATGCTTTTTCTTTATCTTGATAAGTTATTAATGCTATATATGCTGTTCTGTTAGGATCATACTCTATACGCTCGACTGTTCCAGGAATATTTTTCTTTCTTCTATAAAAATCTATAATTCTGTATTTATGTTTTGAGCCACCACCTATGTGTCTAGAAGTAATCCTTCCAAAGTTATTTCTTCCACCTGTAAAATTTTGACCTTTGGTCAAAGGCTTATATGGAGCACCTTTCCATAAAGTACTCTTGTCTATTACAACTGTACCTCTGGTCGATTTTGTATAAGGTTTAAATGTTTTTAAAGTCATAAATTAAATTCCAGTAGTTAAGTCGATGCTTTGTCCTTTTTTTAAAGTTATAATTGCTTTTTTGTAACCTGATTTATAAGATTTTTTTCCCTGTTTTAATTTCATCTTAGTTTTTTGGTTAATTATATTTACTTTTACGACATTCACTTTGAATAATTTTTCAATATTTTTTTTAATAATTTTTTTGTTAGCTTTCTCATGTACTTTGAAGACTGTTTTATTTTGTTCTGATAATATCGTAGCTTTCTCAGTAATGATTGGATTTCTTATTGAGTCTATGTAATTAATTTTTTTCATTTAAAACTCTTTCTTGAATTTTTTTGGCTGAAGATGAGGTTATAAGAACATTCTTGTACTTAAAAAGGTCATAAATATTTGCCCCTTCGTCGTTAATCAATTTAACATCTTTAATATTTCTTGCTGATTTATTTATATTTTTAAAAGAATCCTTATCAGATATAATTAATGTGCTTTGTAACTTATTATTTAGTAAAAATTTATTAAATTCTTTTGTTTTTTTAATTTCTTTTTTCACATCTGCTAAGATAAAGAGGTTTTTTTCTGTATTTTTCTTTGATAAAGTTTGAGCCAAAGCTAGCTTACGCACTTTTTTATTAATTTTTTTTATTTTATAAGCTGACCCTTTTGGACCATGAGCAATACCGCCACCAACAAATAGAGGTGCTTTTTTACTAGCATGACGAGCTCCGCCACTTCCTTTTTGAGCTACAATTTTTTTTGTTGAACCCCTGATCTGATTTCTTTGTTTTGTTTTAGCTGTTCTAGGTTTTAAATGGTTTAGTTGCCAGTCTATCACGAACTTTATGAGCTTGTGATTTATTTTTAGCTTCACTAATTTATCAGAAATTTCAATTGAGCTACTCTTAGTGCCATCAATATTTAATAAAGGTAATTTCATCTATTTTTTACCTTTCTTTGCTTCTGTAGCTTTGATTTTTGCGTCATATTTTTCTTTTATAGTTTTTTTAGATATGTTTTTTATAGACTCCCTTAAAAAAACGGTAGAATTTTTTGCTCCAGGTATTGAACCTTTAATAAACAAAAGATTATTTTCAACATCTGATTTTATTATTTCAAGATTAAGCATTGTTCTAGATTTGTCACCCATATGACCAGCCATTTTTTTTCCTTTAAAAACTTTTCCAGGGTCTTGCCTTTGACCAGTTGAACCATGCGATCTGTGAGATACTGATACACCATGAGAGGCACGAAGACCTCCAAAATTCCATCTTTTCATTACTCCAGCAAATCCTTTTCCAATTGTTTTTGATCTTACATCTAAAAATTTTTTGTCTTTAAATATTTCTAAGCCTAGTTCATTTCCTTCCTTGAATTGATCGATATTTTCTATTCTAAATTCTTTTAAAATCTTTTTAGGTTCAGTATTTTTTTTTGTAAAATAACCCTTCATTTGCTTTTTTAATTTTGAATTTTTTATTTTAAAGAAACCAACCTTTATTGCGTTATAACCCCTTTTTTCTTTAGAAATTACATCTAATACTCTGCCTTTTTCGACCTTGATCACAGTTACTGGAACTGATTGACCTGAAGTCATAAATTCTCTTGTCATGCCTAATTTTGTTCCTATTAATCCAATACTCATTTTTTTATATCTTTATTTCTATATCGACACCGGAAGCTAAATCTAATTTCATTAAAGCTTCGACTGTTTGTGGTGTAGGTTCAATTATATCTATTAATCTTTTATGGGTTCTTGACTCGAATTGCTCCCTGCTTTTTTTATCAATATGTGGAGACCTTAAAACTGTATATCTTTCTATTCTTGTAGGTAAGGGTATCGGCCCTTTAACCTGTGCTCCAGTTCTTTTAGCCGTATTAACAATTTCCTCTGTAGATAGATCCAGGATCTTGTTATCATACGCTTTTAAATGAATTCTAATATTTTGATTTTCCATATTAAGCTAGTTTCTTTGTTACCTCATCCTGAACATTTTGTGGAACTTTATCATAATGACTAAATTGCATTGTGTATTGAGCTCTACCTTGTGTAGATGATCTTAGATTATTTATATATCCAAACATATTTGCAAGCGGGACAACAGCATTAATAGCTGTTGCATTACCTCTTGGTTCAGTTGAACCCACTTGTCCTCTTCTACTATTTAAATCACCTATTACATCACCCATAAATTCTTCTGGTGTTACGACTTCTACCTTCATCATGGGTTCTAAAAGTTTTAATGTAGCTTTTTGACATGCCTCTCTAAAACAAAACCTGCTTGCAATTTCAAAAGCTAAAACACTAGAGTCAACATCATGATGTAAACCATCTAATATTTTTACTTTATAATCTATGATCGGAAATCCTGCTAATATTCCGCTGTCAGATACACTCTCCACACCTTTTTCTACACCTGGAATAAACTCTTTAGGAATAGCTCCACCTTTAATTAAATTTTCTACTTCTCTACCCTTCCCTGCCTCTAATGGCTCTACACTTAATTTAACTTTTGCAAATTGTCCTGCTCCACCACTTTGCTTTTTATGAATATACTCCATTTCAGCTACGCCTAATATTGTTTCTCTATAAGCGACTTGAGGTGCTCCGATATTTGCTTCAACTTTGAATTCTCTTTTCATTCTATCAACAATTATATCTAAATGTAATTCTCCCATACCTTTTATAATTGTTTGTCCAGACTCTTCATCTGAAGAAACTCTGAATGACGGGTCTTCTTTAGCTAACCTAGCTAAAGCTTCACCCATTTTCTCTTGGTCACCTTTTGTTTTTGGTTCTACAGCAATTTCTATTACTGGGTCAGGGAATTCCATTGGCTCTAGAAGTATTGGGCCTTGGGGATCGCACAATGTATGTCCTGTAATAGTAAATTTAAGACCTGCCAAAGCCACAATATCACCAGCTGAGGCTGTTTTAATGTCCTCTCGACTATTTGCGTGCATTAACAGCATTCTTCCAATTCTCTCATTTTTATCTTTTGAAGAGTTTAATATAGACGTTCCAGCATTAAGAGTTCCTGAATAAATTCTTATAAAAGTAAGTGAACCTACAAAAGGATCATTAGCTACTTTAAATGCTAATGCTGAAAATTTTTCTTTTTCATCAAATTTCATTGTTACTTTTTCCTCTGATCCAACTTTCGTACCGTCAATAGACACTAAGTCACTTGGACTTGGAAGATAATCAATTACTGCATCTAACAAAGGCTGAACACCTTTATTTTTAAAAGCTGATCCAGTTAAAATAGGAACGAAATTAAAATTTAAAGTCCCTTTTCTAATACATTTGATCAGATCTTTTTCTGAAGGTTCTTTACCGTCCAAATAAGCTTCCATTAATTTTTCATCTTCTTCCACTGCGGTTTCGACTAAATTTTGTCTATATTTGTTGGCTTTTTCTTTTAAATCCTCTGGTATATCAACATAATCGAACTTTGCTCCAAGATCATCATTCTGCCAGACTACTCCTTTCATTTTAACTAAATCCACTATTCCTTTTAAATCAGCTTCAGCTCCAATAGGAAGTTGTAAAGGTAATGGTTTGCAGCCCAACCTTTCTTTAATCATATCAACACATCTATAGAAATCTGCTCCAGTCCTATCCAATTTATTTACAAAACATATTCTTGGAACCTTATATTTATCTGCTTGCCTCCAAACTGTTTCTGATTGAGGCTCAACACCAGCAACACCATCAAATACTGCTACTGCACCATCTAAAACTTTTAATGATCTCTCTACTTCAATTGTAAAATCAACATGACCTGGAGTGTCAATAATATTTATTCGATGATCCCTCCAAAAACATGTAGTTGCTGCAGAAGTAATAGTAATTCCTCTTTCTTGTTCTTGTTCCATCCAGTCCATTGTTGCTGCACCATCGTGAACTTCACCTATTTTGTGACTTTTTCCCGTGTAGTAAAGAATTCTCTCTGTTGTAGTAGTTTTTCCAGCATCTATGTGAGCCATGATACCAATATTTCTATATTTATCTAAAGTATATTTAGTCATAAATTATTACCATCTAAAATGAGCGAAAGCTTTGTTTGACTCCGCCATTTTATGAGTATCTTCTCTTTTTTTGATTGCAGACCCTTTATTTTGTGAAGCGTCTATTATTTCTGCGTAAAGTTTATCGGCCATAGTTTTATTTTTTCTTTTCCTAGTAGCTTCCATGATCCATCGGAGCGCTAGTGCTTGGCCTCTCTTAGTTTTAACTTCTACAGGTACTTGATATGTAGCACCCCCAACCCTACGAGATCTACATTCTAAATTTGGTTTAACGTTACTTATGGCTGAATTAAAAATTTTAATTGGGTCTTCATTGTTTTTTGATTTTATTTTGTCTAAAGCATCATAAAGAATTTTTTCTGCCGTTGATCTTTTTCCGTCGTACATAATGGAATTTATAAATTTTGAAACTACCTCAGAATGAAATCTTGGATCAGGATAAATTTTTCTTTGAGGTGCTTTTCTTTTTCTAGACATAATTATTATTTAGGTTTTTTTGCTCCGTATAATGATCTTCTTTGTTTTCTATTAGCTACACCTTGAGTGTCTAAATTACCTCTTAAAATATGATATCTTACGCCAGGAAGATCTTTTACTCTTCCTCCGCGAAGGAGTACAACAGAGTGTTCTTGTAAATTGTGGCCTTCACCTGGTATATAAGCTGTAACTTCAAAGCCATTTGATAATCGAACTCTTGCAACTTTTCTTAATGCAGAGTTAGGTTTTTTTGGAGTTGTTGTGTAAACTTTTATACAAACTCCTCTTTTTAAAGGTTGTTTTTCCAGAGCCGGAACTTTGTTTCTGGCTAATGGTTTAACTCTACTTTTTTTAATCAACTGATTAATTGTTGGCATAATAAAATTTTGAAGTTAAAGTAGGGTAAGCCCAGAATATTTTGTTAGTGTTTAAGGCTATAAAATACCTTACTTCTAACATTCAAAATGTGCCGTAAACTAGCATTGAATTTGTAAATGTCAATATTTAATGGGATTTCTTAAAAATTTACGCAGTCTGTTCCGGGGCTACAGTCGCGGATTCTAGCTCTTGTTTTTTTAACTCATCAATTCTGGCCTTATCAAGTTCCCGAGCCTGTTTATCCCATTCAATTTTCGTTAAACCAGTTCCAGCTGGGACTAATCTACCTACAATAACATTTTCTTTTAATCCCTCTAAAGAGTCAGTTTTTCCCTTAATAGAAGCATCAGTTAAAACTCTCGTTGTTTCTTGGAACGAAGCAGCTGAAATAAATGAATTTGTTTGTAGAGAGGCTTTTGTGATACCGAGTAAAACTCTTTCAAATGTAGCTTGTTTTTTCTTTTCTTTTTTTAAATTTTCATTAATAGAATTTATTTCTAATAAGTCTATTACTTCACCTGAAAGTAATTCAGAGTCTCCAGGTTCTTTTACTTCAACTCTTTTTAACATTTGTCTAACAATAGTTTCTATATGTTTATCATTAATCACAACACCTTGTAACCTATATACTTCTTGTACTTCTGTAACAAAGTATTCTGTAAGTTTTTCTACACCTAATATTCTTAAAATATCATGGGGAGCAGGACTTCCATCTAAGAGATACTCGCCTTTTTTAATTTTTTCACCTTGATTAAAATTTACATGTTTGCCTTTTGGAATAAGGTAATTTGAAGTTTCTCCATTATTAGAAACGATAGAAATCTTCTGTTTTCCTCTCACCTCTTTTCCAAATTGTATCACACCATCATTTTCTGCAATAATTGCACTATCCTTTGGACGCCTTGCTTCAAACAACTCAGCCACACGAGGTAAGCCTCCTGTAATATCTTTTGTTTTAGAAGTTTCTTTAGGTAGTCTTGCTAGAACATCTCCTGCTGATATTTTTTGTCCATCTTTCACAGATAAAATTGTATCTGGAACTAAATAGTATCTTGCCTCATTGCCATCAGCTTTTTTGATAATTTCACCTTTTTCATTTCTTAATGTAATTCTTGGTTTGAGCTCTGAGTTTTTAGATGACGACTTCCAATCTGTTACTGATTTTGATGAAAGACCAGTTGCATCATCCAGTGTTTCTGTTAAAGAGCTACCTTCCATTAAATCCATATAATTTGCAATACCACTAGTTTCAGCGATCACCGGCAATGTATATGGGTCCCATTCAGCAATTTTTTTACCTTTTTGAATTGTTTCTCCGTCTTTAAAAAATAATTTTGAACCATAATTAACCTTATAAATTGCTAATTGTCTTCCATTATCATCCTCAATGCTTAATTGAGTATTTCTTCCCATCACTATTGTATTTTTTTTAGAGTCTTCGATTAAATTCTTATTGATAATATTAAGTTTTCCGTTTGTTTGTGCTACGATTTGAGACTCTTCTTTAATTTGAGCTGTACCACCAACATGAAAAGTTCTCATAGTCAACTGTGTTCCCGGTTCACCAATCGATTGAGCTGCTATCATTCCTACTGCCTCACCAACACTTACCAGTTTACCTCTAGCAAGATCTCTCCCATAACAGATCTGACATACCCCTCTTGTAGAGGCACAAGTAATTACAGAATAAACATTAATTGATTTTACTCCAGCAGCATCTATTTTTTCACAATCAAATTCGTCGATTAACTTATCTTTTTTAATTATGATTTCACCAGTCACAGGATTTTTAATATTTTCAGCTATTACTCTTCCTAAAACTCTTTCAGAAAGACTAACTAATATATTCCCACCTTCAATAATCTCAGATATGTTTACAGAAGATCTTTTTTTTGGATCACACTCTTTTTTAGTTATTTGGACATCTTGGGCAACATCACACAGTCTTCTAGTTAAATAACCAGAGTTTGCTGTTTTTAATGCAGTATCTGCTAAACCCTTTCTAGCTCCATGAGTAGAATTAAAATATTCTAATACAGATAATCCCTCTTTAAAATTTGAAATAATTGGCGTTTCAATGATTTCTCCAGAGGGTTTTGCAATTAACCCTCTCATACCAGCTAATTGTTTCATTTGAGCTTGTGAACCTCTAGCTCCTGAGTCTGCCATCATATAAACTGAATTTGTCTCAATTCTATCATCCTCGTAGATCTTTTCTGCTGAAGAAATTTCCTTCATCATTTCATTTGCTACCGTATCTGTGCATTTTGACCAAATATCAACTACTTTGTTATATTTTTCACCTCTAGTAATTAATCCGTCTGAATATTGCTTTTCGTATTCTTCAATTTGTTTTTTTGTATTGTTAATTAAGTTTTCTTTTGTTTTTGGGATAATTAAATCATCTTTACCAAATGAAATACCAGCTTTGAATGCATGTTTAAAACCAAGGTCTTTTATTCTATCACAGAAAATTACGGTTTCTTTTTGACCACAGTATCTAAAAATTGTATCTATTACTTCTGATACATTTTTTTTTGTCAATAATTTATTAACTAGACCAAATTTAATATTGTTATTTTTTGGAAGCAAGTTTGCTAAAAGAAATCTTCCAGCAGTACTTGAGTATTTCTCAATAATTTTTTCTCCCTTAGAGTCAACAGTTTTGAAGGTAGAAATTATATTCGAATGTAAACTTATAGATTTATTTTCCAAAGCTTGCTCTATCTCCTCCACACTAGAAAAAATTCCTTTAGGTTTATTGTCTTGCTTATCTGAAGATTGAGATAAATAATATATACCTAAAACAATATCTTGGCTCGGTACAATAATTGGTTTACCATTAGATGGACTTAATATGTTGTTCGTAGACATCATTAAAACTCTAGCCTCAAGTTGAGCCTCTAAACTTAGAGGTATATGCACAGCCATTTGGTCTCCATCAAAGTCAGCATTAAAAGCAGCACACACTAAAGGATGAAGTTCAATTGCATTCCCTTCGATAAGTTTAGCTTCAAAAGCTTGAACGCCTAATCGGTGTAATGTTGGTGCTCTGTTTAATAATATAGGATGTTCTCGAATTATATGTTCCAGAGAGTCCCATACTTCACTTTTTTCTTTTTCTACAAGTCTTTTTGCTTGTTTGATGGTTGTAGCTAGCCCTAATTTATCTAATCTTGCGTATAAAAAAGGTTTAAATAATTCAAGTGCCATTTTTTTAGGCAATCCACACTGATGTAATTTTAATTCTGGTCCTACAACTATTACTGACCGTCCTGAGTAATCTACTCTTTTTCCTAATAAGTTTTGTCTGAACCTTCCTTGTTTTCCTTTCAACATTTCCGCCAGTGATTTTAATGGACGTTTACCTGTTCCTGTTATAACTCTGCCTCTTCTCCCATTATCGAATAAAGCATCAACTGACTCTTGTAACATTCTCTTCTCATTTCTTACAATAATGTCTGGTGCTTTAAGATCTAATAATCTTTTTAATCTGTTGTTTCTATTAATGACTCTTCGATACAAATCATTTAAATCTGAAGTAGCAAACCTTCCGCCATCAAGTGGGACTAAAGGTCTTAACTCTGGGGGTATAACAGGAATAGAGGTCAAAATCATCCACTCTGGTTTGTTACCAGATGAGATAAAAGATTCTATAAGTTTTAATCTCTTTATAGTTCTTTCTTCTGTAACTTTAGATTTTATATTTTCTAAAGACTCTCTTAATTTTTTTTGTTCTTTTTTAAGATCTAAGCTGACTAAAATTTCTCTGACTGCCTCAGCACCTATACCAGCTGTGAATGCATCTTCACCAAATTCTTCTTGGGCTTTTATTAGTGCTTCTTCAGAAATTAATTGACCTTTTTTTAAAGTGGTTAGTCCTGGTTCTACAACAATAAAACTTTCAAAATATAAAACTTTTTCAACTTCTTTAAGCTTCATATCTATTGCTAATGATATTCTGCTTGGCAATGACTTTAAAAACCATATGTGGGCAACGGGACAGGCTAAATCAATATGTCCCATACGCTCTCTACGCACATTAGATTTGGTAACTTCTACACCGCATTTTTCACAAATAATTCCCCTAAATTTCATTCTTTTATATTTTCCACACAAACACTCATAATCTTTAACTGGTCCAAATATTCTTGAACAAAATAGACCATCTTTTTCTGGTCTAAAAGTTCTGTAGTTAATAGTTTCTGGCTTTTTTATTTCACCGTAAGACCAAGACTTTATCTTTTCCGGACTCGCTAAAGTAATCTTTATACTGTCAAAAGTGTTCTCTTGAGATAAATTTTGATTATTAAAATTTTTAGTTAAATTTTTTTCCATAATTAATTTAATTCGATATTTAAACCTAATGCTCTTATTTCTTTAACCAAGACATTGAAAGACTCAGGAACACCTGATTCAAAGTTATTATTACCTTTTACAATAGTCTCGTAAACTTTAGTTCTTCCAGCTACGTCATCTGACTTAACTGTAAGTATTTCTTGAAGTGTATAAGAGGCGCCGTATGCTTCTAATGCCCAAACTTCCATTTCACCAAATCTTTGTCCTCCGGATTGTGCTTTACCACCCAATGGTTGTTGGGTGACTAAACTATATGGACCAGTTGATCTCGCGTGTATTTTATCCTCAACAAGATGATTTAATTTTAGCATGTAAATTATTCCCACTGTGACAGGTCTATCAAATCTCTCACCAGTTTGACCATTCCATAAATGAGTTTGACCGGTTTTTGGAAGTTTAGCTAAATCAAGCATTTCTGTAATTGCCTTAGTGCTAGCCCCATCAAAAACTGGAGTTGCGATTGGAACTCCGTTTGATAAATTTTGTATTAATTCAGCTATTTCTTTATTATTTAATTTTGAGATTACCTCTTCATAATATTCATTACCATAAATTTCTTTTAGTTTAGTTTTTATCTTATCAATTTCTTCCTCAAAATTTTTTAAATATTTTTTAATTTGATCCCCTAATTCAGAACAAGACCATCCTAGATGTGTTTCCAAAATTTGACCGACATTCATTCGGCTCGGAACTCCTAAAGGATTAAGAACTATGTCAACTGGTTTACCGTTTTCCATATAAGGCATATCCTCTACAGGAACAATTTTACTTACTACTCCCTTGTTTCCGTGTCTTCCTGCCATCTTGTCTCCTGGCATCAACCTTCTTTTTACTGCTACAAAGACTTTTACAACTTTCATAACTGTAGGAAGCAAATCATCTCCTTGTTGTATCTTTGTAACTTTGTCTTCAAATCTCAATTTGATATCCTCTGATGCATTATCAAATTGATTTTTAAGTTTTTCAAGATCAGTATTTATTTCATCTTTTTGAAATGAAAATTTCCACAAATCTTTTAAGTTCAAGTTCTCAAAATCGTTTTTATTTAGTGTTGTTCCTGGTTTCAATTCTTTAAATTGTTTATTTATACTTTGCCCATTTAACAAATCTATAGCTCTTAATTTTATATTACGATTTAATATCTCTTCCTCTACTTTTTTATCTTCTTGAACTGACTCAATCTCAGCTCTTTCAATAGCTATAGATCTCTCATCTTTTTCAATACCATGACGATTGAAAACTCTTACGTCAATCACTACTCCTGCGCTTCCAGAGGGTAATTTCAGAGATGAGTCTCTTACGTCTGTGGCCTTTTCACCAAATATAGATCTTAGTAATTTTTCTTCAGGGCTTGAAGAAGTTTCACTTTTTGGTGTTACTTTTCCAACAAGTATATCACCTGGTTTTACCTCTGCCCCTACGTAAACAATACCTGACTCATCCAAGTTTCGTAAACTTTCCTCGCTAACATTAGGAATATCTCTTGTAATCTCCTCGGCTCCAAGTTTAGTATCTCTAGCCATGGACTCATATTCTTCAATGTGTACTGATGTAAAAACATCATCAGTCACACATCTCTCAGATATCAAAATAGAGTCTTCGAAATTATATCCTTGCCATGGCATAAAAGCTACGGTGACATTTTTCCCAAGCGCCAATTCTCCTAGTTTTGTAGCTGGGCCATCAGCAATGATATCTCCTTTTTTAATTTTATCTCCAACTTTTACAAGTGGTTTCTGATTAATACACGTATTTTGATTTGATCTCTGAAATTTTGATAAATTATAAATATCAACGGCAGATTGAGATAAATCTGTAACATCAGTAACTTTAACTACAATTCTTTTTCCGTCAATTTTATCAACTACACCGTTTCTTTTAGCAACAATAGTCACTCCAGAGTCTAGTGCTACATCAGCTTCAATGCCAGTACCCACAAGAGGTGATTCTGGTTTCAATAATGGAACAGCTTGCCTCATCATGTTTGATCCCATTAATGCTCTATTAGCATCATCATTTTCTAAAAACGGAATTAGAGCTGCAGCCACAGAGACTAATTGTTTTGGCGAAACATCTATAAAGTCAATATTATCTCTACTTGACAATTCAAAATTTAAATTTTTTCTACAAGCAACTAGCTCTTCTGTGAATGAGCCATCTTTTTTTAGGGATGAGTTGGCTTGTGCGATAGTGTACTTTTCTTCCTCTATAGCTGAAAGGTATTTAATTTCAGAAGTTACTTTTCCATTGTTTACTTTTTTGTAAGGGCTTTCAATATATCCAAATTTATTAACTCTACAGTAAGTCGCTAGACTATTAATTAATCCAATGTTAGGCCCTTCTGGAGTTTCTATAGGGCAAATTCTTCCGTAGTGAGTGGGATGTACGTCTCTTACTTCGAATCCAGCTCTTTCTCTTGTTAATCCACCTGGTCCTAAAGCAGAAACTCTTCTCTTGTGAGTTATTTCTGATAACGGATTAGTTTGATCCATAAATTGTGAAAGCTGTGATGTGGCAAAAAAATCTTTTAGTGATGTTGTTATAGGTTTCGCATTAATCAAATCTTGAGGCATTGCAGACTCAATTTCTAAAAAAGTTGACATTTTTTCTTTTACAGTTCTCTCAGTCCTCAGAAGTCCAATCCTAAATTGATTTTCAACTAACTCACCTACAGATCTTACCCTTCTGTTTCCAAGATGGTCAATATCATCAACGTCGCCTTTTCCATCTCTTAAATCTAACATGAATTTAATTATCGCAATTATATCTTGAGTTTCTAAAATGGTTTTTTTCGGACTCGTTTTCAAATCAAGTTTTGAGTTTAATTTAACTCTTCCTACTTCAGAAAGATCATATCTTTCTTTTTTAAAATAAAGGTTTTTAAAAATTTCCTCTGCTATTTCTACTGAAGGGGCTTCGCCAGGTCTCAAAACTTTATAGATATCGTTTAGAGCATCATGTTTATTAAAATTTTTATCAATTTTAAGAGTTTCTAATATATATGGTCCTTTATTTATTGGATCTATATTTACAATGTTAAGTGTTTTCTCTTCTTGATTGATTATTTTGTTTAATTGTTCTTCTGTTATGTCAAAGCCAGCTCCGATGATGACCTGACCACTCTTATCCTTAATATCTTTAGACAAATATTTTCCAACAACTTCTTCATTGAAAACAACAATAGACTTCAACCCTCTTTCTTGAAGTTTCCTTGCAATTACAATATTTAATTTTTCACCTTTTGATAGGATTTTTTTTCCGCTATCACTATCAATTAAATCGTATAAGAGTTTGATTGGCCTTTTATAATTATCAGGATTAAAATCTGTTATCCAGTATTTTTTATCTATTTCGTAAGAGTATTTATTAGTAGTATAAAAAGTTTCAATAATTTTTTCTTTTGTAAAACCTAAAGCATATAAAATTGTTGTGATTGGTAATTTTTTTTTTCTATCAATTCTAAAATATAAAATATCTTTTGGATCAAACTCAAAATCTAACCATGAACCTCTGCCTGGTATTATTCTACAATTGAATAAAAGCTTTCCACTTGCATGTGTTTTACCTTTATCGTGATCAAAAAAAACTCCAGGACTTCTGTGCATTTGATTTACAACAACTCTTTCTACTCCATTAGTAATAAATGTAGCGCTTGGAGTCATTAAAGGTAAATCTCCAATAAATACTTCTTGTTCTTTTGCAGATAAAATTTGCTTAGTATTGTTTTCAGTATCAATGTCGTAAACTACTAAACGTAAATTTGCCTTTAGAGCAGCTGAATATGATAAGCTTCTTTGCTTACATTCTATGACATCAAACTTAGGTTTTTCTAATTTGTAAGAAATATATTCTAGGGTAGATTTATCGTTACCATCTTCAATAGGAAAAATACTTTTAAAAACTTTATCTATCCCTTTAGATAGCTCAGAGAGTTGCTCATTAAGAGATTTCGACTCTAGAAATTCATTATAAGAGTTTTTTTGAACTTCGATAAGATTCGGAATAGACAGACCTTCAATTAGTTTTCCAAAGTTTTTTCTAATATTTTTCTTTTGAGTAAAAGATAATTGCATCAAATAAATAAAGAGCTGTTGCAAGTACTACCTGCAACAATTCTCGTATCAAATTTTGTTTACTTTAATTCTACTTTAGCCCCAGCTGCTTCAAGTTTCTTTTTAAATTCTTCAGCATCTTTTTTAGCCACACCACCTTTAATTTCTTTTGGTGCCGCTTCAACTAAATCTTTAGCTTCTTTTAAACCTAAACCAGTTATTGCTCTTACTTCTTTAATAACGTTAATTTTCTTATCGCCAGCTGCAGCCAAGAAAAGAGAAAACTCTGATTTTTCCTCTCCAGCTGGTGCTGCTGTTCCACCTGCAGGTGCTGCTGCCACCGGTGCTGCTGCTGTAACACCCCACTTTTCTTCAAGTTGTTTTGAAAGTTCCGCTGCTTCGACAACTGTTAAAGTCGAAAGCTCATCTATAATTTTATTTAAGTCTGCCATTTTATTTCCTATGAATTAATTTTTTAAACTCTTTGCGCGCGCTAAATTAGCAATTTTTGAGCCGGGTGCAAGTAAAATACTGACTAATTTTTGAGCTGGAGATGCTAAAATTCCCACTATTTTAGCCCTAGCCTCTTCTAAAGATGGAAGTGTGGCAATTACTGACACTTCTTTTTCGTCCAAAACCTTTCCATCCATAAATCCTGCGACAATCTTTAATTTATCGTTTGACTTTGAAAATTTTGTCAAAATTTTTGCAGTTGAAATTGGATCAGATGAAATTGCTGCAGCAGTTGGGCCAACAAAGTATTTTTCTAGATCTTTTTTAGGAGTTTCTTTAATTGCAATTTTAGTAATCCTATTTTTTGTGATTTTAAATAAAATTCCTTTATCTCTTAATTCTTTTCTTAGCGCATCTAGCTCGTTAACATTTAGTCCTTGATATTGAGCTATCATTACTGACTCATTATCATTAAAGTTTTTCTTCATCTCTTCTACGTAATTTTTCTTAGCTTCTTTAGACATCATAATTTTATTTTGCTCCAACCTTGTAAGAGATTCCCATTGTAGAAGTTATAAAAGCACTTTTAATAAATTCTCCTTTTATAGCATCAGGTTTCTCCTTTTTGATACTATCAATAAAGTATTTATAATTTTCTAAGAGTTTTTCTGTGGAAAAACTTTTTCTTCCAATTGTTGAAGAAAGATTTCCATCTTTATCATTTCTAATTTCTACTAACCCTTTTTTAATATCATCGACTGCTTTAATAATATTATTAGATACTGTACCCAATTTTGGATTCGGCATTAAACCTTTTGGGCCTAAAACTTTTCCATGTTTTCCAATTTTTCCCATCATTGCAGGAGTACATATAAGTTTTGTAAAATTAAACTTTCCCGAAGCAATTTTTTCTAATAAATCATCTGACCCAAAAACATCTGCTCCAGCTTTTTTTGCTTCATCAAGTTTATCCGTTTCGCACAAAACTGCTATCTTATTTTTTTTTCCAGAACCATTTGGTAAATTAACAGTTGTTCGTAAACTAAAATCTCCACCTTTTGTCTGTTTTAAATTTATTCTTAAAGAAACATCTATAGACTCATCAAACTTTGATGTAGAATTTTTTTTAACTAATTCTAAAACCTCTTTTGTTTCAATTTTTTTATCTTTTTGAGAAAATTTTAAAATTGATTTATATCTTTTTGATCTTTTTTTCATAACTATTCTTTTACTTCAATTCCCATAGATCTTGCTGATCCACATATAATTTTAGTTGCTTCTTTTAAATCAAAAGCATTCAAATCTTTCATTTTTTCTTTAGCAATAGCTTCAGCTTGTTTCATTGTAATACTACCGGCAATTACTCTTCCTGGCTCACTAGAACCACTTTTTAGTTTTGCCGCCTCTCTTATAAAATGGGATGCGGGTGGAGATTTAATAATAAAATCAAATTTTTTATCTTTATAAACTGTTATTACAACAGGTACTGGTTTTCCCATAAAGGCTTTTGTTTTTTCGTTAAAAGCTTTGCAGAACTCCATTATATTAATACCTCTTTGTCCTAAGGCAGGCCCAACAGGAGGCGCTGGATTAGCTTGGCCTCCTTTTATTTGCAACTTGACAAATCCGGTAATCTCTTTTGCCATTAATTTTTCTCCACTTGATTAAATTCTAAATCAACAGGTGTTGCTCTACCAAATATAGAAACTGAAACTTTAAGTCTAGACTTTTCTTCATCAATTTCTTCAATAAGACCATTAAAAGACGCAAAAGGTCCATCACAGACTTTAACTTTTTCACCTATTTCAAAGTTTATACCTGTTTTCTGAGAAACTGCACTTTCTGACACCTGACCCAATATTCTTTTAATTTCATCATCTGATATTGGAGTTGGTTTATCTGATGAACCTAAAAAACCACTTACTTTTTGAAGATTTTTTATTAAATGATAAATTTGTTTAGTGAGTTCAATCTTTATCAAAACGTACCCAGGAAAAAATTTTTTTTCTTTTTTTGTACGCTTTCCTTTTTTTACCTCTGTAACTTGATGTGTGGGAACTAAAACTTCTTGTAAATTGTCAATTAACTTATGCTTTTTGAGCTCGTCTTTTATCGACTCAACAACTTTTTTTTCAAATCCTGAATATGCTTGAACAATGTACCAACTCATAAATTAAAAATTAATTGTTAGAATTATATTTAGTAAAAATCTTAATATTTGATCTAAAATTAGAAAAAAAATAGCCGCTATGGTTGATAGTGCAAAAACCATCACTGCACCCATCATAGTTTCTTTCTTAGTTGGCCAAGTTATTCTAAAAGTTTCCTGTTTTACTTCTTGAATAAATTTTAAAGGGTTTTTCATAAAATTCCTAAAACTTGGCAGGAGCGGAGGGACTCGAACCCACAACCTCCGGTTTTGGAGACCGGCGCTCTACCAATTGAACTACGCTCCTAAGAGTTTATTTTACTATCTTAGTTACTACTCCAGCTCCAACAGTTTTTCCACCTTCTCTTATCGCAAAGTTCAAGTTTTCGCTCATTGCAATTGGTGTGATTAATTTTACTGTAAATTTTCCGTCATCACCAGGCATAACCATCTCAGTTCCAGAGGGTAAAGTAACTTCTCCCGTTACGTCCGTTGTCCTAAAGTAAAACTGAGGTCTATATTTTGTAAAAAAAGGCGTGTGTCTTCCACCCTCCTCTTTCTTTAAAATATAAGCCTGACATTCAAATTCTGTGTGGGGTGTTATTGAACCAGGTTTACAAAGTACTTGACCTCTCTCAACGTCATCTCTTTCAACACCTCTTAAAAGAGCTCCAATATTATCCCCTGCTTCACCACTATCTAAAAGTTTTCTAAACATTTCAACACCAGTGCAAACAGATTTTTTTGTATCTCGGATTCCTACTATTTCAATTTCTTCACCAACTTTGATAACACCAGACTCTACTCTTCCAGTTACAACTGTACCTCTTCCAGAGATTGAAAAGACATCTTCTACGGGCATCAAAAATGGTTTATCCTTAGGTCTATCAGGTTGAGGAATTGTCTCATCAACAGCTTTCATCAATTCCATAATTGCATTTTTTCCTGTGGCTTCGTCTTTTCCTTCTACGGCATTTAATGCAGAACCTTTTACGATAGGAATTTTATCTCCAGGAAACTTATAAGATGTTAGAAGTTCTCTTATTTCTTCTTCAACTAAATCAACCAGTTCTTTGTCTTTCACTGTGTCAATTTTATTTAAGAAAACTACAATTGCGGGAACTCCAACTTGTCTAGCTAATAGGATATGTTCTCTTGTTTGAGGCATTGGGCCATCAGCAGCATTAACTACTAAAATAGCTCCATCCATTTGTGCAGCTCCTGTAATCATATTTTTTACGTAATCTGCGTGCCCAGGACAATCTACGTGAGCATAGTGTCTCTTTTCTGTTTCATATTCTACGTGCGCGGTTGATATAGTAATTCCTCTCTCTTTCTCCTCTGGTGCTTTATCAATTTGATCGTAAGCAACAAAGTTTGCGCTGCTAGAACCTCCAGCTTCAGATAATACCTTTGTTATCGCGGCTGTAAGAGTTGTTTTACCATGGTCGACATGACCTATCGTACCAATATTACAATGTGGTTTGTTTCGGTTAAACTTTTCTTTTGACATCTATTTTTTCCTCACTTTTATTTTTAATTCAAATTTTTGGAGCGGGTAAAGGGAATCGAACCCTTACATCCAGCTTGGAAGGCTAGCGTTCTACCATTGAACTACACCCGCAATATCCAAACTTATCGCGCTCTTCATTGTTAAAATTTAAAGTCTGGTGGAGGGGGAAAGATTCGAACTTTCGAAGACCGAAGTCAACGGGTTTACAGCCCGCCCCATTTGACCGCTTTGGTACCCCTCCTAATAAAATTGTGGGGATACCCACCAACTTAAAAAGCATTTAACAACAAGGGTTTTATAAGCATTTATGAAATAATTGCAATAAATCATTTTGCCTTAAAATATGCTAGTAATTTGAAAAAATTAGTTAAAAATCATGAAAAAAACCACTTTTTTCATTGTTGGTAAACATGCAGTCCTAGAAGCTCTTAAAAATCCATCTAGGAAAGTAGAAAGAGTATTTGTAACAGAAGATGCAAAAAAAAAGCTAAATAGAGAAAATCAATCGTTAAATTTGTTTAAAAAAACAAATGTTTTTTACAAAACGAGAAAAGAATTAGATAATTTGTGTGGCAGAGATGAAACAGCCCATCAAGGTTTAATAGCTGAAATAGAGCACTTGGAAGAAACCACCTTAAAAGAATTTGTTTTAAACAATAAAAAACAATTTATTAATTTTATTGCTTTAGAAGAGGTAACCGATGCAAGAAATATTGGATCAATCATAAGAAGTGCTGTGGCTTTCAACATAGATGGATTAATAGTAAAAGAAAGGTCCTTTCCATCAAAAAGTAAACTACTATACAAAAGTGCTAGTGGTGGTACAGAACATTTAAAAATTTTTAAAGTTTCTAATTTAAATACTGCTCTTAAATATTTAAAAACTAAAGATTTTTGGATAAGTGCTTTCGACATATCTTCATCTAAAGATTTTACTAAAAATAACTGGAAAGGAAAAAACGTATTATTGTTTGGTTCTGAGGGTTTTGGAATAAAAGCTAAAACATTAGAAAATTCAGATTTTAAATTCAGGGTAAATATAAATAAAAATGTGGAGAGTTTGAATATATCAAATACAGTTTCAATTGTTTGTCACCATATATTTCAAGCAATAAAATAATAGTTTATTTATATTGTTTTTTTAGATAATTTATTTTAATAAGCAATCAAGCCCTCATAGCTCAATTGGTAGAGCAATTGATTTGTAATCAATAGGTTCG
>JAOINI010000006.1 GCA_028139285.1 Candidatus Pelagibacter sp. | reverse complement strand
AAAATAGCAAAAGCTGCAAAAGTAGAAATATTGAACGTTGCTTCCCACAAATTTGAACCGCAAGGCTTTACATTAGTTGCTTTGCTGTCAGAAAGTCATTTTAGTTTTCATACTTTCCCTGAGAAAGGTGTTATAAGCTTCGATTTTTTTACATGCGGAAAAGTGAATCCTAAAGTTGCTCTTAAAATCTTAAGAAAAGAAATTGATCATCAAAGAGTTGTGACTAATGCTTTTGATCGAAGTAGTGTAGGTCTATATGATGATATTTATAGCACCCCAGGTCAAAAGAAATTCTATGTGGTAAAGGATGTTTTAGAAAAATTCACTTCTAAAGTTGGTCAATTTGTTGAAATAATGGATCTAGAGGAGTTTGGTCATGCTTTATTTATAGACCATGAAATTCAGGTAGCTGAAAAAGATGAAAAAATTTATAGCTTAAACTTTTTTAAATCCAGTTACGATTTGAGTAAAAAAAATAATAATGTTGCAATAATCGGCGGAGGAGATGGGGGAGTAGCCAGAGCGTGTTTAGAAAATAATTCAAACTATATAGATTGGTTTGAATTAGACCCAGAGATAGTAGATGTTTGTTACCGACATTTGCCAAAAGTTTGTTCTAAAGTTAAGAAAAGTAACAAAATAAAAACTTTCTGGGGAGATGCCTTTAAAAGTATTAGAGAAATAGAAGATTCTAAATATGATAAAATTTTTGTTGATTTAAACGATGATCAATACTGCATAGATTTAGCTAAGAAAAATATGAAAGGTTTAAAAAGAATTTTAAAAAGAGGTGGTGTGATTACTGCTCAAGTCGGAAGCCAGGATAAAAAACCAAAACAAGTAGATAATTGGTGTAAAGTTTTAGAAAAAAGCTTTGGAAACGTTAAATTATCTGGTGCTTATATTCCTAGTTTTGACTGTAAATGGAATTTTGCTTCATCTATAATGAAGTAATGTTTCGTGTTTCGTGTATTCAGTTAAGATCAAATAATAATATTCATCATAATCTTAAGCGAACTACAATTTTAATCAAAAAAGCAGTCCTTCAAAAAACTGATTTCATCTTAACTCCTGAAGTATCATCTCAATTTTCTTTAAAAAAAAATGAATTATTAAAAACATGTACCTCAATGAATAGGGATATTTATTTGAGTAGCGTAAAAAAACTTGCAAAGAAATACAAAAAATGGATTTTAGTTGGCTCCGTAGTAATTAAAGTTTCAAAAAATAAATTAGTTAATAGATCTGTATTAATTGATAAAAATGGAAAAATCAGGTCTTTTTATGATAAAATTCATATGTACGATGTAGTCTTAAGTAAAAAAGAAAAATATTTTGAGTCTAAAACATTTAATGCAGGAAAAAACCAAAAGTTATTTAATTTGCCGTGGGGCAAACTTGGTTTAAGTATTTGTTACGATTTAAGATTTCCTAATCATTATAGAAAATTATCTAAAGCAGGTTCTATTTTTTTGTCAGTTCCTTCAGCCTTCACCGAGACTACAGGAAAAAAACATTGGCATACATTATTAAAAGCTAGAGCAATAGAAAATTTTTGTTATATTTTCGCACCTGCTCAAGGAGGAATACATTACAATGGGCGTAAAACTTTTGGACATTCAATGATTGTTTCACCTGATGGAAAAATATTAAAAGAATTAAAAAAAAATGAAGGTGTCATTACAACGATAATTGACCCTAAATTACCTAAAGTATTAAGATTAAAGATTCCAAGTTTGAAAGGTGAATAATTTATTCGTGAGATTTTACCTCTTTAATATTTGATCCTAACGTATTATTTATTGCGAGTTTTATTTTTGCTCTTTCATCGTTTAATTTATAAACGTTTCTAGCTAGTGATATAAATTCTTGTCCAAAGTCCTGTTTTTTTTCTGCAGCTCTTTTACCATTTTCCACATCCCAAAGTTTGATATTTATATCTTTAAGTTTATTTTTATAATCTGAAATTGAATTATTATTTGCTATGAATTTTTCTTTCGTAAGATTTAGAGATTTTAGCTCTTTTTCTACTTCGACTAACTTTTCTTTTTCTTTTATTTTTTCTTTTTTTATTTCTAGAATCGTTATCTTGTCTATTAATTCACCAGCTGAAATTTCTGCCAATATTTTGTCCATTTTATTACTCATATTATTATTTGACTATAGTATTCAATAAATATACTCGGAAACAATAATGTCAAATATATTAATTATAAAACATGGTTCGCTAGGTGATTTAATTCAAGCAAATGGTGCAATTAAAGATATAAAAAAATTTTATCAGAATAGAAAAGTTTTTTTACTTACCTCACAGCCCTATGCAATTTTTATGTCTGAATGTCCTTATATAGATGGTGTCATAATTGATAAAAGATTACCAAGATGGAATTTATTTTATTTAAATAATCTTAAAAAAAATCTAAAAAAATACGAATTTTCAAAAGTATTTGATTTGCAAAATTCAAGTAGAACAAAATTTTATAGAAGATTTATAATTAATAATGTAGAATGGTCTTCATCTGAAACCTCATTAGAGCCAGGTCAAAAAAAGAAAGAATTTGATAAAGATCCTGTCCTAGATCGTATGGAGGTTCAATTAACAAAAAGTGGGATTGAAACTGAATTCGTAAAAAATATCGACTTAAGTTGGGCTGTTGATGATATTTCTAGACTTATTAAACAATATGCTAACGACGATTATATTTTATTATTTCCATTTTGTTCCAGAAAACTTTCTCATAAAAAGTGGCCATATTTTAAGGAATTAATTTTAAAATTGAAGAATGAGTTTAAAAACAAATATCCAATCTTACTAGCTCCAGGTCCAAATGAAATAGAAGAAGCTAACAATTTAAACGCTAAAGTAGTTTTAGATGGCAGAGATCCAGTAAATATTAAAACTTTAATTAGTTTAATTCATAAGGCAAAATTTATAGTTTCGAACGACACTGGCCCAGCACATATAGCTTCTCATTTAGATAAAAATGGAATAGTACTATTTGGAAGTCACACAACAGCTAAAAAAGTAAGCATTGAGAATTTTAATTTTAAAGCGATAAGTGTTGAAAATCTTAAAGATCTAGATGTTGATAGTGTTATTAATTCAATTAAGTCTAAATTAAACTAATATATTTTTTAATTATTTTTTCCCATGAAAATTCTTTGGAAAACTCATAGGCATTTTTCCCAAGTTCTTTGTATTTTTCATCAGATAAAATTTTTAATAATGTTTCGTAAATAGCATTAAGATCATTTCCATTACATAGATATCCCGTTATTCCACTTTTAATCGCATCTCCTTCGCCACCATAAATTCCACCAATAGAAGGTTTGCCATAAGATGCAGCTTCAATGTAGCTTATACCAAATCCCTCAACTGATTTTTTATAAACTACAGACGGCATTACAAAAACGTCTGACTGTTCTAACAATCCTACTTTTTCTTGCTCAGTGGAACTAAAAATTAATTCTACATTTTTTTCTAATCCAAGTTCTATTTTCAACTTTTCAAGATTTCTTTTTTCCTCTCCATCACCGATGGATACATATTTCAAATTTGGAAACCTTGGCAAAAGATTTTTTATTGTCATTAAAATATTTTGATGACTTTTTCGACCATCTAGTCTAGATACAGTAATTAATTTTGGTGAAGAATTACCAAAAATACTTTTTGAAAATTCTCTGGACTTTTCGTTGACTGTGAGTGGATAATTACATCCTGGATTGATAACAGTTACATCTTTTACTCCTAATTTTAATGCCAATTCTTTTGTGAATTTTGAATTTGCAATTACAAAGTCTGCTTTGTTTAGAGCTTTTACAACTCTTTTATTTAAAGAGGAACCAGCAGGATGATTAATCTCTTTAGAGTGAATTAAACAAAAAGATTTTGATTTTTTTAAAATTTTTAAATCGATATTTTCAATACTCTTCCAATGGTCAAAAAAACATGCTCTTATTTGATTTCCCGCTATAAAATCTTTAACTAAATTAGCTTTTCTATACTTCCTGAAAATCTTAAAGCCTGATACACGTTCAATACTTAATTTAGAAATTTGATCATAAATTTTTGCATCATCATGATTATCAGCAAAAACCTTCACTGGTCCATGATTTAAAAGCGCGTTAGACAAACCTTCCATTAAGTTTTGCATTCCACCAAGTTCAGGAGGAAAATTTCTAGTAGAAACTAAAAACATTAATTAAACCACTTTATATTGCATCCCATGCTAGGAATTTGTTCCTTTGGACCTGCTTGAGTTTCAGAAATCATTTTCATTGCAACTTTTAAATCACTATCGCCACCTGAAGTTGGTTTTAGATCTTTGAGTTCTCTGAATCTTCCTCGATACTGAAGTTTTAAATCTTTATTATAGCCAAAGAAATCAGGTGTACAAACAGCTCCATACTTTTTTGCGATATCTTGTGTTTCATCAATTAAATAATTTATTTCACCAAAATTATTAGCCTTGGCAAACTTGATCATATTATCAAACGAGTCTTCTGGATAATTTTTAGTATCATTTGACATGATAGCAACAGAATTAATCCCGTCTTTTTTTAATTGATTACAGTCTTTAGCTAAATCTTTAATTATAGCTTTTACGTAAGGACAGTGATTACAAATAAACATTACAAGTGTTGCGTTTTCACCTTTTACGTCATTTAAAGAAATAATTTTATTTTCTATTGATTTTAGTTTGAAATCCTCAGCTTTTTTTCCAAAATCGCAAACTGGTGTCTTTGTTAAAGCCATAATATATTATAAGATAATTAATAATACATTACAGCAAATTTATGATTTACGATGTTAACGGTCATACTCCTAAAATCGATCCAAACAGTTGGGTAGCTTCTAATGCAGTTATTATTGGTAGAGTAGAATTAAAAAAGAATTCTAATATTTGGTTCAATGCAACTTTAAGAGGTGATTTAGAACCAATTATTATTGGTGAAGGTTCAAATATTCAAGATGGTAGTGTTATACATACAGATCCAGGTTGTCCTACAATTGTAGGTAAAGGAGTAACAGTAGGGCACATGGTAATGCTTCATGGATGTGAAATTTCAGATGATTGTATTATTGGAATAGGTTCAACTATTTTAAATAAAGCAAAGATTGGTAAAAACTGTATCATCGGAGCAAACTCACTGGTGACAGAAAATAAAGTTATTCCAGATAGATCATTGGTCCTTGGCAGTCCAGGTAAAGTAGTTAGGCAAGTTACAGATGAAGAAATAGAACACATCAAAGAAAACGCTAAAAACTATGTTGAGAATATTAAAAAATATAAAAAATAATTTTATTATTTTGATTTCTTTATTTCTAATTAGTCCTGTTTTAGCAGTGGGTAAACCTTCATCAAAATACGATGGCGCATACACCTTTAGTGATTATTGCAGGGGGAGCAAAAATAGTAATGCGTATGATGGTAGCCAATTTATAATTAAAGATGGAATGGTAACTAATGATAGGGGCGGAGCAGGGAGATGGACTTTAGACGAAAAAAAATCAAGAGTTGACGATAAAGGTAAAATTTATATTAAAGGTGAAAGACGTGGTAATAAAAGCATCATTACTGGCAATTTGAATGATGATGAAAAAAAACATTCTGTTTATCAATTTAAAAGAAAAGTAGGAGGTAAATCACAGTATTATGGAGATAAAAAATACGGAAACCTCAAAATGAAAAGAAAGTATAAAGGAGACAGTGATTATGTTCCTTGTGTTATTAATTTAAAAAGAATTGGAGACGTTCCGAAAAAAGTTGTTTCAAAAGATGATCGGAAAGTAACAGAAATAACTATAACTTCAAAAAATACAAACGATGATTTAACTTTATTAAAAGATCAAGGTAAGGATGAAAAAATAAGAGTAGAATTAAGAAATCTTGATTCGATTTCAAACGGATTAATAATTGTAGTTCCTTCAAGCACCCCAAACATGGACGATGAGATTTATTATGAAAAACAAGTAAGTAAATACGGATATGCAACTGCAATAGTGTATGGTGCAGAACCAAGATATCAAAAAAAGTTTACTGGATCATACACAAGCTCTATGATTCTTTATGATGCTATAGCAACTATAGAAGAAGTCACAAAACTATATGGAAAAACCAAAGAAGTAATTTTAATTGGATCCTCAACAGGATCATTAGCTATATTTAAAGCAGGCTGGCAAGATTTAAGAGATAAATACCCCTCGATGAATTTAATTACTAAGGGATTTATGATTAATGCTGCTTGTCCAGATATATCGGAAGTTAATTTTAGTGATAAAATTAAAATGTTTGCAATCAATGGGCAACAAGATGAATCAACACCTCCATGGGTCTGTAAGAATTTAAAAGATTCTTCTAAGAATCCTAACTTATATCTTTTAACTTACTCAGGTGGACATCATTTTGAAAGTAGAATGTATCCACCTTCAAGATATGATACTGAAAGTGCACATGCACTGCCAACTTGTTCTTTAAATTATAAATCTAATCTCCACCAGGTTATCAAGAGAAGAGATGGATCAAAGGAATGGAATGGAGAAAACCAAGGATATAAAAAAGATCAAAAAAAATGGTTTGGAGAAAATTGTATAGATAAGGGAACTCTGCAAGGGTACGAAGAATATGGTGCAAAACAATTTTGGACCGATGTAAAATCCATTATTGTCGATAAAAAAGATGCAAAATCTTTAAAAGGCTACACTGAATAATTTAAGGGATTAACCAAGTAAATTTTTTAGAACCATTTAGATCTAATAAAGCTCTCCTATGACCTCTAGCTGCTAAATAAAGCCACTCAATACTTTTAATTTTACATTTAATTACACAAAAATTTTTGTAGCCTTCTTCACTTTCTTCTTTTGTGAAGTCAAAGTTATCAAATTTATTATCTAGCCCTGAAGTTGGCTTTTCAGACTCTGTTCCAGGTCCACTGGTTACTAAGTAACATTTTCTACTAATATGACCAGTTTTTTCCCAAGATTCTTTTGTGATATCATTATTATAATTAACTTCGCATTCAGCTTTAACTCTGAGCTGTATTTTTTCTTCTTTACCATAAAACAAAATTGAACAGTGAGGATTCTTTTTTATTTTTTCAATTTTAGAAGATCTAATATCACTATGATACTGGATAAAATTATTCTGTTGATCTGCTTTTCTAAGAACAACAACTCTTCCATCAAGGTCATTATCACTCCCACAGATAAACACTGGTGTTCTAAACTCTGACGATCTATCTTTAACTGCTCTAGTTAGCAAATCCCAGATTTTTTTTTCTATCTCTTTTGAATTTTCGTAATAACTTACTGTTTCAGGCACAACTTATTTTCTAAATCTTTTAATTAGGCTTGAAGTATCCCATCTTTGACCACCCATTTTCTGAACTTCAGCATAATATTCATCGATTATTTTTGTGATTGGTAGGGGAGAGTTATTTTTCTTTGCTTCATCCATAGCTATTTTTAAATCTTTTCTCATCCAATCAACAGCAAAACCATAATCAAATTTATCTTCAATCATTGTTTTGTGCCTATTTTCCATTTGCCATGATTGAGCTGCACCTTTTGAAATTACCTCAATAACATCATGCATATTTAATCCTGCATTCAAACCAAAATTAATTGCTTCTGATAAACCTTGCACTAAGCCAGCGATACAAATTTGGTTTACCATCTTAGTCAACTGACCACTTCCAGAGGGACCAAGTAATTTTATCTTTTTACTGTAACAATCAATTACTGGCTCAGCTTTTTTATATGGAGCTTCATCTCCCCCAACCATTACGGTTAAAATTCCTCCTTCAGCTCCCGCTTGACCGCCTGAAATAGGTGCGTCTAGAAAATCAAAACCCTTTGACTTTGCTTCTTTATATAGTTCTCGTGCAATATTTGCTGAGGCAGTAGTGTTATCAACATAGATTGAACCTTTTTTTGCAGTTTTAAATAAACCTTTATCACCTAATGTTACTTCTCTTAAATCATTGTCGTTGCCAACACATGTGAAAATAAAATCACAATCTTTAGCTGCATCCATTGGAGTATCTGCAGATTTACCTTTATATTCTTTAATCCATTTTTCTGCTTTAGCTTTTGTTCGATTATAAACAGTCACATCGTGACCCGCTTTTGAAATGTAACCTGCCATTGGATAACCCATGACACCCAAACCTATAAACGCAACTTTACAACTCATAATTAATTACAAAACTCCTTGATTATTTTTTCTCTATTCTCATCTAAATCAGGTACATCTCCCCTTTTTATACTATCTGCGTAACTGGACATCTTAATAGGGTTTCCTGCTGCTTTAAAATCCCCTGCCACTTTATGAAATGTATTAATTATCATGTTTCGAGCTTTTATTTGTGGATTTTCAACAGCATCTTTAATATTGAAAATTGGACCACATGGAATTTTATCTATTTCTAATTTTTGAGTCCACTCTTTAGTGTTTAAAACTTTTAATTTTTTTTCCATAATTAGTTTTAATTCATCCATATTTTTGCATCTAAGCGCATTAGTTTTAAATTTTTCATTATTAAACTCTACTTTCATGTCGAGTGCATTACATAATTTTTCAAATAATTTATCGTTACCAGCTGCGATAATTATATAACTATCTTTAGTCTTAAATGCTTCAAATGGAGCAATAGAGGGATGTCTAGAACCCATGGGTTGAGGGATTTCATTTTTTGACAAATACCTCGCAATAGCGTTTTCTAAAATAGCTATCTGACAATCCAACATCGAAACATCAATAAACATACCTTTTCCAGTTTTTTCTCTATCATATAATGCTGAACTTATTCCTATCGTGGTAAACAAAGCAGCTGTAATGTCACCTATAGAAGTTCCCACTCTTGTTGGCTCAGTCTGAGGATGACCAGTGACACTCATCAACCCGCCCATTCCTTGAACAACCATATCGTAAGCTGGTAATTCTTTAAGTGGTCCTGTTTGCCCAAATCCTGATGCGGATGCATAAATCAGTTTTGGAAACTTGCTACATAAATCCTTCCAACCCAAACCCCATTTTTCTAACGTTCCTGGTTTAAAATTTTCAACCAGAACATCTGTTTTATTAAGAATATTCAAAAATATTTGCTTATCCTCTGAGTTTTTTAAGTTTAAGGCGATACTTTCTTTTCCTCTATTAAGAGACATGAAATATGCAGAATTTTCTTTTATAAAAGGTCCAAACTTTCTAGAGTCATCTCCACCATTAGGAGACTCTACTTTGATTACCCTTGCACCTAAATCTGATAATATCATTGTGCAATATGGACCTACTAAAACCCTAGTTAAATCAAGAACAAGTATATTTTTAAGTGGACCATCCATAATAAAATTTAAAATTAAATTGATCTATATTTATGCTTAAGATAATTCATTATTTTAAAATAAAGTTTACTTAAATTATTAATGATTAAAATTTCAATTAATAAAAAAATTATTATATTTGGATTTATCTTTACATTTTTTTCAAGTTTTGGACAGAGCTTTTTTTTAGGTTTGTTTAACGCACCAATTAGAAATGAGCTAGGTATAACCCACGGACAATTTGGAAATATTTATGCAATGGCAACAATTTTTTCTAGCGTTCTATTAATTTGGGTGGGAAAAAAAATTGATGAGTATCAAATTTTTTATTACTCATTTTTTGTAATAATATTATTATTTTTGTCATCACTTTTTTTTTCTTTTATAAATAGCATCTTCCTTTTAGCTATTGGTATTTTTTTGATGAGATTTTCTGGCCAAGGCTTAATGAGTCATACCTCTACAACTACTATTTCAAGATTTTTTGAAAAATCACGAGGCAAGGCTTTAAGCACAATTTGGTTTGGTTTGTCCTCAGCAGAATTTATTTTGCCAGTTTTTGTTACTTATTTTTTTGTAATTTACTCTTGGAGAACTGTTTGGCAGGGTATCGCAATAATAATTATCTTATTTCTACCAATTGTAATACTTAATACCATTAGAAGTGTAAAACTTGAGTCTAGAGAAAAAGATCAAAATCCAAAAATAAATTTAAAAATTAAAAGTTGGCGAAGGGTAGAAGTTATTAAAGACTTTAGATTTTATATAGTTTCACTAAATATGCTTGCAATGCCTTGGGTAGCTACTGGTGTATTTGTTTACCAATCTTTTATCACAGAATCTAAAATGTGGAGCATTTATACAATTCCAAAAGCTTTTATGGTTTATTCGATTACCTCAATTATAACTTTATTTTTTTCTGGTTTCTTAGTTGATAAATTTACAAGTAGAAAATTAATTCCATTAATGAATATTCCTTTACTTTTTGCAATGCTAGTTTTGTTTTATTATGAACAAGAAATTTCTGCATTTATTTTTCTAGGTTTAATAGGCGTATCCAATGGACTAGCTAACGTCTTAGGCTCTTCAACTTGGGCTGAAATTTATGGAGTAAAATATATTGGTTCAATTAAAGCCTTAACAACTGCACTAATGGTTTTTTCAACTGCTTTTGGCACTGCAGTTTTTGGAGCATTAATTGATAGAAGATATGATATTGAAAATATTGCATTAATTGCCGGTATTTATATTATTGTTTCACTAGCTCTTTTAGTTTCAATTAGAAGCAAATTAGAACCTGTCATGCTCAAAAAATAATTGATTTATTGAGATTATTTCAATATACACTCTCCATCATGGCAAGAATTACTGTAGAAGATTGTTTAGAAAAAGTTGATAACCAATACGATCTAGTGCTATTAGCAAAAGAAAGAACTGTTCAACTGAATGCTGGAGCACCAATGCTAGTTGAGGAAGATAATGATAAACGAACAATCATATCGTTAAGAGAAATTGGTGATGGAAAGATTGATATTACTGAGGTTGAAGCTAGTGCCATAAAAAGATTAAGAAAAGAACCTGACGAATCAGAGGAGCAAGAGGAAATTGAAGAGGAAACCAATGATGATTTTGAGAATTTATACAAAGGTCAAGTATCTAAAAGCGGTGTTGCAATATTACCTTCAAAAAGAACGAGAAGAATTCCAGAAGTTAAAAAACCAAGCTTAGCAGATGAAGCATTATCAGAACTAAAAGCAGAGCAACCAGAAATAAAAGAAGAAAATTTAGATAAAGAAGAAGAGCCTCTAGAATTAAGTGAAGAGGCTAAAGAAGAAGATAACAAATCATAGCATATCATGAAAAAAACTGTTTCAGTTGCGCCTATGATGGATTGCACTGATAAGCACGAGATTTATTTTTTAAGTCTTATAAGTAAAAACGTTCATTTATATACGGAGATGATTGTAGCAAATGCAATCATCAGAGGTGATAGAAAAAAACTTCTATCATTCAAAAAAATTCAAAATCCAGTTACTTTACAAGTTGGTGGTTCAAAGGAGTCAGAACTTGCTGAAGCCTGTAAAATATCTGAACAATATGGTTACAAAGAAATAAATTTAAATTTAGGTTGCCCTAGTAAAAAAGTTCAAAAAAATAAATTCGGTGCTTGCCTTATGCAAGAACCTAAATTAGTAGCAAAATGTATTGAGTCAATGGCTAAAGCAACTAAATTACCAATTACTATAAAAACAAGAATTGGTTATAATGATGTTGAAGATTTTGAATTTTTAAAATCATTCATTCAAACAACAAAAGATGCTGGTTCACAAAAATTTATTATTCATGCAAGGAAAGCTCTTCTGAAAAAATTAACTCCAAAAGAAAATTTAAATATTCCCCCTTTAAAATATGACTTTGTTTACAAACTTAAAGATTTTTTCAAAAATGATGAAATTATCATTAATGGTGGAATTAAAACATTAGAAGATATTAAAAATCACTTCAAGATAGTTGATGGAGTAATGATAGGTAGAGCAATTTATCATTCTCCTTACTTCTTAGCAGAGATAGAGAGGGAAGTATTTGGCAATAATAATATTCCTACAAGATCTGAGGTAATGGAAAAGTTAATCCCATACATTCAAGAAGAAACTGCAAAAGGAGTTCAATTGAATCATATTATGAGACATACTGTAGGCCTATTTCATGGACAGAATGGTTCAAGAGTATGGAAGCAATATCTTTCTAAAAATATGTGCATAAGAGATGCAGATCTTAAAAAAGTTAATCACTTAATGGATCAAATTAAAAAGACAAAAATTGTATCTCTGGAAAGATAACTTTGTTAATACTTTCACAATCTGAAATAATTTATTTAATATTTGTCATGATCATTACTGCCATTCCGGCAGGTTTTGCTGCAGGTCTTTTTGGGATTGGTGGAGGGCTTATAACAGTTCCAATTTTATTCTATATTTTTACAAGAGCAGGGATTGACCCTTCTTATGTAATGCATTTATCAGTGGGCACTTCATTTGGCATAATCATACCAACTTCTATTGTATCAGTTTTAACCCATCACCAGCATAAAGCCGTTGATTTTAAAGTTGTTAGAGGGTTTGGTCTTTCTGTTGTAACTGGTGTAATTTTAGGAACAATCTTGGCTGCAAATTTAAGCACTAAACCTTTAATTTTATATTTTACTATTGTTGTTTACGGATTAGCTTTTTATTTATTATTCTTAAAAGAAAAAGGTGAAAATTTAGATATTAAAATTGGATTATTAGCAAAAACTCTAGCTGGCATAGTGAGTGGATTTGTTTCTGCACCAATGGGAATAGGAGGCGCAGTAATGAATGTACCTATCTTAAAATATTTTGGTTATCCTATTAATAAAGCTATAGGTAGTGCTGCAGCTATTGGATTTGTAATTGCTTTATTTGGTGCCATGGGATTTTTGCTTTCAGGTCATTTATTAGATGCAAACGTTCCTTTAAGTATTGGTTTTTTAAATATCCCTGTTTTTTTAATTTTTTTTCCCATAACAGCTTTTATGGCTAGAATAGGTGCACAAACAAGTCATAGATTAGATAAAAGAAAACTTACTAAATATTTTGGTATATTTTTAGTTTTCGTTGGATCAAGATTCTTGTTTGAATATTTTACGCTTTAAATTTTTTGGTCGTACTCACCAATTTTTCCGGTCTTTTCTAAAATTTCATCAATGAATTTGAATATTTCCCTCTTCCTTGAGTCTGAGTGAGCGCTCTCAGTTACTACTACTAATGAAGGCTTATTTGATGACGCTCGTACTAATCCCCAAGAACCGTCCTCTAAGGTAAACCTCGCTCCGTTAACTGTCAGAATTTCTACAATCGATTGATTATCAATTTTAATACCTTTATCTTTTAGTTTTTGTATTGTTTGAACTACTTCATCGACAACTTTGTATTTTTCTTCGTCTTTACAGTATGGTGCCATAGTTGGTGTCTGATACGTAATTGGTAGATCTTTTAAAATTTGACTTATTTTTTTATTTTGATCTATCAAAAGATGGCAAACTTGTATTGCAGAATTAATCCCATCATCATAACCAAAACCTAAAGGTTGATTAAAGAAAAAGTGTCCACTTTTCTCAAAGCCAGCGAGTGCTTTTTCAACATTAACTTTTCTTTTGATATGAGAGTGACCTGTCTTCCAATAAATAGTTTCACAACCATTTTTATTTAAAATGACATCACTTTTAAATAATCCAGTTGACTTCACATCTACAACAAATTTAGAGTTTTTATGTTTGTTAGAAAGATTTCTAGCTATAAGCAGACCTATCTTATCAGAAAATATTTCTTTTCCTTTCTCGTCGATAACTCCACATCTATCTCCATCCCCATCGAAGCCGAAACCTATGTCAGCATTATTTTTTCTAACAGCTTCTGCTATGGCATGAAGCATTTTCAAATCCTCTGGATTAGGATTATACTTTGGGAAAGACCAGTCTAATTCACAATCCAACTCTATTACTTCACAACCAATACCTCTTAAAATTTCTGGAGCAAATACTCCAGCAGTTCCATTACCACAAGCAACAACTGCTTTTATTTTTTTATTTATCTTATTTTTATTTATTAAATTCTGGATGTAGATTTTTTTAAAATTTTCGATTATTTTTAAATTACCTTTACCTTTTTTGAATTCATTTTTTAATGTTAAATCTTTTAGCTCAGACATTTCGTCAGGCGCATGTGTTAAACCTTTTTTAATACCCATTTTTACGCCAGTCCATCCATTTTCATTATGACTAGCGGTGACCATGGCAATAGCATCTGAATTTAAATTAAATTGTGCAAAATAAACCATTGGAGACAAAGATAAACCCACATCTTCAATATGGCATCCAGTTGATATCAAACCATCTACAAGAGCATTTTTAATTTTCTCACTGTAAGATCTATAATCATGTCCGACTATTATTCGAGGGTTATCCTTTTTAGTATGTTTGATAACTTGAGTTCCTAGCCCTTTCCCTAAATTAGCGATTCCCTCGATATCGATATCTTTTTCAAAGATCCATCTTGCATCGTATTCTCTAAAACCGTTCGGGTTGATTTTCATTAGTTATAAGTACTAAAGAATATAGGCATTTGTTATAAAATGTTTATTAACAAAACTTTCCACTTGCAAAATTAATTAAATGTTCTTATAATGTTCTATTGATTTCAGTGTTATATAGTATATTAACATATCTGTAACACAACATATAGTTGTTTTGTTAACAAATCGACTAAAATAAGGAAAATATGAATAAAACAGTATCATTGGCAATAGAGAAAGCTGTCGGCTCAATAAGCCAAAAAAACCAAAACGGTCTAAAAAACAACGGACCAAAAAAACCAGATTTGTTCTCTCTATCAGGAGAAACGGAATTATTTCAAAATGAGAAAGGTATAACAATTAAAATTGATCGTTCTAAAGATCAAAATCTAACCGATTTCGGAAAAGCAACTCTAACTGATAGGTATTTAGGTCAAAGCGAAAGTTTTCAAGATCTCTTTGCTAGAGTAGCGAGTGTATATGCTGATGATAATTTACACGCACAAAGAATTTATAATTATATTAGTAATCTTTGGTTTATGCCAGCCACACCTGTTTTATCCAACGGTGGTACTGAAAGAGGCTTACCAATTTCCTGCTTTTTGAATGAGGCAAGTGATAGTCTTGAGGGCATAACAAATCTTTGGGAAGAAAATGTTTGGCTTGCAGCTAGAGGTGGAGGAATAGGAAGTTACTGGGGAAATCTTAGATCTATTGGAGAAAAAATTGGAAAAGTTGGAAAGACTTCAGGAATTATTCCTTTTATCAAAGTTATGGATTCTTTAACTTTAGCAATAAGCCAAGGCTCTTTAAGAAGAGGATCAGCAGCATGTTATTTGCAGATTGATCATCCTGAAATTGAGGAATTTATTGAAATGAGAAGACCAACAGGTGGAGATGTTAATAGAAGATCTTTAAATTTACATCACGGAGTTTTGGTTACTGATGAATTCATGAGAGCAGTAGAAACAGGTGGTCAATGGGCACTTAGAAGTCCATACGATGGATCAGTTCAACAAACTATTCCAGCAAGAAATTTATGGATAAGATTATTGACTGCGAGAATTGAAACAGGCGAGCCTTACATCGTTTACATTGATACAGTTAATAGACAAATTCCACAACATCATAAACTTGCAGGATTAAAAGTTAAAACCTCTAACCTTTGTAGTGAAATTACATTACCAACTGGAGTAGACAATGAAGGAAATCAAAGAACAGCAGTTTGTTGTTTATCATCATTAAACTTAGACACCTACGATCAGTGGAAAGATGATCCGCAATTTGTTGAAGATGTTATGAGATTTTTAGATAATGTAATGACAGATTTTATAAATAGAGCGCCGGATGAATTTGCTCATGCAAAATACTCGGCAATGAGAGAAAGAAGTGTTGGTTTAGGAGTCATGGGACTACACTCATATTTTCAACAAAAAAATATTCCTTTTGGATCTGTGATGAGTAAAGTTTGGAATAAAAAGATTTTCCAAAACATTCAAGAAAAAGTTGATGAAGCATCTAAGACTTTAGCTGACGAAAGAGGAGCATGCCCAGATGCAGCAGAGTATGGAATGAAGGAGAGATTTTCAAATAAAACTGCAATAGCTCCAACAGCTTCTATATCAATCATTTGTGGTGGGTCTTCTCCGGGGATAGAACCTATTGCTGCTAATAGCTATACACATAAAACGCTTTCAGGCTCTTTTAACGTAAGAAATAAATACCTTAAAAAGATACTGCAGAAATATAACAAAGATACCGACGAAGTTTGGTCAACAATAACAACCAATCAAGGATCTGTATCACACTTAAACTTTTTAACTGCAAATGAAAAAGATACATTTAAAACTGCTTTTGAAATCGATCAAAGATGGATCGTTGAACTTGGTGCAGATAGAACTCCGCACATATCACAAGCGCAATCAGTAAATATCTTTGTTCCAGCAGATATACATAAGAAAGCACTTCACGATATTCATTTTCAAGCATGGAAAAAAGGTTTGAAAAGCCTTTATTACTGTAGATCCAAATCAATCCAGAGAGCTGAAAATGTAAACAACGGATCTTCAACAGATGTGACAAAAAATGTTTACTCTGGAAAACAAGAATCAAATAATGAAACCAATAACTATGAGGAGTGTTTATCATGTCAGTAGCAGAAAAAACTAAACCAACAATAATTCAGCCTAATAAAATGGGCTTATTAGTAGAAAATCCAGTTTACAAGCCATTTAGATATCCATGGTGTTATGACGCTTGGTTAACTCAACAAAGAATTCACTGGTTACCAGAAGAAGTACCTCTTGGAGACGATGTAAGAGACTGGCAGAAAAATTTATCTGTTGAAGAAAAAAATCTTTTAACTCATATATTTAGATTCTTTACACAAGCTGATGTTGAGGTAAATAACTGCTATCTAAGACATTACACAACTGTATTTAAACCAACAGAAGTTTTAATGATGATGACTGCTTTTGCTGCAATGGAAACTGTTCATATCGCTGCATACTCTCATTTATTAGATACTATCGGAATGCCAGAGACAGAGTATTCAGCATTCTTACAGTATAAAGAAATGAAAGATAAATACGACTACATGCAAGGCTTTGATGTTAAGTCAAAACATAACATTGCAATGACGATGGCTGTATTTTCTGCTTTTACAGAAGGTTTACAATTATTTGCAAGTTTTGCGATTTTATTAAACTTTCCTAGATTTAATAAAATGAAAGGTATGGGTCAAATAGTAACTTGGTCAGTAAGAGATGAAACTTTGCACTGTAATTCTATGATTAGACTCTTTAGAGATTTCATTAAAGAAGAACCACAAATTTGGAATGATAAATTAAAAAATGAAATCTACGAAGCATGCAAAACAATAGTTCATCACGAAGATGCATTTATTGATCTTGCTTTTCAAATGGGTCCAATGCAAGGTTTAACAGCTGATGAGGTTAAAAAGTACATTCGATTTATTGGTAATAGAAGATTAGAGCAATTAGGTTTAAATCCTATTTACGATGTTAAGAAAAATCCATTAACATGGTTGGATACAATGCTTAACGGAGTAGAGCACATGAACTTTTTTGAGGGTAGGGCTACCGAGTACTCTAAAGCTTCTACAAAAGGCACTTGGGGTGAAGTATTTGCTTAATTAAATATTTAAGTTTTTAAATGAAAAAAAATATTTTTTTAATTTTTTTTTCATTATTATTTTCAAGTGCTTTAGTCTACTTTTTGGTTTTCGCTTGGGTTGCAACATTAGAAAAATATAAACATAAAAATAATTTTACTAATCTTGAAAATTTAAATTTTCATGAAGAGTACTCAAATCAAATTCACCACTTAAGAGGGAATAATTGGCCTCACGAAAAACAAAACATTCTTTGGAAAAAAGAAGATTATTTATTTTCTACTATTTCTGAATTTAAAATCGGTAAAGATAATTATTTAATACAAGGCGACTCTTGGGCGGAATACATGGTTTTTAAAGATCAGATTTATGAAAGCTTAAAGGATGAAGTAAGTAGATTAAATATCGGCTTAATAAATAGCGGAATTTCATCTTACTCTCCTAGCCCAATGAAAGTACAATATAAAATTCTTGAAGAAGAATACGGAATAAAGCCCAATTACATAATTTCAATCATTGATCAAACAGATATAGGAGATGAATTATGCAGGTATAAACATAACATTGTAGAAAATAATGATGGGAGCGTTAAATCTATAAAAAGAGAATTTAATACTGGTGCAGTTATGGATGCATCTAAGCACTATAATTTTTCAAGAATTCAACTTGAAAAAAAGACATTTATTAATTTTCACATAACCAATTATTATATTTATAAGACCTACCATGAAATGAAAACTAGAGTTTCTAATATTAAAAAATTTGGATTTAAAGATGGGGGAAATTACAAGTGTAAATTTCAACAAATTCAAAAGTACTTAATTAACATCAATAACCAAGAAAAAGAATATTTCAAAAAAAGAACCCAAGAATATCTCGATTATTTAGTTTCAAGAAAATATTTAAAGAAAATATTTATAGTAACTTTCCCACATAAAAAACATTTAGAGGGTAATTATAAAGTTAATGTTTCAAATATTATTGATGAGCTCAATTTGTCCCCAAAAATTATACATATAAATTTCAATGCGATAATACAAAACAATCGTTTCCAAAAAGAGAATATATACGCAGTTAATGATCCAGCTTCTCATTTAAATGAAGAAGCACACGCATTATATATCAAAAAAATATTTAAGATAATTAAAGAAAAAAAATATTAAATTTACTTTTCCCAATCAAATTTTGGAAAGGTGTCGAATACCTGCAAAACTTTATCGGACCATTGGTCACAAATCTTTTTATAATCTTCGTCATTTGTATTAAGACATTTTATATAAGATAATTTCTTTTCGCCTTTTTTAAAAACGGCTAAGTCTATTGGTGGCCCAACCGTAAGATCACTTTTTAAAGTAGAGTCCATTGAAATTAAAGCACACCTAGCTGCATCACCAATTGAAACTGATGGAGTAATAACTCGATCTAATATCGGTTTTCCGTATTTTACCTCCCCAATTACCAAATAAGGTTTGCTATCTGCAGGTCTTATATAGTTTCCTTGAGGATAGATTAAATAAAGTTCTAAATCTTGACCTTTTATTTGTCCGCCAATTATAAAAGTTGCTCCTAAGACTAGACTATCTGTATTAATACCATCTGGTGAAGAATGTTTTATTGTTAGCTTGCCGATGTAAGAAGCAATTTGTTCAAAATCTTTGCATGTGTTTAAATTTAGAGAATTGTTATCTTTAATATCTTTTTCGATTGATTTAAATACAGCTTGAGAAGTAGCTAGATTTCCAGAAGTAACAATAATAACAGTTCTATCGCCCACATCATAGGTAAGCATTTTTGAGTAAATATTGACATTATCTAACCCAGCATTAGTTCTTGAGTCAGAGGCTAGAACAACACCGCCATTAGTCTTAATACCTATACAATATGTCATGGTGAATTCTTATTTAAAAAATAATAAATATTCAATTCTTTATTATCATAGCTACTATCCAATTTGTGCATTTGATAAAGGCAAAAAACTATTAAGAATTATTATATGGTAAATTTGTGGAAAAAATACGACTCTAAAAAAACTTATGATGAGTATCTAAACTCTGATCATAAGCTGCGCAGGCAAGCTGTAATTATTTCTCATATTTTAGAGAGACATGGTATCAAGAAATTAAATGAAATTGAAAAGAACTGTGCAAGTACAATAAATGCTAGGGGAATAAATTTTCGAGTTTATTCGTCTGGGAAAAAACTCCAAGAAAAAAAATGGCCTTTAGATATTATTCCCAGAATTATTCTTAAGAAAGATTGGACTAAAGTTTCAAAAGGATTGCTTCAAAGGGTAAAAGCTCTAAACCTTTTCATAGACGATGTTTATAACGATAGAAAAATTTTCAAAGATAATATAATTCCTGAAGAATTAGTTTTTAATTCACCGTTTTATTTAAGAGAGTGTTATGGCTTCTCACCAAAATATAAAGCTTGGTCTAACATTTCAGGGATTGATTTAATAAGAAATATCAATGGTGAGTTTATGGTCCTAGAAGACAATTTAAGAGTTCCTTCAGGAGTTTCTTATATGCTTGAAAATCGAATGGTCATGAGAGATGTTTTTCCTGAATTATTTACGAAATATAAAGTTTCCTCAGTTCATCAATATCCAAATAAATTATATCACTGCATGCTTGAATGTGTCCCTCGAAAAACAAGAAACCCACATATGTGTGTTTTAACTCCGGGAAGATATAACTCAGCTTATTTCGAACATAGATTTTTAGCTGAACAAATGGGTATCGCGCTTGTTGAGGGAAAAGATTTATTCGTTGAAAAAGATTTTGTTTATATGAAAACTGTAACAGGCCCCATGAAAGTTGATTGTATTTATAGAAGAATAGATGATAATTTCTTAGATCCAAAAGTTTTTTATAAACATTCTTTACTAGGTGTTCCTGGTTTATTTAAATGTTGGCGAAAAGGCAATGTTGGTATTGTGAACGCACCTGGAACAGGGATCGCTGATGATAAAGCAATTTACTCTTACGTTGATAAAATGATAAAATTTTATTTAGACGAGGAACCAAAACTTAAACAAGTTCAAACTTTTTTGTGTAGAAAAAAAATTCATAAAGATCATGTTATCGAAAATATTTCTAAACTTGTCGTAAAACCTACTAATGGATCGGGTGGTAACGGAATATTAATTGGTCCTAAAGCCTCAAAAGAAGAAAGAGATAATATGATAGATAAAATTAAAGCTAAGCCAAGTGATTATATTGCTCAACCATTAGAAATTTTATCTACTAATCCCACAATTTCTGAAGAGGGAATTGAACCTAGACATTTAGATTTAAGACCATTTGTATTAACTGGTAAAAAATCTTGGGTGACAACAGGCGGACTAACTAGAGTTGCTCTAAAAAAAGGAAGTACAATCGTTAATAGTTCTCAAGGCGGTGGCTCTAAAGATACTTTAGTTATTGAAAGATAAATTTCCTAACAACCTTTAAATGAAGCGTACATACTTTGCAAAAGTTCAGAGTACATGCCTTTGCCTTTATCTAAAGTTGCACCAAGAGGATCTAAAACACCAGTTTTAATTTTGGTGTCTTTCGCTATAGATTTTATAATAGCTGGGTTGAATTGAGGTTCTGAAAAAAGACAATTAACTTTTTCATGTTCTATTACCTCTCTTATTTCAGATAATTGTTCAGCTCCCGGTAAAACGTCTGGATTAACTGTTAAAGCTCCAAGAACTTTTATACCAAATCTATTTTCAAAATATTGATAAGCATCATGGAAAACTACAAATCTAAGATTTCCTTTAAGATCTCTTTTAATATTTTTTGTTAAATTATCTAATTCAGACTGAGCTTTTTTAGAATTAGTTTTATATTTTGAGCTGTTATCTGGATCTAATTTAACTAATTGATTTTCGATTTCTTTAACAATTACTTTAGCATTCATTGGATCTAGCCAAACATGTGGATCGTGTTCTCCGTGAGCATGCTCATCATGCCCGTGATCATCATGTTTAGCTTTTTTATGACCGTGATCATCGTGTTTTTTCTCTTTATGTCCATGTCCGTGATCATCATGTTTCTTTTCTTTATGACCGTGTCCATGATCATCATGGCCTTCAAATAAATTTTTTTCTCTAAATTTAAGTTTTTTAATTCCACTCAAATCCATTATTTCAATATTTACTGCTTTCTTAGCAATGGTGTTTAATGGTTTTTCTAGGAAAGCCTCTAAATCTTCACCAACCCAAATTATTAGATCTGCATTTTCAATCATTTTTGCATGAGAGGGTTTTAAACTAAATCCATGGGGAGAATTGTAACCATCAACTATTACATCAGGTTTTCCAACACCATCCATAACGTAACTAACCAAGGAATGTATTGGTTTAATTGATGCAACAACCTTCACTTCAGCTTTAGATATTGAAATGGTTGCTAAAAGTGCAATGAATACAGATGAAATTAATTTAAGTATTTTATTCATAATATGTTATAAAGTAACAGAGTGTTATAATATAACATTTGTTATTGCAAGGATTAATATTGTGAATAAAATAAATTCAGAGACATTAATTAAAGTAGACAATGTAGGTCTATTTAAAAACGATAAATGGCTAGTAAAGGGAGTTTCCTTAGAGGTAAAAAGGGGAGAAATCGTTACATTAATCGGACCCAATGGATCAGGAAAAACAACAACAGCAAAAATCGCTCTTGGTATTCACAAGAATATCGAGGGAAAAGTCTTAAAATTTACTGAAAAAGTTGGCTATGTCCCTCAAAAAATCTCTATCGATTGGACATTGCCAATAAGAGTAGTTGATTTTATGTTACTCACACAAAATCTAAGCGATGAGGAAATAATAAATGCTTTAAAATTAACTGGAGTTGAACATCTTAAAAATAATAATTTAAGTAATTTATCTGGAGGAGAATTTCAAAGAGTTTTAATTGCAAGAGCAATTGCAAAAAAACCAGATCTTTTGGTGTTGGATGAGCCAGTTCAAGGAGTAGATTTTAAAGGTGAAATCTCTCTTTACGAATTAATAAAAGAAATTTCAGAAAAGGTTAACTGTGGAATTTTATTAATATCTCATGATTTACATGTTGTTATGTCTTCCACAGATTATGTAGTTTGTCTTAATGGACACGTTTGTTGCTCTGGTACACCTCAATCTGTAGCTAACAATAATAAATATCAAGAACTGTTTGGAGACCGTGCTTCAACAATTTTATCTGTATACGAACACAAACATGATCATACTCATTCACCTGATGGAACAATAAAAAGGAAACAATAGATGTTTGATGATTTTTTTATAAGAGCTTTAATTGCTGGTATTGGAATTGCGTTAGTCACTGGACCTCTTGGATGCTTTATAATTTGGAGAAGATTATCTTTTTTTGGTGATACATTATCTCACTCCGCACTTCTTGGGGTAACTATAGCTTTCTTTTTTGAATTAAACATAGCATTTTCAGTTTTTTTAATTTCATCAGCGATCGCACTAATACTTTTAAAACTTCAAAAAACTACAAAACTACCTGGAGACGCATTACTAGGTTTATTAGCACATTCATCTCTTGCAGTTGGTTTAGTTGTAATTGGTTTTCTCACCACGATCCGATTTGATATAATGGGACTGTTATTTGGTGACATCTTAGCAGTGAATGAGATAGATCTATTAATAATTTGGATCGGGGGAGCACTAATCTTATTAATACTGAAATACATTTGGAAACCATTGTTTGCCTCAACTGTCAATCATGAACTAGCTGAAGCTGAAGGCATGAACCCTGATAAAGTAAATGCAATTTTTACAGTTTTATTAGCAGCGATAATTGCAATATCAATTAAAATTGTAGGTCTTCTACTGATAACAGGGATGTTAATTATGCCAGCTGCAATGGCAAGAAACATTTCTAATAATCCAACGCAGATGGTTAAGTTATCAATTATAGGAGGTTTATTATCTGTAATAATTGGTTTATTTTCATCTTTAGAAATTAATACCCCTTCAGGACCTTCAATAATAACAGCTGCATTAGTTTTATTTTGCCTTACACTTATTAAGATCAAAAATTATTCTGAATTGAAAAAATGATACTAAATTGGTAATTTATATTTATGGCACAAGCACAAATACTTTCTAGAAATCAACAAATTGTTTTAGATATTATTGAAAAAGCAAAAGGTCCTTTAAAAGCTTATTCAATACTTTTTAATGTACAAAAAAAAGGAATTAACGCTCCTCAACAAATTTACCGAGCTTTAGATAAGTTGATTGAAATGGGCAAAATTCATAAAATAGAAAGCAAAAATGCTTTTGTTGCATGCAGGAGTTCAGATTGTGAAATTTCTAAAGCAACTGCGTTTTCGATTTGTGAAAGTTGTGAAATGGTAGATGAAATCAGTGATACAAAACTTTCAAAATATTTATCTAGTTTTAATCATAA
The DNA here is from genome assembly GCA_028139285.1 of Candidatus Pelagibacter sp. The sequence goes on along the minus strand of JAOINI010000006.1, from coordinate 28,532 downwards.
AAAAGGAATGAAATTTAAAAGATTTAATTTAGAATTCTTCGGACTGTGCAAAAAGTGCAAATAAAAAACAAAATAAGCTAATATCAAATATTCTTAAGCATATCTTCCATAATTCACTTTTTAGTTGAACTACGGTTACATTTAAAGTTCATACGTGTTACTAAAAATTAAGATTTAGGAGGACATATGAAATATATAAAATATCTAGTATCAATAATTACCGCTTTATCTATTAGTAGTGTCGTATCTGCTAATGAGATCAAAATGGGTAAGGCTGATTGGGACACAGGCTATTTCCAAGCTGAAATCTACAAGGCAGCTTTAGAGAAGATGGGCTACAAAGTTTCTGGTCCAACTGTGATGAAACCACAAGTATTTTATGTGGCTGCAACCGCTGGAGATGTTGACCTTTGGGTTAATGGATGGTTCGGAACACATGACGGTTATATCGCTGAGTCAAAAGGTAAAGTAAAACCAGTGGGTTATGTAATGAAGGGCGGAGGAGCTCAAGGTTACTTAATCGATAAAAAATCTGCAGATAAATTTGGTATCAAAAGTGTAATGGATATCAAAAAACACGCTAAAGAGTTTGACTCTAATGGCGATGGAAAAGCAGACATGGTTGCTTGCCCTCCAGGCTGGGGTTGCGAAAAAGTAATCTCAAAACACTTCGATGAACTAGGATTAGGTGATTTTATCAATCCAGTAAAAGCAGACTACTCAGCTTCAATGGCAGATGCAGTGTCTAAATACAAAAATGGAAAATCAATTCTATTTTATACATGGACACCAAACTGGACTGTTGGTGCTTTAAAACTTGGTAAAGATGTAGTTTGGATTGAGGTGCCTTACAGCGCGACTAAGCCAACTAAAATCGCAAATGCTACAAAATCTAAAGTTAATTTAGGTTTTGGTGCTGATGATATAAGACCTGCAGCTAATGTAGATTTTCTTAAAGCAAATCCAAAAGTAGAAAAGATGTTAAAAAAAGCTTCTATTCCTCTTGGAGATATTGCAGCTCAGAACTTGAAGATGAACAAGGGTGAGAAAAGCGAAAAAGCTATTAAGAAACATGCAGCTGAATGGATTAAAGCTAATCAAAGCACATTTGATAGTTGGATCAAGTAAGGGTTCAGGTTAATTTTAATGAGTTTAAAATTAGCCCCATCAGATTACGAAATATACATTCCATTAGGTGAATGGATTGAAGGAAATATTAAAGAGTGGCTATTTGAACAACGGCCACTCTTTAAAAAAATCTCAGCCCCAATTGATACTGTTCTAAATAGCCTAGATTCACTTTTTAACTTTATTCCTTTTCCAATAATACTTTTGATATTTGTAATTTTTGCTTACAGAACAAATGGAATTAAATTCGCAATATTTTCTTTTTTAAGTTTACTTTTTATTGATCTTGTTGACCTATGGTCAGAAAGCATGACCACGCTTGCAATGATTTTTACTGCTGTTTTATTTTGTATGTTAATAGGAATTCCTCTTGGCATCATTGCCTCAAGAAGCAATACTTTTGAAATTATTTTACGTCCAATACTTGATATAATGCAAACAATACCAAGTTTCGTTTATTTAATCCCTGTAGTTATGCTTTTTGGGGTTGGATTAACTCCTGGAGTAGTTGCTACAATTATATTTGCTTTACCACCAATAATTCGATTAACAAATTTAGGTATTAGGCAAGTTGGAAAAGGGTTTAAAGAAGCAGGATCAAGTTTAGGACTTACAAAATTTTTAATACTGATTAAAATTGAAATTCCTTTGTCTTTAAAGACCATAATGGCAGGAGTTAATCAAACATTGATGCTTGCATTATCGATGGTAGTTATTGCAGCTCTTATAGGTGCTGGGGGACTAGGTTTAACTGTATATATCGCCCTAGGAAGACTTGATGTTGGCTCTGCTGTTATTGGTGGAACAGGAATTGTAATTCTAGCAATTATCTTAGATAGGATTACACAAAAAATTATTAAATCACACTAAAGATTTTAACTTTTTAATATGTTTAGGAGTAATTTCACAACATCCTCCAATAATTTTAGCGCCTTTACTCTTTAATTTTTTACAAATTTCAAGAAACTTTTTAGGAGTAAGATCTTTTCTTTTTCCAAGTTGCACCTTAGGATTATTTGAGTCTGGTTTCCAACCTGGGGGAATATGTTCAAAAGCATTAATTTTAAACCCGAATGGGACTTTAAGTTTTTTAGCATCTTTAATCACTTCATTTAAATCCTCAAAAGAAACACAAGATGCCATAATTCCAATGGGTTTGTGTTTTTGAACTTTTTTTGCAACAGTTACAAATTTTTCACCTGAGGGTAACAATCCTTTACTCCTAATGTGGATACCGACTAAAATTTTTTTCTTGTATTTTTTAATAGCACTCAAACCCAATAAACACTCTTTCCAACTACTCATTACATCTAGATAAAAGAAATCTACATATGGATTGAGAAATTTTGCCTGAGATCTAAAACTTTCTTTTATAAACTTTAAATCTTTTCCAAGATCAGCAAAATAAGTAAAGTTTTGAGGAGGCAAACTTCCAGCAATTAAAACCTTTTTCTTAGACATAGCTACAGCTCTTTGAGCTAATTTTCCTGCAAGAACGTTAAGATTTTTATATTCTTTTACCAAACCATTTTCGATAAGTCTTCGTTTTCTACTACCAAAGCTATTAGTTACAATAACCTCCGCACCAGCTTTAATAAAATCGTAATGAGTTTTTACAACTGTTTTATGATATTTCCGATTATATAAAGCTGAAGCCCCCCAAAGTGTTCCATGAGGTTTTACTCCACGGTTAAGGAGTTCCTGGCCCATACCTCCATCTAAAATTCTAGTTTGATGAAAAAAATTGTTATCCAGAAACTTCAATTCCCAAAAAAGTAGATATTAAAACTAAGATTGCAAAAATAACAAACCACATTAACCACTGTGATACTACTTTTACCAAAGAACCTTTATCGATACCCTTCCAAGGCATAAATGTGTATGTTGCTAATGTAACTAAGATCAAAAATAAAAGTAAATTGTTTAAAGTCATTTATCTTTGATTTAACAACATGACTTCTCTTACTTCAGCACCTCTGTATTTTGATAAAGGTCTAATAAGTTTATTCGAGGCATGTTGCTCCATGATGTGAGCTGACCAACCAGTAATACGAGACATTACAAATATTGGTGTGTAGAAATCTATATCGATACCCATCATGTAATAAGTTGGACCACATGGAAAATCTACATTTGGATGGATATTTTTTCTTTGTAACATTACTTTTTCTAAAATTTCATACATTCTCGTATATTTTTCTTTTTTCAAAAGTTTTGCTACTTTAAACATATAGTGTTTCATTGTTGGCACTCTTGAGTCTCCTGTTCGGTAAACTCTGTGCCCAAATCCCATTACTACCTTTTTTTTATTTAATGCATTTTCAATCCAAGCTTTTGCTTTTTCAGGTTTTCCAATCTCTTTCATCATATGCATCACAGCTTCATTAGCTCCTCCATGAAGAGGGCCTTTAAGAGACGCAATCGCCCCAGTTATTGCACCGTGCAAATCAGATAAACTTGATGTAATAGTTCTCGCGGTAAAAGTTGAAACATTAAAACTATGTTCTGCGTATAATATTAATGAGATATCAAAAGCTCTGACTATCTCTTTATCTGGCACTTTATTGAACATCATTTTAAAGAAATTTTCTGAGAAAGATAATTTTTTACTTGGTGCAATGATCGATTTACCTTTTCTTGTTCTAAAGTAAGCCGCAACAGCAGTAGGTGTTTTAGCAAATATTCTCATCGCTTTTCTCATATTTGCCTTTGGAGAATTATCTTTAGTGTCTTTATCTTCTAATGCCATTAAACTTACACAAGTTCTAATCACATCCATAGGATGAGCATTTCTAGGCATTTTTTTAATATCATTTAATATTTGTTTAGAAAGTCTTCTTTCAGATCTCTCTTGTTTAATAAATTTTTTTAGCTGATTTTTATTAGGAAGTTCTCCGTTAAGAACCAAGTAAGCAACTTCTTCAAAATCACATTTGTCACAAAGTTCTTGAACTGTGTAACCTCTATAAGTCAAGGCACTCAGCTCAGGAACCACATGTGAAATTGTAGTTTCATCAACGACTATCCCTAATAAACCTTTTTTAATTTCTTCACTCATTATTCATGCCCCTCAGTAGAAAAATCTGTAATTTTCTTATCAGGCGTATTGTATTTCTCATATTCTACTAACTCGTACAACCTTTTTCTAGTCTGCATTTTGTCAATAATATTATTTTGATGACCATCTTTAAATATTGATTTAAGACCTAATTCAACATTTTGCATCGCCAAACGTTGAGTTGTCACAGGATAAATTACTAAATTATAGCCTAAATTTTCTAATTGCGATCTATTTAGTAATTTAGATTTTCCAAATTCTGTCATGTTTGCCAACAAATACCCTTTTGATATTTTTCTCACTTTTTCAAATTCTTTTTCATCTCTCATTGCTTCTGGAAAAATTATATCTGCACCTGCATCCTCATATGATTTAATTCTTTCTAAAGTTTTATCAATTCCTTCGACAGTATTTGCATCAGTTCTCACTATTACTAAAAAATTTTTGTCTTTTCTTGCGTTAACGGACTCTTTAATTTTTTTAACCATCTCATCTTTAGAAATTAGTTCTTTATTATCTAAATGACCGCATCTTTTCTCAGCAATTTGATCTTCAATATGACAACCAGCTAAACCTTTTTTCTCAAAAGTGATTATTGTTTTTTTACAATCTTTAAATCCAGTGTCAGCATCTACAATGGTAGGAAGATCTGTGACTCTCGATATTTGGTTAGCTCTATAACTCACTTGATCTAATGTTGTAAGTCCTATGTCCGGTAGACCTAAGTCATTAGACATAACACCTCCCGAGATATAAACACCGTCAAACCCTATTTCAGCTATAAGTTTTGCACACAAAGGGTTATAAGCGCCTGGAAATCTAAGAAGTTTTTTTGATTGTAAATTTTTTACAAATTGTAATCTTTTTTCAGAACTTGTCTTTTTTGTAAAATGCATCTGAAAAGTTTATATTAAAGAGATTACTAAAAATCAAAGGCTATTATTTAATAAGAATAAATATACCTGTTAATACCAATAAAAGAGCCAAAAGATATTCTATAATTTTTTTTGTTTTAATATCTCCTACGAATTTTCTTAACCCACTTCCAAATAATGCCCAAAGACTTATTGTTGGAAAACAAATTATTGCTGCAGTAATAGTAACAAAGGCTACTCCTATAAAAATATTTTCTTCAGTAGGAAAAAAACCCGATGCAACAGTTACAGCAATTGACCAAGCTTTTGGATTTATGAATTGAAACAAAGATGCTTCGTAAAATCTTAATGGTCTTCCAGTTTCTTTCTGGATCATTGAAAATGATCCGATCATTTTCCATCCTAAATAAAGTAAATAAAGAAAACAAAGGATTTTCATATAAAATTGAATTTGAGGATAGATTAGAAATAAATTTGCTAAACCAAAACAGGTCAAACCAATCTGTATGATATGTCCTAAAGGTATCCCAATTAAATGTGGTAAAGTTCTAACAAAACCAAATTTCATGCCAGAAGCAGTTAGCATCGCATTATTTGGGCCTGGAGTAAAAAACATAGTAAAATAAAATGCCGCTAAAGCAGAAAAAAGAGCAAAACTTATCATAAAAATTTTTCAATAATTTTTTCAAAATTTACAAAATCAGAAATTAGTGCATCATGTTTGATTTCTTTTTCAGTTTTTTCTGTATAACCACCTTTAACAAGTACGAAAGGCAAATTAGCGTTTTGAGCAGACACTGCATCAACTTCACTATCACCAACCATAATTGTCTTTTGTAGATCTCCTCCGATTATTTCAACCACATCTGTTAAATGTCTTGGATCAGGTTTATTAAAAGAAAAAGTATCTGAACCAGCAACATAATCAAAAAAATTCAATAAATTTAACTTTTTTAATAAGTCTATTGCAAGTCTTTCTTGTTTATTTGTGCACACAGCCATAGAAATATTTTTATTTTTGGCCCATTTAAAAAAATCAACTACCCCTTTAATTGGAATACTACCTTTATCAATATTCTTTGAATAAAAATCTATAAATTCTTTTGTCATTTCTTTTTTAATTTTTTCATCTGTAATTTTTTCTTTAAAAGATCTTTGCATCATTACCCAAGCGCCTCTACCTGCGAGTGATTTAATATCCTCAAGTTTTTTCTCTGTATGGCCATATTTTCTCATAACATGATTATGTGCAGCCATTAAATCGGGTGCAGTATTTACTATTGTACCGTCTAGATCAAAAAGAATAGTGTAAATTTGATTCATTTTTAAAAGTATTAAAAAGAAATATTTTGTGACTTATTTCAGTTACATTATTAATGTAAAGAAATTTTTAATGAATACAAATAATAAATTAAATAAAGCTAACTCGTATAGGCTTTCCCAAGAATTACTAAGAAACAAAGCTTTAAAGAAGGGTGTAAATTTAATTGCACCAGAAACTATATTTTTATCAAAAGATACTCTTTTTGGAAAAAACGTTACAGTGGATCCCTATGTTGTTATCGGTCCAAATGTTAAAATTGGAGACAATTCTCATATCAAATCTTTCAGCCATCTGGAGGGAACAAAAATTGAGCGCAATGTAGTTGTCGGGCCATACGCTAGATTAAGAGAGGGAACATTTTTAAAAGAAAACACTAAAATTGGAAACTTTGTAGAAACAAAAAAATCTCTTATAAATAAAAACTCAAAAGTAAATCATCTCTCTTATGTTGGAGACACTTCAGTAGGTAAAAATTCTAACATTGGCGCAGGAACAATTACTTGTAATTACGATGGTATTAAAAAATCAAAAACAAAAATAGCAGATAATGTTTTTATAGGTTCTAACTCTTCATTAGTTGCACCAGTTAGCGTAGGTAAAAATAGTATTGTTGGTGCAGGATCTGTAATAACAAAAAATGTTAAAAAAAAATCATTAGCACTCACAAGGGCATCACAAATCTCAGTCGCAAACTATAAGAGAAAGAAAAAATAATGTGTGGAATAATTGGAATTGCTAGCAACAAACCTGTTTCCATTAATATTATCAACTCTTTAAAAAAGTTAGAATATAGAGGTTATGACTCTGCGGGTTTAGCCACTTTAAGCGATAACTTAATAGATGAGAAAAAATGCTCTGGAAGAGTTGAGGAACTTGAAAAAATTTTGTTCAAAAATCCCTCTAATGGCAATATAGGCATAGGCCATGTAAGATGGGCTACTCATGGAATCCCTAATATTATTAATGCACATCCTCATTCTTCTGAGAAAGTTTCAGTAGTTCATAATGGTATAATAGAAAACTCAGATGAATTAAAAAAGGATCTTGAAGAAAAAGGTTTCAAGTTTAAATCACAAACTGATACTGAAGTTATTACTGTCTTAGTTACTCAGTTTTTAAAAAACTCAAATCCTTTAGAGTCAGTATTCAAAACCTTAAAAAAATTAAAAGGTAGTTTTGCTTTAGGAATTATATTTAAAAATTTTCCTGACATCATTATTGGTGCGAGGAGAGGTAGCCCACTAGCTGTTGGTTATTCAAATGAAGAAAATTACTTAGGTTCAGACTCTTACGCTCTAAAATCTATGACAAATAAAATTTCATATTTAGACGATGGTGAATTATGTTTGTTATCAAAAAATAAGATCGATTTTTACGATGCAAAGCAAAAAAAAATAAATAAAAAAATTTATACCGTTTCAGATGATGAAAATACTACAGACAAAGGTGACTATAAAAACTTTATGTCTAAAGAAATTTTTGAGCAATCAAACACTATAAAGAAATGCTTGAGCGAGTATACTGATAGTCTTAAAAAAGATATCAATATTTATAATTTTCCTATTGAACCTAAAAAAATTAATAAGATAATTTTGATTGGTTGTGGAACAGCTTATCATTCTTGTTTAGTAGCAAAGTACTGGTTTGAGGAATTAACTTCTATTGATACTGAGATCGATATAGCCTCAGAATTTAGATATAGAAATTTAAAATTTAAAACTAATAATTTATATATTTTTGTTTCTCAATCTGGTGAAACAGCAGATACTGCAGCAGCTCTTGATATTTGTAAAAAAAATAAAGTTAAAACTTGCTCAATAGTAAATGTAGTAGAAAGTACTATTGCTAGGAACTCTGATTGGGTATTACCAATTCATGCTGGCCCTGAAATTGGTGTTGCCTCAACCAAAGCTTTTTTGGGACAATTAATTGTTCTGTATATTTTATCTTTAAAACTTTCTATTGAGAGAGGTGATATTGATAAAAAGAATTATGATACACATGTAGAAAATTTAAAAAAACTTCCAGGTGCGATAAACAGTACTTTAAAACTTGAGAGTGAAATTCAGTTAATAGCAAAAGAATTTTTAGATGCTAAAGGTTCAATGTTTTTAGGAAGAGGAAATTCATTTCCAATAGCCCTTGAAGGCGCTTTAAAATTGAAAGAACTTTCTTATTTACATGCTGAAGGATATCCTGCTGGTGAAATGAAACATGGACCATTGGCTTTAATTGAGGAGGGCTTACCAGTAATAGTAATAGCGCCTAAAGACAAATATTACGAAAAAACTCTTTCTAATATGCAGGAGGTCATAGCAAGAGGTGGAAAAATATTTTTTATAACTGATAATAGTAAAAGATTATTAAGTACCAATATAAGATTTAGATTAAGAGTGCCTCGTGTAGATAGCTTCCTATCACCATTGTTACTTACAATTCCTTTGCAGCTTTTGTCGTACCATGTAGCTTCATTAAAAAATTGTGATATTGATAAACCAAGAAATTTAGCTAAGTCAGTGACAGTTGAATAAAGTGAAATCAAATTATAAAGCTATGGTATTGTCTTGTATTGATCCAAGATTCCAACCTGTTGTTTACAATTATTTAAAGAAAAAAAAATTGGTTGGTAAGTATAGTTCTTTTACAATTGCAGGATCAGCTGTTGGTGTTACAGCTTCTAAATTTAAAAAATGGCACAAAGCTTTTTGGGATAATTTTGACACCTCTGTAAAATTACACAATATAAGAAAATTAATAGTAATTAATCATAGGGACTGTGGAGCAGCTAAAATTATAAATGGGGAAAAAGAATTTTCCGAAGCTAATGAAACGTTGGTACATAGAAATTCTTTTAAAAAAATTAAAAAGAAATTTAAGAAAAAATATCCAAAATTAAGGATTGAACTTAAACTTATTTCATTAAATAGCAAAGTAGAAACATTTTAGTAAATATTTATCCAATATTTTATTGAATATTTTTAATCTTTACTCTATATATATCGCAAGTTGTATATGAAAAAATGGAATTTAAATAGTTGGAAAAAATTACCTGCTAAACATTTACCTGTTTATCAGGACAAAGAAGAACTTGATTTAGTTTTAAGTAAAATTAAAAAATATCCACCTTTAGTTTTTGCAGGCGAGTCTAGATCTTTAAAAAAAGCATTATCAGAAGTTGCTGAAGGTAAAGCATTTTTACTTCAAGGGGGAGATTGTGCAGAAAGTTTTGCAGAGTTTCATCCAGATAATATTAGAGATACTTTTAAAGTTCTTTTACAAATGTCTTTAGTATTAACGGCTTCAGCCTCAGTTCCAGTCGTAAAAGTTGGAAGAATTGCTGGACAATTTTCTAAACCAAGAAGTGCGCCCACAGAAAAAAAAGATGGAAAAGAATTACCAAGTTATTTAGGTGATAACATTAATGGAATGGAATTTACAGAAAAAGCAAGAATACCTGATGCAAAAAGATTATTTCGAGCGTATTCACAATCTGCATCTACGTTAAACTTACTAAGAGCTTTTTCTCAAGGAGGCTTTGCTGACCTCAGACAAGTACACTTATGGAATTTAGGTTTCATTAAAGACAAAACAAAAGGTAAGTATAAAGAAATAGAGGATAAAATAAGTGATGCTTTAGCGTTTATGGAAGCTTGCGGAATTAACTCAGATACCAATCGAAGATTGAGAACTGTAAATTTTTATACTTCGCATGAGGCTTTACATTTACCTTTCGAAGAGTCTATGACAAGAGTAGACTCAACAACCGGGGAATATCACGACACCTCAGCCCATTTTGTATGGATTGGTGATAGAACAAGACAACCTGATGGAGCGCATGTTGAATTTTGTAGAGGTATTAAAAATCCTCTTGGTTTAAAATGTGGACCAACTTTAAATCCAGATGAATTAATTAATTTATGTAATATTTTAAACCCTGATAATGATGCTGGAAGATTGACATTAATTTCAAGATTCGGTGCTGATAATGTTGAAAAATATTTACCTAAGTTAATTAGAGCGATTAAAAAAGAGGGTCTAAAAGTTATTTGGTCTTGCGATCCAATGCATGGAAATACTATTAAAGCTGCAACAGGATTTAAAACTAGACCTTTCGAAAGTGTCTTAAAAGAGGTAAAAAATTTCTTTGCTGTAAGTCAAGCGGAAGGGAGCTACGCTGGTGGGTTACATATAGAAATGACAGGTCAAGATGTGACTGAGTGCACAGGTGGGGCTCAAAAAATATCTGAGAATGATTTATCAAATAGATATAGGACACATTGTGATCCAAGACTAAATGCTGACCAAGCATTAGAACTAGCTTTCTTGATTTCTGAGGAAATTAAGAAAAATTCAAAAATATCAAATAAAATTATTCAAGCTGCGTCTTAATAATTATTGTAATTATTAAGACCAAACCTTAAAAGAAAGGTAAGGTATTAATTATGGATATAAAGAAAAGAGCAAAAATAATAACCGACTGGATAGACGACTATTGCAATAATGCTTCTTATAAGCCAAAATCATTAGTAGTTGGAATATCGGGTGGAATAGACTCTTCTGTAGTTAGTACTTTATGTGCAAACACTGGTAGAAAAACAATTGTGTTAACAATGCCAATTAAACAAATCAAATCTCAACATGATTTAAGTTTGACACATGCAAAATGGTTAAAACAAAAATACAAAAATGTAGAACATCATTTGTTAGAGATGGATAAAATCTTTAACTCATTTTCTCAAGTTTTAAATAAATTTGACAATGAGCATGGGTATGCAAATTCAAGAGCAAGGTTGAGAATGGCAACTTTATATCAAGTAGCAGCAGCAAATAATGGAATTGTTGTTGGAACAGGTAACAAAGTTGAGGATTTTGGCGTTGGTTTTTATACTAAATATGGTGATGGTGGGGTCGATATCTCTCCTATAGCTGACTGCAACAAATCTCAAGTTTGGGAGTTAGGTAGACATCTCGGTGTGTCTGAGTCAATAATTAATGCCCAACCCACAGATGGTCTATGGGATGATGGAAGAAACGACGTAGAACAACTTGGAATGAGCTATACAGATTTAGAGAGGGCTATGGAAAATAAAGACGATCCAAACTATCAAAAATATTTAGAAATAAGAAAAAAAAATTTACACAAAATGAATCCGATACCGGTATGTACATTTAATGAATAGCTTAAAATTAACAAATTCTCTTACAAGAAAAAAAGAAGTATTTAAGCCAAATAATATAAAAAATATTTCCTTATATGCTTGTGGCCCGACTGTATATGAGAGTCCCCATGTAGGTAATGCAAGAACCCTTGTAGTGTTTGATGTTTTATTTAGAGTTTTAAAGACTCTCTACAATTCAAATGTAACGTACGTAAGAAATATTACTGATGTAGATGACAAAATAATAGAAGCTTCTCAAAATAACAAAGAAGAAATAAATGAAATTACTAATAGGGTGATTAAAATTTTTCATGAAAATTGCAAGAGTTTAAACTGTTTAAAACCAACAATAGAGCCAAAAGCCACAGAGCATATAAAAGAAATGATTGAAATGACATCTTCACTAATCAAAAAGGGATTTGCTTACGAAAATAAAAACCACGTTTTTTTTGCTGTAAGCAAATTTAAAGATTATGGAAAATTATCAAACAAAAATTTAGATGAGTTAAAGGCAGGTAGTAGAATAGAAATTTCCGATCTGAAAAAAAATCCAATGGACTTTGTTTTGTGGAAGCCTTCAAATGAAAAAGATCCTGGGTGGGAGTCGCCTTGGGGAAGAGGTAGGCCGGGCTGGCATCTTGAATGTTCAGCAATGAGTGAAAAATACCTTGGTAAAAATTTAGATATTCATGGCGGTGGTCTTGATTTAATTTTTCCTCATCATGAAAATGAGATAGCACAGTCTTGTTGTAACAATAATACGAAAAACTTTGCAAATTATTGGGTTCATAACGGATTTGTTACAATTAACAAAGAAAAGATGTCAAAGTCTTTAGGCAATATAATTTCTATAACTGATGCAACTAAAAAATATTCCGGTCAGGTTGTTAGGTTAGCATTATTAAGCGCTCACTACAGTCAACCACTAGATTGGAATAATAAACTTTTAGAAAATCAACGAGCAACAATTGAAAAATGGTATCAATTGTATGAAGAAAATGATGAAGAAATACCTTTGAAAGAGATAGACATGTTATTAGATGATTTAAATACTCCTGGTTTCATTGCTAAAATTCACGAACTCTATGCAAACGCAAATAAAGGTGATGAAAAAAGTAAAAAATTTTTTAATAGTGCTTGTAAATTAATTGGTTTATTTGATTTAACACAAAATGAGTGGGAAGAGTTTAAAAAAGTAGATAAAGATATTTCAGAAGAATTTATTGAAAAAAAAATTAAAGAAAGATTGGCAGCAAAACAAAAAGGAGATTATAAGCTTGCTGACAAAATAAGAGTTGAACTAGCAAATAAAGGAGTAATCATTGAGGATAAAAAAGAACAGACAACCTGGAAATTTAAATGAGTAAAGAGAAAATATATATATTTGATACCACTTTAAGAGACGGAGCTCAGACGGAAGGTGTTGATTTCTCAATTGAAGATAAAAATAAAATAGCAAAAGTTTTATCAGACATAGGTGTTGATTATGTAGAGGGAGGATGGCCTGGGGCAAATCCTGTTGATACAAAATTTTTTTCTAGTCCACCCAAAATGCAACAAACTTTATTTACTGCATTCGGTATGACCAAAAAAACTGGTCGAAGTGCAGATAATGATCCCGGTTTAGCTTCTTTAATGAATGCAAATACACCAGCAGTTTGTGTAGTAGGAAAATCTTGGGATTTTCATGTAAAAGTTGCTTTAGGAATTCAAAAAGAGGAAAATTTAGAAAACATCAAAGAAACAGCAAAGCATTTTGTTAAGAATAAGAAAGAATTTTTGTTTGATGCAGAACATTTTTTTGATGGTTATAAGGCCAACCCAGAATATGCAATCGATTGCTTAAAGCAAGCCTACGATAATGGTGCTAGATGGGTTGTATTATGTGATACTAATGGTGGCACACTACCGAATGAGGTTAGAGAAATTGTTACAAAAGTTGCAAAAATAATACCTGGAAACAATCTTGGAATTCACGCGCATAACGATACAGAAAATGCTGTGGCTAATTCTTTAGCTGCAGTTGAAAGTGGAGTGAGACATATTCAAGGAACTATTAATGGTTTAGGTGAGAGATGTGGCAATGCAAATTTAATGTCAATTATTCCCAACTTATGTTTAAAAAAATCTTTTAGCGATAAGTATGAAATTAACATTAAACAAAATAAACTTTCTTCATTAACTGAATGTTCAAGATTGTTAGATGAAATACTTAATAGAAAACCTAATAAAAATATGGCTTATGTTGGTGCCTCAGCCTTTTCTCACAAGGGAGGTCTTCACGTTTCAGCAGTGAAGAAAGATCCAAAAACTTACGAGCATATTGATCCAAAAACAATTGGGAATCATAGAAATATTATTGTTTCAAATCAAGCTGGTCGATCAAATATTTTATCAAGATTAGAACAATACGGAGTTAAAATTGACTCTAAAGATCCAAAAATCCAAAAAATTTTGGATGAGGTAAAAGATAGAGAATTTAGTGGTTATTCGTATGATGGAGCTGATGCTTCATTTGAGCTATTAGCTAATAGATTATTAGGTAAAGTTCCTGAATATTTAAAAGTAAAAAGTTACGATGTAAATGTTTCAAAATTTGAAAAAATACAAACAAAAGCAAGCGTAGTTTTCTTGATAGACGGAAAAGAAATTGAGTGTCATGGTGAGGGGAATGGACCTGTTAATGCATTGGATAATGCGATCAGATCTAATTTTAAAAAAGTAACAAAATACTATAATTTTTTTTCAGATTTAAAGTTACTTGATTATAAAGTTAGAATTCTGAATACTGGTACTGAAGCAACAACTAGAGTTTTAATTGAAAGTACTGATAAAACAGGTGTAAGTTGGTTTACAGTTGGTGTATCTCCAAATATTATTGAAGCTTCATTTAAAGCATTAATTGATAGCTTAGATTATAAACTTTATAAAGAAAAAGCTCCTGCTAATTTAAATGAGCAGTAAATTTAGTTTCATTCTAGTAAAACCTCAACTAGGTGAAAACATAGGCGCATGTGCCAGAGCAATGAAAAATTTTGGATTCTCAAAACTTCACATTGTAGAGCCTAAAATTAATTTTCCAAATCATAAAGCTAAAGCAACATCTGTAGGAGCGTATGATATTATAAATAAAGCGAAAGTATTTAATAATGTTCAAGATGCAATAGAGCCTTTTAATTTGATTGTATCTTTAAGTGCAAGACGTAGAGACATTAATAAAAAAAGTATTTCACTTAAAGAATTTCAAAAAATAATCAAAAGAAGAAATCTAAACTTAGGTTTAATGTTTGGCCCTGAGGCATCAGGATTATCAAATAAAGATTTGTCATTTTCTAATTATATTTTACAAATTCCAACTTCACCTAAATTTAAATCTTTAAACTTATCACATTCTTTGACTGTTATTTGTTACGAGATATTTAAATCACTTAATTATAAAAGAATTAAGAATAATGAACCGAATTTAAACGTTTCATCTAAATCAAAAATATCTTCTTTATTAGATCATTTAATAAGCCTTTTAGAAAAAAAAGACTTTTTTATACCTAAAGAGAAAAGACACTCAATGATATTAAATATAAATAATTTAATTTATAGATTAGAACCAAACGATAAAGAATTAAGGATTTTAGCTAGTATTATAAGCACATTGAGTAAAAAATAACATCAAAGCTTAATTGACAAATCATTAGTAAAGCTTATAAAAACACAATTATTTTATATGACTAAAAGACTTAAATCTAAACATAAAGTAGACAGAAGACTGAAAGCAAATATTTGGGGAAGACCTAAAAGTCCTTTTAACTCCAGGGCGTACCCTCCAGGTCAGCACGGACAAAACAAAAAAGGTAAACCGACCGATTACGGTGTTCAGCTCCAAGCAAAACAAAAATTAAAAGCTTATTATGGAAACATAAATGAAAGACAATTTAGAAACATATATCGAAAAGCTTTGTCTAAAAAAGGAGATACCACAGAAAATTTAATTGCATTACTTGAGAGTAGACTTGATACAGTAATTTATCGAGCAAAATTTGCACCAACGGTCTTCTCTGCAAGACAGATGATTAATCATGGACATATTAAAGTAAATAAAAAAAGAGTTAACATTTCGAGCTATGTTGTTAAAAGTTCAGATTTGATTGAGATAAGAGATAAGTCAAAAAATCTTACAGTAATAGACGGATCTTTACAAAGCAAGGAAAGAGACGTACCAGAATACATTCAATTAGATAATAAAAATAAAACAGCTAAATTAGTAAGAGTGCCAAAATTTTCTGAAGTGCCTTACCCAGTAATAATGGAACCTAACTTAGTAATCGAATACTATTCTAGATAATTGAATTTTTTAAGTCTTTTTAAAAGAAATCTAATCTACAAATTTAAAAAAAAGATATCGATAGATAGAGATTTGTTTCACGAAAAGGATCTAGATCAATTATTTTTTTATTATGGCAGTGATAAAGCTAATTTTTTTCAAAATAAAAATACAAGAGGGCATGGATTTTCTAAATTCTACGAAAAACAATTATCAATACTTAAAGATAAACCTGTAAATATATTAGAAATTGGATCTTATGCAGGAGCGTCTGCGGCTGCATTCTCAAAATATTTTTATAATTCAACAATATTTTGTTTTGATATTAATATTTCAAATTTTAAATATAGTTCTAATAATATAAATGTTTACGGCTTAGATATAAGAAATGAAAAAAAAGTTTTACAAATTTTAGATATGATTTTTAAAGAAAACGGTTTTAAAAAATTTGATATTATAATCGATGACGGTTCACATTATTTAAGCGATATCTTACTCAGTTTAAATTTTTTTTTTAAATTTGTAAATCAAGGTGGCACTTATGTAATTGAAGATTTTAAACATCCAAATTATTATAAGTATAATTTAGACACTCAAGATATTTTTGTAGAAGACCTACTTTCAAAAATCATCAAAAAAGAATACTTTGACTCAGGGTTCATAAAAAAAGAGAGTCAAAAATATATATTTAACGAGGTTAAAGAAATTGTTTCTTATAAGGGGAATTTAGAAGACTCAGATATCTGTTTTATACAAAAAAAATAATTAAATTAGTTTTTTTTCAATTAATAACTTTTTTAAATCACCTTTTTCAAACATTTCTTTTATAATATCACATCCCCCAATAAATTCTTTTTTAATGTACAATTGAGGAATCGTAGGCCAATCACTAAAATCTTTAATACCTTGTCTTATATTTTCATCTTCCAAAACATTAATTCCTTTAAAATTTACATTTAAATGTTTTAAAACATTCGAGACAGCCATTGAAAATCCACATTGAGGTGAGTCTGGTGTACCTTTCATGAAAAGACAAATGTCATTTTCGTCTATTAGTTTACTAATTTTTTCCTTTGTGTTCATTATTTAACCTCTGTTATAATTGATAAAGCGTGTAATTCATTTCCCATTTTACCTTTAAGTGATTTATAAACAAGTTTGTGTTGTTCTATTTTATTTAGATTTTTGAATAATTCAGATCTTATTGTTGCTGAATAATGATTATTATCACCCATTAAGTCTTTTATTTCAATCGAAGCGTCAGGAATTGACTCTTTTATTAATTTTTTTATTTCATCAATTGGTAAAGGCATCAATATTGGTTATACCATTGATTATTAATTTTAAAGAGGTCATTTATGTCTGATTTCATTAAACCCTCAATTTCAAAATATTTTTTTTGTGTAATTCCAATTAATTCATAGTAAATGTCATTTTTTTGAAGAAGTTTCTCAACTTTAACTAAATTATCTTTATTTATTTCAACAATATATCTTCCTTGATCCTCTCCAAAAAAGTACTCAACTTGGTTTCTTATTTTTTTAGGCTTTTCAATTCTTGCTCCGTAATCCGAACTCATTGCCATTTCACATAATGCAACAATTAATCCACCGTTTGAAACATCATGAACAGAATTAGCCAAACCTAAGGTTATTAGATTTAAAACAGCCTCACCATTATTTTTTTCATTAAAAAAATTAATTTCAGGTGGACTACCATCGGTTATAGAAAAATTTTCTTTAAGAAAACAGCTTTGTTCAATATGTCCAAAAGTTTTTCCTATCAATAATATCAAACTTTTGTCCTTTTTTAATTTATGGCTGATCGGTCTTGATAATCTATTTATAATTCCAACTCCCCCTATTACAGGAGTTGGGAATATATTTTTTTTATTAGTTCCATTATAAAAAGATACATTACCTGAGACCACTGGATAATTTAAAAACTCACATGCCTCTTTAATCCCTTCTAAACATTCAGCAAATTCTCCCATAATTTCCTCATTTTCTGGATTACCAAAATTTAAACAGTTGGTGATTGCCAATGGTTTCGCACCAACAGAAATTAAATTTCTCCAATTCTCACACACTATTTGTTTTCCTCCATTTTTAGGTTGGGACTTACAATAATTAGCAGAAGAGTCTACTGTAACAGCTATAGCTTTATCTTTATTATGTATTCTAATTATTGCGGCATCAGAACCAGACCTTTGAACAGTATCACCCATAACCATCTGATCATATTGATTTGTAACCCAACTTTTATTTGAATGATTTGGTGATGACAATACTTTAATTAAAGCTTCTTCAAAGTTGACATTTCGTATTTTTTTTATATCTAGTTTGCTTTTCTTAATTTTTTTTCTTACCCATTTTCTTTTATATACAGGAGCTTTTGTAGCTAAAGCATCAATTTGTATTTCTCCTACAAGTTTGTTGTGAAACTTTAAAGTTAATTTCCTAGTATTTGTAGTTTTTCCTATAACTACAAAATCTAAATCCCATTTATTAAAAATTTTTCTTGCGTGTTCTTCTTTTTCATCCTCTAAAATTATTAACATTCTTTCTTGACTTTCTGATAGCATCATCTCGTATGGCGTCATGTTCTCCTCTCTACAAGGTACTTTTTCTAAATTTAATTCAATTCCAAGCGAACCTTTAGAAGCCATTTCAACGCTAGAGGAAGTTAATCCAGCTGCTCCCATATCTTGAATAGCAATAATTGAGTCATCTTTCATTAATTCTAAGCAAGCTTCGAGAAGTAGTTTTTCAGTGAATGGGTCACCAACTTGCACAGTGGGTTTTTTGTCTTCAGAGTTTTCATCAAATTCAGCAGATGCCATTGATGCTCCATGAATTCCATCACGACCTGTTTTTGATCCCACGTAGACTACAGATTTGTTTATACCTTTTGCTTTTGAATAAAATATCTTATCTTTTTTTGCATGACCTACTGCCATTGCGTTAACCAATATATTTTCATTGTAGGTTTCATTAAACTTAGTCTCACCACCAACAGTCGGTATTCCAATGCAATTTCCATAACCACCGATACCTGAAACCACTCCATTTAATAAACTTTTTGTCTTTGGATGAGAGGGAGAACCAAAGTGAATTGAATTCAACAAAGCAATTGGTCTTGCACCCATTGTAAATACATCTCTTAGTATGCCTCCAACTCCTGTTGCCGCCCCCTGATAAGGTTCAATGTATGAAGGGTGGTTATGACTTTCAATTTTAAATACTATTGCATCATTATCTCCAATATCTATTACGCCAGCATTTTCACCAGGACCTTGAATTACTTGTTTTCCTTTAGTAGGTAATTTTTTTAAATGTATTCTTGATGATTTATATGAACAGTGTTCGTTCCACATAGCCGAAAAAATTCCGAGTTCTAGTAAATTAGGATCTCTTTTCATTAGTTTTTTAATATTTTCAAACTCTTCTAACTTAAGACCGTGTTTTTCTATAATTTTCTTAGTTATTTTCATCTTATTTGTTAATTAAACTAGAAAAAAGATTTATCCCATCAGTGTTAGAAATCATTTCATCGACCATTCTTTCAGGATGAGGCATCATTCCTAATATATTTTTTTTGGCATTAAATATTCCAGCAATATTTTCTAAAGCACCATTAGGGTTAGAGTGATCATTCACAACTCCTTCTTCATCACAATATTTAAACGCTATAAGATTCTCTTTTTTTAATTCTTCCAAATGAGTCTCTTTAGTAAAATAATTTCCTTCATTATGAGCAATATTAATTTTTAATATCTGGTTTAATCTATATTTTGAGGTAAATTTTGTTTCGTTATTAATTACCTTAATATTCACATCTTTGTTAATAAACTTAAGGTTTTTATTTCTCAATAAAGTCCCCTCTAACAAACCTGTTTCTGTCAAAATCTGAAATCCATTACAAATTCCAAGAATTAAACATCCTGAATTGGCTGCTTTGATAATTTCGCTTACTATTAAGGATTTTCCAGCTATTGCTCCAGAACGTAGATAGTCACCGTAAGAAAATCCTCCAGGAATTACAATTAAATCTGATTTTGGTAATGTAGTATCTTTGTGCCATACCATCTTATTTTTAAATTGCATTTTTTCTAAAGCAACGGCAATATCTCGATCACAATTAGATCCCGGGAAGACAATTACAGATGAATTCATTATAATTTGTTAATTTTGTAATCTTCGATAATTAAATTTGCTAATAGTTTCTCACACATTTGAGTTACCTCTTTATCAGCAACTTCTTCATTTTTTCCTTCAACTTCTATTTCAAAATATTTTCCTTGTCTTACACTCTTTAAACTATTTAAGCCCATATTTTTAAGAGTATTCTCTACAACTTTTCCCTGAGGGTCTAATACATCTTTTTTGAGTGTGACTGTAATCGAATATTTCAATTTATTTTTTTTTGAATTTTATTGGTACAGTTTTTCCAAAGTTAACTTCGCTAATATTTGTTTCTTCAGGCATTATACCAAATCTCCTTGCAACTTCTTGGTATGCTTGGATAACATTGCCTAAGTCTTTTCTAAATCTGTCTTTATCAAGTTTTTTTTCAGTTTTGGCATCCCACAGTCTGCAAGTATCTGGACTTATCTCGTCTGCCAAAACAATTTCTTTTTTTTCTATATCCTTATTCCAAACCTTTCCGTATTCAATTTTAAAATCAATAAGTTTGATATTAATAGCTCTAAACATTCCGGTAAGGATATCATTAATCCGAAGAGTCGATTTATCAATTAAATTTAACTCTTTCTCAGTAGCCCACCCAAAAGTGAGAACATGTTCTTTAGAAATTAGAGGATCACCTAATTCATCATTTTTGTAACAATATTCTAATAAAGGTTTTTCTAAAACTGTTCCCTCTGGTATTCCTAATCTCTTGGTTAAAGAACCAGTGGCTACATTTCTTAAAATAAATTCAATAGGAAAAATTTCAGCTTTTTTTATCAGTTGTTCTCTCATATTTAACCTTTTAACCAAGTGAGTTTTAACACCACACTGAGATAAACTAGACAGTATGTGCTCAGAAATTCTATTATTTAAAACTCCCTTTCCCTCGACTTTAGCTTTTTTAAGATTATTAAAAGCGGTAGCGTCATCTTTAAAATGCTGAATAACTAAATTTTTATCTTTAGTCTCATAAATTATTTTCGCTTTGCCCTCGTATAGCTTGTTACCTTTATTCATTAGATTACTTTTGTTTCAGACTTCTATTAAAAATTATATTAATTTTTTTTGTATGATAACTAAAATTAAATAATTTTTTCAGTTTATTAACAGGTATTTTATTAGTGATTTTTTTATCTAAGATAATATTGCTTAAAAAAGAGGAATTTTCTTTCCAAGCTTTCATAGCGTTTTTCTGAACTAATTTATAAGCTTGTTCTCTAGAAAACCCTGCATCAGTTAATTCTAGTAGAACTCTTTGAGAAAAAAATATTCCATTAGTTATATTTAAATTGTCTAGCATTTTTTTTGGGTAAATATTTAAATTCTTAACTAGGTTGTTTAGTCTAGCCAGTGCAAAGTCTAAAGCAATCGTTGCATCTGGACCTATATTTCTTTCTACAGCTGAATGTGAAATATCTCGCTCATGCCATAAGGCAACATTTTCCAGAGCAGGAACAACAAAAGATCTTATTAATCTAGCTAAACCAGTTAAATTTTCACTTAAAATTGGATTTTTTTTATGAGGCATTGCTGATGAACCTTTTTGTTTTTTTCCGAAAAATTCTTCAACTTCTAATACTTCAGTTCTCTGAAGATGCCTAATTTCGGTCGCGAACCTCTCAATTGAACTAGCAATTATCCCAAGTGTAGAGAAAAATTGTGCATGTCTATCTCTAGGAATAACTTGAGTAGAAATAGGCTCTACATTAAGTTTAAGTTTTTTTGCTACATATCTTTCAACAGAAGGATCTATATTTGCAAAAGTTCCAACAGCACCAGAAATTGCACATGTTGAAATTTCTTTTATGGACTCATCAAGCCTTTTTTTATTTCTAATAAATTCTTGATAGAAGGTTAACATCTTAAGACCAAAAGTTGTTGGTTCAGCGTGAATACCGTGGCTTCGCCCAATGCATAAAGTATATTTGTGTTTAATTGCTTGGCGCTTAATTGAGACGAGTAATTGATTAATATCATTTAATAAAATTTCACCAGATTTTTTTAATTGAAAATTAAAACACGTATCTAAAACATCAGAAGAGGTCATACCTTTATGAAGATATCTACCTTCTTTTCCAACCTTTTCATTTATTGAAGTTAAAAAAGCTATTACATCGTGTTTAACTTTTTCTTCAATTTGTAAAATTCTTTTGACATTAATTTTTGCTTTAGATTTTACTTTTTTAGAAACCCCCTTTGGAATAACTTTTAATTTTTCCATAGCTTCAGCTGCAGCCAATTCAATATCCAGCCATATTGAATATTTATTTTTATCCTCCCAAATTTCTTTAATTTCTTTTCTAGAGTATCTTTCTATCATTATTCTTTTGATAAAGTAAAAATTTCACAACCCTCTTTAGTTACACCTATAGTATGTTCAAATTGTGCAGATAAAGATTTATCTTTAGTAACAGCTGTCCAACCATCATTTAATGTTTTTGTTTCATATTTTCCTAGATTAATCATAGGTTCGACTGTGAAAATCATACCAGCTTTTATTTTTTCTCCAGTCCCTTTTTTTCCGTAATGTAGTACATTAGGTTCCTTATGAAATTGTTGTCCAATACCATGCCCACAAAAATCTTGAACAACTGAGAATCCTTCAGCTTCCACATAATTTTGAATTGCGGCCCCGATATCTCCAAGGTAAACGTCATCTTTAATAATATTAATAGCTTTCATCATAGCTTCATAAGTTGTTTTAATTAACTTTTTTGCTTTTACTGAAACTTCCCCTATCTCAAATGTTCTACTAGTATCTCCATGCCAACCATCTTTAAACGCAGTAACATCAACATTTACAATGTCTCCTTCTTTTAGAATTTTGTCAGAGGGAATCCCATGACAAACAACATGATTAGTAGAGGTACAACAGGATTTTGGGAAACCTCTGTAAAAAAGCGGCGCAGAATAAGCACCATAATCATTAAGGTATTCATAGCACAAGTTATCAATTTGATCAGTCCTTATTCCAGGTTTTGCAATTTTTGAAACTTCATCTAATGCTCCTGCAGCTATCAGCCCTGCAGTTTTCGTTTTTTCAAAAGCTTCTCTGTAATTAGAACTCATTATTTTATAAATTGTATTTCACGATTTAGTTTTATTCCTTTTGGGGAAAATTTACAATCATAGCAGAGTACTTTTAGTTTTTTCTTAACAGCTTTTAAAAGTAATTCACAATATTCAGGATCTATATCTTTTGCTAATTCAAATTTATTGCAATCATTCCTTTGAATTACAAACAAAAGATAAATCTGATATCCTTTTTTTTTTGCTTTCAATAATTCTTGTATATGTTTTAAACCTCTTGTGGTAATTGCATCAGGAAATTCTGCAATTTGCTTTTGTCTAGATAGAGTAACGTTTTTTACTTCAATAAAAGTTTTTTTATATTTTTCTGTAACTAAAAAATCAAATCTGGTATTTTGACCAAATTTAACCTCTTGCTGAATTTTATCTAAATTTTTAAAATTTTTAATCAATCTTTTATTTAAAGCGTTTAAAACAATTTTATTTGTTATGTGAGTGTTAATACCAACTTTTGATTTTCGATCCTCAATAATTTGTAAAGTATACTGTAGCTTTCTTTTAGGATTATTGGATTTACTCAGCCAAACATTATTACCTTTTTCTAACAATCCCATCATTGAACCAGTATTAGGGCAATGAGCGACAACTATTTCTTTACCAATTTTGACATCGACAAAAAAACGTTTATATCTTTTTATAAATTCACCTGATATTAATGTTTCATTAAATTTCATATATAATTAATAATCTATGAGGAAAAAAAATAAAGTAAATGCAGCAATTTTAATAATCGGAAATGAAATCTTATCTGGAAGAACTCAGGATAAAAATATTGCATTTTTGAGTAATTGGCTAAACATTAACTGCGGGATAACTGTTTCAGAGGTGAGAATTATACCTGACGTTGAAAAAACTATAGTTCAAAACACTAGATTGTTATCAAAAAAGTTTAATTATGTTTTCACTACTGGAGGTATAGGACCAACACACGATGACATAACTGCAAAATCTATAGCCAAAGCTTTTAAAGTTAAATATGGATATCATAGTGAGGCTTACAAGATTCTAGAGAGCTATTATGGTAAGAAAAAATTTAATGACGGAAGAAAAAAAATGGCAAGGATGCCAAAAATAGCAAAATTAATATATAATCCTTCTAGTGCTGCTCCTGGATTTATAACTAAAAATGTTTTTTCACTTCCTGGTGTGCCTTCTATCTTGAATTCAATGGTAGAAAATTGCAAAAAATATTTAGTTAAAGGTTTAAAAGTTCACAGTAGCACTTTAAATCTTTTCACAGTCGAGAGTAATATTTCAAAACAATTAGAAACTATTCAAAAAAAGTATAGAAAATTTGTGGAAATTGGCAGTTATCCCTTTTTTAGATTAGGTAAAATAGGAGTATCAGTAGTTTCAAGATCAACTTCGAAAACTAAGTTAAAATTAGTTAATAAAGATTTAATGAAAACAGTTAAGTTAAAAAAAATAAAAATCTTAAATATTTAAATCAGGCTTAACACCTCATCAACTTCAATAGAGTTAATATCTTTAGTTTTATGAATTATTTTGCTGTCTAGTATTTTTATATATTTATTTTTTGGAGCAAATTTATTCGCGTTAGTTGGTCCAAATAAAACAATCATAGGGATTTTTGACAAAGAAATCATATGCATTATTCCATTGTCGATTGATACAGCAGTTTCTAATCTTGAGGCTAAAGCAGTAACTAAAGCTGGGCATGATAAATTTGAGTTTAACTCAGGAAAAATCGCTGAGGGTACTTGACTTTTAATTTTGTCAATTAAATCAATTTTATTTTTTTCAATAAAAAAAACTGGAGTCTTTTTTTTGGAAAGTATTTTGTTAGCCAACGCAGTAAATTTAAAAATTGACCAGCTTTTTTTTCTATATTCATTACCTTGGGTTATTGAAAAACCTATGTAATTTGAATTTGGAAGAAGTCTTTTAGCTTCCTTCAAAATTTCTTTTGATAATTTACTTACCTTGAAGTCTTCTTGAATAATGTCTTCTTCAATAAATAAACTTAAATTTTCTAGATGATTAGAGGAATATGATTTAATTTTTTTAGAGGAAAAAAAACCATTTAGTGTTTTTGAATAAAATAAAGTATGTGGAATTCTTTTTAAAATCAGTGAGTTTCTAAATTTTGTCTGTAAATCAATAATCAAATCAAAATTTTCATAATTTTTATTTTTTACTCTATTTTTAGCAAATAATATATGCCACCACCGAAAACCAAAATACTTTAAATCTAAATCCACAGTCTCTAAATCTATTCTATATTCTTTAAGTTTTCCTTTAAAGTGATTGGTATGTGCTCCTAAGTAATAAAACTTATATTTTTTAAAATGGCTTTTTAAACTAATAATTAATGAAAATAATTGAATAGAGTCTCCTAACCCACCCCCAGAGTTATATATTAAGATTTTTTTCATGAGACAATATATATTATAAGATTTAGATAGTAATTTATATCTCAAATAGATATTGATTATATATATGAAAAAAAAAGGATTTTTTTATATCATTTTTTTAATTCAATATTTTTTTGCAATAGATTCCGACTCATTATCTGCTGAATGGTTTACGAGTGCTGGTGATTATAATTCAATCAAGTTTTCAAAAATAGAAACGATTAATACTGATAATGCAAATAATTTAGAGTTAGCTTGGACTTTTAAGAATGGATTTGTTCCCGATAAAAATTCAACATTTAGAAATAACAATCAGGCGACACCAATATTCACAGGTAAATACCTTATTTCATCTAGCATGGATGGATTTGTAATTGCAATGGATCCACAAAATGGAAAAGAAATTTGGCGAACTAAAATCGATAATCCTGCTGCAAGAAGGGGATTTACTTATTTTGAAGAGAATATATTTATTCCAAGTGGTAAAGGGATATATGTCCTCAATGAAAAAGATGGAACATTAAATAAAAATTTTGGTTTAGACGGTTTAATTAAAAACAACAAAAATTTATCTTCTTTATCTTTAGTCCCTCCAATGGTTTTCGAAGATAAGATGATAGTGGCGTATATAAATTCTGTGGTAAGTCATTCAATCCCATCTGGAAAAATTAATTGGAAGGTAAATTTGAATGGGTCTAGAGTTTGGTCTGGAATATCTTACGATAAAAAAAATGAAAAACTTGTTTTTGTTACAAGCAATTTAATAAATTTATTGGGAAATACAAACATTAAAGATGATTATTCTAATAGTATTGTTGTAGTCGACGGGCAGACAGGAAAAACAGATTGTAAATTTAAAGATACAATTCATGATCATTGGGATTATGATATGGTTGGAAATCCAATTATTATTAATTCAAAAAATTCTAATTTTGCCTATGGATTTTCAAAAACCGGTAATATTTTTGTTGTAAGCATACCTGATTGTAAACTTGTTAATGCAGATTATATTCAAAAAATTAAAACTGAGAGTTTGTCACCAATTGAAAATCAAACCTACTCTGATTATCAAATAAGAGTAAATAATCCAGAAAATCTTATGGATTTAGAATATGAGTTAAGTTCTTATTTGGATTATATTTCCAATGATAAAGAAAACTTAGATTACGTTAAACACAGAACAAGAAATTCAAAATATGGAAAAAGTTTCATTCCTTTATCTTTAGATTATGATCCAATTATTATGGGTTTACATGGGGGTCCAGAATGGCCAGGAGGTTCATATGATTTAATTAATAATCAAATTATTATTCCAACTAATCATTATCCATGGGTTATAAGATCTTATTACTCTTGCTGTTTAAAAAATAAACCATCTGCGTTGAGAAAAGCTCAACAATATTTAATTGATCTAAAGCATTTTAATGCAAATAAAATTTATCAAACCAAATGCTCTTCTTGTCATCAAAAAAGAAAAAAAGGTAAATATGAAAGTGAATTTTTTGGTGACACATATATCCCGAATCTTAATGGTATTACTTTGACGAAAAAAGGAGAGTCACTTAATTCCTTAAAAGATTTTAAATACTCACATAAGTACACTAAAGATATAAAGATTTCCGATAAAGAACTTAATCTTTTGAAAGAATATTTTGAGGCCCACGATAAATACCTTAAAGAAAATAATTTATTAAAATTATCTGCAACTTGGCAGTTGTTGCTCGACAAATATGGAAATTTTGCGTCTAAACCACCTCACGGTAAATTAACAGCGTTTGACTTGAGTACTGGAAAAATTACTTGGCAAATACCTTTTGGTGAAAAACTTATTAATAATCAAATTATCAAAGGAGATATAAATTTTGGAGGAGTACTATCAACTGCAGGAAACATTTCAATAGCAACTGGTACACCAGACAAAAACGTTTACATATTTAATTCTTCAAACGGTAAAGAACTCTGGAGAACAAAGTTAAAATTTGCAGGCTCCTCACCACCAATGACCTACGTATATAAAGGGGAACAATATATAATAATAAACTCAACTGGCGGAAGATTTTACGGATATGAAAAAGATTTCGGTGATTTAATTTACGCGTTTAAGCTTAAAAGATAACTAGAAGATAGAGACAGAAAATAATTTTTTTTTACTTCTTTAAAACTCTTGTGTATTAATATACTAACAATAACAATAAAAATAATAACGTGCCCTCGTGGTGAAATTGGTAGACACAAAGGACTTAAAATCCTTGCCCTTTTGGGAGTGCCAGTTCGAGTCTGGCCGAGGGCACCATAATTAATGACAAAAATTTTAATAATTTCTGATAAAAATTCAAAATCTAATAAAATCAAAAAAACTGTAAATAGTATTTTTGAAAACAAAAAATTAAATCTTCCTGGACTAATTATTGTCATTGGAGGAGACGGCTTTATGCTTCAAACATTAAAAAAATATAAAAAAGCAAATAAATTATTTTATGGAATAAATTCTGGCAACTACGGTTTTTTAATGAATAAGTTTACAAAAAAAAATTTATTAAAAAAAATAATTAAATCCAAAATAACTACGATATCCCCTTTAGAGATGATTGTGACACAAAGAAAAAGAAAAATTAAATGTTTGGCTATAAATGAAGTCTCTATTTTAAGACAGAGCAGGCAAGCTTCAAACTTGTCCATAAAAAATGGAAGTAAATTTATAATAAAAAAATTAGTTTCAGATGGTGTTTTAATATCGACCCCTGCAGGAAGCACTGCTTACAATTTATCTGTTCACGGACCTATACTAAGTTTAGATTCTAGGAAAATTTCTATAGCTCCAATAAGTGCTTTTAGGCCAAGAAGATGGCCAGGAAAAATAGTTAGTGATAAATCTAATATACTGATTAAAAATTTAAATCCATTAAAAAGACCTGTGAGTGCTGTTGCCGATAATGTAGAAATTAGAAATGCAAATAAAATTTATGTTAAAGTTCAAAACAAAGTAAAATTTAAATTACTATACGATAATAGTAA
>JAOINI010000005.1 GCA_028139285.1 Candidatus Pelagibacter sp. | reverse complement strand
AAATATTAATGATTATTTAAGTATTATGAATGTAAAAAATTTAGTCATGTGGGTCATAATTGTCCTACTCTCTGTAGGTCTTTTTAATATGTTTCAAGACCCTAGCAAAATAAATTCTGAAAAAAACTCTTTAGCGTTCTCTAATTTTCTGAATGAGGTCGACGCAGGTCGAGTTGTAGAGGTTCAAATACAAGGTAACAATATTTCTGGAGTTTTAGCTGATGGTAAAACTTTTAAAACTTTTTCTCCGAACTATCCAGAACTTGTTGATAAACTCTCATCAAAAGGAGTAAGTATAATTGCATCACCACAAGAAGATAAGATGCCTTCACTGCTAGGTATTTTATTATCATGGTTTCCAATGCTTTTACTAATTGGTGTTTGGATATTTTTTATGCGTCAAATGCAAGGAGGCAAAGGCGGTGCAATGGGATTTGGAAGATCTAAAGCTAAATTATTAAATCAAGCTCAAGGAAAAGTAACATTTAATGATGTTGCAGGAGTTGAAGAAGCTAAAGAGGAAGTTGAGGAGATAGTTGAATTTTTAAAAGATCCTAAAAAATTTAGCCGATTGGGTGGAAAAATACCAAAGGGTGCTCTTTTAATTGGTCCTCCAGGAACAGGCAAAACTCTTTTAGCAAAAGCTATCGCAGGTGAAGCTAATGTACCATTCTTTTCTATATCTGGATCTGACTTTGTTGAAATGTTTGTTGGAGTAGGAGCTTCAAGAGTTAGAGATATGTTTGAGCAAGGGAAAAAACATTCACCATGTATTATTTTCATTGACGAGATTGATGCCGTAGGCAGAAGTAGAGGTGCAGGTTTAGGTGGAGGTAATGATGAGAGAGAGCAAACTCTTAACCAATTGCTTGTTGAAATGGATGGTTTCGATACCAACGAAGGTATAATTCTAATAGCTGCAACTAACAGGCCAGATGTTCTTGATCCAGCTTTATTAAGACCAGGAAGATTTGACAGACAGGTCGTAGTTGGAAACCCAGATATTATTGGAAGAGAAGCAATTTTAAAAGTTCATGTAAAAAAAATTAATACAGGCCCAGATGTTAAGCTTAGAACTATTGCAAGAGGAACACCAGGTTTTTCAGGAGCAGATCTTGCTAATTTAATTAACGAGTCTGCTTTACTTGCTGCAAGAAAAAATAAAAGAGTTGTAACTATGTCAGATATAGAGGAGGCTAAAGATAAGGTTATGATGGGAGCTGAAAGAAGGTCTATGGTAATGTCTGAAGATGAGAAAAAATTAACAGCTTATCATGAAGGCGGTCATGCAATCGTTGCCTTAAATGAAAGTGCTTCTGATCCAATACACAAAGCTACAATTATTCCAAGAGGAAGAGCCTTAGGAATGGTAATGAGATTACCCGAAAGGGATCAATTGTCAGTGACAAGAGAAAAAATGCATGCTGACATTGCAGTTGCAATGGGGGGCAGAATAGCTGAAGAAATAATTTTCGGCCATGATAAAGTTACTTCAGGAGCTTCTTCTGACATTGATATGGTAACAAAAATGGCAAAAAATATGGTGACCAAATACGGAATGAGCACTGAGTTAGGTACAATAGCATACGGAGAAAATGAAGAAGAGGTATTTCTAGGAAGATCTGTTACTAAACAGCAAAATATGTCTGAAGAGACTGCAAAAAAAATAGACATAGAAGTAAAGAAAATAGTTGATAAAGGTTACGAAAGAGCAAGAAAAATTTTAACAGAAAAAATTGACGATTTGCATAAAATTGCTAAAGCATTACTGATTTATGAAACTTTGTCTGGTGATGAAATTAGAGACTTAATACTTAAGAATATTAAACCTACTAGATCTTTTAAGGAAGATGAAAACGAAAATGGAAAGTCTTCCTCAGCTCTTGGTTCATTAGGATTAAAACCAAAACCTGCAATCTAAATAAATGATAAAATATTACACAAGGGCGTGTAATTTTTTTTACGGCAATCAAGCAAAAAAGTTAATTAAAAATAAGATCGCGTTACCACTATGTGGCAATAATAATATAGCATTTACCTCTCTTGAAATTTTCACAAGAAGAAAAAAAGTTATTAAAAGTAAGTATATTAATATTAGAGATATTAAACTTCTCAATAAAAATGAAAAAAAAAAAATTAATTTAGATATCAAAAATATAATTTCAAGACGTAGAAATTTTTTAAAATATGTTAATTTTTCTAGACCTACTATAATGGGAATTTTGAACTTAACACCAGATAGTTTTTCTGATGGAGGAAAATTTAATAAAGAAAGTAAATCTTTTAAACATATAAACTATATGGTCAAAAGTGGGGCTAAAATAATTGACATAGGAGGAGAGTCCACCAGACCTGGTTCAATAGATACAAGTTTACAAAACGAATTAAAGAGAATTGAAAGAGTTTTAAAAAAATTTAAAAAAAGATACAAAAAAATCTGCTTATCAATAGACACTAGAAAGTCAGAGATAATGAAATATAGTTTAAACTATGGTGTCGATTTATTAAATGATGTATCAGGTTTTAACTATGATCAAAATTCCATAAGAATAAGTAGGAAAAAAAATGTATCAAAAGTTCTACATCATATGCAAGGGACTCCTAATACAATGCAAATTAAACCTAATTATAAAAATGTTTTATTAGATATTTATGATTTTTTTGAGGAAAATATTAAAAATAAATTTTCCGATAGAAAAATAATATTAGATCCGGGCATAGGTTTTGGTAAAACTTTGAAACATAATTTGACTTTAATTTCTAAAATATCTTTGTTTCATAGCTTAGGACTTCCAATTTTAATTGGAACTTCTAGAAAAAAATTTATTAACCAAATAGCAGATTCATATGATAGCAAAGAGAGAATTGGTGGAACTATGGCATCAGTTTTATACCTGTTGTCGCAAGGAGTTCAAATTTTTAGAGTTCATAATGTGCTTGAAATTAAACAAGGAATATTAGTTTTTAATAAAATATTATTTGATAAATGAAAAATAAATATTTTGGTACTGACGGAATTAGAGGAACAGTTAACCAAGGAAACATAACTGGAGAGAAATTTTTTAAATTTGGATTAGCATCAGGTACATATTTCAAGAATCAAAAAAAAAATAAGCAGATAGCAGTAATAGCTAAAGACACAAGACTCTCTGGATACACTCTGGAACCAGCATTAGTATCAGGTCTTGTCTCTGGAGGAATGCATGTTTTTACACTTGGTCCTTTACCGACTAATGGCCTCGCAATGCTAACAAAATCTATGAGAGCTAATATGGGAATTATGATAACAGCATCACATAATCCTTATCATGACAATGGCTTAAAATTATTTGGACCAGACGGAATGAAATTATCGGATAAAATAGAAAAGAAAATTGAAAAGTTAATAGATGCTAAAAATACAAAACAACTAACTAATCCTAAGTCTCTTGGTAGAGTAAAACGATTAGAAGATGGTAACGAAAAATATATCAAAATTTTAAAAAGTAATTTTCCCAAAAATTTTAATTTAAAGGGCACTAAGATTGTTTTAGATTGTGCCAATGGAGCCTGTTATAAAGCCGCTCCTAAGTTGCTAAGGGAGCTAGGTGCAAAAGTTATAACTATTGGAGTGAAACCTAATGGGTTAAACATAAATTATAAATGTGGATCAACTTATCCCTCAAAAATTAAATTTTTTGTTAAAAAATATAAAGCAAACGTTGGCATCTCTTTTGATGGTGATGCTGATAGAATAATTATGTGTGATGAAAATGGAAAGGTTATAGATGGAGACCAAATTATTGCGATGCTTGCCAGACGATGGAAAGCTAAAAAAATTTTAAAAGGTGGTGTTATTGGAACTCTAATGTCAAACTTTGGTTTAGAACAATTTTTAAAAAAAGAGCAAATAAATTTTTTTAGAGCAAAAGTTGGAGATAGATATGTCAAAGAGAAGATGAAAAAATTAAATTTTAATTTAGGTGGTGAACAATCTGGACATATCATTTTAGGAAAATTTGCCACTACAGGAGATGGATTATTGGTTGCATTAGAAGTATTATTTTCTTTAAGAAAAGGAATTAAAGCCAGTAAATTGTTAAATGTTTTTAAACCTTTGCCACAAATATTAGAAAATATAGTGGTTAGAGATAAAAATATTTTGAATAGTTTTAAGTGTAGAAGCGCTATAAGATTAGCGAATAAGCAAATGGGAAATAATGGTAGAATACTAGTTAGAAAATCTGGAACGGAACCAAAAATAAGAGTCATGGCAGAGTCGCACAATAAAAGTTTAATTGTTAAATGCATTCAAAAAATTAAAAGATCAATAATAAATTGAAACTAAAATCTAAAATTTTAATTATTGCCGGATCAGACTCATCTGGTGGAGCAGGGATACAAGCTGATATAAAAACAATTACATCTTTAGGAGGTTATGCAATGACTGCAATAACTGCTATAACTTCACAGAATACTACTGGAGTAAAATCAGTTTTACCTATTCACCATAAAGAGATTGAAAAACAAATTTTATTCTCAAGCAAAGACATTGCGCCGGATGCAGTCAAAATCGGAATGCTTCACTCATCAAAAGTCATATTATCAGTAGTCAAGGCGATAAAAAAAATAAAAACAAAAAAAATTGTACTAGATCCAGTGATGGTAGCAAAAGGTGGAGCTAAATTAATAAATCAACGAGCGATTAAAACTTTAAAAGAAAAATTATTAGAAAATACTTTTTTAATTACACCTAATATACCGGAAGCTGAGGAATTAACTAAAATTAATATTAAAAATGTTGAGGACATGATTCATTCAGCTAACAAACTTTTAGACATGGGAGCAAAAAATGTACTTTTGAAGGGTGGTCATAATAAATCAAAATATATTAATGACGTTTTCTTAAATAAAAAAGATTTAAAAATTTTTAAAAATAAAAAAATAAATACAAGGAACACACATGGTACTGGATGTACTCTATCAAGTGCGATAACAACATTCTTAACTTGTGGAAAACCTATAATAAAGTCCTGTGAGTTAGGCATTAAATATGTTAATCACGCCATAGGATCTGGTCCTAAATACGGAAAGGGTCATGGTCCTATAAACCATCT
Organism: Candidatus Pelagibacter sp.; assembly: GCA_028139285.1. The sequence continues at coordinate 47,645 of JAOINI010000005.1, read as the reverse complement.
AAATTCAATTGAATTAAAAAAAGAGTTTAAATAATGAAAAATGTAATTGTAGTTGGTTCTCAATGGGGAGATGAAGGAAAAGGAAAAATAGTTGATTGGCTTTCCAGCGAGGCCGATGTTGTTGTCCGCTTTCAAGGAGGGCACAACGCAGGGCATACATTAGTTATCGATAAAAAAATTTTTAAATTAAGACTTTTGCCTTCTGGAATTGTAAGAGAAAAAAAAATTTCAATTTTAGGAAATGGTGTTGTAATTGATCCTTGGGCATTGCTAGATGAGATTAAAGAAATTAAAAATAAAGGAATTAGTGTGACGGATGAAAATTTTATGATCTCAGAGTCTGCATCTTTAATTCTTCCATTTCATCAAGAAATGGATGAAATTAGAGAAGATATAGCTGGAAAAAGCAAAATCGGGACTACAAGAAGAGGAATAGGACCTTGTTATGAGGATAAAGTAGGTAGAAGATCAATTCGAGTAATGGACTTAAGATCAGAAAGTAATCTTGATAGTAGACTAAAAAATGTTCTTGCACATCACAATGCAGTCAGAAAAGGATTAAATAAAAAAGTTTACAAAAAGGAGGAACTAAAAAAAAAGCTTCTTAAAATTGCTCCACAGATACTAAAATACGCCAAACCTGTTTGGATAGAGTTAGACAAGTTTATTAAAAATCGAAAAAAAATTCTATTTGAGGGCGCGCAAGGAATTTTGCTTGATGTAGACCATGGGACCTACCCTTACGTAACTTCTTCAAATACAGTTCCCTCAATGGCCTCTACAGGAACTGGTCTAGGCCCTGATAAATTAAATTATATTTTAGGAATTACAAAGGCTTATACAACTCGAGTTGGAAGTGGCCCTTTTCCCACTGAATTAAACAATAAAATTGGAGAGAGTTTAGGAAAAAAAGGTAAAGAATTTGGAACTGTAACGGCACGGAAAAGAAGATGTGGCTGGTTTGATGGAGTTTTAGTAAGGCAGACAATTAAGATTTCAGGAATTAACGGTATAGCTTTAACAAAATTAGATGTGTTAGATGATATGGATGAGATAAAAATTTGTATTCAATACGAACTTAATGGAAAAAAAATAGATTATTTACCCTCTGCATCTGAAGATCAATTTAATGTCAAGCCTATTTATAAAACTTTTCCAGGATGGAAAACCAAAACCCAAGGAATTAGGCATATGAAAGACTTACCTGAAAACGCAAAAAAATATGTCTATGCTTTGGAAGATTTTATAGGGGCAAAAATTTCAAGTATTTCAACTAGTCCTGAAAGAGATGATACGATTTTATTAGAAGATCCTTTTAAAATTTAATTATTAGTAAGTAGATTTTTTGATTTGCTAGCATTTATCATCGATTTTTGAAGTTTTTCAAAAGCTTTAGTTTCTATTTGTCTTATTCTTTCTCTACTTATTTTATACTTTTTACTTAAATCTTCAAGAGTTGAAGGGTTTTCATTTAATCTTCTAGCAATAATAATTTCTTTCTCTCTCTCATTTAAAATTTTCATAGCACTTTTAAGAAGTTCTTTTTTATCATCATATTCTTGTTGCTGAGAGATTACTAATTCTTGATCTAAACTTTCATCCACAAGCCAGTCTTGCCATTCATCTGTCTCACCTTTTTTAATCGGATCATTAAGAGATTTTTCTTGACCCATCATTCTTCTATTCATATTTACAACTTCATTAGAGTCAACGTCCAACCTTTTTGAAATTTCTTTAACTTGTTCATCACGTAAGTCACCATCTTGACCAGGAGCAATTTGATTTTTTATTTTCTTTAAATTAAAAAAAAGTTTTTTTTGTGCAGATGTCGTCCCCATTTTGACTAAACTCCACGATCGTAAAACGTACTCTTGAATTGAAGCTTTTATCCACCACATTGCATAAGTTGCTAATCTAAAACCTTTATCAGGATCGAATTTTTTAACTGCTTGCATCAACCCAATATTTCCTTCAGAAATCATCTCATTTATTGGTAAACCATATCCCCGATAACCCATAGCAATTTTGGCTACTAATCTTAGGTGACTAGTGACAAGTTTATGTGCAGATTGTAAGTTTCCATTTTCCCTCCAATTCTTCGCGAGCATATATTCCTCCTCGGCATCCAACATTGGAAATTTTTTAATTTGCGTAAGATAGACCGATAAGCCACCTGAAGAAAGGACAGGTAAATTTGATAATTGATTTTTGTTATCCATTCTAGAGATTTATATATTAATATAATTTTTTCAACCCGTATGTTTGTTTAAGAAATTCAACATTTTTTTAAAGTCATTTGGAAGAGGAGCTTTAAAGCTCATCCATTTTTTTTTTACTGGATGTAAAAATTCTAAGGTTTGAGCATGCAACACTTGACCATTGATATTTGAAAAAACGTTGAAAAAATCTTTATTAATTTTTTTAAATTTTATATTTTTTTTACCATATTGTTGATCGCCTATAATAGAAGTTCCTTTATATTTTAAATGAACTCTAATTTGATGAGTTCTTCCAGTTTCTAATTTACACTCAATCAAGCTTATTTTTGGAACTTCTTTAATGTTAAATACTTTTAAAGTCTTATAATTTGTAATTGCTTTTTTTCCCTTTATCTCACTTACTGTCATAAGCTTTCTATTTTTTTGATTTCTGCAAATTAATGTTTCAACTCTACCACTTAAAGGCCTTATAACTCCCCAAATTAAACAATAGTAATATCTTTTTATTGAATGATCACTGAATTGTTTACCCAAGCTTGAATGTGAAAAATTGTTTTTTGCGATTACCAGCAAGCCACTTGTATCCTTATCAATTCTATGAACTATACCTGGACGAACTTTTCCATTTACACTAGATAAGTTATTTTTATATTTAAACTTAAGAGCATTAACTAAAGTGTTTTCGAAATTTCCTGCACCAGGGTGAACAACTAAACCTTTAGGTTTATCTAAAACTATTATGTCATCATCCTCAAATATTATCTTTAAATCCATTTTTCTAGGAAGGACTTTATTCTCTTTTTTTTCAATAATATTGATTATAATTTCATCATTTATTTTTACTCTAGTTGCAGGTGTTTTGACAATTTCTTTATTAATTTTCAATTGAGAATTTTCAATTAATTTTTTTACATAAGATCTTGTAATAGTGCTGATCTTTTCTGACAAAAAAAGATCAACTCTTATATTATGATGTTTTTTTTCAACTAAAAATTTTATTGTTTTATTCATAAATTAATTTAAATTGGAAATTATGCGCCGGTAGCTTCAACTGGATAGAGCGCCGGATTTCGGCTCCGGAGGTTATGGGTTCGACTCCTATCCGGCGCGCAAAAATTTAAATTATCCATTCTGAAAATTTCTCTATATTATTTACTATATAGCCAGGATAGCTTTTATCTATTTCAATTTTTTTTAATTTAAAACCTCTGTCAAATATATCTTCGTTCTTAGTTATTTTTTTCTCTATATCTTTTACACTTATGTTCTTAATATTGAATTCTCCATGTGAGAAAGATTTTATCTTATTTAATATTTGATCAGGAGAATGTAAGTAAGAAAAATGCCATCCTCCATCTATTATTTGTAAACTTCTTTTATCGAGTCTCCAAAATGGAAATTTTTTAAATTTTAGATTTCTTAAATGTTGCATTGATTTAATATATTTTTTTTGTGTTATTTTGGATCCTATCCAATTACTCTCATCTAAATTTTGAAGATTAAGTTTGTACGTGAACATTTTTTGAGAAAAGGCAATAAATTTTTTGCCTTTTTTGATATATTTAAGTTTTTCAAGATCAGGTATTTCATCAGAGTCGGATAAAATAACTAAGTCATCTGGCTGAGCATCTTTTAGTCCCTGAATTAAATAATTTCTTTGATGCTGTTCAATTATTGACTCTCCGCCTTTATGATTTTTAAAATCAATTTTATCTTTATAGTCTGCTATCAAAAATCTTATTTTGTTTTTAAATTTTGGAAAATTTTCAATTTTAAAATTTATTTTTTTATCCTTTCCTTGATGATTTTTTGTAGACTCAGATATTACAAAATAGTCAACATATTTATCTAAAATATTTAAACGGAGATCAACAATATGATCTTCATTAAAGTATTGAAAACAGTCATAAATTGCCATTTTTAATTATTTTTTTGTAAAGGTTGCAATTCCAATTTTTTTCCCCTCAATTACTGATGAAGAGCAATGTAAATGTGTTCTATCGAATATTAACATAGATCCTACTTCCCATTTATATATTAATTCTACTTCTAAACCTTTTAAATTATTAATATTTTCATGTTGTAAATACTTTTGGTGTATTTTTTTATCAAAAGGTTTATCTCCGTATATCTTTAAATGAATATCAGATCTTTTATTTTGACCATATTTAAGATCTTTTTTTCCTAACTCTATCGGATCCTGTGTAAAATTTGTTGAACCTTCGTAATATCTATTTTTAAAGATTACTGTGCTTCCAACTGAGGACAAAGGTATTAAAGTTTGTTTATAAATTTGATTTTTTAATTCAAAACCTCCATCGACGTGTAGACCTATTGGAGCATAGCTCTCCTGAATTAAACCTAAAATATCATTACCGCTCTCATCTTTTAAGTTATCCATCTTGAAAGTGCCTATTTCTTTTTCTAATCTTTCATAAAAAATCTTTTCTAAATTTTTATTGAAACCCTGTAGCCATCTTTTTTTAATCACATTTTGTTTTTTATTATGAACTGTTACTGGAAGATCATTATATAATTTCAAAAACTCAGTTATTTCATTTTCATTAAATAAATTTTTAACTACTTTTGGTGACGACTCTAGTTTTCTTATTTCATTCAATAAATTATTCATAAATTATTCACCCATGTTAATAAGAGTTCCTCTTTTTTTTGCACCAAAATAAGAAATGTAAAAAACTATAACACCAAAAATAAAATAAATCACCGATATAGAAATTGACTTAAAAATGTTGAAATAATTAACTGTATTATTCATTAAAATACTTCTCATTTCCTCAAATATGTGGACTAGTGGTAAACCCTTAGCAATAATTTGAAGTGATAAAGGCAAAATATCTATCGGATAGTATATACAACCAAGTGGCGCTAAAAAAAATAAACTTGCCCAAGCAATATTTTCAAAAGATGGTCCATATCTTAGGAGCCCTGATGTAACTAAAAGTCCTAAAGTTACTCCAAATAAATATAGCGCTAACAGTAAAAAAATTAAAGGCATTCCAAGCTTTAGAACAGAAACGCCAAATAAAGGGATAGCAATTAAAACAGCAGGAATTAAACCAATTAAAGTTCTTAAAATTGCAGTTAATGTAAGAGCTGCTATAATTTCTCGTATCTTAATCGGAGCAATAAATAGATTTGTGAAATTTCTACTCCAAATCTCTTCTAAAAACATCATGTTAAAACTTATACTAGCCCGAAATAAAAAATCATATAAAATTGCTGCGGTAAGTATTACTCCAACAGTGTTACTATAATATTCAGAATTTAATGTAAAAAATTTTGAAATAAATCCCCACAGAAAAATTTGAACAGTAGGCCAGTAAATCAAATCTAATACTCTTGGAAAAGAGTTCATGATTAAATAAAGGTGCCTCAAACCTAAAGCATAAATTTTATTAAAGTTCATCCTTACCCCTAGCTAGTTTTAAAAATGTTTCTTCTAAATTATTTCTTCCGTGTTTTTGTATTAAATCTTTACAGGTACCACTATCTATAATTTTACCATTTCTCATCATGATAACGCTGTCACAAAGCCTTTCGACTTCACTCATATTATGTGAAGCTAGTAATATAGTTATTTTATTAATTTTTTTATATTCTTGAATATAGCTTCTTATAAAGTCTCCAATATCGGGATCCAGACTCGCTGTTGGCTCATCCAGCAGGAGAATTTCAGGTTTATTGATTAAAGATTTTGCTAAAGAGACTCTATTTTTCTGACCAGAGGAAAGCTCTCCAGTTTTTCTTTCGTAAAAACTTTTAATATCTAAATCACTTGATATTTCATTTATCCTATTGTCTAAATTCTTAATACCATATAACCTCCCATAAACTTCAAGATTTTGCTTAACAGTTAATTTTTTTGGTAATTCAACGTATGGGGAAGCAAAATTAAATCTTTTTAAAATTTCATCTCTTTTAAATGACTCAATACTTTTATTTTCTATTAAAATTTCACCTTCAGTAGGAGTGACAAGACCAAGCATCATACCAATGGTTGTTGTTTTTCCACATCCGTTAGGACCCAGCAGTCCGATCGTTTTATTTTTTTCAATCTGAAAATTGATTTTGTTTACTGCTAAATAGTTATTATAAATTTTTGTTAATTCTCTTATTTTAATAAACATTAATTTGAAGCTCTCTTTAAACGATCATTTATAGCAAGGCCAGGTCCTTTATTAGGAATTTTGCTTACAAAAATTTTTTTATATCCTTTTTTTTTTATTTTCCTCATTGTTTTATATAGATTAGATGCAGCCTCTTTCAAGTCAGCTTTTTTACTCAAATTGAAATAATTTTTATTATTTTTAAATTTTTTACCAAAAACAATATATGCTTGATTGGAATATTTTGGTCTTTTATTAAGTATAACTGGAATTCCTGGTGAGTAATGTTTTTTTAACATACCTGGAGATTTAATTTTGGATTTGCTATTTGCGATATCTGCCTTAAAAAAACGACTCAAGTCACTTTTTGTAATTATACCTGGTCTTAAAATTTTAGGTTTATCGGTAAGATCGATGACGGTAGACTCAATTCCAATTCTAGTATTCCCGCCGTCAATTATGATATTTACTTTTTTTTTTAATTCTTCAAAAACATCAAATGCAGTCACCGGACTTAAGCTTGACGAAATATTAGCACTCGGCATTGCAAGTGGAAATTTAATTAATTTCAATACAGAGCGTATAATTTTATTTTTAGGGAATCTTATCGCCACAGTTTTTAAATTTGAGGTGGCAAAAGGGGTAATTTTAGAATTTTTGTTTTTCCTCAAGATGAAAGTCAAGGGACCCGGACAAAATTTTTTGTAAAGTAAGAAAAAGTTCTTATTTAAAACAACATCTTTTTTAGCATCAGCAACATCATTATAATGGATAATTAATGGATTTTTTTTTGGTCTGTTTTTTATCTTGAAAATATTCTTTACAGCTTTTTTTGAGTAAGCATTTCCCGCTAATCCATAGACTGTTTCAGTTGGAATAGCCACTAAATTGCCCTGGTTAAGATATTTTACAGTTTTTTTCAATATTCTAAAATTAAAAGAATAAATATTTGAATAGAAGTTTTTCATAATGTAATTATTATTAAATCTATGAAAATCGAAAATATTCCAGCTGGAATTAAAAGTAAATCCTTAAAAGAGGCTAGAGATGAAATCGATCAAATACTTACAAAACTTGAAAATGAGGATTTTGACTTAAATAAGACTGAGGAAATGTATAAAAGATTAATAAACTTAAATAAACATGTAGAAAGTCTTTTTAAAATAAGATCAAAAAAAATTTTAGGTTCTAAATGACGATTGAGATTAAACTAAAAAAAAATGCAAAGAAAATTGATAAATTTTTACTTAAATTTTTAACAAATCAAGAAAAATCTTTGCTATCCACACCTATGAAGTATGGGGTTATTTCTGGTGGTAAAAAGATTAGATCTACCATAATTTTTGATACAGGAAAAATGTTAAAAGTAGAGGAAAAAAAACTTTTAAGTGTTTGTTCTGCAGTAGAGTGTATTCACTCTTACTCACTTATACACGACGATTTGCCATGTATGGATAATGACTTGATGAGAAGAGGAAAACCATCTACTCATAAAAAATTTGGTGAGGCTACAGCTGTATTAGCAGGTAATTCATTACTAACTTTAGCCTTTGAAATAATTTCAGATAAAAGAAATCTTTTGCCTCCAAAAAAAAAAAATGAGATAATTAATTTATTATCTCATAGTTCTGGTCATTCAGGAATAGCAGGAGGCCAAGAATTAGATTTAAAATTTGAAAATAAAAAAAAAAAATTTCATCAAATAATCAACATGCAAAGAAAAAAAACTGGTAGGTTATTTAATTTTTGCATCCAATCAGTCGCTATAATTGCAAACAAGGACAAAAAAGAAAGAGAACGTTTAGGAAAACTTGGTGAGGATATAGGTTTATTGTTTCAACTTGCTGATGATTCTTTAGATATTAAGGGTTCCAAAAAAATGGTTGGGAAACCAACAAAAAAAGACAACAAAAAAGGGAAATCAACTTTAATAAATCTTCTTGGATATGAAAAAGCTCACAAGTATGCAGATAATTTAAAGAAAAAAATATTGCTTAAGATAAAAAAACATGGAAAAAATAGTAGTAATTTGATTGATACAATAAATTTTGTAAAAGAGAGAAATTTTTAATGGTAAGACTTATTAAGCAAATTAATTTTCCTTCTGATTTAAGGAAGTATAAGAAAGAAAATTTAAAACAAATTTCTGATGAGCTTAGAGATGAACTCATCGAAGTTGTTTCAGAGACTGGTGGTCACCTTGGCGCCGGTTTAGGTGTTGTGGAGCTTACGATTGCATTACATTATGTATTTGACACTCCAAAAGATAAATTAGTTTGGGATGTAAGTCACCAATGTTACCCTCATAAAATTATTACTGGAAGAAGGGACAGGATTAAAACTTTAAGAAAGGGCGGAGGTTTGTCAGGGTTTACAAAAAGGACTGAAAGTGAATACGATCCATTTGGAGCAGCTCATAGTTCAACTTCAATTTCTTCAACTCTTGGAATGGCAGTAGCAAAGAAATTGTCTAATAATAAGAATAATGTAATTGCAGTAATTGGTGATGGAGCAATGAGCGCTGGAATGGCCTATGAAGCAATGAATAATGCAGGTGCATTAAAGTCCAATTTAATTGTTGTATTAAATGACAATGATATGTCTATTGCAAGACCTGTTGGTGCTATGAGCAAGTACTTAGCCAATCTTCTTTCAGGAAAACTATATTTCAATTTTAGAGAGACGATAAAAATGGTTATTTCTGCTTTCTCAAAAAGATTTAGCCAAAAAGCAGGAAAAGCAGAAGACTTACTAAGGAACATAGTAACTGGAGGAACTTTATTTAGTGAATTAGGATTCTATTATGTTGGACCCATTGATGGACATGACGTTGAAAACTTAGTTCAAATATTAGAAAATGTAAAAAATTCTAACCACCAAGGACCTGTATTAATTCACGTAAGAACAGAGAAGGGAAAAGGCTATAAACCAGCTGAAAACTCTGGTGACAAATATCATGGAGTTTCTAAATTCAATGTTTCAACTGGCAAACAATCAAAATCTAAATCTAATACTCCATCATATACAAAAGTCTTCGCAGAAACTTTAATAAAACACGCTGAGCAAGATACAAAAATAATAGGTATCACAGGAGCGATGCCTTCTGGAACTGGGTTAAATTTATTTGAAAAAAAATTTCCTGATCGAACTTTCGATGTTGGTATAGCTGAACAACACGCCGTAACATTTGCTGCTGGATTAGCTACAGAAGGATATAAGCCTTATGCAGCAATTTACTCAACTTTTCTTCAAAGAGCCTACGACCAGGTTGTACATGACGTTGCATTACAATCATTACCTGTGAGATTTGCAATTGATAGAGCAGGGCTAGTTGGCGCAGATGGCCCAACTCATGCAGGATCTTTTGATATAACTTACCTATCTACCTTGCCGAATTTTGTTGTTATGGCTGCAAGCGATGAGGCAGAACTTGTAAAAATGATTAATACCTCAGTGGAAATTAATGATAGGCCATCCGCTTTTAGATATCCAAGAGGAAATGGCATAGGTGTACAATTGCCATCAATTAAAGAAGTTTTGGAAATCGGAAAAGCAAAAATTATTAAGGAAGGAAAAAAAGTTGCTCTATTAAACTTTGGAACAAGGTTAGAGGAATGTAAAAAAGCCTCAGAAAAACTTTTATCAAAGGATATCAATTGTACAATAATAGACGCTAGATTTGCCAAACCTTTAGATGAAAAATTAATTATGGAAGTAGCAACTAATCATGAAGTGCTTATAACAATTGAAGAAGGTTCTATAGGCGGTTTCGGATCTCATGTGATGCAATTATTATCAGATAGAGGTGTTTTTGATACAGGGCTAAAGTTTAGATCTATGATTCTGCCAGATATTTTTATCGACCAAGATACTCCTGAAAAAATGTATGAAATAGCTGGTTTAGATAGTTTGTCTATAGCAACAAAAGTAGAGGAAACATTAAATTCAAAAATAATTTTAGCTAAAAATAAAAATAAGATAACTAATTAATTACATTGTGCTCTATTTAAAAGAAAGTGATCTAATAGTACACAATTAATCATCGCTTCACCAATTGGCACTGCTCTAATACCAACACATGGATCATGTCTTCCTTTAACAGAAATTTTTGTGTTTTTACCTTTTTTATCTATTGTATTTCGACTGGTTAAAATTGAGGATGTAGGTTTTACCGCAAATGAGGCCACAATGTTTTGACCAGAAGAAATTCCACCTAAAATTCCCCCAGCCTGATTAGTTTTAAATTTTACTTTTCCAGATCCACTGCTTATCTCATCTGAGTTTTCCTCCCCACTTAAAAAAGCTGCACTCATACCTGCGCCGATATTTACTCCTTTAACAGCGTTGATACTCATTAATGCAGCAGCTATATCAGTATCTAATTTTGAATATATAGGAGCACCAAGGCCTACAGGAATACCAGTTGCCCTCACTTCAATAATAGCGCCACATGAAGACCCTGCTTTCCTCACAGCGAGAAGATATTTTTCCCAAAGTTTTACAGACTTTTTATCAGGACAGAAAAAAGGATTTTTTCTTATTTCACTATCTTTCCAATTAGATTTATCGCAGGACATCAACCCTAGTTGTGTTACTGCTCCAACCACATTAAACTTACTGCCAATCAGTTTTTTTAATACTACTTTTGCTACTGCTCCAGCAGCAACTCTACAGGCAGTTTCTCTAGCAGACTGTCTTCCACCTCCTCTATAATCCCTTATACCATATTTTTTAAAATACGTATAATCAGCATGTCCAGGTCTAAATTTATTTTTAATTGTTTCATAATCTCTAGATCTTTTATCTTCATTATGTATTATTATCGAAATTGGAGTTCCGGTAGTTTTACCTTCAAATACGCCAGATAAAATTATAGCTTTATCAGACTCTTTTCTTTGCGTTGTAAACTTTGATTGCCCAGGCCTTCTCCTGTCCATATCTTTCTGAATATCCTTCTCAGATATAGTTATATTTGGTGGGCATCCATCAATCACACACCCAATAGCTGGACCATGTGATTCTCCCCAAGTAGTAAACCTAAAAATTTTCCCAAAAGTATTAAAAGACATAGATAAATAATGTATAAATTATTTTAAAGAAATTATGAATCAAAAAAATGGCAAAAATACACTAGGTATAGATATTATCTTTGAAGATTTAGATAATCCAATAGAATTATTTAAAAAATGGTTTTCAAAAGCTGAAGAAAGTGAAATTAATGACCCTAACGCCGTTGCGGTTGCAACTTCAAATAAAGATAATCAACCTAATGTTAGGATGGTTCTCCTTAAGGGTTTAAGTGAAAAAGGGTTCGTTTTTTATACTAATTTTAATAGTAAAAAAGGAAATGAGCTTAAAGAAAATCAAAAAGCTTCGATGTGCTTTCACTGGAAAAGCTTAAGACGCCAAGTAAGAGTGATTGGTAAAGTAGAAGAGGTTTCAGCTAAAGAGGCAGATGATTATTATAACTCCCGACCGTACAAAAATAGAATAGGTGCGTGGGCCTCATCCCAATCAGAAATTTTAAAAAAAAGAGAAATATTTACAGAAAAAATTAAAGAATTTGAAAAAAAATTTCCCGATCAAAAAAAAGTTCCCAGACCACCACATTGGTCAGGATGGAGGTTACTGCCTAAAGAAATAGAATTTTGGTTAGATGGCGAAGGTAGAATACACGAAAGATTAAATTATAAAAAAAAAAATGGAAGTTGGGAAAAAGAACTGCTTTACCCCTAAAAAGATCTTTTAAGACTAAAACTAGTTAAGTTTTGTAAAATTCGTTTATCTTCAGTTTCAGGAAAAATAGCTAAGGCATCAAAAGAAACATTAACAAAAAATTCTGCTTTTTTAAATGTGGCCTCAACCGCTTTATATTTATTAATTAAAGAGAGAGTTTCACCAAAATCTTCATCTGTTCTGTTTTCTTTTTTCATTATTTCAGCTAAAAATTTTTTTTCTTTATCATTACCTTTCTGAAATATCGAAATTAAGGGTAATGTTACCTTTCCCTCAAAAAAATCTTTACCTATTTCTTTTCCGAATAATTTTTCTTTTGCATAATAATCAAGGGCGTCATCCGCAATTTGAAATGCTAGGCCTAAATTTTTTCCATATGACTCTAATGCTTTTTTTTCTTTTTCATTGCTTTGAGATAAACATGCACCTGTTTTAGTAGCAGCCGAGAAAAGTGAGGCAGTTTTTAAACTAATTATATCTAGATATGTTTCTTCTAATAAATCAGCCTCTCCTTTATGTTGAAGTTGCATAACTTCACCTTGGGCAATCTTTGCTGATGTAGAAGATAACAATTTTAAAACTTCTAAGTCACCGTCTTCTACCATCATTTCAAAACACCTACTTAATAAATAATCACCAACTAAAATTGAAGATTGATTCCCCCAAATTGAATTTGTTGTTTGTGACCCTCTTCTTAGCTTACTTTCATCAATCACATCATCATGCAATAAAGTTGCAGAATGAATTAGTTCTACACAAGCTGCTAAATTTATATCTCTACCATTTTCTTTGTATCCTGTTAATTTTGCGGACCCTAATGTTAATAATGCTCTTAATCTTTTTCCACCTGAACTAAGATGGTGATTACTCATTTTCTCAATAAGATTTACATCACTTTTTAGCTTTTGCAGTATAAGTGTCTCCACATTCTGAAGTTTATCACTCAGAAGATTTTTCAATTCTAAATAAGCTGAATTCGCTGATTTTTTTAGTGGTACAACTAATCCCATTATTATTATTTATATTTGTTTTTAGATAATTATAAATTTTTAATTGGAAACGTGGTGACGCACCTATAATTCAACTATAAGTAGCGTAATTATTAATTAAAATTTAATAATTTGCTGTTATAAGTTTAAATAATCTTCGTAAATATATGTTTTCATTTTTTAAGAAAAAAAAAGTTGTACCGCATGTTAGATTGACTGGGATAATCGGCTCAGGCGGCAGATTTAAACAAGGCATGGAGTTAGCTAACCAAAGGGATATTTTAAAGAAAGCATTTTCAGTAAAAAAAATATCTCATGTGGCTATTTCAATTAATTCACCGGGAGGATCGCCAGTTCAATCACACTTAATTTATAGCTATATAAGACAACTTGCAGAAAAAAATAAAATTAAAGTAATTGTTTTTGCAGAAGATGTCGCTGCTTCGGGAGGATATTTTATCGCTTGTGCTGGCGATGAAATATATGCAAACTCTAGCTCAATAATAGGCTCAATTGGAGTAATATCAGCTTCTTTTGGTTTCAAGGAATTAATTCAAAAGATTGGAGTTGAGAGAAGAGTTTATACTGCTGGAAAAAACAAAAGTACTCTGGACCCTTTTAAAGAGGAGAAAGAAGAGGATATAAAAAGGTTAAAGAATATTCAATTAGAGCTTCATGAAGATTTTATAAAAGTTGTAGAAAAAAGCAGAGGATCAAAGCTGAAAGATCCCGAAAAAAATAATATTTTTACAGGAGAATTTTGGACAGGAAAAGCTTCACTCAAACTTGGACTAGTTGATGGCTTAGGTAATGCGGATCAAATTTTAAAAGAAAAATTTGGCGATAAAGTGGTTATTAAAACTTTTGAAAAACCAAAAGGTTTTTTAGCAAGAAAATTATCTTCGTCTACACAAGATCCAGTTGAAAAAATTGCAAACATAATTGAAGAAAAGTCGATGTGGCAAAAATTTGGTTTATAAATGCCAGCAAAAAAAAAAGTAAAAAAAAAATATGAAAAATTAAATTTTTTGTCTTTTCAAGACTTAACTATGAATCTCCAAAAATTTTGGGGAAAACATGGATGTGTTATTTTACAACCCTATGACATGGAAGTTGGGGCAGGAACATTTCATCCAGCGACAACTTTAAGATCGCTTGGCCCTAAACCTTGGAAGGCTGCGTATGTACAGCCGTCCAGAAGACCGACAGATGGCAGGTATGGTGAAAATCCAAATCGATTACAACACTATTATCAATATCAAGTAATTATAAAACCTTCTCCAAAAGATATTAAACAACTTTATCTTAAAAGCTTAGCGGCTATAGGTATCGATGTAAAAAATCATGACATCCGTTTTATTGAAGATGATTGGGAAAGTCCAACTTTAGGAGCAGCAGGATTAGGATGGGAAGTTTGGTGTGACGGGATGGAGATCACACAATTTACTTACTTTCAACAAATGACAGGTATAGAATGTAAACCTGTTCCAGTTGAAATTACCTATGGTTTAGAGAGACTATGTATGTTTGTTCAAGGAAAAAATAATGTTTTTGACCTTGATTGGAATAATGATGGTGTGAAATACAAAGAAGTTTTTTTTCAATCGGAAAAAGAATTTTCTGCTTATAACTTCGAGTTTGCGGATACTGATACTTTACTAAAAAGTTTTGAAAATACAGAAAAAGAATGTAAATCTTTACTCGAAAAAAAACTCTCAATGCCAGCCTACGATCAATGTCTAAAAGCAAGTCATATTTTTAATTTATTAGACGCACGTGGCGTTGTTGGTGTTGCTGAAAGAACTGGTTATATTACAAGAATTAGGGAGCTCGCAAAAGGTTGCGGTGCTTTATGGTTAAGTTCACAAAGTTAAATTATGGCAGAATTTTTATTGGAATTATATAGCGAGGAAATTCCACCACAATTACAAATATCAGCAAGGTCTCAAATAAAACAATATATAGAAAATTCTTTTAAGGAAGAGAATATAAAGCATAAAGAATTATCAGTTTACTCTTCACCAACAAGACTAACAATATTTACAAAAGATCTTTCTGAAAAAATTAAAATAAAGGCTAAAGAAATCAAAGGACCCAAGGTGGGTTCTCCTAATCAAGTATTGCAAGGTTTCATGAAAGCTAAAAATATAAATGAGAAAGACTTAATTGAAAAAAATACTGATAAAGGAAAATTTTACTTTGTTAAAACACAACCTCAATCAATTTTGGTTGAGGACTTGTTAATAAAAATTATTCCGAAGGCAATAGGATCAATTAATTGGAAAAAGTCAATGAAATGGTCAGATCATAATTTGATGTGGGGTAGGCCTCTTAGGTCAATTTTTGCAAAGTTCAACAATAAAAAATTAATTTTTAAATTTGAACATCTCGATACCACCGATGAGGTAATTATCGAACAAGATTTAATTATAAAAACTAAAAAGATAAAAGATTTTAGGGATTACTTAAATTTTTTAAAAACTCACAAAATAATCGTTAACCATAAAGAGAGAGAAGAGATTATTCTTCGAAAAATAAGTTCATTTTCTCAATCTAAACAATACAAAGAAAGTCTAAATCTGAAACTTTTAGATGAAGTCGTTAATATTGTTGAAGATCCCAATTTACTTCATGTGAGTTTTAGTAAAGATTTTTTAGAAATACCAAAAGAAATTATAATCTCTACACTTGAGAAGCATCAGAGATATTTCCCAATTTTTGATAGTAGAGATCGATTAACTAATTATTTTTTTGTTGTGGCAAATAAAAAAGATGAAAAAAAATTAATTACCCAAGGAAATAGAAGAGTTGTTGAAGCCAGACTAGCAGATGCTAAATTTTTCTGGGATAAAGATAGATCTAAAAATTTAATTAAACAAATAGCAAATCTTAAAACAGTAACTTTTTACGAAAAACTGGGGTCTATTTATGATAAAACGCAAAGGCTAAGAAAGTTGGCTGGCCTATTATCTGATGATTTAAATATCAATAAAGAAAAAGCTCAAGTTGCAGCATCCATTTCTAAATCCGATTTATGTTCCGACCTAGTTGGAGAATATCCAGAACTTCAAGGTGTTATGGGAAAATATTTTGCATTAGCACAAGGTTTTGATGAAGATGTGGCAAATTCAGTAAGTGATCATTATTTGCCAATAGGCCTTACTTCAGCAATACCCAAAAAACCTTTTAGCTATTCTATTTCAATTGTAGATAAGATAGATACGTTAGTAGGTTTTTTTGTCATTGATGAAAAACCTACGAGTTCAAAAGATCCTTTTGCTTTAAGACGGGCTGCAATTGGATTGCTTAGAATAATTATCGAAAATAAATTATCGTTTAAACTTAGAGATTTAATTAGTTACACCATAAGACTTTATCAAGAACAAGGTGTTAAAATTATTAATGAGAAAACAGAACATGAGGTTTTGGAATTTATAAATGAAAGAATGCGAAACGTATTAAAATTGAAAAATATTCAAACTGATATAATTGAGGCATCAATTAGCTCTCATTCTGGAGATAATTTCTTAGCACTTTATAAAAAAACAATTTTAATGAATAAATATAAAAATAAAGGAATTGTCCTTAATGCTATAAGTTCGTATAAAAGAGCTTCAAATATTTTAGATAAAGCTGGAAAGGGTATTACTGGTAGACCCGATGCTGTATTATTTAGAAAAGATGAAGAAAAAATACTTCATGAAAAAATAAATGATATTCGTAAAGCTTTTACAGTCAAAGATGATAATAAAGACTATGAAAGCTTGTTAATAAAGCTTTCTGATACTAAAGAAACTACAGATAATTTTTTTGAAAATGTGGTAGTAAATGATGAAAATCAGGATATTAAAAATAATCGATTAGAGTTGTTAAAAATGTTCTGTAATACATTTGATAATTTTATCGATTTTTCAAAATTAGAGGGATTGTAATGGCAAAAGTTATATTTAGCTTTAACGATAAATCTGCCAAAAAGTTAAAAAACAAAAAAAATATTTTGGGTGGAAAAGGAGCAAACCTTGGTGAAATGGGAAGATTGGGTTTACCTGTTCCCCCTGGATTCACTATTACAACTGAAGTATGTGATTTATTTTATAAAAATAAAAAAAAATTACCCAAGAAAGTAATACAGAATATTGAGTCAGAGCTTAAGAATATTGAAAAGAAAACTCGTAAAAAATTCGGTGATCTTAAAAATCCATTATTAGTATCAGTTAGATCAGGTGCTAGAATTTCAATGCCTGGCATGATGGATACAATTTTAAATCTTGGTCTTAATGACAGAACAGTTGAGTCGTTAAAAAAAAGAACTTCTAACGGACGATTTGCTAAAGATAGCTATAGAAGATTTATACAAATGTACAGTAATGTAGTTTTGGGGGTAGAGGGACATTTGTTTGAAGAACTAATTGATAATTACAAGTTAACTAAAGGAGTTTTACTAGATACAGATTTAGACGAGAGCGATTGGGATGGCTTAATTATTAATTTTAAAGAGTTAGTAAAAAAAGAAAAAAAAATTAATTTTCCTCAGGACGTCAAAGAGCAATTACTAGGAGCAATAAACGCAGTATTTTTATCTTGGGACAGTCAAAGAGCAAAAACTTATAGAAAATTAAATCAAATTCCAGATCATTGGGGAACAGCTGTAAATGTTCAAGCTATGGTTTTTGGAAATATGGGTGATGATTGCTCAACAGGTGTTGCCTTTACAAGAAATCCTTCGACAGGAGAAAATTCTTTCTTTGGAGAATTTCTAATTAATGCACAAGGTGAAGATGTTGTAGCGGGTACTAGAACTCCTCAATACATCACTACAAAAGCAAAAAAAGATTCAGGATCTAAAGATCCTTCAATGGAAGAGGCTATGCCCAAAGTTTATAAAGAGCTTGCAAAGGTATTTCTTAAGCTAGAAAGGCATTATAAAGATATGCAAGACATTGAGTTTACAGTTGAAAATAATAAACTTTGGATGTTGCAAACCAGATCTGGAAAAAGAACAGCCAAGGCCGCAATTAAAATTGCAGTGGATATGGTTAGAGAGAAATTGATTTCAAAAAAAGAAGCAATCAAAAGAATTGATCCAAATACTCTTGATACTTTACTACATCCTACTTTAGATGAAAAAGTTGAGAAAGAGGTAATTGCTTCAGGATTACCGGCATCTCCAGGAGCTGCAAGTGGTAAAGTTGTATTCACTGCTGATGAAGCGGAGAAATTAAACGGGATGATGCAAGATACAATATTAGTGAGGTTAGAAACTTCACCAGAAGATATTCATGGAATGCATGCAGCTAAAGGAATTCTTACTGCAAGAGGAGGAATGACAAGTCATGCCGCCGTTGTTGCAAGAGGAATGGGAAGACCTTGTGTTTCAGGTTCAAGTGAAATTACAATCGATTATGAGTTAAAACAATTTAAAGCTGGTGACGTGATTATTAAAGAGGGAGATATTATTACTATAGATGGTGGAAGTGGAAAAGTAATGAAAGGATTAGTTCCTACTGTTCAACCGGAAATATCTGGATATTTCTCTACGATAATGAAATGGGCTGATGAGTTTAGGAAATTAAAAGTAAGAACAAATGCTGAAACAGAGGCAGATAGCAAAACAGCTAGAGAGTTCGGTGCTGAAGGAATTGGCTTATGTAGAACAGAACATATGTTTTTTGATGAAGAAAGAATTTTATCTGTTAGACAAATGATTTTGTCTAAATCGAAAGAGGATAGAAATAGCGCGCTAGATAAACTTCTCCCTCATCAAAAAGAAGATTTTAAAAAAATATTTAAAATCATGTCAGGTTTACCTGTTACAGTAAGATTATTAGACCCACCACTTCATGAGTTTTTACCAAAAGCTGACAAAGATATAGACGAAGTCGCAAGGTCCTTAAACTTATCAGCGAAAGAAGTTAAAGATAGAATAGCAGAACTTCATGAAGAAAATCCTATGCTTGGTCATAGAGGATGTAGGCTTGGTATTTCTTTTCCAGAGATTTATGAGATGCAATGCAGAGCAATATTTGAAGCTATAATTGAATTAAAAAAACAAAAAGTAAAAGCAGCTTTTGTGGAAATTATGATACCATTGGTTTCAACTGAGTCTGAATTAAAAATTTTAAGAGCTTTAGTTAATAAAATTGCGAAAGAAATAGAAAAAGAAAATAAATTAAAACTTGAGTATATGGTTGGAACCATGATTGAATTGCCGCGTGCTGCTTTACAAGCAAAATCTATCTCAAAACATGCTGATTTCTTCAGTTTTGGAACAAATGACTTAACACAAACAACCTTTGGGATAAGTAGAGATGATTCAGGAAAATTTTTAAACGATTATATTGATAATAAAATTTTTGATGTAGATCCATTTGTAAGCATCGATCAAAATGGAGTAGGTGAGCTTGTAGAAATAGCTTCATCAAGAGGCAGAAAAACAAATAAAAATATTAAATTAGGTATTTGCGGTGAACACGGTGGTGATCCTAAGAGTATTGAATTTTGTTCTAGAACAGGACTTAACTATGTCTCCTGTTCTCCATTTAGAGTTCCTGTTGCAAGACTTGCAGCTGCACAAGCAGAATTATCTAAATAATAAAGTAGTATCAAATGATCTGGTGCTATGAGTAATTGCACCAACTGAAATTCTATTTACACCTGTTTTAGATATTTGTTTAATATTATTTAAAGTAGCATTTCCGGAATACTCTGTTTCATATTTATTTTTACAAAGTTTTAAACAATATTTTAATTGTGAAGATTTCATATTATCAAAAAGTATTCTTTTAAATTTTAAGCCTAAAATTTGCTTAAGCTGATTTACATTTTCAACTTCAACTGTAACAATTTTTTTTGTTTTTATAGCTTTCTCAACTAGTTCCTTAAGACTATTAGATGCACTTATATGGTTGTCTTTAATTAGAATTTCATCGCTTAAATTATATCTATGATTATAGCCACCACCTTTCTTGACAGCATATTTTTCAAGTGTTCTCAAATTAGGTGTAGTTTTTCTTGTACAACAAATCTTTGTTTTTTTACTAATTTTTTTTACGAATTGATTAGTGATTGTTGCAATACCTGAGGCATGATTAAGAAAGTTCAAAGCAGTTCTCTCAGCGGTTAAAATTGTTTTTGTTTTAGCTTTTATATTAGCAATTACTTTATTTTTTTTTATTTTTTTTCCATCAGAGACTTTCTTTGTAAAAATAGTTTCACTCCCAATTAATTTAAACGCTGTTTTACAAAACTCTAAACCAGCTATTACACCATCTTGTTTAGCTATTATTCTAGCTTCAATAATTTTATTTTTTGCACTAACGATACTTGTAGTGATATCACCTTTAGGTCTGAGGTCTTCCTCTAGAGCTTTTTTTACAACTGATTTTATATAAAATTGATTTAATATTTGCACTGATCTAACGACCAATCTCGGTCATTCTGATTACAGATTTTCTCGCAGCCTTTATAGTTTTACTATCTAAAATAATCTCATTAGTTTCATTTTCTAAACAATCTAATATTTTTTTTAAATTAATTTTTTTCATATAAGGACATAAATTACATGGTTTGATAAAAGATACGTTCGGATTATCAGCTTCTACATTATCACTCATTGAACATTCTGTAACTAACATTACTTTTTTAGGTTGTTTATTTTTTACATAATCAATCATTCCAGAAGTTGATCCTGCAAAATCAGAGGCAGCAATTACATCTGGTGGACATTCAGGATGTGCTATAATTTTAATTCCAGGATTTTCGGATTTAATTTCTTCAATTTCTTTTCCTGTAAATTGTTCATGCACTATACAAGTTCCTTTCCAAGAAATTATTTTTACCTTAGTATTTTTTGCTACGTAGTCTGCTAAATATTGATCAGGTAAAAAAATTACTTTATCTACATTTAAAGATTCGACTACTTTTACTGCATTAGCTGAAGTACAACAAACATCTGTTTCTGCTTTAACGTCCGCAGAAGTATTTACGTAAGATACAACAGGGACACCTGGAAACTTCTGTTTTAGTAATTTTACATCTTCACCTGTTATAGAATTAGATAAAGAACAGCCTGCTTGCATGTCAGGAAGAAAAACTTTTTTCTCTGGACACATTAATTTTGCTGTTTCTGCCATAAAGTGAACCCCGCACATTATAATTTTTTCAGCTTTTGTTTTAGACGCTTCGATTGCTAGTGCTAATGAGTCAGCAGATATATCTGCTACACCATGATAAATTTCTGGGGTTTGATAATTATGGGCAAGTATAATTGCATTTTTCTCTTTCTTAATTTTATTAATTCTTTCTATTAATGGAGCATGAATTTTCCATTCAGCTTCAGGAACGAATTTTGAGATTTTCTTATAAATCTCTTGTGTAGGGCTCAAATTTTGTTGTTGTACAGACATACTAATTCCAATTTACCAACTTGAGATTAAATTGTCATTCATTTATTGTCGCATTATTACAGCGGTCGTGCTGAAATTGGTAGACAGGCACGCTTGAGGGGCGTGTGGGTTTCCCGTGAGAGTTCGAGTCTCTCCGACCGCACCAAAAACAAGGTATTTATGATTGATTATTTAAGAAAGCATAAAAGAATTATATTTATAATTTTAGTAATAGCTTTTATTGAATTGAGTGGATATGGAATACTAGCATCTTTATCTAGGTTACTTAACGTTCTCTAAAATTTTACACTTTTTATTGTTAGCTAATAATATTTCATTTTTAAAATCTTCAAGGTTAGGTTCGAGAACTTTAATTAATCCGAAGGGGTAAGGCTGATTAATAAGTATTTTTCCTATTTTAATATTATTAAAAGTAATTTCATCACCAATATTTAGTTCTTCAGACGATGATATGGGCAACAATCTTCTTCTAAGTTTGTTTTTTAATTTCATCCTCGCAGTATTTTCTTGCCCCACAAAACATCCTTTTTTAAAATCTATAGCTTGAAGCGTCTCAAAATTTGCTTCTAAACCAAACAATTGATCTTTTAAATTTATCAATCCTTTTTCAGGCACTCCTAATTTGTGAGCAAGAGAATAATATTCTTTATTATCAATTATTTTGAGGCTCAATTTTTTAATTGTTAAGTAAAGTTTTTCAAGATTTGAAATTATTCTTGCTCCTAATTTTCTATTTCTTGGATCTAAAAAAATAGGAGTATCTCTGTAAGTAATAGTATTTTCATTTGATTTTAAATCTCCTTGTAATTCTTTGAATTTTGAGTCGTTTATAACTCCAATAACAAATTCAGTAGAAAGGTCTTCAATTTCAACTTTTGATCTTAATTTGTATTTTGATAAATCTTTAATTAGCTCCCCAGTGGAGTTTTCGCTACAGTCTAATAAATATCCTTTAACATTTTGAATTATAAAAAATTCATTCAAATATTTGCCTTGAGGAGTTAACAAGGCTGAAAAAACAGAGTTTTTATTAGAAACTTTATTTATGTCGTTTGTAATTATATTTTGTAGAAAATCTTTAGAGTCTTCTCCACTTACTAAGATTACACCTCTTTTTTCTAAAATTACAACTTGATCTTTTTTCATAATTGTTACTTATACAATATATTATATATAAAAAACATGTCTGATAATTATAGTCTCATTATTAAAAATGGTTCCTGTTATATCGATGGAAAATTGATTAAATCTGATATTGGATTATATGAAAATCAAATTAAAAAAATAGGAAATATAGAGGAAAATAATTCTAAAGTTTACGACGCATCAGGGAAAGTAGTTTTGCCAGGGATCATAGACACCCAAGTGCATTTTAGAGAACCTGGATCAACTGATGCAGAAGACTTGGAAAGCGGAAGTAGAGCCGCAGTTCTTGGAGGTGTAACCTCTTTGTTTGAGATGCCTAATACTAACCCTCCAACAGCAAATTTGGTAGAGTTTGAAAAAAAATTAAAAGCTGCAAAAAATAGAATGCATAGTAATTATGCATTTTATTTTGGTGCAACTCCGCAAAATACTGAACAACTTGCACAACTTAAAAACGTTGAAGGTTGTTGTGGAGTAAAACTTTTTGCAGGTTCATCGACTGGAAACTTATTAGTTGATAAAGAGGCTGATATTGAAAAAGTGATTTCAAGTAGTGACAGAATAGTTTCGATTCACTCTGAGGATGAAGATATTATAAAATTAAGGAAAAAATTTATTAGACAGGGAGATGTGCACTCTCATCCTGATTGGAGAAATGTCGAGTGTGCAATATCTTCAACTCGAAGGGTGGTAAAAATTGCTGAAAGATATGACAAAAGAATTCATGTACTTCACGTGACCACAAAAGAAGAAGTAGATTTTTTAGCCATGCATAAAAAAAATGTAACTTTTGAAACTACACCTCAACATTTGACGTTATATGCTCCAGATTGTTACGATAAATTAGGAACCTATGCTCAAATGAATCCACCACTAAGATCCAAAGACCATTATGATCGTCTCTGGGTTGCTATAAAAAATAATATTGTAGATGTTCTTGGGTCTGATCATGCACCGCATCTAAAACTAAATAAAGATAAAGAGTACCCTAATACTCCTTCAGGAATGCCAGGAGTTCAAACAATTTTTCCAGTCATGATTGACCATGTAAACAATGGAAAACTCTCATTAAATCAGCTTATAAATTTGATGTGTGAAAACCCATGCAAAATTTTTGGAATTAAGAATAAAGGTTTTATAAAAGAGGGTTTTGATGCAGATTTAACAATTGTTGATATGAATAAAGAGGTAACTATAAAAAATGAAATGATCGCTAGTAAATGTGGATGGACTCCTTTTCATAATTATAAAGTAAAGGGTTTTCCTGTAGGAACAATCGTAAATGGTATTTTAGTTATGTCTGAAGGCAAAATAATAGTTGAGTCTAAAGGGCAGCCTTTAAAGTTTTAAAATATTATTTTCTTTCAAGTCTTGTTTAATTTCATCTAAAATAGCAGGATCATCTATGGTTGCAGGCATTTTATAAGGCTCATTATCTGCAATTTTTCTTACCGTTCCTCTTAGTACTTTCCCTGATCTTGTTTTTGGCAATCTCTTAACTACAATCGCTATTTTGAAAGCTGCAACAGGACCAACTTTTTCTCTAACCATTTTTACACATTCACTAATTATTTCTTTTTTATCTTTAGTTACCCCTGCTTTAAGTGCAAGCAAACCGATAGGTATTTGACCTTTAAGTTTATCGGCAATTCCTATTACTGCGCACTCCGCAACATTTGTATGTTCTGCCAAAACTTCTTCAATAGCCCCAGTAGACAATCTATGACCTGCAACATTAATAATATCATCTGTTCTTGACATGATCCAAACATAGCCATCCTCATCTATGTGTCCCGCATCATAAGTTTGATAATATCCAGGGTAAGTAGTCATGTAATTTTCCTTATATCTTTTATCTGCGCCCCACAATGTTGGAAATGTTCCTGGAGGAAGAGGGAGTTTTACAACAATATCTCCCATCTTACCCGGGCCCACTTCTTTACCTTCAGAATTTAAAACTTTGAGATCATAACCTGGCACTGGTTTAAATGCTGAACCATATTTTACAGGAAAATTTTCTATACCTGTGCAACTTGATGTAATTGCCCAACTAGTTTCAGTTTGCCACCAATGATCTATAACAGGTGAGTTGGAAAGTTTTTCAAACCATTTTATTGTATCAGGGTCGGCCCTCTCTCCAGCAAGAAACAGTTTATCAAATTTGCTTAAATCATACTTTTTAAAAAATTCTCCGTTAGGATCTTCTTTTTTTATAGCTCTTATTGCTGTTGGCGCAGTAAAAAGAGATTTTACTTTATGTTCTGAAATTACTCTCCAAAACACTCCTGCATCAGGAGTTCCCACTGGTTTTCCTTCAAACAGAACAGTAGTACAACCATAAAATAATGGACCATAAACTATGTAAGAGTGTCCAACAATCCAACCAATATCACTTGCAGACCACCACACGTCCTCCGGTTTTATATTATAAATATTTTTCATAGTCCATTTTAATGCCACAATATGTCCACCAATATCACGAACTATTCCTTTAGGAAGACCTGTAGTTCCCGATGTATACAGAATGTAAGCGTAATCATTTGCATTCATTTTTTCACACTCTGCAGGTTTTACATCTTTGTGAGCATCATTCCATGTAATATCAACTGTAGGATTTAACTCTGCTTTATCTTTTTCTCTTTGAAAAATTATACATTTTTTTATTTTATGATTTGCTAATTCTAATGCCTTATTTACCAAAGGTTTGTAATGAACAGTTCGTCCAGGTTCATACCCACATGAGGCAGTGACAAGAATTTTAGCTTTTGAGTCGTCAATTCTACTTGCAAGCTCATTGGCAGCGAACCCTCCAAATACAACTGAGTGAACTGCACCAATTCTACCACAGGCAAGCATAGCCACTACTGCCTCAGGAATCATAGGCATATAGATTATAACCCTGTCTCCTTTGCTTACGCCTTGTTTTTTTAAAGCTCCAGCAAATAAAGCAACTTTTTCTTTAAGCTTACTGTAAGTTATTTTTTCTTTTGTACCAGTGATGGGGCTATCATAGATGATTGCTAACTTTTCACCTTTGCCTTGATCTACATGAAGATCTAGTGCGTTATAACATGTATTCGTTATCCCGTCTTCAAACCATCTATAAAATGGAGGGTTGTCAGAATTTAAAATTTTAGATGGTTTTTTATACCAAAATATATCATTTGAAATTTCTTTCCAAAAATCTTCTCTATTTTTTATAGATTTTTGATAAATTTCATTATATTTTTGAGTCAATTTAAACCCCCGGAATTCATTAATTTTACCGATTATTTCATAAATATCCCCAAAAAAAAATAAAAAAACCAATAAATATGCGGTTTTTTAATAAAAAAAACACTTCACTGTAACTTTTTTTTTTACTATGGTTCCGAGCATATTACTCGGTGGTGAGCTTATTAATCACTCGTCCGAGTAGTTTATATATAAACTAAAAGAAAACTAAACAAACGAGGGAGGTTTTCATGAGAAAATTAGGTCTTCTTGCTTTAGCAGCTGTTGCCTTTTTAGGTATAACTAGCTCAGCTAACGCAGCGACTGCATTGTTACAAACGAATGATTTCGTAGGAATTTCATTCTGGCTTGTTTCAATGGGAATGATTGCAACAACTGTGTTTTTCTTCGCAGAAAGAGGTACTGTTGCTGCATCATGGAGAACATCTTTAACAGTAGCTGGACTTGTAACTGGTGTTGCATTTGTTCACTACATGTATATGAGAGAAGTTTGGGTGTCGACTGGTGACTCACCAACGGTATACAGATATATCGACTGGTTAATCACAGTGCCACTTCAAATGATCGAATTCTATCTAATCTTGGCAGCTGTTAGAAAGGTGCCAACTTCTATATTCTGGAAGCTATTAATTGGTTCATTAGTAATGTTAATCGGTGGATACTTAGGTGAAGCTGGTTACATACAACCATTTGTAGGTTTCGTAATTGGAATGGCTGGATGGATTTACATCTTGTTTGAAATATTCTCAGGTGAAGCTGGAACAATGGCGGCTAAAGCTGGTAACAAAGCTATGGCTACAGCCTTCAGCGCTATGAGAATAATCGTAACTATTGGTTGGGCAATTTATCCTTTAGGGTATATTTTTGGTTACCTAACTGGTGGTGTTGATGCAAATGCGTTAAACGTTATTTATAACTTAGCTGACTTTGTTAACAAGATCGCTTTTGGTCTAGTTATCTGGGCAGCAGCGATGCAAAACACAAGATTATCATCTAGATAATAGATAATTAATTGAAAAAGGGCGGGTATGTCTCACATACTTGCCCTTTTTTTTTGATACTAATTAACTATGGAAATATCTAAACCTTATAAAGGAAAAGGAAAAAGAAGATTAAAGAAAATGCCTTTTACAGTGAAGGGCTATATACTTTATTACGCTTTTTTTTGGGTAGTTATTATTTCAATTTATCTGGCTTATTATTAAGCGATGCCTAAAATAATTTACAAAGACTATCAAGGTTCTTCAAGAACAATTGAAGTTGAAAGCGGTTTGTCAGTAATGGAGGGTGCAATACAAAATGAAATACCTGGTATTGATGCTGACTGTGGAGGATCTATGGCTTGTGCTACATGTCACGTGTATGTCGACAATAAATGGTTTGAAAAGCTTCCAAAAACAGAAGATGCTGAAAACGACATGATTGATATGGCATTTGAACCAAAAAAAAATAGCAGACTTAGTTGTCAAATAATAGTTAACGATGAATTAGATGGTTTAGAAGTAACTACACCGGAGAAACAAACTTAGTGAAAAAAACTGACGTAATAATTATTGGCGCAGGTCCTGTAGGTTTATTCGCAGTTCATCAATTAGGTATTAAAGGTCTAAAAGCGGTAGTAATTGATAATCTGGATAAAGCTGGCGGACAATGTATTGAACTATATCCTGATAAACCTATTTACGATATTCCTGCAGTTCCAGAATGCACAGGCGAACAATTAACTTCAAGATTAATTGAGCAAATAAAACCTTTTAATACTGAGATATTTTTAAATGAAAGAGTTGACGAGGTTAAGCAGAAAAAAAATGATTGGGTTGTGAAAACAAATAATCAAAATCAATTTGTGGCGCCAAATATTCTAATTGCAGGTGGAGTAGGCTCATTTGAACCTAGAAAAATTTCTTTAAAGGAAGCTGAAAAACTTGAGGGAAAATCTGTATTCTACGCAGTTAAAAATAAAGAGCAATTCAAAGATAAAAAAATTTCAATATTTGGTGGGGGTGACTCAGCTTTAGACTGGGCTTTAGAACTTTCAAAATTTTCAACTGTAACACTTATACATAGAAGAAATGATTTTAGAGGAGCACAGCACACTCTTTCAGAACTAAGAAAATTAGAAAAAGAAGGTAAAGTTTCAATAAAAACACCTTGCCAAATTGATTCTTTAGATGACGAAAAAAAATTAAAATCCATTACTCTTAAATTTGATGATGGAAAAACAGAAAAAATTAAAACTGATGTAATTCTAGGATTTTTTGGTTTAATAATGAAATTAGGTCCAATTGCTGAATGGGGGCTGAATATGGACAAAAAAACCATCGAAGTAAATCCAGAAAATTTTGAAACGAATAAAAAGGGTATTTTTGCTGCAGGAGATATATGCTCTTATCCTGGAAAGCTTAAATTAATTCTATCAGGATTTCATGAAGTTGCGCTTGCTTCAGTAGAATGCTTTAAAAGAGCGAGACCTAACGAAAAATACAGATTTGAATTCACGACATCTTCTAAAACTATTAAAGATAGGCTTGGAAAAAAATGATAGAACTTCTTACCGCTAATACCCCAAACGGTAAGAAAATCTCTATTATGCTTGAGGAAATAAATTTTAAGTACAAAGTAACAAAAGTAAATATAAATAAAGACGAACAATTCAAGCCAGAGTTCATTAAACTAAGTCCTTTTAGAAAAATTCCTGTCATAATAGATCATGAAAAAAATCAAAGTCTTTTTGAGTCAGGTGCTATTTTGATTTATCTTGGTGAAAAAAGTGGCAAGCTTTACGATTATGATAATAGAACTGAAATAAATCAATGGTTGATGGCTCAAATGGCTTATGTAGGCCCAATGTTAGGACAACATCATCAATTTCATCATTATAATCCTGGAAAAAGTAAATTTGGGGAGGATCGATACTTTAAAATATCAGAGAGAATTTATAAAGAATTAGATGAAAGATTAAGCTCATCAGAGTATCTAGCTGGGGGTCTTTATACAATTGCTGACATTGCAACTTTTCCTTGGATTGCTAGACACGAATGGCATGACATTGGTCTTAAAAAATTCAAAAATTTAACAAGATGGTATAGAAAAATTGCATCGAGACCAGCTGTTCAAAAAGGTTTTGATCTTTTAAAAAAAAACGAGAAAATACCGGAAGCTTAATCTTCTATGAAGATTTTTTCATCTCTTTCGTGTCTCTCTTGAGCTTCAATTGAAAGAGTAGCTACTGGTCTTGCCATTAATCTCTTAAGACCTATTGGCTCACCAGTTTCTTCGCAAAAACCATAGGTTCCTTCTTTAAGCCTTTGTAATGCAGAGTTAATTTTTAATATTAATTTTCTACTTCTATTTAAAGCTTTCATTTCGACTGATTTATCCGTTAATGACGAAGCTTGATCAACAATATCTGCAGAAGAAACGTTGTCATCACCAGAATTAAGAAGATTCCCTAAATTGTTAGCTTTAATAATATCTTTTTTCCAGTTTAAAAGCTCATCGGTAAAAAATTTTTTGTGTTTTGCACACATGTACTTTTCCTTGCTATTAGGAATATATTTTTTTTTAGCAATAGATTTTACCATTTTACGAATTTTGGGGAGTATATGTTTGATTTTAGTCGTGTCAATAGCTTATAAATTGTATTAATTACTTTATATGATAGTCAAAAAAAACATACTTAATATCTATTATTTATTTTTACTCATTCATTTAATACTTTGGACATTGGTACCTACTTTTTCAAATATTAATTTACCTTTAGATACCATTGAAGCTCTTGCATGGGGAAGTAATTTAGATTGGGGTTTTGATAAGCACCCTCCCTTAAGCGCCTTTGCAGTAGAATTATTTTTTTTAATATTTGGATCAAACGATTGGGCATATTATTTTTTAAGCCAACTTTTTGTTATAATTGCTTTCATTTATGTTTGGAAACTTTCAAACGAAATATTAGATAATAAAGAATTAGCTCTTATTTCTTTATTAGTGTTAGAGGGTATTTTTTTCTATAATTTTACAACTCCAGAGTTTAACGTAAATATAAGTCAATTACCTTTTTGGGCTATGGTTGTTTATTTTTTTTGGAAAAGCCTTGAAACAAATAATAAATCATTTTGGGTATTATTTGGGATTTGTTCAGCATTAGGTTTTTTATCAAAATATTTATTTCTGTACATCCTATTTTCTCTATTTTTGTATTTATTGTTAAATTTTAAAAAATATAAAAAACATATAAATAATTATTTTTTTTCAGTTATTATTTCTTTATTAATTTTGTCCCCTCATTTTCTTTGGCTCTTCGAAAATAATTTTTCTACTATTACTTATGGATTTAAAAGATCAAGCTTAGGCGATGCTGAAATAATAAATCATTTAGTTAATCCGATAATTTTCCTATTTAATCAGTTAGTAATTTTAATACCCTTTTTTATAATGATTTTTGTTTTATCAAAAAAAATTAAACTATTTAAATTTAAAAATCAAAAAACTACTTTTTTATTCGCTGTCACTTTTTTACCGATCATACTAATCTTATTTACTTCTTTATTTACTGGTGCAAAAATAAGAACTATGTGGATGACTCCATTTTATTTATTTTTTGGAGTTTTCTTTATTCAGTTTTTTAAAAAAAATATAGATTTAAAAAAATTTAAAAGGTTTTTTTTCTTCTTTCTATTTTTTTTTATTTCTTCGCCCATGGTTTATCTTAGTATTTCATTAATAGACGAAACAAAGCGAACCGATTATCCAGGAAGGGAGATATCGAGGCTTGTTCAAAATAAATGGGATGATAATTTTGTGAATGAAATTAAAATTGTTGTTGGTGATGAGTGGTCGGCAGGAAATCTATCGTATCATTTAAAATCTAGACCAGTTTGGATTAATGATTTGGGCAAAAAGATAATTGATTTAAAAGACAATCAAGGAGTAATTTATACAGGAAACCCTAGAATTTTAAAAAAAATATGTCCTGGAGTTTTTGGAACAATTAGACCGGTTGGTTATTGTATGATTGGAAAAAAATGAAAAAATTAATAATTTTAATACCTGTATATAATGATTGGGAGTCTCTAGAGAAGTTAATTATTGAGATTAATGAAAATATAAAAGAATTCCAAAAAATTCATATTGAATGTCTTGTTGTAAACGATGCATCAACAATAAAACAACCAACTTTGTATAAACCATCTGTTATTAAATCAATTCAAATTTTGAATATGAGAGAGAACAGAGGTCATGCCAGATGTAATGCTTTTGGAATAAGGTATGTCTCCGAAAAAAAGGAATTTGATTATTTAATATTAATGGATGGCGATGGAGAAGACAGACCAATAGAGTTAAAAAAATTAATTAAAAAAATTTTAGAAGATCCAAATAAATCTATCGTAGCAAAAAGAATTAAAAGATCTGAAGGTCCTTTTTTTCGATTTCTATATTCCATGCACAAACTAATAACATTAGTATTTACAGGAAAGAAAATTAATTTTGGAAATTATAGCTGCTTAACTAAAGAGGATGTAAGAAGACTTTCTGCTCAAGCTAGTTTGTGGAGTAGTTACTCTGGATCAGTAAAAAAACACTTAAATAATTTAAACGAGATAGAATCCGAACGAGGTGCTAGATATTTTGGACCATCAAAAATGTCATTTTTAAAACTTCTAACACATTCTTTCTCAATTATTGCAGTTTTCAAATTTCAGGTATTTTTAAGGTCATTAATATTTATTTTTACCTTTTCTTTCTTAGATCATAATTTAGGCATAAACCTAAACTTTTTATCAGCCTTAATTATAATATTTAATTTAATTATTTTAGTTGTATCTTTTAGAGAAAAAGAGAAAGAGCTATTTAATAGTCAAGAAAATTTAGAAAGCATCAAAGAAGTAACACGCTAAAAAGTTGTAATTAGAGTCTTAAATAGAATCAAAATGGAATCAAAAGGTGAACATTTGTTTGAGATTTTGAACTATTGTGGATATTCGTAAACATAGGTAGTGTTGAGGTTAATCAGGCGAAAATTTATGAAAAAACTTAAATGTCATTGTGGTCAATTTAAAGCTGAAATAAATATTGTAAATTTAGATAAAGTCTTGAGATGCAATTGCTCAATTTGTAAAAGAAAAGGGGCATTAATGTCTTTAGTTAAAAATGATGATTTTAAGATTGTTGAAGGAGAAGAAAAATTAACTCTTTATAAATTTCATACTAAAGTAGCAAAACATTACTTTTGCTCCATCTGCGGAATTTATACTCATCACAATCCAAGATCAAACCCTTCTATGACAGGGTTCAATTTAGGTTGTATAGAAGATATTGATATATTTGAACTAAAAGATATCAAGGTTAATGACGGAAAAAATCATCCGCTAGATAAAAAAGATTAAGATGCAATCTAAAAAGCAGAAATTCAATAAAGTCAAAAAAAAATATCTACAATTTATAAAGTCACAGGAAGTTTTATCTGAACCTTTTAGAAATAAATTAGGACAGTTAAAAAATTTTTTTTTGCCAATAAGTAAAAAGATTTTTGAACAAAAATCTAAGAAAAATAAAACCATAATTGTAGGCCTAACTGGGGGTCAAGGTTCAGGAAAATCAACCATTTCTAATATTTTAAAAATTATATTAAAAGAGAGATTTGAGCTGAATACAGTCATATTTTCAATTGATGACTTTTACAAAACATTTCATGAAAGAAAAATAATGGCAAAAAAAATCAATCCGCTTTTCTTAACAAGAGGAGTACCAGGGACACACGATACTAAACTTCTTTTAAAGTGTCTTAAACAATTAAGAAATTTTACAAAAAAAAATTTATATATCCCAAAATTTGATAAATCTATTGATGATAGGTGTCCAAAACAAAGATGGCAAAAAATAACCAATAAACCGGATATAGTCATTTTTGAGGGTTGGTGTGTTGCTGCGACACCACAAAAAAATAAAGATTTAATAGTACCAATAAATATATTAGAAAAAGAAAAAGATAAAAAAAAAATATGGAGAAACTGGGTAAATAAAGAACTCAAAACTAATTATAAAAAAATATTTAAATTAGTTGATTTAAAAATATTTTTAAAAGTACCTAGTTTTGATCACGTTTATAAATGGAGACTTTTACAAGAAAAAAAACTAAGAATTACATCTAAAGGGAAAAAAACAATGAACGATATTCAGATTAAAAATTTTATTATGTACTATGAAAGGATAACAAAACATATGTTAAAAAATTTAAAAGGAAAATTTGATTTTATTATTAATATTGACAAAAAACATCGATTGAAAAGTATGAAAATTAACTAAATGAAAAAAATTTTTATTATCTTTTTTTTAGCTCTTCATTATGTGAGTCTCGAAGCGAGTGAAAATTTTAAATTTTATTTACAAAAAGCAATAAGTAATAATTTAGAATTAAATGCAGAAAGAAAAAATTTGGAGTCAGTAAAACAAGATAAGAATATATCAAGAAGTGAATTTTTACCAAGCATTACTATCTCTGGCGACCAAACTAGTACTACCTCAACTAACAGAACTAATCAGAGTGGGGCTAGTTTAGCAGATTCAAATTCAGACACTGAAAACAAAAACATATCTTTAGAGCAAGTAATTTTTTCCGGTTTTAAAGGAGTAAATACTTTCAAAAAATCTGAATTAGAAACTCAAAAAGCAATTTTAGAATTGAAACAATTAGAACAGAAGATAATTTTTGAAACTGCTTTTGCTTATTTTGATTATATTTTCAAATCTAATAACGAAAAATTTAATTTTTCTAATGTTAATTTATTTGAGAGACAGGTTGAATTTGATAATGCAAGATTACAAAAAGGGGAAATTACTCTAACTGATTTAGCGCAATCAGAGTCATCCTTAGCTGGCGCTAATGCAAAACTAATTAAAGCAAAAACTGAGCTTCTTTCTTCAATCACGAATTTTGAGAGAATTACAGGAGAAAAAATACCAAGTTTTGAAAACTTAAATCAAAAAGTTTTCATTGATTTACCAAGCACATTAAAAAGCTCCTTAGATCAATCAAGCCTTAAAAATCTAGCGCTTTTAATTTCTAAATTAGATTACGAAATTTCAGTAAAAGAGCTAAATATTGAAAGAGCTAGACTTTCTCCAAAAGCTTCAATTAAAGTTTCAAAATCTGAAAACAAAGATTTTAGCTCTACAATAGATGAAAAAAACGATGAGACAGTTAAAGCAACTATTACCTGGCCAATAATAAAAGGTGGAGAAAATATTTCATCGATTAAAAAATCTTCACTAGAAAAACAACGTTTTCAACTACTTTTGAAGGATGCAAAAAATAAGGTTTTATCAGATACCTCAAACTCTTGGTCAAATTACCAATCATCAAAAAGTGTGTTAGACGCCACAAAAGCCCAATTGAAAGCTGCAGAAATAGCTAATGAAGGTATTACACTTGAGTATGACTCGGGTAAAACGCGTACAACATTAGAAGTTATCCAATCGAGAAGTCTTCTTTTAGAAGCTCGAATAGCTTATTCTAAAGCTCAAAGGGATTTCATAGTTTCACAATTTGAGCTTGCTAAGCAGATTGGTGTTTTATCCCAAAAATCCGTTAAATAGAGGTTTTTTTTAAAGCCTTGAAAAAAAGAACAAAATGTGTACATTTATATTAACGATTCGAATAATAAAAAGGATAAAATATGACAAAAAATAATTTAAAAGTAGTGAAAACTGATAATAAAAAACAGCAAGAATTAAAGGAAAAAAACAAGTCTTTAGAGGCCGCAATTAGCCAAATAGATCAAAATTTTGGAAAAGGCTCAGTAATGAGGCTTGGACAACAGCAAGCATTAGATGTGGAGGCTATTTCAACTGGGTCTTTAAGTTTAGACTTAGCTCTTGGTATTGGAGGCTTGCCAAAAGGAAGAATTATTGAGATTTATGGCCCAGAGTCATCAGGTAAAACGACTTTAGCTTTACAAGTAGTGGCTGAAGCTCAAAAAGCTGGTGGAATATGCGCATTTGTTGATGCTGAGCATGCAATGGATCCAGTTTATGCTAAGAAACTAGGTGTAAAAACTGAGGAATTATTAATTTCGCAACCAGACACAGGAGAGCAAGCTTTAGAAATAACTGACACAT
Organism: Candidatus Pelagibacter sp.; assembly: GCA_028139285.1. The sequence continues at coordinate 12,672 of JAOINI010000005.1, read as the reverse complement.
TAATAAAATCTGGATCAATTTCAGTTCTAGTAGTGGACTCAGTTGCAGCATTAACTCCAAAGGCTGAGTTAGAAGGAGAAATGGGAGATCACCATGTTGGTCTACAATCCAGATTGATGAGTCAAGCATTAAGAAAAATTACTGGCTCAGTTTCTAAATCAAATACAATGGTAATATTTATTAACCAAATAAGGATGAAAATTGGTGTTATGTTTGGTAATCCAGAAACCACATCAGGTGGTAATGCTCTTAAGTTTTATTCATCCGTAAGAATGGACATAAGAAGAATAGGGGCAATCAAAGAAAAAGATCAGATCATAGGTAATTCAACTAGGGTAAAAGTGATTAAGAATAAAGTTGCACCTCCTTTTAAAGTTGTTGAGTTCGACCTTATGTATGGAAAAGGAATAAGTAAATTAGGTGAATTAATTGATCTTGGTACTAAAGCCGGAGTGGTTGAAAAATCTGGAGCTTGGTACGCGTATAAAGGTGAAAAAATAGGTCAAGGTAGAGAAAATGCAAAAGTATACTTACAAAAAAATCCAAACGTTGCAGCAGAGATAGAAAAAATCATTAGAGATGAAGCTTCAGCGATTAGCAAAGAGCTTGAAGGAAATCCTTCAGCAAACGAAAAAATTAGCGATAAAAAAGAAGAAGAATAATTCTTTTGCCATCATTTCAACGGGAGGTTTAAATAAGACCTCCCGTTTCTCACGAGACCTCAACCAAGAATTGACTTAATCTACATATAGTATCTAAAAAAATAGGGTCAAAAATACATGTGTACAATCAAGTTCATATTGGTTTTAATTACAAGTTAAGAACAAAAGGGGGAAAAATGAGTACACAACAAGCAAGCTCGAAAGTGTCTTCATCTTTAGATACCTCTCATTTGAAGGTTAAATTTCCATTTAAAGCTAAATATGGAAACTACATTAACGGAAAATTTGTAGAACCTAAATCTGGAAAGTATTTTGATAATACTACTCCTATCACTAATGAAGTTATCTGTAAGGTGCCACGATCGAACGAAAAAGACGTTGATTTAGCTCTAGACGCAGCCCACGCAGCATTTCCTGCTTGGGGAAAAACATCAATCACAGAAAGATCAAATATACTCTTGAAGATAGCTGATGTTATAGAGAAAAATTTAAACGTGTTAGCAACAGCAGAATGTTTAGACAATGGTAAGCCAATAAGAGAGTGTATGGCTGCAGATTTACCTTTGGTAATTGATCATTGGAGATATTTTGCAGGAGTAATTAGGGCAGAGGAAGGATCAGTTGCTGAAATCAGTAATAGCGAATATTCTTACCACATACCAGAACCATTAGGTGTAGTTGGTCAGATTATACCTTGGAACTTCCCGTTATTAATGGCTACATGGAAACTGGCTCCAGCATTGGCAGCAGGAAACTGTGTGGTATTAAAACCAGCTGAACAAACACCAGCATCTATAATGCTTTTAATGGAACTAATTGGAGATCTATTGCCAGCAGGTGTTGTTAACGTTGTAAGCGGATATGGTCTTGAAGCGGGTAAACCACTAGCATCTTCAAAAAGAATTAAGAAGATTGCTTTCACTGGTGAAACTACTACTGGACGTTTGATTATGCAGTATGCATCTCAAAACTTAATACCAATTACTTTGGAATTAGGTGGTAAATCGCCAAATATTTTCTTTGAAGATGTTATGGCTAAAGATGACGACTTCTTTGACAAATGTTTAGAAGGTTTTGCTATGTTTACGCTTAACCAAGGAGAAGTTTGTACTTGTCCAAGCAGAGCTTTAATTCAAAAATCTATCTATGACAAATTCATGGAGAAGGCGATTGCGAGAACTAAAGCTGTGAAACAAGACAATCCTTTGAAAATGGAAACTATGATTGGAGCTCAAGCTTCGTTAGAACAAATGGAAAAAATTAAGTCTTACTTAGACTTAGGTAAAAAAGAAGGTGCCAAAGTTCTATGTGGTGGAAGTGAAGCTAAAATCAATAGTGGTCTTGAAAAAGGAAACTATATCCAACCAACAATTTTCGAAGGTAAAAACAATATGCGAATATTCCAAGAGGAGATCTTTGGACCAGTTGTATCAGTTACAACTTTTAAAGATGAAAAAGAAGCATTAGAAATAGCTAATGACACTCTTTACGGATTAGGAGCAGGTGTTTGGACTAGAGACGGAAACATTGCGTACAGAATGGGAAGAGGTATTGAAGCAGGTAGAGTTTGGACAAACTGTTACCATGCGTACCCAGCTCACGCTGCATTTGGTGGATACAAACAATCTGGTATAGGAAGAGAAACTCACAAAATGATGTTAAATCATTATAGACAAGTAAAGAATTTACATGTGTCTTACAGTGAAAAAAAATTAGGTTTCTTTTAACCAATAATATATAATGGCCCATGATTCTAAATCATGGGCCGAAATATAGAAATGAAAGTGTCATTTACGTTATCAGCAAAGAAATTATTAAATGAAATTAAAGAAGTTCATGGAGACGACCTTTTATTTCACCAATCGGGAGGATGCTGCGATGGCAGCGCACCTATGTGCTTTCCAGCAAAAGAATATCAAGTAGGAAACAGCGATGTAAAGCTGGGAGAAGTAGATGGAACCCCTTTTTATATGAATGAGGATCAATATGAAAAATGGAAACATACAGATTTGACTATTGATGCTGTTAAGGGAATTGGAGGCATGTTTTCCCTAGATAATGGAACAGGACAAAGATTTTTAACAAAATCTGAAATTTGCGTTGTAGTAGACAACGATAAAAAAGCTACAAACTAATCTCTTTATAGACAAGTTCTAAAATATCTGTATTTAATTAAATATGGGCCAAATTTTACTTACCGATGTCAGGAAAAAATTTTTAGATTATTTCAAAAAAAACAATCATAAGATTGTAGACTCTAGTAACTTAGTACCAAATAATGATCCTACCTTGATGTTTACCAACTCAGGCATGGTTCAATTTAAAAATGTTTTTACAGGTTTAGAAAAAAGAGATTATAAAACAGCCACAACATCTCAAAAATGTGTAAGAGCTGGTGGAAAACATAATGATTTAGAAAATGTAGGATACACACCAAGACACCATACTTTTTTTGAAATGCTCGGAAATTTTTCCTTTGGAGATTACTTTAAAGAGCAGGCAATTATTCATGCTTGGAATTTATTAACAAAAGATTTTCAATTGCCTAAAGAAAAACTTTCTGTAACAGTTTACCATGAAGACGAAGAGTCATTCAAACTTTGGAAAAAAATAGCAGGTTTAAGTGATAACAAAATAATAAAAATAGCAACTTCAGATAACTTTTGGTCAATGGGAGACACTGGTCCATGTGGTCCGTGCTCAGAAATTTTCTACGATCATGGCGAAAAATTAAAAGGAGGACCCCCAGGAAGCCCAGAAGAGGATGGAGATCGATTTATTGAGATATGGAATTTAGTATTTATGCAGTACGAGCAAATTTCAAAAGATAAAAGAATAAATTTACCAAAACCATCAGTAGATACTGGGATGGGCCTTGAACGAATGACAGCTGTTCTTCAAGGGACCCACGATAATTATAAAATCGATCACTTTAAAAAAATTATGGGTGCATCTTCCGATTTATTAAAGTCACCTATAAATGAATCAACAATTGCGAGTCATAGAGTTATTGCAGATCACTTAAGGGCTAGTAGTTTTTTAATCGCCGAAGGAATATTACCTTCTAATGAAGGAAGAGGATATGTTTTAAGAAGAATCATGAGACGTGGTATGAGACATGCTCATTCCTTAGGAAGTAAAGATCCTGTTTTTTATAAGTTATTTGACATTTTAATAAATGAAATGAAAAATAGTTATCCTGAATTAATTACTGGTAAAGAATTAATAGTTGAGACTTTAAAAAATGAGGAAGAAAAATTTTCTTCTCTTTTAGAAAGAGGAATGAAAATACTTGATGAAAATTTGACAAAAGTTTCAAATAAAACTTTTCCAGGATCAACAGCATTTAAATTATATGATACTTATGGGTTCCCTTTAGATTTAACCGCCGACATATTAAAAGGCAAAGGAATTAAAGTAGATAATGTTGGTTTTGAAAAGGAGATGGAAAAAAGTAAAGCTCTTGCGCGAGCTAATTGGAAAGGGTCTGGAGATAGGTCTGTTGAAGAAAGATGGTTTAAAATAAGAGAAGAAATTAATTCAACTGAATTTTTAGGTTACGAATTTGATAAAGCAGAGGGTGTTGTTATCAAAATTTCAAAAGACGGTAAGTTTGTAGACTCAGCTAATACTGGAGATGAGGTAGAAGTAATAACAAATCAAACTCCTTTTTATGGGGAGTCAGGAGGTCAAGTTGGTGATCAGGGATATATCTTTAACTCGAATTGTAAAATAAAAATTGATGATACTCAGAAAAAAATGGGAGATTTATTTGTTCATTATGGAAAAATTGAAAAAGGTTCAATATCACTAGGGCAAAACGTTAATTTAGAAATAGATGTTTTAAAAAGAAATAACTCTAAAGCTTATCATTCAGCAACTCATTTACTACATGAGTCGTTAAGAAGAACTTTAGGAAAACATGTCACTCAAAAAGGTTCGTTAGTTTCACCTGAGAGGCTAAGATTTGATTTTAGCCATAATAAGCCCATTGAAAAAGATGAAATGACAAAAATAAATAAAATTGTAAACGAAATTGTAGTTGGTTCTACTGATGTACAGACAAGAATAATGACTCCAAAAGAAGCAGTAAGCATGGGTGCATTAGCATTATTTGGTGAAAAATACGGAGAAGAAGTGAGAGTGGTTTTTATGGGAAAGGAAAATAACGGTTATTTCTCAACTGAATTGTGTGGAGGTACTCACGTTAAAAATACAAAAGAGGTTGGTAAATTTAAAGTTATAAGCCAGTCCTCGATCGCCTCAGGAGTTAGGAGAGTTGAGGCGTTAAGAGATAAACAATTAGAAGTTTATGAAAAAATGCAAAAACAAGATAATTCTCAAAAAGAATTAAATTTAAAAAATGAAATTACATTGGTTAAAAAAGAATTACAAATATTAAAAATAAATCCAGATTATAAAGATAATTTAGATTTAACTGAAAACTTAAAAAATTTAAATAAACAGCTTAACAAAGTAAAAATTGAAAGTATTAAGAAAGATAAAAGCAAAAATATAGTACAGGATAAAAAAATTGGAGATGTAACAATTCGAGAACAAATTTTGAGAGATTTTCCCTCCAAAGAACTTAGAAGCATTATAGACGAGGGAAAAAAAGATATTAAATCAGGGATAATTGTGGGTATTTCCACATTTGAAAATAAGGTCGGTTTAGCTGTAGGAGTTACTAAAGATTTAACTTCAAAATACGACGCTGTTGATTTGGTAAAAGCTGCTTCTGTTATTCTAGGAGGCAAAGGAGGTGGAGGTAGAAAAGATTTTGCTCAAGCAGGGGGAATAAATAAAGATAAAATTAAAGAAGCTTTTAAAGCAATTTCTAAAAAACTTAGTTAAGTTTTTTCTTTAAATTTCCGTCAATTGCTTCTAAGAATTGATTTGTTGTTAGATATTTAGTTGATTTATCAATTAAGATTGCCAAATCCTTTGTCATTGATCCACTCTCAACAGTTTCAATACACACTTCTTCAATATTAGTTGAAAATTTAATTAGCTCTTCATTTCCGTCGAGCTTTCCTCTGTGAGCTAAACCTCTTGTCCAAGCAAATATTGAAGCAATAGGGTTTGTAGAAGTTTCTTTTCCTTGTTGGTGCATTCTATAATGTCTAGTAACAGTTCCATGTGCAGCTTCCGACTCAACAGTTTTACCATCGGGTGACATAAGTACACTTGTCATTAATCCTAACGACCCAAATCCCTGTGCAACTGTGTCTGACTGAACATCTCCATCATAATTTTTGCATGCCCAAATATATCCACCATTCCACTTCATTGAACAAGCTACCATATCATCAATTAATCTATGTTCATAAGTAATTTTAGCTTTTTTAAATTGATCAGAAAATTCTTTTTCAAAAACTTCTTGAAAAAGATCTTTAAATCTTCCATCGTAAGCTTTTAGAATTGTATTTTTCGTAGATAAATAAACAGGCCATTTTCTTCCAAGTCCATAATTCATACAAGCTCTGGCAAAATTTTTAATTGAGTCATCCAAGTTATACATAGTTAAAGCAGTTCCAGATCCAGGAAAATCGAAAACTTTAAATTCTTTTTTATTTTTTCCATCTTTAGAAGTCCATTTTACTTCAAGATTACCCTCACCAGGTATTAAAAAATCGGTAGCTCTATACTGATCTCCAAAAGCATGCCTTCCTATAACTATTGGTTGTGTCCAACCTGGAACTAGTTTTGGAACATTTTTACAAATGATTGGCTCTCTAAAAACTGTACCTCCTAGAATATTTCTTATTGTACCATTAGGAGATCTCCACATTTTTTTAAGTTTGAATTCTTCTACTCTCGCTTCATCAGGTGTGATAGTTGCACATTTTACACCCACACCATATTTTTTTATGGCATTAGCTGCGTCAATTGTAATTTGATCATCAGTCTTATCACGACTCTCCATCCCAAGGTCATAATATTTAAGTTCAATGTCTAGATAGGGATTTATGAGTTTATCCTTGATAAATGACCATATAATTCTAGTCATTTCGTCTCCATCTAACTCTACAACTGGATTTTTAACTTTTATTTTTGGCATAAAAAATTGATTGATAAACTGTGATTTTTATACATATTAAGAAAAATTTAGCAAACTTAAAATTATGTTAAACACAATATTTCCAAAGATCCATAAAGAAGGCTATAAATTCTTGGCCATTTCAGTGCTAATAACTTTTGTAGCATTATTCTTCTCAAAGTTATTGGGTTTAATCTTCATAATGATTTCAGTTTGGGTATATTATTTTTTTAGAGATCCTGAACGTTTTTCAATTAACGACGATAGTTATTTAGTAAGCCCTGCAGATGGACTTGTAACAGATGTATCAGAGCGATCTGGTCCAGAAGAATTAAGACTTGAAAATACCTCATTTACAAGAGTGAGTATTTTTATGAATGTTTTTAATTGTCATGTTAATAGAGTTCCGAATACATGCAAGGTAGAAGAAATTTATTATAAGCCTGGAAAATTTTTAAATGCATCTCTGGATAAAGCGAGTGAAGAAAATGAGAGAAACTTTTTTAAAATAAAATCAGTAAAAGACAACGAAGAAATGGTTATAGTTCAAATAGCAGGTTTAATTGCTAGAAGAATTGTCTGTGAAGTCGAACAAGGTCAAGACTTGAAACAAGGGGATAGAATAGGCATGATAAGATTTGGGAGTAGAGTAGATATTTATTTTAAAAATAAAAAAGTTTTAGCTAAAATTGGGCAAAATGTTGTAGCTGGAGAAAGCTTAATTGCGTCAGACTAATGGAACAAAATAAAAAATTCAAAATAGTTTCATCCAAAAAAACTAGATATCTTTTACCAAATATACTCACATTGGGTGGGGTTTGTCTCGGAATAAGTTCAATAAAATTCTCTATCGATGGAAACTTTAGTTTGTCAGTTACTTTAATTTTATTAGCAGCAATTCTTGATGCACTTGATGGAAGAATAGCAAGATTGATTAAAGGAACATCTGAATTTGGAAAAGAATTGGACTCGTTAACAGATTTCGTAAGCTTTGGTATAGCTCCGGTGTTTATATTATACTTTTGGGAATTGAATTCTTATGGAAAACTTGGATGGGCCATTGCTTTAATTTACTCTGTCTGTTGTGTATTGAGGTTAGCTAGATTTAATCTTACTAAAAATGAAAATGATCAAGAATGGAAAAATAATTTTTTTGAAGGAATACCATCACCTGCAGGAGGATTAATAATTTTAATACCATTAATCTATGAATTAAGTAATTTTGATTTAAATTTTGATTTTAAATTTATCACTCCTTATCTAACAATTTTAACTGCTTTAATGTTAGTAAGTAAAATTCCAACACCTTCTTTAAAAAAAATATCGATTTCCTCAAAAACTACTATTTTTTTACTTTTGGGTATTGGCATGATTTTTATTGCTTTATTGTTTTATACTTTTGAAACACTTCTCGTTTTAAGTTTTATATATTTAATTTTTATACCTGGAAGTATTTATTTATATAAAAAAGAATTTAAAAAACATACAACAAAAATATCAGATGAAGATCATGAAGATATTTTGTAATGAAAAAATCTAAAAGATCGAAGAAAAGCAATTCTTGGAAGATTAAACAACATAAAGATCCATTTTTTAAAAAATCAAAAATACTTGGTTATAGATCAAGAGCAGCATTTAAATTAATTGAATTAAACAAAAAATTTAAATTTTTGAAAACTAATACAAAACTGTTAGATTTAGGCTCGTACCCAGGTGGTTGGTCACAAGTTGCAAGTAAAATTGTTACTAATGGCAAAATTCTATCAGTAGATATTAAAAATATGAATCCAATTAAAAATGTAAATTTCTACAAAAGTGATATTTTTCAACAAACTACAAAGAGTAAAATTAAAGATTTTTTTGATGGCAAACTAGAAGTAATTATTTCAGATATGGCAGCAGATACAACTGGAAATAAGTCACTTGATTCTATTAGGACAAATCAATTATGCTTTGAAATACTCAATTTATCTCACAAAATTCTTGTTCCTAATGGTGTTTTTGTTTCAAAAGTGTTTATGGGTGAAGATTTTGATGAAATTAAAAAATCATCTAAGACATTATTTAAAGAAGTAAAATTTTTTAAACCTATATCTAGCAGAAATGAATCCAGAGAGACTTATATACATTGTAGAATTTTAAAGACTTTATAATTTTTAAAAATTGTTTATAAGTTAATATGGAAACAATAAAAGAGTCTTTAACCTTTGACGATGTTTTGCTTATTCCAAAGTACTCTAATGTATTGCCGTCTGAAACTGATATTTCACTAAATCTATCAAAAAAAATTACTTTAAAAGTACCATTTTTATCCTCAGCTATGGATACAGTTACAGAGGCTAAAATGGCAATGGCAATTGCAGCGTCTGGAGGCATCGGTGTTGTGCATAGAAATTTAAACATAAAAAAACAATCAAATGAGGTAATAAAAGTTAAGAAAAAAAAATTAATTGTAGGTGCTGCGGTTGGTACTAGTAGGGAAGATTTAGAAAGAGCCAGGTCATTAATTGATAATGGGTGTGATTTAATTGTTATAGATACAGCTCATGGACATAGTGAAAAAGTTCTTAAGACGTTATCAAAACTTAAAAAAATAAATTTTAATGTTCCTATTTGTGTGGGAAATATTGCAACCGGGGAAGCGGCAAAAAGATTATATAATTCTGGTGCTGATATAATTAAAGTAGGAATTGGACCTGGTTCTATCTGCACGACCAGAATGGTTGCTGGTATTGGTGTTCCACAAATTTCCGCGATAATGGAGGTCAAAGGTGCATTAAAAAATAAAAAAATAAAAATTATTTCAGATGGCGGTGTAAAGTTTTCTGGTGACATAGCAAAAGCATTAGCTGCTGGAGCCGATGCCATAATGATGGGATCTATTTTTGCAGGCACAACCGAAAGTCCAGGAAAAAAATTTAAAATAAAAGGAAAAATATATAAACAATATAGAGGAATGGGCTCAATAGGCGCAATGTCATCGGGTTCAGCTAATAGATATTTTCAAAAAAATTTTAAAGATAAGTCAAAGTTTGTACCCGAGGGAGTGGAGGGAAGAGTTGAATATAAAGGAGATGTTTCGAAAATAATTTATCAATTAAAAGGAGGTTTGCGTTCCTCAATGGGATACATAGGAGCAAAAAATTTAAGTCAAATTTCAAAAAATGCAAAGTTTATTAAGATTACAAAAGCAGGTTTTTATGAAAGTATGGTACATAGTGTGGAGATTACACAAAAAACAATTAATTATAAGTTATGATACTAAGATTTAAATTAGTTTTTATTTTATTATTTTTACCAAATAAATTAATGGCAAATAATGTTTATTTTGATGAAGGCTTGAAACTTTTTAAAAATGAAAAATTTGAAGAAGCGAAGTTTAAATTTGAACAAAATATAGTATTCAATCCGAAAAGTGAAATGTCCTATTTGTATTTGTCAAAAATATTTAAGAATTTAAATGATAAAAATTTACAAGAAAAGAATTTAAATACAGTCATTCTTTTAAATCCAAAAAATGAAGAGGCAATTTACAACTTAGTAAAATTAAAACTGGAAGCATCAGATTATAAAAGAAGCAAAGAGTTGAATGATAGACTCAATGATATTTGTGATAAATTTTGTAATCAAAGTAAGAATTTAAAAATTGAAATTGAAAATTTATCAAAAAAGTAAATGCAATTTCAAAAAACTAACAATAGTATTTTAATTATTGATTTTGGGTCTCAAGTTACTAAATTAATAGCAAGAAGAATAAGAGATTTAGGTGTTCATTCTAATGTTATTACTCCATCTGAGGTAAAAAAAATTCAAGATTATTCTAAAATTAAAGGCATAATTCTTTCTGGAGGACCTTCATCAGTCACAAAGAGTAAATATCAAAGTGTTCCAAAGTATATCTTTTCAAAAAATATTCCAATACTTGGGATATGTTATGGTTTACAGTTAATCGCAAAATTATACGGTGGGAAAATTAAATCATCAAATAAGCGAAGAGAGTTTGGTAGAGCTTTTGTTTTTAAGAAAAGTCGATCATTGCTGACTAAAAATTTTTTCTCTCCTAAAGTTGCCGTCTGGATGAGTCATGAAGATGCAGTAGTTAAACTGCCTAAAGGATTTAAATCAGTTGCTTTTACAAAAGACTCTAAATTGACAATTATCGAAAATAAAAAAAAAAATATTTATGGTGTGCAATTTCATCCAGAAGTAACTCATACGGATAACGGTAAAAAGATATTTAAAAATTTCTTATTCTCTATATGTAAAGTAAAAAAAAGATGGAGTATCGTATCTCAAAAAAATAGATTAATTCGAGATGTAAAAAAACTGGTCAAAAAGGATAGAGTTATTTGTGCTCTTTCAGGAGGGGTAGATAGTAGCGTTGTAGCATTATTGATCAATAAAGCAATTAAAAAAAATTTGATTTGTATTATGGTAGATACTGGTTTAATGCGAAAAAATGAATTCAAGTATACTTATAAAATTTTCAAAAATAAATACAAACTTAATGTTCGTTTGATTAACGCTTCAAATATATTTTTGAATAAACTTAAAAATATCTCAAATCCAGAAAAAAAAAGGAAAATTATTGGAAATTTGTTTATAAAGATTTTTGAAAGAGAGTCAAAAAAAATTAAAAAAATAAAATACCTCGCACAAGGGACTCTTTATCCTGATATAATTGAGAGCAAGTCATCTACCGGAAGTAAAACTTCAAAAATAAAATCTCATCATAACGTTGGAGGGCTTCCTAAGAAGATGAATTTAACTTTAATCGAACCATTAAAAGAATTCTTTAAAGATGAAGTAAGAATTCTTGGTAAAACTTTAGGATTAGAAAAAAGTATATGTTATAGGCATCCGTTCCCTGGCCCAGGTTTAGGCATAAGAATTATAGGAAACATAACTAAAGAAAAAATTAAAATTCTTCAAGAAGCAGATCACATTTTTATAAATGAATTAATTAAAAATAATCTTTATCATAAAATTTGGCAAGCTTATGCTGCGTTACTTCCAGTAAAAACAGTTGGGGTAATGGGAGACTCGAGAACCTATGAATTTACTTGCTTGTTAAGAGCTGTTATTTCTGAGGATGGAATGACTGCGGACTATTTTAGGTTTCCAAAAGAATTTTTAGATAAAATCTCAAATAAAATAATAAATAATGTGAAAGGTATTAATAGAGTGGTATATGATATAAGCTCAAAACCACCCAGTACAATTGAATTAGAATAAACCTGATATAAGAATGAATAAAAAAATTCAAAATATTATTAATAAAAAAAATAAATCTAAAATTGTAAGTTTAACAGCTTATTCAAAAAATATTGCAAAAATTCTGGATAAACATTGTGATATAGTTTTAGTTGGAGACTCCATGGCCAACGTACTGTATGGCCTAAACGATACTCACAAAATACATTTAGAAAATATGATACAACATACTATTAGTGTAAAAAAGGGTATTAAAAAATCATTGCTAGTTGTTGATATGCCAAAAGGATCCTATAACAGTTTAAAATCAGCGAAAAAAAATGCGAAATTATTAATTAGAAAAACAAAATGTGATGCCATCAAATTAGAAAGCAATAATAAAAATTTTGAAATAATAAAATCTTTAGTTAAAAATAAAATACCAGTAATGGGGCACATAGGCTTTACTCCACAGTTTAAGAAAAAATTTAAAATTGAAGGTGACACCAAAAATAAAGCTAATAAACTTTTAAATGAAGCAAAAAAAATTGAAAAAGCTGGAGCTTTTTCAATTGTATTAGAGTGCATTAACCCTAAAGCTTCTAAATTAATCACTAATAATTTAAAAATACCCACTATTGGTATTGGATCTTCTGTAAATTGTGATGGCCAAATACTCGTTACTGACGATATGTTAGGTATAAGTGGCTTTTACCCTAAATTTGTAAAAAAATACTTATCTCTTGATAGAATTATTGAAAAAGCTATAAAAAAATA
>JAOINI010000004.1 GCA_028139285.1 Candidatus Pelagibacter sp. | reverse complement strand
TTGCGGCCAAGGAGGAGGAGGATCAGGTTCTAAAAAATCTAAAACTCTAGACAATACTAAGAAAGCTGGTTTTGTGAAATGTGGAGTTTCTCAAGGTCTGCCAGGTTTTTCTAATGCTGATGCATCAGGAAACTGGTCTGGTATTGATGTGGATGTATGTAGAGCTGTTGCAGCTGCTGTTTTAGGTGATGCTGATAAAGTTAAATATACACCATTAAGTGCCGCAGAGAGATTTACAGCTTTAACATCAGGTGAAATCGATGTTCTTGCACGTAATACAACTTGGACATTATCAAGAGACGCTGACATTGGTTTAACATTTGTTGGTGTAAACTTTTATGATGGACAAGGGTTCATGGTAAGAAAAAATTCTGGAATTAATTCCGTGAATGATTTCAAAGATGGTATATCTGCTTGTACAAACACAGGTACAACTACTGAGCTTAACATGAGAGACTTTTTCAATTCTAAAAACATTAAGTATGAACCAATTGCTTTTGAAAAAGCAGATGAAGTAGTTCAAGCTTATGATGCAGGAAGATGTGATACTTACACAACTGATAAATCTGGATTAGCTGCTCAAAGAACAAAATTGAGTGCACCAGATGATCATAAAGTATTACCTGAAACAATCTCTAAAGAGCCATTGGGACCTGTTGTAAGACAAGGGGACTCAGTGTGGGAAGATATTGTAAGATGGTCTCTAAACACAATGATTGAAGCTGAAGAGTATGGTGTAAATTCATCTAACGCTTCAAGCCTAAAAGACTCTGACAACCCAGCTATCAAAAGATTAGTTGGTGCAGAAGGAGAATTAGGTGCTGCGTTCGGCTTAGATAACGACTGGAGCTTAAGGATTATCGAGCAAGTTGGTAATTACGGTGAAAGCTACAAAAAACATATAGCTGACACAGGAATTTTACCGAACAGAGGTCCAAATGAATTATGGACTAAAGGTGGAATTCTTTATGTACCACCAGCAAGATAATTGCTAATAAAATTAAAAAGGGCTGGATTTATCTAGCCCTTTTTTTTATTCTTACTTTTTAATGAATCTTAAAAAAATCAATATTGAAAACAAAAAAATCAGAGATTTAATACCTCAAGTATTAACTGTATTAGCCTTAATTTCAGTAATTTTTTATTTTGCAACCAATGCTCAAATCAACATGGGCAACAGAGGAATATCCTTTGGTTTTGGTTTTTTAAGTCAAGAAGCATCATTTGATATAGCTTTTTCTTTAATAGAATTTGATGGATCTTATTCTTATGGAAGAGCCTTTTTAGTTGGTTTATTAAATACTATTTTAGTTTCAATTATTGGAATTTTCTTAGCGACAATTCTTGGTGTAATTGTGGGTGTTGCAAGATTATCTAATAATTATTTGATTGCTAAAACTGCAGAATGGTACGTAGAAATATTTAGAAATATTCCACTAATTTTACAAATATTTTTTTGGTATTTTGCAGCACTCAGAGCATTACCTTCACCAGAAAATGCAATTAATTTTTATGATGTTTCTTATTTAACAATTAAAGGCTGGTATATTCCTAAGTTTGTATGGGTCAATTTTGATATATTTTGTTATTCACTTATAATAGCTCTTATATCTATTTATTTTTTAAATCGATATGTAAGAAAACAGCGTGAAGAATATGGTAAAATTTTACCAACTTTTACTTTATCTCTAGGGATATTAATTTCGATACCTTTATTAAGTTTTCTTTTACTAGGCGTATCCCTCTCTTTTAATTATCCAGAATTAAAACAACTATCAGAAACATCTTATACTTATGAGAATGGAGTTAGCATAATACCAGAATTAATAGCGCTTGCTCTTGCACTTTCCATGTATACAGCAACTTTTATAGCTGAGAATGTTAGAGCCGGTGTTTTAGGTGTAGGCAAAGGTCAAAAAGAGGCTGCAGCGAGTATCGGATTGAATAAAAGTCAAATCCTTAAATTAGTAGTTATGCCTCAAGCATTAAGGATTATTATTCCACCAACTACTAACCAATATTTAAATTTAACTAAAAACTCATCTTTAGCGGCAGCAATAGCATATCCGGACATGGTTTTAGTTTTTGCAAAGACTGCTTTAATGCAAACAGGAAGAGCGATTGAAATTATTTCAATTACAATGCTTACCTACTTATCTTTAAGCATATCAATATCTATATTAATGAATTGGTATAATAAAAAAATGGCTATCAAGGAAAAATAAATGATATTAACTAATTTAAAACCAACAAAAGAAAAAATAAATACTTTTTTACCTTTAGGAAGTATTTTTGTCATCTTTGCCTTTTTAGACGTTTTGACAAATACTTTTTTAAATCAAAATATTACGGGTTTTTTACCTCAAACATTAAGTTATATTGCTCCATTATTATTAGGGTACATCGGTTTTTATCTTATAAGAATAGAGTTTAGTGGTATTAAATTTTTAGATAAATTAAATAAAAACATTAACTCAAGTAATTTTAATGCTTTTTTAACTCTTTTAATATTATTCATAATAATCAAGGCAATTTCACCTTTAATGAATTGGCTAATTTTAGAGGCTAATTTTGAAGGTTCTTCAAAAGATGATTGTACTGGCAATGGAGCTTGTTGGGTATTTATAAAAGTATGGTTTAACAGACTGATGTATGGGCTTTATCCTGATGTAGAGCAATGGAGAGTTAATAGCGCCTTTATATTGTTATTTGCTTTGGTAGGAATAGCTTTTTTTGTGCCTCAAAAAATTAAAAAATATTTTATAATCTTTTTACTCTTTGTTTATCCTTTCATAGGTATTAAGTTGCTATCTGGCGGCAGCTTCGGGTTAGTTTATGTTGAGACTGCTGCGTGGGGAGGCCTTTCATTAACTTTTATTATTTCTGCATTTGCTATCCTTTTTTGTTTTCCAATAGGTGTCCTTTTAGCATTAGGTAGAAGATCTTCATTGCCAGCTATCAGATATATTTCGATTGGTTTTATAGAACTTTGGAGAGGTGTGCCTTTAATTACAGTTTTATTCATGGCAGCTGTAATGTTTCCAATGTTTTTACCAGATGGTACTTTTGTTGATAAACTAATTAGAGTTTTAATAGCTATCACATTGTTCGAAGCTGCTTATATGGCCGAAGTAGTAAGAGGAGGGCTTCAAGCTTTACCAAAAGGCCAATATGAAGCTGCTAAGTCCTTAGGAATGGGATATTGGAAAATGAATACACTGATTATATTGCCTCAAGCCCTAAAATTAGTAATACCCGGGATAGCAAATACTCTCCTGGCTTTAGTAAAAGATACACCTTTAATTTTTGTAGTAGGGTTGATGGAATTAGCAGGTATGATAGGTTTAGCTAAGACTAATCCAAAATGGTTAGGTATGGCTATGGAAGGATATGTATTTGCCGGTTTAGTTTTTTGGATAATATGTTATGCAATGAGTAGATATAGTCAAAACTTAGAAAAAAAATTAAGCACTGAAAGATAATTATGGGAAAGATAATTGAATTAAAAAAAGTAAATAAATGGTTTGATAAATTTCAGGTGTTAAAAGATATTGATCTTGAAGTTGCTCCACAAGAAAAAATAGTTATTTGTGGTCCGTCAGGTTCAGGAAAATCAACTTTAATTAGATGTATTAATAGATTAGAGGAGCATCAAGAGGGAAATATAATCGTAGATGGCACAGAACTAGCTGAGAACACTAAGAATATTGAAAAAATAAGAGCCGAAGTTGGAATGGTATTTCAGCAATTTAATTTATTTCCTCACCTTTCAATTTTAGATAACTGTACTTTGGCACCTATTTGGGTAAAAAAGTTACCAAAAAAAGAAGCTGAAGAAGTTGCAATGAAAAATTTAACAAGAGTACAAATAGACGATCAGGCTCTAAAATTTCCTGGTCAACTTTCAGGAGGTCAGCAACAAAGAGCAGCAATAGCTAGAGCACTATGTATGGAACCAAAAATTATGTTATTTGATGAACCTACTTCCGCATTAGATCCAGAAATGATTAAAGAAGTTCTAGATGTAATGGTTGATTTAGCAAAAGGCGGAATGACTATGATAGTAGTTACCCACGAAATGGGTTTTGCCAAAGAAGTTGCAGACTATATGATTTTTATGGATGAAGGAAAAATAGTTGAAAGAGCAAAAACAAAAGAGTTTTTTGAAAATCCAAAATCAGAACGTACTAAACTATTCTTAAGTCAAATATTATAACCATTTTGGTATTGGTAAATTTTTACTTTTTAAAAATTCTTTATTAAAGATTTTACTAGCATATCTTTTCCCATGATCACAAAGTATAGTAACTATAGTTTTTCCAGGACCCATTTTCTTTGCGAGCTTAATAGCACCAGCAATATTAATACCTGAAGATCCACCTAGTACAATTTTTTGTTGCTCAATTAATTCATACACTATATTTAAAGCCTCTATATCGTCTGTCTGAAAAGCATCATCAATTAATGCCTTTTCAAAATTTTTAGTAATTCTTCCAGTTCCAATACCTTCAGTTATAGAGTTACCTGAGCTTTCTAGTTTATTATTCTTAATATGAGAGAATAGCGAAGAACCCATCGGATCGGATAAAGCAATCTTTATATTTTTATTCTTATTTTTTAACCCTATAGATACACCTGCTAACGTTCCACCTGTCCCAACTGCACAAGTAAAGCCATCGACAGAACCAGCAGTTTGGTTCCAAATTTCTTCAGCAGTAGTTTTGATATGAGCATCAGTATTAATAATGTTATCAAACTGATTAGCCCAATATACTCCATTTTTACTTTTTCTATTTAAATCCTCAGCGATCTGTTTTGATTGTTTAATATAATTTTTAGGATTAGAATAAGGAACAGCATCAACTTCAATCAATTCGGCTCCTAATTTTTTGAGAGTTTCTTTTTTTTCGATTGACTGGGTTTTTGGAATTACTATTTTTAGTTTAAGGTCATATTCTTTACAAACTATAGCCAAACCTATACCCGTGTTGCCAGCTGTTCCCTCAACTATTGTACCACCTCTCGATATTAATTTTCTTTTAATTGCATCCTCAACAATGAATAATGCAGCTCTGTCTTTAACAGATTCTCCAGGGTTAAAATATTCGGCCTTGCCATAAATATTACAGCCAGTTAAATCTGAGGCTTGTTTTAACTTAACTAATGGTGTATTCCCAATTTGAGAAACTATAGAACTAATTTCCATATCATTAAATATATGAAAAAATATATACTTTCAATTACTTTGATATTTTTTTTAAGTTTGGATATAAATGCTCACGTAGATCATTATTCAAAATACAATTTTTTGGAATATGAATTATTTAGAAATAATAAATCTATTGGCTATCATACCTATAGATTTCAAAGAAACGGGAATGATTTAACTGTCAGTAATGAGGTAAGTTTTAAAATTACAAAATTAGGTGTAAATCTTTATAGGTATTACGCTAAGGGGGTTGAAAAATATAAAAACGGAATTTTTTCAAGTTTTTACTCAGAAACAAATCAAAACAAAAAAGAAAAATATGTAAAAATTGTAGCTGATACAAATGATAAAGATTTAGTTATCGATGGTTCATCTTTTAAAGGAAAAGTAGATAAAAACATGATTATTGGAACTTGGTGGAATCATGAAATTGTTAGCAAGAAAGCTCAAATAAGTGCAGTTTCAGGTCGAATAATCGAACAAAAAGTAGAATTTAAAGGTAAAGAAGATATTAAAATAGGCGATAAAGTTTACAAAACTCTAAGATTTAATTTTAGTTCATCAGACCCAAGTTTATCTAAAGATAAAAAACTTAACACTGAAATTTGGTATGAAGAAAATACGTTTCTATGGGTGAAAGCTGCTTTTGATAAAACAGGATATTGGGAATATAGGTTAAAAAAAGTAAAATAATTAAATTTTGGCACTTTATTTTTTAACTTTAGTCAATACAAAATATGTGGTTTTTTTGCATTTCTGACCCCCAAAAAAAAAAATTATTTCTATTGCCAAAAAGTTCATTTTGAGGTTTTATATTCAAAACTTTAGGGAGTTCCATGGAAGAAAATTTCAATATTCACTTAGGTAAAAAGTTGAGAATGCGAAGATTATCCTTAGGACTAACACAAACAAAAGTTGCACAAGCAATAAACGTTACTTTCCAACAGATCCAAAAATATGAGAAGGGCACCAACGGAGTTAGTTCTAATAGGTTAATGCAGTTATCTCAGTTTTTAAAAGTACCAATTATATATTTTTTTGAGGATTTTAAAGAATTTAAAGATGTTGTATCAGACACAGAGTCTAATGACGATTTAAACTATTCATTCTTGAGCAGGACTTTTGCATCGTTATCAAGGGTCCAAAAAGAAAAAATTTTGCAGATTCTCAATAACACATCTAAATTTGAAAAAGCAGTTTAATTGGCTCCTCGGGCAGGACTCGAACCTGCGACCAATTGATTAACAGTCAACTGCTCTACCAACTGAGCTACCGAGGAATAAATGGCAACATACTTTTTTTAATATAATAAAACAACTAATTTTTTTGGAGGCCACGCCCAGAATCGAACTGGGATAAAAGGATTTGCAATCCTCTGCGTAACCATTCCGCCACGTGGCCATTCTTAAAGATAAAATCATGATAGGTATCATGTTTTAAATCTGTTCTTATTGCTATCGAATAAATATAACTTATTTCTTGGTAAGTAAATTGTAATATTTTTATCTTTAATATTTTTACTGGATTTTATTCTTATTTCTGTATCATTTAGGTAAGCGTATATGATTTTTTCTGATCCTAAGTTTTCAATTAGTTCGATAGTAATTTCAACTGCTATTTCACTTTTATTTTCTAAAGAGATATCTTCTGGTCTAATTCCAACATAAATTTCATTAATAAAATTTGAGTTTTCAAATTTAATTATATTATTGAATAAATTTAAAGTATCTTTATTCACAATATCCTCTTTTTTTATTTTTATAATATTCATTTTTGGATTACCAATAAACTCAGCTACAAAAACGTTCTTTGGATTATTATAAATGTCATCCGGAGAACCGAACTGTTCAATATTTCCTTTGTTCATAATTACGATTTTGTCAGCTAAAGTCATTGCCTCTATTTG
Organism: Candidatus Pelagibacter sp.; assembly: GCA_028139285.1. Next base: position 63,146 of record JAOINI010000004.1, on the reverse strand, counting down.
ATCATGAGTTACATAAATAATATTGCTTTTTAGTTTTTTATGTAATTTTGATATTTCAACTCTCATCTCTGATCTTAGAGCTGCATCAAGATTTGAAAGCGGTTCATCGAATAAAAATAATTTAGGATTTCTTGTTATTGCCCTACCAATAGCAACTCTTTGTCTTTGTCCGCCTGATAATTCCTTTGGCCTTCGATTCAAAAGGTCTTCAATTTTTAAGATTTTTGCAGCCTCAATTACTTTCTCTTTTATTTGATCTTTTGAAATTTTTTCAGATTTTAAACCAAAAGAGATGTTTTGAAAAACATCCATATGAGGATATAAGGCGTAAGACTGGAAAACCATTGCGATTTGTCTTTTTGACGGCAATAAATTATTTAAAAGATTATTTTCTAAAAATATTTTACCGTAATCAATTTTTTCCAATCCAGCTATCATTCTTAATAGCGTAGATTTTCCGCAACCAGATGGACCCAATAATACTATAAATTTCCCTTTTTCAACCTCTAGGTTAAACTTACTAATTACATTGTTTTCACCGTAAGATTTATCTATATCTTCAAATTTTAAAAAGGCCATATTTTAACAAATTTTAAAATCTTTAATTTTATCAAATCTCATATGCATATAAATCATGGAAGATTTTTTATCCATATTGTTAAACTTAAAACATTATTTAACTAATTAATAGGAGGAAAGATGAAAAAAATATTAACATTCATTTTTGCTTTAACTTTATTATCGTCAAATAGTTTTGCAGATATAACTTTTTGGACTACTGAAGTTCAACCAGCAAGAATGGAAAAACAAATGGAAATGGCTAAATCATTTGAGTCTAAGACTGGTATAAAAGTTGAAGTTATACCGGTAGAGGAAAAGGATTTAGGTTCTAGAGCAACTGCAGCCGCAGCCGCAGGAAATCTTCCTGATGTAATCTATCACACACTTCAATATGTTTTACCTTGGGCTGAAGCAGGTATACTTGATGTAAATGCTAATAATGATGTTGTTAAAAGTTTAGGAAAGAAAACTTTTGCTCCGGGAGCATTAAACATGGCAAAGAAGGGTGGAAAAATTGCTGCTGTGCCAGTTGACGGCTGGACACAGATGGTAGTTTATAGAAAAGACTTATTCAAACAAGCAGGTCTTGAACCGCCGACGAGTTATGAAAATATTACAAAAGCTGTAAAAGCTCTTTCAGGCGGAGACATGTTTGGATTTGTAGCTGCAACTAAAACTGATGAAAACTTTATGAGTCAAGTTCTAGAGCATGTTCTTTTAGCAAATGGTGTTAACTTTGTTAAAAAGGGTGGAACAAAAAAACAAGGAAGAGCTCTTAAAAACTCTTTAGAGTTTTATAAAGTTATAGCTAAAGCGAGTCCTCCAGGAGAATTATTCTGGAAACAATCTAGAGAATTATACTTTGCTGGTAAAACACCAATGATAATTTGGTCACCGTTTATAATGGATGAATTAGCTGGACTAAGAGATTCAGCTCCACCAACAATAAACAGCGATCCAACATCACCTGAACTTGCTTCTAAAACTGGTTTCATAACTAATTTCAGTGGACCAAATAACAGGAAAGGTGCTGCATGGGCAGATGTAAGATATTTCGGTATTACAGCTGATGCAGATACTGATGAAGCTAAAAAGTTTGTTGAGTATTCTATGGACGAGGGTTACACAAGCACGTTAGCAATCGCTCCTGAGGGTAAATTTCCTGTAAGAAGAGGAAATTCATCAGATCCTGCTGCGTTTACAAAAGCTTGGAGTAAATTACCAGTTGGTGTAGATAGAAAAAAACCATTAACTGAACTTTATTCACCAGATGTCATTAATAATATTGTAGCTGGATTAGATACTGCAAACAGATGGGGTGTAAAAGAAGGGGAGCTTTCTAGAGCATCAAAAATAATCAATGCCCAATTCTTGAATAGAATTACTAGAGAATACATTGATGACCAGATAACTGTTGATGAAGCAGTTAAAAAAATTAACGCAGAATTAGCAAAATTCTAGCAAATTTATTTCTTAAAAGCGGATAATAAGATATTATCCGCTTTTAAATGAGTGCAACATTATCAAAAATAGAAAAGAGGACAGCTTACACGCTTCTTTTACCTGCCGTATGTTTGGTTTTTGCAATTATTTTATTTCCAATTTTTGCAAATGTTTGGATTAGTTTTAAAGAAGTTGAACTCAAAGATATAAGAATTCCCGAGCCCAGGGCAAAAAAAATTGTTAAAAATATACAAGATAGCGACTCTGAATTAAAAATTATCTATAAATTAAGAAATAGTTCTTTAATCCAAGATATTAAAGAAGTTAGATTTTCAGATAAATTACCTAAAAATATTGATCCAGTTAATTTGGATAAAAGATGTGAATTCAAGTCACAAAAAGTTAAATGTTTTTTTGGAGATTGGGAAGCAGGCTATCGTGAAAATTTTGAAATTTTTGTAAAAGACGTAAATAATAATACTATTAATAGTAAAGATATAAAATCTAGTAAACCAAACTTGAATGGAAAATCAAATAATATCTTATTGACAACAGATTTTACTCTCAAAAATTTTAAAAATGTTTTCATAAATAACAATTTTTTTGAGCTTTTAATGACGACTTTTTACTTTACTTTTTTTGGAACACTTGGAGCTATTTTACTTGGCATCTTTGCTGCCCAACTTGTAAACCAAAAATTTTATGGAAGAACTTTTATGCGAAGTATATTGCTTTTTCCTTATGTAGGACCAGTGGTTGCTTTGGCTTATACCTGGACTTTACTCCTAGATCCTAATAGTGGCACGATAAATTCTCTTCTTGTTAATTACGGAGTCATTGAAAAACCTATAAATCTACTTGGACAAAAGTATTTAATCATTAATATTTTAGGATTTGAGTTGAAACTTAGATTAGCATTGACCACAGTTATATTTTTTGAGATTTGGCGATATTTTCCTTTAGCTTTTTTATTTATATTAGCTAGACTACAAGCTATTCCTACAGATCTTTATGAAGCAGCGGATGTTGACGGTGCTGGGCCATTTAGAAAATTTTTTTATATTACCCTCCCACAAATAACAGCAATTTTATCAATTTTGTTCATGATTAGATTTATTTGGAACTTCAACAAATTTGAAGATATTTTTTTATTAACTGGTGGCGCTTCAGGCACTTTGACATTACCAATAAGTGTGTATCAACAAGGATTTGCGGTATCAAATATTGGTATGGGCTCAGCAGTTTCAATAGTAATCGTATTATTATTAATAACTTTTATGATTATTTATTTCAAATTAATTGGAAAGAAGGCAAATGAAATTTAAATCTTTACTAATAACGTTACTTGCATCTTCAATTTTTCTTACAGTGGTTATTTGTACGTGGAAAATTATGGCAACTTTACAAGGTTTAAGTTTTATTAATCTAAACTTTAATCTAAGTCTTTCATTATCATTTGTACTAACTTTAATTTGTATATTAATTGGAAATAGGTTTAATCATCTTTTAAAAATTTTTACGTTATCTACTTTATTCACAATTACATATACTTTTTTTGGTGAGAGCTCTCCTATGTGGTTTTCAGTAGGTATATTTTTATTAATTTTATTTTTTACAAATAAACTCAAAAAATATGATTTAGAATATTTGAACCAAGATTTTATATCAGAAAAAATTGTATTTGAGTTTTTATCTTTATTTGCAATAATATTTTTTGCATTAGTAATATTATTCCCTTTTTATATTATGTTAGTTACCAGCTTTAAAACGCAAACTGCTTTATTAATTAATCCGATCGATTTAAGTATTGATTTTTCAAAAAATATTTTTGAGATATTCAAATCTTACTTTGTCATTTTCAAAACTTATGATTTTGGTAGATATATTCTTACAAGTTCATATGTATCGATTGGAACTGTTTTTATAACTTTATTATTCGCTATCCCAGCAGCTTACGCTGTAGCAAGATTAAATTTCTTTGGTAAAAACTTCCTTTCAACATCAATATTAATAATTTATATGTTTCCAGCAATAGTATTGGTAATTCCTTTATATACTGTTTTTAGTCAACTGGGTTTGAGAAATTCCGTAGAAGGCTTACTAATTGTTTACACAGCAACCACTTTACCTGTAGCAATCTATATGCTTCAGGGATACTTTAAAAGCATACCAAAAGAAATTGAAGAGGCTGGACTTATAGATGGACAAAATTGGTTTGGAATAATTATTAAAATAATAATTCCTCTTAGTTTACCTGCTATCGCTTCAGTATCGTTATATGTATTTATGATAGCTTGGAATGAATTTTTATTCTCTCTTATGTTTTTAGATAATCCTAAAACATTCACATTATCTAGAGCAATAAATCATTTAACTGGGGATGCAGAAACACCACGGCAATATCTTATGGCTGGATCTGTGGTGGTTACCTTACCAATACTTTTAATTTTTATATACTTTGAAAAATATCTAGTAAGCGGTTTAACAGCTGGAAGTGTTAAAGGATAATGAAAAGCTCAATTAAAGAAGCAAAGAGAACCTTAATAAACAACAGAAGATTAAATTATACTTTACCCACTAATACTAATTTGTATCCAGCCCAATGGAATTGGGACTCAGCTTTTATTGCATTAGGATATTCTAATTTCAATTTAGACTATTCATTTAAAGAAATTGAAACTCTGATTTCAGGACAATGGGATGACGGAATGATACCACACATTCTTTTCCATATTAAAGATTTAAATTATACTCCTAACTATAAAGCTTGGGATTGTGGTAAAAAAGTTTCCTCATCTGGAATAACTCAACCACCGATCTTAGCAAGTATCTTAAGGATAATTATTGAGAGACAAAAGCTTTCAAAAAAAGAAATAAAAAAATACCAGCCTTTTATTTTAAAAATTAAAAAATATTTAGAATGGTTTATTAGATACAGAGATCCTAAACGTACTGGTTTAATTTCCATACTTCACCCATGGGAAAGTGGTTATGATAATTCTCCTTTGTGGGATAAACCGATGAGTACAATCAAAACAGAATTAAATCTTAAATATAAGAGAAAGGATAATAAAATTGTCAATCACAGCCAAAGACCTTTGAAAATTGATTATGATAGATATGTAACTATTAAAAATCAATTAAAGAAAATGAACTATGATCCAAAAAAACTTTACTTTAAATCAAAATTTAATGTTGTAGATGTTGGATTTAATTCGCTTTTTCTAAAAGCTTTAAAAGATTTGGATTTTTTACTTAAATGTATAGATAAAAGAAATTCTTCCATAAAAAAATATATTCATTTAAATGAGAGTAAACTTGTAAAATTATTTGATTCAAAAAAAATGACATTTAAGAATAAAGATATAAGAAATAATAGTTTAGTAACTATACCTTCAATAACTAATTTTTTTATGCTATTTGCTGATTTAAATAATAATTCAATTAATAGATCATTAATAAAAAGCTTAAAAAAATATAATAAAAATAATAAATATCTTTTTCCTTCAATTAATTCTAAACATAAATCATTCGACGAAAGACGTTACTGGAGAGGGCCAGTATGGGTTAATTGCAATTGGATTATATATCAAGGTTTGAAAAATAAAGATAAAAAGTTCGCAGAAACAATAAGAAAAAAGACCTTGAATTTAGTCGAAAAAAAAAAATTTCGAGAATATTACAGTTGTAAATCAGGTTTAGGAATGGGTGCTAAAAATTTTTCTTGGACTGCTGCCTTATATCTAGATTTTAAACTTAATAGTTATTGAAATCTGATATATATCTCTAGTTATCAAAAAAATGGAATTTAAAAAATATAATCATAGTAAAGAAGAAAAAAAAATCTCAGACTTTTGGATTAAAAAAGGTTTATTCAAACCAAAAAAAAGCAAATCAAATAAAAAATTTTCTATAGTAATTCCTCCACCTAATATAACTGGCAGATTACATATGGGACATGCCCTAAACAACAGTCTACAAGATGTTTTAGTTAGATTTAATAGAATGAAAGGCCTCGAAACTCTGTGGCAACCAGGAACAGATCATGCTGGAATTGCAACTCAAGCAGTTGTCGAAAATAACCTTTTAAAAGAAGGAATTAAAAAAAATGATTTAGGAAGAGAAAAATTTATTAAAAAAATATGGGATTGGAAAGAGGAGTCTGGTGGAATAATTTTAGATCAACTTAAGAAATTAGGTTGTTCGTGTGATTGGTCAAGAACGAGGTTCACCATGGATAAAGATCTTTCTAAAGCTGTAATTAAAGTTTTTGTTGATCTTTATAAAAACAAGCTAATTTATAAAGATAAAAAATTAGTCAACTGGGATACTAAACTTCAAACTGCTATTTCTGACTTGGAAGTAAACCAAAAGGATGTCCAGTCTCAATTATATTACATTGATTATACGATAGAGAACTCAGATCAAAAAATCACTATTGCCACCACCAGACCAGAAACAATGATGGGAGATACCGCGGTTGCTGTAAATCCAAAGGATGAAAGATATGTTAATTTAGTCGGAAAAAATGTTCTTATTCCAATTGTTAATAGGACTGTCAAAATTATTTCTGATAATTACGCTGATCCGGAACAAGGTTCAGGAGCAGTAAAAATTACACCAGCACATGATTTCAATGACTATGAGGTAGGTAAGAGAAATAAATTAGAAATAATAAATATTTTTGAAGAGAATGGTAAAATAAACAAAAATGGGGTCAAAGAGTTTCACGGTTTAGACAGATTTGAAGCAAGAAAACTTATAATTAAAAAATTAAAGGATAATGGTTCTCTTGTAAAAATCGAAAATATTAAAAATAAAGTTCCATATGGAGATAGATCTAACACTATAATCGAACCTCTCTTAACAGAACAATGGTTTGTTGATGCAAAAAAATTATCCAAAAAACCAATTAAGATAGTTAAAGAGGGTAAAACTACTTTTTTTCCAAGCAATTGGTCAAAAACATTTTTTCAGTGGATGAATGATATTGAGCCTTGGTGTATATCTCGGCAGATTTGGTGGGGTCATAGAATACCTGCTTGGTATGATGAAAATGGAAATATTTTTGTAGCAGAAAATGAAAAGGGCGCAGAAGCATTAGCCAAGAAAAAACATAAAGATAAAAAATTTAAATTAAGACAGGAAACAGATGTTTTAGATACTTGGTTTTCATCAGCTCTATGGCCTTTTGCAACGCTTGGATGGCCAAATAAAACAAAAGAACTTGATAAGTTTTATCCAACGTCAGTTCTTGTAACTGGTTTTGATATAATTTTCTTTTGGGTAGCAAGAATGTTAATGATGGGAAATTATTTTAGAAAAAATACGCCTTTTCATAAAGTATATGTTCATGCCTTGGTAAGAGATGAAAAGGGGCAGAAAATGTCAAAGTCAAAAGGTAATGTGATCGATCCATTAGATTTAATAAATGAATATGGAGCAGATAGCTTAAGATTTACGCTTATATCAATGGCCTCACCAGGAAGAGATGTAAAATTATCAAAAGATAGAGTTACAGGAAATAGAAATTTCATAACAAAAATTTGGAGTGCGAATAATTTTTTAAAACTGAATAATTGTAATTTAGGCAAAAAGATAAATTTGAACTCAATTAAACTTCCAATAAACCATTGGATTTACAACGAATTTATAAAAACACAAAATTTAATCACAAAAAACATTGAAATATTTAGGTTCGATGAGGCTGCTAGGAATGCATATCAATTTGTTTGGCATTCTTATTGTGATTGGTATTTAGAGTTCTTAAAACCTATTTTTAATTCAAAAAATAAAAATGAAATTAAAGAAGCTAAAGCTTTCTCGTCATTTATGATGGCAAATATTCTTAGAATACTTCATCCTTTTATCCCTTTTTTTACTGAGAACTTGTGGTCTTTAAATGCTTATAAAAAAATTTTCAATAATTATTTAATCAGTTCCAGTTGGCCAGATTTTAAGATAATTAATAAATTTAACAAAAATCAAACTAATATAAATGATATAATTGAAATAATTTCTAACATAAGATCTACTAAAGCAGAGTTAAAAATTACGCCAAAATTATATTGTGACATTTTTTTTGATGATAAATCAGGGAAATTAAAGAAATTGGTAAATAAAAATATAAATTTGATAAAACAGGTTGGTAGAGTAAATAATGTCCTTACGACAAAGATAAGAGATAAAAATTCAATAGATATCTTAGTTCTTAAGGAAAAACTTTCATTAAATTTTAATGAGGATGTAAATTTAGGATCTCAAAAAGAGAGAATTTTACAAAAAATTGAGACAATTAATAAACAAATAACTAGTTTAAACAATAAGCTTAAAAATAAGGCATATGTGACAAATGCACCTAAAGAAATAGTACAAAACGATAAAAATTTAGTAAAAGAATTAACTATTGAAGATGGAAAATTAAGAAGTATTGTGTCTAGTATTAATTAAATGTCTAAAATTGATAAAAAAAAATTACCTAGTCGTCATACTTCTTTAGGCCCAGATAGAGCTCCACATAGATCCTTTTATTATGCAATGGGAGAAACTGAACAGGATGTAGCGAAGCCGTTTGTAGGAGTAGTATCCACCTGGAACGAAGCTGCACCTTGCAATACAGCTTTAATGCGACAGGCACAGTCCGTAAAAAAAGGAGTAAAACAATCTGGTGGAACGCCGAGAGAATTTTGCACTATAACTGTAACAGATGGTATCGCCATGGGTCATGAGGGAATGAAATCATCTTTAATTTCAAGAGAAGTGATAGCTGACTCAGCAGAACTGACAGTGAGAGGTCATTGTTATGATGCCCTAGTTGGTATAGCTGGATGTGATAAATCTCTTCCAGGCTTAATGATGTCTATGTTGAGATTAAATGTACCTAGTGTGTTCATTTATGGTGGATCAATTTTGCCAGGAAAATTTAAAGGAAAAGATGTTACTGTTGTAGATGTTTTTGAAGCAGTAGGTAAGCATTCCTCAGGCAAAATGTCTTCTGAAGAATTAAGAGAATTAGAATTAGTAGCTTGTCCAAGTGCTGGGGCTTGCGGAGGCCAATTTACAGCAAATACAATGGCGTGTGTATCTGAGGCAATAGGTTTAGCTTTACCTTACTCAGCTGGTACACCAGCCCCTTATGAGGAGAGAGATAAATATGCCTTTGAAAGTGGTCAAGCGGTTATGAATTTATTAGAAAGAAAAATTAAACCAAGAGAAATAGTTACAAAAAAATCTTTAGAAAACGCAGCAACAATTGTGGCTGCAACTGGAGGCTCCACTAATGCAGCCCTTCATTTACCTGCACTAGCTAATGAGATAGGAGTAAAATTTGATTTAATGGACGTTGCAAAAATATTTAAAAAAACCCCTTATCTTGCTGATTTAAAACCTGGAGGAAAGTACGTTGCAAAAGACATGTGGGAAGCTGGCGGAGTTCCTATGTTATTAAAAACTTTATATGACGGAGGATATATTCATGGAGAATGTCTGACAGTCACAGGCAAAACCATGAAAGAAAATCTAGCCAATATTAAGTTTAATACTAATCAAAAAGTTTTAAGAGAATATAATAACCCCCTTTCCCCAGATGGAGGAGTTGTAGGATTAAAAGGTAATTTAGCCCCAGACGGAGCAATCGTAAAAATTGCAGGATTAAAAAAATTACAATTTACAGGTAAAGCTAGATGTTTTGATAATGAAGAAGATGCAATGAAAGCAGTGCAGACAAAAAAATATAAGGACGGTGATGTAATAATAATCAGATACGAAGGTCCAAAAGGTGGACCAGGAATGAGGGAAATGCTTTCAACAACTGGAGCTATTTATGGACAAGGTAAAGGCGAAAAAGTTGCACTTATAACTGATGGAAGGTTTTCAGGAGCTACTAGAGGTTTCTGTGTTGGTCACGTTGGTCCAGAAGCTGCAATGGGCGGCCCAATAGCACTTCTTAAAAATGGAGATGTAATAGATATAGATGCAAAAAAAGGATCAATTAATGTAAGGCTTACTAGCGCTCAATTAAAAGCTAGAAGAAAAAAATGGAAAGAAAAAAAATCAAGTTTTGGATCGGGAACGATTTGGAAATATGCTCAAACAGTTGGACCTGCTTATCTTGGTGCTCCAACACATCCAGGTAAGAAAAAAGAAGTTAAAGAATATTCGAAAATTTAATGAAAATACGTCCAGTAATTTTATGTGGCGGTTCCGGCACAAGACTTTGGTCTGATAAAAAACATCATCAACCAAAGCAGTTTATTGATTTTGGAAATTGGACCTTATTCGGAAAAACTCTAGAGAGAATTAAAAATTCTATTTTTGATTATCCAATAATAAGTACTAATAAAAAATATTTAAGAGAAATTAAAAACCATTTAAGATTAAAAGGTTTTAAGAAATATAAAATTATTCTTGAACCAGCAAAAAGAAATACTGCTCCTGCTATACTAACTTCAGTACTAATAAAAGAAATACCTGAGAGTCAACCCATAATTTTTCTAACATCAGATCATTTAATTGAGAAAACAAACCAGTTTAATAAATCTATAAAAAAACACCAAAAATACCTTACAGATAAAAATATCTTTATATTTGGAATTAAACCCTCCAACCCTTCAACTGAGTTTGGTTATTTTTTATCAAAACGAGTTAGCAATAAATACAAGGTTTTAAAATTTATTGAAAAACCAAATTTAGAAAAAGCAAAAAAAATCATTAAAAAAAATGCTTATTGGAATTCAGGTATGTTTTTCCTTACAAAAAAATCAATAATTAATAACTTTAAGAAGTATCAAAACAGAAACTTTAGCTATTGTTTAAAATCTGTAAATAAATCAAAATTAAAAAATAATGTTTATTATCTTAATAAAAATGACTTTTTAAAATGTAAGACAATTTCTTTTGATTACGCAATATTAGAAAAATCAAAAGATATTAATGCTATAAATTTGAACATACCTTGGTCTGATCTAGGTAGCTGGAAAGAAATTTGTAAAATCTATGATAAATTAAAAACTAAATATAAAAAAAAGAAAAATATTTTTTACAGACCTTGGGGCAGGTATACAAATTTGTACAATGGTAAAAATTTTTTAATTAAAGAACTTTATGTAAAACCTAAAGGAGTTTTAAGTCTTCAAAAGCATTTTCATCGTTCTGAACATTGGGTTGTAACTCAGGGAACTCCAAAAATAACTCTTAACAAAAAAAAATTTTTTTTAAAAACTAATGAAACTATTTTTATACCAGTTAAATCTGTTCACAGAATAGAAAATCCTTATAAGAAACCGGTAAAAATAATTGAAGCTCAATTAGGATCGATTTTAAAAGAAACTGATATAGTTAGATATCAAGATATATACGGTAGAGTTAAATAATTTCAAGTTCGATTGGGGTGTGATCAGATGGTTTCTCTTTAGATCGTGGTTTCTTATTTATATTAATTGATTTGATATTTTCAATTAAACTGTTTGAAAGTAAAAAATGATCTATTCTCATACCATAATTTTTTTGCCAGGAACCTGCAAAGTAGTCCCAAAAGGTATACTCTTGTGATGTTTTATTTTTAAATCTAAACACATCTTTAAAACCTAGATTTATTAATTCTCTAAATTTTTTTCTTATTTCTAATCTGCCTAAAGCATCATTTTCATATCTTTTAAAATCATGAACGTCTATTTCTTCTGGAATAATATTAAAATCTCCAGCGATAAGAATATTTGAGTTTTTTTGAATTTTCTTTTTAACATTTGATATAAATTTTTTTAACCACTCTATTTTATATTCATATTTTTCTGTATCCACAGGATTTCCGTTTGGAACGTAAATATTAATAAGTTCTATCTTTTTTTTTTTAAATTTTAACTCTGCAGTAATTATTCTAGATTGTTTTAAATCGTCTTTAATAAAGCTATTATTAATTTTATCTAATTCTTGTTTAGATAAAATAGCAACACCATTGTAACTTTTTTGACCAAAAACATATGAATTATATCCAATATTTCTAAAATCTTCATAAGGAAAACTGATATCTTGAGTTTTAATTTCTTGAAGTAATAAAATATCAGGACTTGATTGTTTGATATAATCAATAATATTGATAATTCTTGCTCTAACTGAATTCACGTTCCATGAAATTATTTTCATTAAACCGAAAAGGAAAGACCACAACCACATGAAGCCGAAGCTTTAGGATTATTTATAGAAAAAGACTCACCAATCATTTCTTTTTTAAAATCAACAGTTGAGCCAGCTATAATATCAAGTGACTGCTTATCTATCACAGCTTTATTAAACAAAATATCGTCTTTCTCAACTTTATCATCAAAGCTAAAATTATATTTAAATCCAGAACACCCACCCCCTTGCACTGAAATTCTAAAATATTTTTTTTCTTCGCTTTTAGTGATTTTTTCTATTTGGTTTTTTGCACTGTTGGTAAATTCTAATTTTTTTTCCATAATTATTTAGTATATAATCTATATAGTAAGCATGCAAAAAAATTCAATCCAAACTTTATCTAAATTAGCTGTACCATTAAAGTCAAAGGGTAGGTTTTTTAAAGAAAAAAAAACTTCATTAAGATCAGATTTTCAAAGGGATAGAGATAGGATAATACATTCTACTGCTTTCAGAAGACTTAAACACAAAACACAAGTTTTTGTTAATACCTCGGGAGATCATTTTAGAACAAGAATCACTCACTCTTTAGAGGTAGCTCAAATAGCTAGAACTTTGTCTAAATTTTTTAATTTAAATGAAGATTTATGTGAAACACTTAGTTTAGCTCATGATTTAGGACATACTCCATTTGGGCATGCAGGTGAGGATGCGCTTAATTATTGCATGAGAAAATTTGGAGGATTTGATCATAACATTCAAACTTTAAGAATAATCCTATTTTTAGAAAATAGGTATTATGAATTTAAAGGTTTGAATTTAACTTTTGAGACATTAGATGGACTAATTAAACATAATGGTCCAATTAAAAATTTGAGTAAATTAAAAAAAATTTTAGGACTTTCATATTTCAAAAATAAAATTAAATTTTCTTTAAGTCCATCACTTGAAGCGCAGATCGCTTCAATATCAGATGATATAGCATATAATAGTCATGATATAGAAGATGGATTAAAGGCAAATCTATTTAATCTCAGAGATCTGGAAAAAATTCCAGTTTTAAATAAAATTGTTCTAAAACATAAGAAAAAATTAAAAAAAAATTCGATGGATTTAGTTATTAGACAAATAGTAAGAGAAATAATCAATGAAATGGTTAAAGATTTAATACAAACTACTCAAGCAAATATTAAAAAAAATAAGATTAATAATATTAGCGATGTTTTAAAATCTAAATATCCGCTTGTCACCTTTTCAAAAAGAATGAGCAAATTTGATAAAAAAATTAAAAGTTTTTTAAGAAGAAAAATGTATTACCATAAAAAAGTGCGATTCAATACAGATGCAGGAAAAAAAATTGTTAAAAAATTATTCTCATCAATAAAAAAAAATCCTAGAAGTTATATAAATGTTAGTAAGTATGATAAATCAAACATCGCAAGATCAATTTGTGATTTTATCGCTGGTATGACTGACAGATATGCAATAAATCTTTACAATAAAATTAAATGAATATATTTGAAAACTATTTAACACAAATAAATAAAATAATTTTAGAAAGTAAAGATTTTTTAAATTTAGAAAATATTGATAATTTAAACGATATAACTCTGGAAATTCCACCTGAACATTTTAATTATGATTTATCAACTAATGTTTGTTTAGTTTTAGCGAAAGCAAATAAAATTGCACCTAATAAATTAACTTTAGAGATTAAAAATCTTCTTTTAAATAAAATTAACCATTTTGAACAAATTGAAGTTGCCGGGCCAGGCTTCCTTAATATTAAACTTTCCAAAAAAGGGATTGCTATAAATATAAATGAAATAATCAAAAATAAAGAAATCTTTGGATCAAAACAAACTAAAGAGTCATACAATGTAGAGTTTGTTTCAGCTAACCCAACTGGCCCAATGCATGTTGGACATTGTAGGGGAGCTATCTTTGGAGATGTCATATCTAATTTACTCTTGTTCAATGGAAATAAAGTTGTGAAAGAGTATTACATCAATGATTATGGAAACCAAATCAAAAATTTTGTTGAGTCTATTTACTTAAGAATAAGGGAAATTAAATTTAAAGAAAAATTTATTATTAAAGAACATTTGTATCCGGGAGATTATATCAGAGAAATAGCTAAAAATATAATTTCAAAAAATCAGAATTTAAATTTAGAGATATTTGAAAATTGTTTTGAAGAACTTAAAACACTCTCTTTAAAGGAGTCAATGAACCTTATTAAAAACGATTTACAAAAACTCGGTATAAAACATGATAATTTTTTCTCCGAAACAGATTTGGTTAATCAAGATTTAGTAAAAAAAGCAGTGAAAAAACTACAAGATAAAAAATTTGTAGAGGAAGGTTATCTCGATCCACCAAAGGGCGAGGAGTCTAAAAACTGGAAAAAGGTTAAAAGATTAATTTTTAAATCATCAAAATTTGGCGATGACATGGATAGAGCATTACAAAAAAATGATGGATCATGGACTTACTTTGCCAATGATGTTGCATATCACTCAGATAAGATAAATAGAAAATATGATAATTTAATTAATATTCTTGGTGCGGACCATACAGGTTATATAAAAAGGATTACAGCTGCTGTTTCTGCTTTATCAAATGAAAAAGTAAAACTTAATTGTAAAGTTTGTCAATTAGTAAAACTTTATAAAAATGGAAAGCCCTTCAAAATGTCTAAAAGAGCTGGTGATTTTATTTCTGCTCAAGACTTATTAAATGAGGTAAATAAAGACGCAATAAGATTTATGATGTTAAACAGGAGCAATGATATGGAGCTTGATTTTGACTTTGAAAAAGTAAAAGAAAAAACAAAAGATAATCCAGTTTATTATGTTCAGTACGCGTACGCTAGAATTAATTCAATTGCTAGAACACTTCAAAAGGATTTAAAAGATGAAATATATGTTGATGCTAAATCTTTTAATTTTAATGAGTATGAAGAAAAAATTTATCGAAAAGTATTTGAGTGGCCGAAAGTAATTGAATCAGCAGCCTATAAACTTGAACCACATAAAATTCCTTTTTATCTATACGAGCTCTCTACATTATTTCATTCTTACTGGAGTAAGGGGAATGAAGATAGTAAATTTAAGTTCATTGAAAAAGGTGTTTTGAAAAGATTTGAGTCTTTTGTCTTTCTTTATTTAATTGCAATAGTTATTAGAAATGGAATGAATATTTTAGGAGTTTCACTTCCAGAAAAAATGTGATGATTAAAATGTTTAATACTATTATGTTTTTGTTAACTTTTATTTTTTTACTCAGTATCTATAATTATTATTCCTCTAATAAAAATGTTGATGCTAAAAATTATAATCGTGAAAACATTGATCAGATTTTAAAAGAAAAAATTATTGATCTTCCAGTATTAAAAAATGATACTAACAATGTAATTGAATTTAATAACTCTTTAAAAAATGACATTGAAGAGAACAAGAAAAGAAACTTCTGGGATTTGCTAAAGCAACAATGAAAAAGAAGGCATTAATTGTTAGTCTAAATGGAACCAAATTATCAAAAATGGAAAAAATTCTACTGTCAAAAGAAAAACCTTGGGGAGTTATTCTTTTTAAACGAAATTTAAAATCTAAAAAACAAATAAAGAACTTAACTATGAATATAAGAAATTTAACTAATGACACGAAATTTCCAATAATAATTGACGAAGAAGGGGCAAAAGTCTCTAGATTGAGAAATATTATAAATCACAGTATATCTGCAAGTTTTTTTGGAAATCTATTTAAAAAAAATAAAGATTTTTGCACCAAAACTTACCAAGAATATATTTTTTCATTATGTAAAATTCTTAATGAATTAGGTATAAATATTAATACGATACCAGTTCTTGATGTAATAAGAAAGAATACCAATAAAGTAATTGGAAATAGAAGTTTTTCAAATAATAGAAAAACAGTACAACAATTGGGAAAATTAACTTTAAAGTATCTGCACATAAAAAAAATAGCTGGTATTATTAAACATATACCAGGACATGGAGCTGCTACAGTAGATAGTCATAAAAGATTACCAAAAGTAAATTTACATTTAAAAAAGCTCAGCAAAATAGATTTTTACCCTTTTAAATTATCAAATGCAAAATTAGCTATGACCGCTCATATTCTTTATACTAAACTTGATAATAGGAATGCAGCAACACATTCAAAAAAAATTATCAAAGAAATTATAAGAAAAAAAATAGGTTTTAAAGGCATACTAATTTCTGATGATATTTCTATGAAAGCTTTGAAACATGATTTAATTACAAATGCTGTAAAATCAATAGAAGCTGGTTGTAATTTAGTTTTATATTGTGCAGGAAAAACAAATGACAACTTCAAATTGATTAAATCTCTACCATATATTGATAAATTTACTTCAAAAAAAACTTCAGAATTTTATAAATTTTTAATGTAAAATTAATAATGGAATCAAATAATACGACCCAGATATCTATTGATATACCAAACTATACTGGACCCTTAGAACTTTTACTTGATTTGGCGAAATCACAAAAAGTTAATTTAGCAGAAATTTCTATTACTTTGTTAGCAGATCAATTTTTAGAGTTTATAAAAAAGCATGAAGATTTAAATCTTGAAACTGCATCTGAATATTTATTGATGGCTACTTGGCTGGCATACTTAAAATCAAAACTTTTACTACCCGAGGATGACGACGATGATTTTAAAGCTCTAGAAGTTGCTGAGAAATTAAAATTACAATTAAAGAAATTAGAGCTTATTAGAATTTTATCAGATCAAATGCTCCAAAAAAAAAGATTAGGTGTTCATATTTTTTCCAGGGGAATGAAAGGTGGTATAAGATCTATTAACACACCTGTTTACGATGTTTCTCTTTATGAATTATTAAAAACCTATTCTAATATACAAATGCAAAAAACTTTTCAAAATATAAGTATCCCAAAATTACCTGTTTTTACCACCGAGGAAGGTATTAAACATTTAAAAAATAATCTTAATGGGATTAAGGATTGGAAAAATCTTATTGAATTAATACCAAAATTTTATTCAGAAAATAAAATGAAAAGAACTGGTATAGCTGGCATCTTCGCTGCAAGCTTAGAGCTAACAAAAGAGGGT
Organism: Candidatus Pelagibacter sp.; assembly: GCA_028139285.1. The sequence goes on along the minus strand of JAOINI010000004.1, from coordinate 45,906 downwards.
TTACTTTCAATTTCTCAAAAAAAAATATTTGATAAATTAATGGTTAAAAAAATACATAATGAATAATAAAAAAAAAAATAATATAATAGATTTTCCTTCATCACCAACTAAAATTGAAAGACAAGTCGAAGCCATTTTATTCGCAGCATCAGAGCCCTTAGATATAGAAACAATCGAGAAAAGAATACAAACTTCAACTGATTTAAAAAAGATACTAGAAAATCTTCAGGAAATTTATAAAAAAAGAGGAATTAATTTAGTTTGTATTAAGAACAAGTGGTCTTTTAGAACTGCTGAAGATTTAGCAAAATTAATGGCACTACAAAAATCTACTCAAAAAAAATTATCAAAAGCTACTATAGAAACTTTAGCAATTATTGTTTACCATCAACCGGTAACTAGATCTGAGATTGAGGAAATTAGAGGTGTTTCATTTGCTTCAAATACTTTAGAAATTTTGCTTGAACTCGACTGGGTTAGGCCTGCTGGTCGGAAGGATGTTCCTGGGAAACCAATACAGTATGCTACTACAGAAAATTTTTTAAATCACTTTAATATCCAAAAGTTATCCGATTTACCAACAATTGATGAGCTGGGTTCTGCAGGACTTATCGATACTTCATCTATAGATAAATCTATTTTTGGAACTGGAAAATTCTATAAAGAGCAGTCTATATCTGAAAAGCAGAATATTTACGAAGATATTGACGAGGCGATTAAAAAAACACCTGAAGAAGAAAAATAAACATATTTATTTAAGTCTTTTTATTGTATATAATTAATTATCATGGGAATTAGTTTCTGGCAAATAGCAATTGTAGTTGTTCTTGTTGTCTTGCTTTTTGGACGCGGTAAAATATCTAGTTTAATGGGCGATGTGGCAAAAGGCATTAAAAGTTTCAAAAAAGGTATGTCTGATGATACATCTACAACTAATCAAGATGACAATTCTAAGTCAGAGAATTCTGACTCCGAAAATAAATAATAGAAATGCCTCAAATTGGTTGGTTAGAGATTTTATCCGTAGTAATTATTGCAATTTTAGTTTTGGGTCCTAAAGAATTTCCTATAGCTTTAAAAAAAATTGGCACTTATATAGGAAAATTTAAAAACACTATTAGTAACTTTCAAAGAGAGGTGTCTTCGGTCACTAAAGAAGTTGATTTAGAGGAAGAATTTGTCAATAAAAATGACAAAATAAAAAAAGATAATAATAATGGCGGATAGCAATTCTTTTACAAGTCATTTTATTGAGTTGCGTTCTAGACTTTTAAATTCTTTAATTTTTATTTTTATATCATTTATTATTGCATATATTTTTGCAGAGCATATTTACAATTTTTTAGTATCACCTTATGCTGAAGCCGTAAAAGACGATAAAGTTTCTAGACGTTTAATTTTTACAGCATTACATGAAACATTTATAACTTATATAAAAGTTGCATTTTTTACAGCAATTTTTTTAGGTAGCCCGGTTTTATTAATCCAAATATATAAATTTATTGCGCCTGGACTTTATAAAAACGAAAAAAAAGCGATATTGCCTTATTTAATATCAACACCAATTCTTTTTTTGTTAGGTGGATTTTTAGTTTATTACTTAGTTATGCCTTTAGCCATAAAATTTTTTTTATCATTTGAAACCATAGGTACTAATTCAAGTTTACCAATACAACTTGAGGCAAAAGTTAATGAATATTTATCATTAGTAATGAGGTTAATTTTTGCTTTCGGAATAAGTTTTCAATTACCGATATTATTAAATTTATTAGCAAGAGTTGGAGTAGTAAACTCTGAATATTTAAGAACAAGAAGAAGATATGTAATTGTAATAATATTTGCTTTAGCAGCAATTTTAACTCCGCCTGACCCTATTACTCAGGTTGGACTAGCAATACCTTTGTTATTACTCTATGAGTTATCTATATTTACCGTGAGATTTACAGAAAAAAAAGAAGATGAAATAAAAGATGCATAATATAAAAGAATTAAGGAAAAACTTAAACACTTTCAAAAAAAAATTACTTGATAGAAATTTTAAATTTAATACTGATCTATTCGAAAGTATGGATGATAAAAATAGAAAATTAATTAGCGAAAAGGAAAAACTAGAGCAAGAAAAAGGCGTCTTGTCAAAATCAAAAGATAAATCAAATTTTGAGAAATCGAAAAAAATTTCCAAGAAAATATTAAAATTATCTCAGGATCAAGTAATTGCTCAAAATAAACTTAATGAATTGATGCATATTTTACCTAATATCGCTCAACCTGATGTTCCAGTAGGAAAGGATGAAAAGTCAAATAAACTTATTAATAAATTTGGAAAAATTAAAGAATTTGATTTTAATCCTAGATCACACATTGAACTTGGTTCTAAATCTAATGAGATAGATTTTGAAACAGCAACTAAATTATCTGGATCAAGATTTGTAATTTTAAAAAATAATATTGCTAAATTAGAGAGAGCACTTATAAACTTCATGCTTGATATTCATACAAATGAATTTGATTACGTTGAGATTTCACCACCATTAATTGTAAATGAAGATGTAATGTTTGGGACTGGACAGCTTCCTAAATTTGAAGAGGATCAATTTGAAATAAAATTTGAAAACTCTGGTCAAAAAAAATATTTAATCCCAACAGCTGAAGTAGTTTTAACAAATCTAGTAAGAAAATCTTTAATAAATAAAGATTTATTACCTCAAAGGTATGTAGCCTCAACACCATGTTTTCGTAAAGAAGCCGGTAGTTACGGGAAAGACACTAAAGGCATGATAAGGCAGCATCAATTTTATAAAGTTGAATTAGTTAGCATCGTAGAGCCTAAAAATTGTATTACTGAGCTAGATAGAATGTTAAATTGCGCAAAAACAATTTTAGAAAAATTAGAAATGCCTTATCAAATCGTTTTATTATCTACTGGTGATATGGGATTTAGCGCTGAAAAAACTTACGATATTGAAGTATGGATACCTTCTGAAAATAAGTATCGAGAAATATCAAGTTGCTCATCATGTGGAACTTTCCAAGCTAGAAGAATGGGAGCTAAGTATAAATCTCAAAATGGAAACGAATTTGTAGGTACTCTTAATGGATCAGGTTTAGCAGTTGGTAGACTCATGATTGCTATATTAGAAAACAATCAAAATAAAGATGGATCGATTACAATCCCAAATGTTTTAAAAAAATATATGAATAATTTAGATAAAATTTGATGAAATTTAACTTGTTAATCTGACCCATTTATTATAATTGTCTTTTCATGAGCGGACAAGGAATTGCACAATTTATACCCTTAATACTAATTTTTGTAATTTTTTATTTCTTTTTAATAAGACCACAACAAAAACGTGTAAAAGACCACAAAGCTATGGTTGAATCTTTAAAAAGAGGCGATGAGGTTATTACATCTGGAGGAATAATAGGTGTTGTAGATCGAGTGATGGAGGATGACAGAATTGAAGTCGTAATTGGAGAGGGCACTAAAGTACAAATTATAAGATCTACGATTACGAGCTTGCTTAAAAAAGAAGAAGTAAAAAAATAATTCTTTTTTGTGTTAAATTTTTCTAAAATAAATATCATTTTAATATATTTAATTTTTTTTTTAATTTCAATTTTCTCTGTATTAAATTTTCAAAGTAAGGATAACTTAATTTTAGATAAAAAAGTAAATTTAGGTTTAGATTTACAGGGTGGTTCATATCTTTTATTAGAAATAAATTCTGACTCTCTAGTTGAGGAAAAAATACAATCAAAAGTAATTCCGATTAAAAAACTCTTAAGGGAAAATAATCTCAATTATACAGATTTCAAGATTAATAAACAAAATCTTACTTTCAAGATAAATGATTTAGAGAAATTTGAGTCATTTTTTTTTTCCAGGAAAGAAAATCTTATAAATCCATACATTGATAATTATAGAGCTTTTGAATTAGATTATAAAAAACTAGATAATAATTATATCCAAGTCTCATTTTCAAAATTTGGACTCCTTACCATAAATAATTCAGCTTTAAAACAATCTATTGAAATTGTAAGACGCAGAATAGATGATGTAGGCACTAAAGAGCCAACAATATTACAAAGGGGAGAAAAGAGAATTTTAGTCGAATTACCAGGGCTTAAAGATCCTGAAAGAATTAAAAAACTTTTAGGTAAAACTGCTAAACTTAATTTTAGAATGGTAAGTGAAAACTCTGAGTTTGGAGTCGATGAATTAATTTCTGAAATCGGCGAACCATTGAAAATTAGTAAAAGAATTGTGATGAGTGGTGAAAATTTAATTGATGCACAACCAAGTATACAAAATCAACAAAATGAACCAACAGTATCATTTACATTAGATAGAATTGGCTCTCAAAAATTTGGGAGAACGACCACAGATAATGTTGGGAAAAGATTGGCTATTGTACTCGATGGTAAAATAATAAGTGCTCCTAATATTAACGAGCCAATCACCTCTGGAAAGGGAGTAATATCAGGAAATTTTACTTTTCAAGAAGCTACTGATCTTGCTTTACTTCTTAGGTCAGGGGCCTTACCAACTCCTCTCGATGTAGTTGAAGAAAGAACTGTTGGACCCGATCTGGGAGAAGATTCTATTAAATCAGGAATAACTTCGCTAATTGTAGGATTTATTTTAGTAATATTCTTTATGTTTTATAAATATAGATTATTTGGATTAGTAGCCAATATTGCTCTAATAGCAAACTTATTAATGTTGGTTGGGGTTTTAACAATTTTAGAAGCAACATTGACACTTCCCGGTATTGCGGGAATTATTTTAACCGTAGGAATGGCGGTAGACGCAAACGTTCTTATATTTGAAAGAATTAAAGAAGAGTTAAAAACCGAAAAATCAATTATACATGCATTTGACTCTGGTTATTCTAAAGCAAAAATTACAGTTTTAGATGCAAATATAACTACTTTGATAGCTGCAATAATATTATTCGCATTTGGTTCAGGACCGGTTAAAGGTTTTGCAATTACGCTCGGGATAGGAATTTTAACCACTCTTTTTACAGCTTACTTTTTGGCAAGACACTTAACATCAATTATAGTTTTAAGAAAAAATAATACAACACTAAGCATATAATGATTAGAAATATTAACTTTGTTTCAAAATTTAAAAAAGCGAATATTTTTTCACTTATAATTTTTATTTTAAGTGTGATTTTTATTTCAATTAAAGGATTAAATTATGGAATAGATTTTAAAGGAGGAACATTAATTGAACTAAGAACCGATACCTCAATCAATGCCTCTGCAATTAGGGACTCTCTTAAATCTATGAGTTTAGGAGATATTAATGTAAAAAAATTTGGTAAAGAAGGCGATTATTTAATTAAAGTTGAGCAAAAAAATACCAATAATAGCAACTTAATACCTGAGATAAAAAAAACTTTAGCTGATAATTTAAATGCTAATGTTGATTTTAGAAGGGTAGAGAATGTAGGTCCAAAGGTTAGTTCCGAGCTTTTAGAGTCATCAATTATCGCAATATCCTTGGCTTTAGCTGCTATGCTTTTTTATATATGGATAAGATTTGAATGGCAATTTAGCATCGGTTCAATTATAGCATTGTTTCATGATGTAATAATAACATTAGGCATTTTTTCTGTTTTATCTCTAGAAATTAATTTATCTATAATAGCAGCAGTACTAACAATAGTTGGTTACTCGATGAATGATACTGTAGTTATATATGACCGAATACGAGAAAATTTATTAAAATATACAAGAATAAGTATCAGTGATGTTTCTAATTTATCAATAAACGAAACCCTTTCAAGAACAATCATCACATCGATTACTACATTATTAGCATTAATTTCAATCTATATATTAGGAGGTGAAATTTTAAGGGGTTTCTCATTTGCTATGATTCTAGGTGTGATTATTGGAACCTATTCATCTATGTTTGTAGCCTCACCAATTTTAAAATATTTCAAAGTTAGTTATAAAACTTTAGAAAAAGAGGAAGAAAAAATTTTACCCTAATTAGTAAAGGTTTTGTGCTGCTACCATTGAAAGAAGCATTGGAAACGATAGTAAAGTATTAGCTCTTGAGAATAACATTGCAGTTTTTGCTGATTTAGCTTTTTCCTCTGGTGAACTATCAATTATTCCTAAAGCTTTTTTTTGATTTGGCCAAATTACAAACCAAACGTTATATGCCATTATAATTCCAAGCCACATCCCTATACCTATTGCAGTAGTTTTTGGATCACCACTTCCTATTCCTAGCAACATCGCTTGATGGACATATCCTTGCAGATATGAAACTATTAACCCTGTTATTATTGTTCCTAAAGCAGCCCATCTAAACCAAAATAGAGCCTTAGGAGCGATTACTTTACCAATTGCTGGTTTTTGCTCGTCAGGAATGTTAGGCATAGATGGTATTTGTACAAAGTTAAAATACCATAACAGTCCTATCCACATTATACCTGTCAATACATGTAAATACCTAAATAACCAGCTAAAGAAATACCTATCAAAAGCGAACCCATCACCAAAAAAATGCAATCCTAAAAGTAGTAAAATTGCAATACCTAACGATAGGTGAACTGTTTTTGATAAAGATTGTAAAACACTGGTCATGATTCTTTTATAGCATATATTAAAATTTTAAGCAGTCTTTTTCATAGAACTATTTCCTATAATTTCTCGTATAAATTTGCCGGTAAAACTCTCTTTTACAGTTGAAATTTTTTCAGGCGTACCCTCAGCGATAATTCTCCCGCCATTAATACCACCTTCAGGACCCATATCAATGATGTGATCGGCGGTTTTAATTACATCTAAGTTGTGTTCTATAACCACGACAGTATTACCAGTATTTGCAAATGCTTGCAAAATTTCTAGTAATTTTTTTATATCATGAGAATGCAAACCAGTTGTTGGTTCATCTAAAATATATAAAGTTCTACCTGTAGGTCTTTTAGACAGTTCTTTTGCAAGTTTAATTCTTTGTGCCTCTCCGCCTGATAGTGTAGTTGCTTGTTGACCAATTTTCATATACCCAAGACCAACATGTTTCAAGGTAATGAGTTTAGATCTTATACTTTGAATATTTTCAAAAAAATCGCAACCTTCGTCCACTGTCATATCTAAAACATCGGCAATATTCTTGTTTTTAAACCTTATTTCGAGAGTTTCTCTATTATATCTTGCCCCTTTACATGTATCGCAAGGAATAAATACATCTGGTAAAAAATGCATTTCATAAGTCAAAACACCATCACCCTCACAAGTTTCACATCTTCCACCTTTCACATTAAATGAATATCTTCCAACTTTGTAACCTCTTGCTTTTGACTCTGGGAGACCGGCAAACCACTCTCTAATTGGACCAAAGGCCCCAGTATATGTAGCTGGGTTTGACCTTGGTGTTCTGCCAATTGGTGATTGGTCAATATCGATAATTTTATCTATTAACTCTGTACCTTTAAATCCGGTGAAAGCTTTTGGAACTTTACGACTTTTATTTTTATTTAACATTAAATTAAATGCATTATACAAAGTATGTAGTATTAAAGTCGATTTTCCACTTCCAGAAACACCTGTAACACAAGTAAATGTGCCTACAGGTATTTTTAAATTAACTTTTTTTAAATTATTTCCAGTTGCACCATTTATCTCAATAAACCTTCCATTTTTTGCAGACCTTCTTTTTTTTGGAACTGGAATAAATTTTTTACCAGATAAATAATTTCCAGTAATACTATTAACGTTTTTAACAATTTCTTTAACTTCTCCCTCTGCAACAATTTGACCACCATTAAGACCAGCCTCTGGTCCAATATCTATTATGTGATCCGAGCTTTCCATTGTTTCTATATCATGTTCAACCACAATGACTGTATTGCCCAAGTCCCTTAATCTTTTTAAAGCTGCAATAAGTTTTTTATTATCTCTTTGGTGCAAGCCAATAGATGGCTCATCTAAGACATATAAAACTCCTGTAAGACCAGATCCTATTTGCGATGCCAATCTAATTCTTTGAGCTTCTCCACCAGATAAGGTTCCTGACTCTCTTGATAAAGTTAGATAATTTAATCCAACGTTTAATAAAAAATTTAGTCTTTCATTTATTTCTTTAAGAATATGTTGAGCAATTTTATTCTCCTTTTCATTTAAAACATTTTCTAAATCTGCAAACCATTTTTGCGCTATATCAATGGATTTTTCGGTAACTTCGCTTATATTTAAATTATTTATTTTTACACATAAGGCTTCATCTTTTAATCTCATTCCTTTACATTTTTCACAATTCGTCTCACTTTGGTATTGAGAAATTTCCTCTCTTTTCCACTCACTATCAGTTTCTAGATATCTTCTTTCAAGATTATTAATTACGCCTTCAAAAGCTTTTTTTGTTGAGTATGTTTCGTATCCATCATCGTAAGAAAATCTTATTTCTTCGTCATCAGAGCCATAAAGAATAATATCCTGAATCTTCTTTGGAATTTTTTTCCATTGTTCAGACATTGAAATTTTATAATGTTTTGCAACGGAAGCTAATGTTTGAGCATAATATAATGAAGTAGATTTTGACCAAGGCTCTATAACACCCTCTTGCAGGCTTTTCTTTGGATCTGTGACTACAAGGTTAGGGTCAACATTTAAATTATGTCCAATACCTTCACATTCTTCACATGCTCCATAAGGAGAATTGAATGAAAATAGCCTTGGTTCGATTTCTTCAATAGTAAAACCACTTTCAGGACAAGAAAATTTGGAAGAAAAAGTTATAGACTCCCTTTTTCTAAACTTTTTTGGCAAAGTTTCATTTTCATATTCTACTATTAATAGACCATCTGAAAGGTTTACAGCGGTTTCAACACTGTCTGCGAGTCTGTTGCCTAAATTAGAATTTAGTATAATTCTGTCAACGATTATTGATATATCATGTTTTACTTTTTTGTTGAGGTTTGGAAATTCATCAATGTTTAGGTATTTGCCGTCAACTTTAATTTTCGAGAATCCTCTTTTTTTATAGTTTAAAACTTCTTTTTTATATTCTCCTTTTCTTCCTCTAACTACAGGAGCAAGAATATAGATAGTATTATTTTTTGGAAGTTTTTTGATTTTATCCACCATTTCGCTAATCGGCTGAGATCTAATCGGTTTACCTGTGAACGGCGAATAGGGGACTCCAACTCTTGCAAACAAAACTCTCATATAGTCATAAATTTCAGTGACAGTAGCAACTGTTGACCTTGGATTTTTAGAAGTATTTTTTTGTTCAATAGAAATTGCTGGACTTAAACCCTCTATGAAATCTACATTTGGTTTTTTCATTTTATCCAAAAATTGTCTGGCATATGAAGATAAACTTTCAACATATCTTCTCTGGCCTTCAGCATAAATCGTATCAAAGGCTAGCGATGATTTTCCGGACCCAGAAAGGCCAGTTATAACAACTAATTTCTCTTTGGGAATTTCAAGAGAAACATTTTTTAAGTTGTGTTCTTTAGCCCCTTTTACAACGATTTTTTTCAACATTTTTTTCCTTCAAATAATAATCAGCTTATATTTAGTAATCAAATATGATACAAATAAAAGACTTTTAATAATAATAAAATCAAAATTTATTCAAAATATTATGGCTGGAAGTTTAAATAAAGTGCAATTAATAGGTCGTTTAGGCGCAGATCCTGAAATAAAACAAATGGTAAACGGTAAAAGTGTAGCTAGATTAAGCATTGCAACTAGCCAATCTTGGAAAGATAAATCAAGTGGAGAAAAAAAAGAAAAGACAGAATGGCATAGAGTAGTAATTTTTAATGAAGGGTTAGTAAATGTGGTTCAACAATATGTTAAAAAAGGGGCTAACGTTTATATTGAAGGGCAATTAAGCACAAGAAAATGGAAAGACGAGGCTACAGGTCAAGATAAATATTCAACTGAAATTGTTTTGCAAGGCTATAATTCTAGCTTAACAATGCTGGATAGCAGATCTAGCTCAAATAATTCTAATTTAGTTTCAGAAAATAAAAGTTCTTTACCAAATGAAAATATGAGTCAGGATAATTCTGATCTAGATGATGAGATACCTTTTTAATTTTCATGGAAAAAAATACCTTAGAAAATAATAAATCATTTAAACCTATATTTGTTCAAGATGAAATGAGCTCGTCGTACTTGTCTTATGCGATGAGTGTTATTGTTAGTAGAGCACTTCCAGACGTCCGAGACGGTTTAAAACCAGTTCATAGAAGAATAATATACGCAATGTACAAAGGTGGTTACGATTGGTCGAAACCTTTTAGAAAATCAGCAAGAATAGTAGGAGATGTAATTGGTAAATATCATCCACATGGTGATCAATCAGTTTATGATGCTTTAGTGAGACTTGTCCAGGATTTTTCAATGAGTGTCCCGCTTATCTCTGGGCAAGGAAACTTTGGATCTATTGATGGAGATCCTCCCGCAGCAATGAGATATACAGAGACTAAACTTGGAAGAATTTCTCAATTTTTAACTGAAGATCTTGAAAAAAATACTGTAAATTTTCGAAGCAACTATGATGAGACTGAAAAAGAACCCGAGGTGCTACCATCACAATATCCAAATATTTTAGTGAATGGAGCTGGTGGAATTGCTGTAGGGATGGCTACAAGTATTCCTCCACATAATCTTGGAGAAATAGTTAACGCTACGATAGCTTTTATAAACAACAAAGAAATAACAATAAGTCAGTTAATGAAACATGTGCCAGGACCTGATTTCCCTACAGGAGGAGTAATAATTGGCAAAGATATAATAAAGCAAGGTTATAATAAAGGTAGAGGATCATTTAAAATAAGGGGAGAAATAGAGCTAGAGGAAAAAAAAGGAGGACGAGAAACGCTTGTTATAAAATCAATCCCCTATCAAGTAAATAAATCATTATTAATTGAAAAAATAGCCCAACTTGTCAGAGACAAAAAAATTGATGGCATAAGAGATTTAAGAGATGAGTCTAATAGGGAAGGAATAAGAGTGGTAATTGAATTAAGAAAAAGTGTAGAACCCGAAACTGTAAGAAGACAATTGTTTAAATTAACAAATATAGAAAGTTCATTTGGTTTTAACACTTTGGCAATAGTAAACTCTAAACCGAAAATATTAAATTTAAAAGAATTTATCTCTGAGTTTCTTAAATTCAGGGAGGAAACTGTTATTAAAAGAGTAAAATTTGATTTAAAAAAAGCAGAAAATCGCGCACATATATTAATAGGTTTAGCTACTGCCGTTGAGAATATTGACGAAATAATTAAGATTATAAAAAATTCTAAAGACACAAATATAGCGAAAAAAAATCTTTTATCTAAAAAATGGAAAATTAAAAAAAGTATAAAAATGATTTCACTAATCGAAAAGAAAAAAAATATTTCAATTTATCAATTGTCCGTCGATCAAGTAGATGCAATTTTAGAATTAAGATTGCAAAAACTTACCGCATTTGGAATAAATGAAATAGAGTCTGAGATATCTAGTCTTGCAAAATCAATCATAGAATTTAACAGAATAATCAATTCTAAAAAAGCTCTATACAATCTTATAACTGATGAATTAGTGAAAATTAAAGATAAATTTGCTTCACCAAGAAAAACTAAAATTATTGATGCGGTGCTTAATTATAATATTGAAGAAACAATTCAAAAAGAGTCAGTAGTGATAAACATCACCAATCAAGGGTATATAAAAAGAGGACCTTTAAGTTCTTTAAAATCACAAAAGAGAGGCGGAAAAGGTAAATCTGGTATTTCAACAAGAGAAGATGATTTTGTTGTTCAAATTTTTACTGCTAATACACATACCCCGGTTCTCTTTTTTTCAACTCAAGGCCTTGTATATAAAATAAAAGCTCATAAAATTCCCGAGGGAACTGCATCATCCAAAGGAAAATCAATATTTAATATTTTACCCTTGAAAAGTCATCATTCAATTAGTTCTATAATGCCTTTGCCTGAGGATGAGTCTGAATGGAAAAAATTAATGGTAGTATTTGCAACCTCTAAAGGAAATGTAAGAAAAAATACATTAGAAGATTTCATTAATATTAATAATAGTGGAAAAATAGCAATGAAGCTAGATCAAGATGATAAAATTATAGGAGTAAAAATATGTAATGATGATCAAGATATTTTACTAAGTACTCAGTTTGGTAAGTGTATAAGATTTAAATCAAAAAAATTAAGACTTTTCAAAGGTCGTTCTTCAAAAGGTATCAAAGGTTTAAAACTAAATGATAAGGATAAAGTAATATCTTTATCAATATTAGATAATTCTCAAATTGATAACAAAATAATCAACAAAGATAAAAAAATCAAACAAGCTGTAAACAGATATATATTGTCTGTTTCTGAAAACGGATACGGGAAAAGATCATCTTATTTAGATTATAGAGTTACTAACAGAGGGGGCAAAGGCATTATAGGAATAATAAATTCTCCTAGAAATGGAAATATTGCCTCTACCATTGTTGTAAATGATACTGATGAAATACTCTTATCTACCGATAAAGGTAGTATAATGAGATGTGCTGTAAAAGAAATTAGAATAGCTGGTAGAAATACCCAGGGCGTAAGAATTAAAAAACTATCTGGAACCGAAAAAGTTGTCTCTGTAATAAAAATAGAGGACAATATAAAGTAAAATGAAGACCGCAGTCTACCCTGGCACTTTTGACCCAATCACTTATGGCCATATAGATGTCATTAAAAAATCTCTCAAAATTTTTGATCGACTTATTGTTGCAACAACAGATAATACAGATAAAAATTATTTTTTTTCTATCGAGGAAAGACTTGATATTATCAACCACTCATTATTTAAAGATTTAAAACTTAGTAAAAAAAAAATTAAAGTTATATCATTTGACAATTTAACGATTGAATTATGTAAAAAATACAACGCCTCAGCGATTATAAGAGGTTTAAGAGCTGTATCTGATTTCGAGTATGAATTTCAACTCGCAGGTATGAATAAAAAACTAAATTCTAAAATAGAAACAATGTTTCTGATGTCAGACGTTGAAAATCAAATAATCTCCTCAAATTTTGTAAAAGAAATTGCAAATCTTGGTGGAGAAATTGATAGATTTGTCACAAAATATGCTGTTAAAATGTTAAAAGCTAAATATCAATGAAAAAATTTATTTATTTATTTGTATTTTGTTTTAGTTTAATAAATTATCAAGTTATGGCAAAAGAGATTATGATCCTAAAACTTAGTTATGGTGAAGTAGAAATTGAACTTTATCCAGATAAAGCACCAAATCATGTTAAAAGATTTAAAGAATTGTCAAATAGTAAAAAATATGATGGTGTTGTTTTTCATAGAGTTATAGATGGATTTATGGCTCAAACAGGGGATGTGAAATTTGGGAATTCTTCTTCATCAGATTTTAATTTATCATTAGCAGGAACAGGAGGGTCTGAGCTTCCAAATTTAAAGTCAGAATTTTCCGATATTCCACATGTTAGAGGAGTTTTATCTGCAGCAAGGTCAGCCGACCCTGATAGTGCTAATAGTCAATTTTTTATTTGTTTTGACTCAGCTCCACACTTAGATAGACAATACTCAGCTTTTGGAAAAGTTATTAAAGGAATGGAATTTGTAGATAAAATTAAAAAAGGTGACCCAAATTCTGGAGCTGTAAAAAATCCAGACAAAATAATTTCAATTAGATCAAAATAAATAAATGTTAAAAGATCAATTTTCTTTTGAGTTAGTAGCTCAAGATGACAAGGCAAGACTTGGTTTAGTAAAAACTAAAAGAGGTATAATTGAAACCCCCGTTTTTATGCCTGTTGGAACTCAAGGAACTGTAAAGGGTTTGTTTGTTGATGATATTTTAAAAACTAAAACAGATATTATATTGGGTAATACTTATCATTTGTTGCTTAGACCTGGGATTGAGGTTTTAAAAAAGTTTAACGGACTTCATAATTTTATGAACTGGCAAAAGCCAATTTTAACTGACTCTGGTGGATATCAAATAATGTCACTTTCTAAATTTAATAAAATTGATCCTAAAATTGGAGCAATATTCAAATCTCACTTAGATGGAAAAAAAATTATCTTAAGTCCAGAGAAAAGTATTCAAGTTCAAAAAGCAATTAATTCCGATATTATAATGGTTTTAGATGAATGTCCTAAACTTACTAAAGACAAGAGAATTTTATCAAATGCAATCACCACTACTACAAAATGGGCTAAAAGGTGTAAAATTGAGTTCGGAAATAACAAAACAAAAGCATTATTCGGTATCGTTCAGGGCGGAGTTTTCAAAGATTTAAGAAAAGAAAGTATTGAAAAATTATTAGAAATTGGATTTGATGGGTATGCTATGGGTGGTTTAGCGGTCGGTGAAAATCAAAATGACATGTTTAAAATATTAAGTGAGACAGTGGACTTTTTGCCTAAAGATAAACCAAGATATATAATGGGTGTGGGAACACCTTCAGACATTTTAGGAGCAGTCAAAGAAGGCATAGATATGTTCGATTGTGTTTTGCCTACAAGATCAGGTAGAACAGGTTTAGCTTTTACATGGAAAGGAAAATTAAATATTAGAAATTCTAAGTTTGCGAATGATAAGTCACCCTTGGATACAGAGTGCGACATAAGATGTCTAAATAAATACTCTAAAAGTTATTTACACCATTTGTTAAGAGCAGAAGAAATGTTAGCCTCTATGTTAATTTCACTCAACAATGTATATTTTTATCAGCAATTTATGCGGGAAATAAGAAAAAATATTAAAGGTGGTACATTCCACAAATTTTACAAAAAATACATAAATTTTTTTGATTAATTATTTGAAATTTATTTAATTAGTATATAAAAGATGTTTTTTAAGGGCCCTTAGCTCAGTTGGTAGAGCACCTCCCTTTTAAGGAGGGTGTCGATGGTTCGAGTCCATCAGGGCTCACCACAATAAGCATATACAACGCTTATTTAAGTGGTGTACACCTCCCTAATTTGCTAAAATTATTGTGTGCACTTTTTGTGCTGAATTACGACTATTGATGAAAAAAGATAATAGAATAGATTTAAAAGATAAGAATGGGACTATTACCTCAATTATAATGGTAGGGTTATTTGTCTTTTTTGCTTATTTAAGTTTTTGGGTTTTACACGATAATTTATCTTTCGAGACAGGAATATGTAAAAATTGTTTTGGTCCATTAAAAATTTTAAATAACCCATTACCTTTTATATTTTTTATGGTCTCTTATATAATTACTGGTCTTGCTATATTTAAATTTATACTTAAAAGTAAATACTTTGAAACTGGATCTGCTGATAAAGAAAGTAAAGAAGATTTATCATCAAAAAGTAAATTCTATATTTTTGCAGTAACTCTCATAGTTGGGCTTATTTTATTAATTTTTTTTGATTAATATATAAAGCTAATAGTAACCTGTGATTGGTTCTTTTAAGGAGGGTGTCGATGGTTCGAGTCCATCAGGGCTCACCAATAATTAAGTTTTTATTGGTGGATATTTGATAATAACTTCATCAATCCAACCTTTTAAATTCTCTATTCTTTTTGTACTACTGGGATGTGTGCTTAAAAAAACCGGAACTTCTTTACCTTTTTTATTCTGAGACATTCTCTTCCACAATTCTACGGACTCTCGAATATCAAAACCAGAAAGTGAGGAAAAAATTAATCCTAAATAATCTGCTTCTGACTCCTGTTTTCTACCGAAAGGATTCATAATACCGATTTGAAAAATATCTAAGCCAGTATTTCTTCCAACAGTATTTCGTGTTCTATTTATAGCTCCCCCTAGAAAGATGTCAGCTATACTTGTGCCTAGATTTACTGTCATAGCTTGACTTGCTCTTTCAATTGAATGACGAGCAACTGCATGCGCTATTTCATGACCCATAACTATTGATAAAGCGTCTGTATTTTTTGTTACTTTCAACAATCCAGTATAAACTGCAATTTTTCCTCCTGGCATACACCATGCATTAACAATTTTATCGTTATCTACTAGAACATATTCCCATTCAAAATTTGTTGTAGGATCTTCTTTATTTTGTTTACTAAAAAATGAACTGACTGCATTTTCCATCTTTTTTCCAATAGTTATAATTTCTTTAAATTTTGAACCTGTTGTTATAATTTTTGTTTTTTGTTTAAATTTTTCATAAGCCAGTGCTGCTTGTCTATTAATCTTTGTCTCTGAAATTATACTTAATTGTTTCCTATCAGTAATTGGTACAGTGGTGCAAGAAGGTAGTATAATTGAGCAACAGCCACATCCAAATAAGCCAAGAAATTTTCTTCTGTTTATGTTATACATATAGAGATTCATGATTTTAAATAATAAATTATTAATTGCAATTTTTATATTGATTATAGTATTTATTATTTATTCAAGTTATTCTTAAAATGCAGAAAAATAATATCAAAAAATCGTTTTTTTCAAGAATAAGAAACAATTTTATAGCTGGTGTAGTAGTGCTGATACCAATCGGCATCACTCTGTATTTGACACTTTTTTTTATAAGAATTTCTGGAAAAATTATACCTAAAGAATTAAATCCAAATAATTATCTACCATTCAACATACCGGGACTAGAAATTATAGTTGCACTTTTTTTTATAACATTAATAGGTTGGATTTCTCTTTCCTTTTTGGGAAAAAAAATTTTTGAGCTGATAAATAATGTGCTTAAAAAGATACCAATTTTAAGAACCATTTATTCTGCTATTGGTCAAATGACTGAAAGTTTTACTAAAACAGATAACAATGAAAAAAGTGTTGTTTTACTAGAGTATCCAAGAAAAGGTGTTTGGGCTGTTGGTTTTGCAACTAAAGAGAATCAAGGTCTAATTAAAGACAATATCAATGAAGATGTAATAAATGTATTTGTACCAACTACACCTAATCCAACTAGTGGTTTTCTTTTAATGGTTCCTAAAAAAGATTTAATTTATTTAGATGTTTCATTTGAACAAGCTTCAAAATTTATAGTTTCAGCGGGAACAACTAATATTAACTAAATATTATTCACATTTATTATTTCTGCTTTATCAAATAATTTTAACAAAAAGTTGTATTTTTCTATTTCACTACTCTCTATATTTTTAATATGTGACTCTGCTAACTCAAATAAGTCTTCATGAATTAAAGGGTCAGCAAATCTAAAGTTCTTTAGTCCACTTTGTTGATATCCTATCAAGTCACCGAATCCTCTTAATTTAAGATCTTCTTCTGAAATATAAAATCCATCGTCTGTTTTTTTCAAAATTTTTAATCTCTTAATAGAATTTTTACTTAAAGATTCCTTATATAAAAGAACACAAATACCTTGTTCAGCCCCTCGACCAACTCTACCACGTAATTGATGAAGTTGCGCAAGACCAAACTTATTAGCATTCTCAATTATAATTAGGTTGGCATCAGGAAAATCTATACCAACTTCAATAACTGTTGTTGATACAAGAATATGAATTTCTTTTTTTAAAAATTTTTTAAGTACTTTCTCTCTTTCTTCTTTATCTAAACTTCCGTGGATTAAACCAGTTTCATTAGGAAAGTGTTTACTAATTAAGTCAAATCTTTTTTTAGCAGATGAATAATCTAAAAATTGTGACTCATTAATTAAGGGACAAACCCAAAAAATTTGATTTTGTTGTTTAATATTTTTCTTTATAAATGGCCATAACTCGTTAATTTTTTTTTCTGGTTTAGATAGTGTTAAAATTGTTTTTCTAATTGAAGGTTTTTCAATAATTTTAGAAATATCCATATCGCCATACAATGACATCATCATAGTCCTAGGAATAGGTGTAGCAGACATCAATAATAAATCACAATTTTTACCTCCTTTTTTTGCAAGATCAGATCTTTGTTTCACCCCAAATTTATGTTGTTCATCAATTATTACATAACCTAAATTTTTAAATTGAATTTTTTTTTGAAACAAAGAATGGGTCCCTATTAAAAAATTTATCTTCCCTTCTGCTAAGTCCTTTAAAATTTCTTTTCTTTTTGAATAAGTTGTTTTCCCGGTTAGAAACTCTATTCTTATATTTACATTTTTAAAAAGTTTTTTAGCTAAATGAAAATGTTGTAAAGATAATATCTCGGTAGGTGACATGAGTGCACACTGATAATTGCTTTCTATGACATTAGCTATTGTTAAAAAAGATACTATTGTTTTGCCAGACCCAACATCTCCTTGTAGAATTCTAAACATTCTCTTAGGATCTTTTAAATCTAAATTTATTTCACTTAATGCTTTTACTTGGCTTTTTGTAAGTTTAAATGGAAGCTCTTTTAAAATCTTACTCGAGAAAGTGTTTTTAAAGATTTTAGGTATCTTTTCTTTTTTGATTCTTTTTCTATTTTCAGACAAACTTAACAAGTTTGCACAAATTTCATCGAATGCTATTCTTCGATAACTTCTTGATTTAATATTTTTTGCATCATTTGTTGCATGTAATTTTTTTATACTTTCGTTCCAATTTAATAATTTATTTTTTTTAAGAAAAAAATCATCTAACCATTCATTGACTAAAGGCAAGTTTTTAATTACTTGTTCGCTTATTGATCTGTACTTTTTTTCATTGATACCTTTTGTTAAATTATATTTAGGTATATTTTTGATGACATAATCTTGATTTTCTAAATTAGTTACATAGTCTGGATTGGTCATTTGATATTTCTTTTTAAAAAAATTTATTTTACCACTAATTACAACCCATTTATTTACAGGGAATAATTTTCTTAAGTATCCTTCACGACTATTAAAGTAAACTATTTCAATTTCACCAGTTTCATCTTCACAAAAAACTTTATTAGGCAGATTCCTAATTCTAGGAAAATTTAATTTTTTAACTAAAACTTTTATTGATTGAATTTTTCCAATTTCTAATTCATTTAATTTTGAAAGTTTGGATCTATCTGTTTCAGCATATGGTAAGTTAAAAATTATATCTTTTATTTTCTCAATTCTTTTTTTCTTTAAATATTTTGATAAAACTGATCCTACACCTTTTAATTTTGTAATATCTTCAAAAATTATTTCTTTTTTGAGAAAACCCATTAAATAATATATATTATATTTTTATGTCTGAAGAATTAGAAATATTTAAAAAAAAACTTTTATACAGAGCTTCTTATAGAGGTACTAAAGAAATGGATATTTTATTGACAAAATTTGTTAAAAAATACCTCAATTCTTTTAATGATGAACAACTTAGACAATTAGAAAGATTTTTAGAATTCGAAGATGAAGTTATCTATAATTTTTATAATTTTGATAAAGTTAAAAATGAGATAGATAAAAATAAAATATCTGAAATTTTCAAGAAATTTAAAGTATAATGGCGGAGAGGGTGGGATTCGAACCCACGAACGAGTTGCCCCGTTGCTGGTTTTCAAGACCAGTGCTTTCAACCGCTCAGCCACCTCTCCATTACAAACACAATACTTATTACTATCAAAGTTACTAAATAACAACGATTATGTAATGAGTTTCTTATACTAGTTTACAAATATTAATTATGATAATCAGTAAAATGCTAAAAATAATTATATTTATTTTATCATTTAATTTTTTTTTAATTTTAGATGCCAATGCAGTTAAAAACGATTTTAATGCTTGGTTATTAGAATTTAAAGCAAGAGCTGTTTCAGACGGAATATCAAAAACTGTGGTAGATGATGTTATGGATAAAGCAATATTTCTACCTAAAGTAATAGAGTACGATAGATATCAACCAGAATTTTATGAAGATACTTTCACATATATTAAAAAGAGATCATCCAGGAAAAAGATTTTAGAAGGCAAAAGGTTATATAAAAAAGAAAAAAAAATTATAGATAAAATAGAAAATGAATTTAACGTAGAAAAAGAGTTATTACTTGCTTTAATGGGAATCGAAACTAATTTTGGAAAATATTTAGGAAAAATGGATATTGTCTCATCTTTAGCTACATTAAGTTTTGATAAAAGAAGGAGTGAATTTTTTACAAAAGAATTAATTATTTTACTTAACTTAGTAGATAAAGGTATTGTAAAGAAAGATATTCTATACGGTTCTTGGGCTGGAGCTTTTGGCAATTTTCAATTTATGCCAAGAACTATTATGGATTTTGCTATAGATTATAACAAGAATAAAACAATTGAATTAAAAAAAACCGAGGATTCATTTGCATCTGCAGCAAATTACTTAAAAAGGATAGGGTGGAAAAAAAACCAGCCTTGCTTTTTTAAAATAAATTTAAAAGATAATATTCCAAAGAAATATCTCAACTCTTCAGCCAGAAAGATTTCAAATAAAAAAAAGGTTAATTTTTTCAAAAAATATATAGATAATTTTGATAAACTAAATCTTAAAAATAATTCACTTTCAGCAATTATTATTCCTGATAAAGATATTATTCCAGGTGCAGAAACCCATTCACCAGCGTACATTATATTTGATAATTACGAAAAGATTTTAACATGGAATAGATCTCTTAGATTTGCACTTGCAGTTTGCACATTAAAAGAAAATTTTAAAAATGAAATTTAAAATAATAATTCTAGTATTTTTTCTTTTTTCATGTAGTTCAAATTATACAAAACTTGATAAGAGGGAACCCTTTCATTCAAAAGGATTTGCTTACATTGTTGAAGATGAACAACTTAATAAAAGATCCCATAAATCTTTGAGTAATAATTCAACACTAAAAGCCTTTAATAAATTTTTAAAACCAAATGCACTAATGAAGATTATTAATACAGACACAGAAGACTATATCATTTTGAAAAACTCTATTAGTAATAAATATCCGGATTTTTATAAAGTCTCTATTTCTGAAGCTGTTGCTCTTGAAATCAATTTAGATAAAAAGTTGCCTTTAATAGAAATATTAGAACTTAAAAAGAATAAATCTTTTGTAGCTAAAAAAGCAAAAATTTTTAACGAAGAAAAAAAAATATCAACTAATGCACCAGTTACGTCAGTAAAGATTTCTAATATTTCAAAAAATAAGAAAAAAAATGAGAATAAAGCAAGAAATAAAATTTATATACAAATTGCTTCATTTTATTCAGAGGACTCAGCTATTTATCTGAAGAAAAGAATTTTGTTGAAAATACCCAATTTAGATACAAAAAAATTGAAAATAGTGCGAAAAAGTAATAAAAAAATTAATTTATTTTCTGGCCCTTATAATAGTATAAATTCAGTAAAAAATGATTACACCAAGTTGGTAGATTTTGGATTTGAAGATTTAGATATAACAATTAATAAAAATGAATAAATATTTAATATTAATAGTAATTTATTTAAAATTAATTGTCTCAGTACATTCTAATCCCAATGTTAATGCTAGAACAGGGATTTTAATTGATTATCATTCAGATGAAATTTTATATGAATTTGATCCCGATGCTCAAATTTATCCAGCTTCGATGACAAAAATTATGACTTCTATAATTGCATTTGATCTCTTAAAAAAAAACAAATTATCTTTAGACGACATGTTTGTAGTTTCAGAAAATGCCTGGAGACTATCTCAGAGCGGTTATTCTTCAATGTTTATTATGGTAAATGATCAAGTTTCAGTAGAGGATTTACTTAAAGGTATTATCATTGCATCAGGCAATGATGCTTGTGTAGCTTTAGCTGAAGGTATTGCTGGTTCTGAAGAAAATTTTGCTGAAATGATGAATGAAAAAGCGATTGAGATCGGTATGACTTCTACAAATTTTACAAATTCATCAGGAATTAATGATCCGGATAATATTTCAACGGTTAGAGATATAGCAATAATGTCAAAATACTTAATAGAAAACTACCCAATATATTATGAATTATTCAAAGAAAAAACGTTTACGTGGGATAGAACTGGAGGAGATCCAATAAAGCAAGGAAACAGAAATCCTTTACTTTATAAAAATGTTGGTGTTGATGGGGTAAAAACCGGATACTTAGCGGTTGAAAAATATTCGTTAGCAAGCTCGATGAAGAAAAACGATAGACGATTAATTGCTGTTGTTTCAGGTTTCCCAACTAAAAATTTAAGAAGTTCTGAGTCGTTAAAACTATTAAATTGGGGATTTAGAAATACAAATACTTTTGAAGTTTCAAAAATAGATAAGTCTTTATTTGAATTAGAAACATGGTTGGGTAAAAGTAAAAAAATTCAAGTTACAACTAAAGAAGATTATTATATTACAATAAATAAAAAAGATATTCGAAATTTAAAAGTAGCTTTAAAATACGACGGTCCGATTGTTGCACCTGTTCAAAAGGGTGAAAAAATAGCTCAATTAGATATATTAATTAAAGATGAATTAATAAAAAGTTTACCATTATATGCTGCAGAAAATTTGAAAAAGGTAAATTTTTTTAAAAGTTTACTTGCTTCAATAAATTATTTGATTTGGGGTGATGTATAAAAAGAAACCTTTTTTTATTGTATTTGAAGGTGTTGAAGGTTGTGGAAAATCATATCAGAGTAAAAAATTATTTAAATTTTTAAAAAAAAAGAAGATTCCATCTATATTGACAAGAGAGCCAGGCGGAACCAAAAGTGCTGAAATGATAAGGAATCTGATACTTAAAGATTATTTTAATAAATCCTCAAAAAATAAATTTGATAAGTATACAGATACCTTGCTTTATCTTGCTGCACGTAATGAGCATGTTAAAAACATAATATTTCCTTCTTTAAAAAAAAATATGGTAATAATTTGTGACAGGTTTGTTGACTCTACATTAGCTTATCAAGTTTACGGAAAAAAAGTAAATTATAATTTTGTTAATAATATCCATAAAGAGATATTAAATGGCTTAAAACCTAATCTTACTTTTATTTTAAAAGTATCATCTAAATCTTCCAATAAAAGATTAAAAAAAAGAAAAACCAAAAATAGATATGATAATTTTTCACAACTATTTTACTCTAATGTTCAAAAATCATTTCTTAAAATTGCTAAAGGTAAAAAACATTATTTTGTTTTAGACTCGTCAAAAAATGATAACTCTCTAGAGAAAAAAATATTTAATATTACCTCTAAATACCTCAATATAAAATAATGTTATTTGAAAATATAAATCCAAGATATTCAATACAACTTTATGGTTTAGATTTAGAATTTGATAATCTATCAAATTTACTTTTAAATGAAAAGTTACCAAAAGTAATATTACTTACTGGGGAAAAGGGCATTGGCAAATTAACGCTGATAAATCATTTAATTATTAGTTATTTTGATAAAGAAAATTATAATTTATCAGAAAAAAAAATTTTAAAAAAAAATATATTCTTTGAAAATTTATCTAAAGATTTAATTTCAAACGTAATTTTTTTAAAAAGCAATGATTTCAAAAATATAAATATTGAAGCTGTTCGCGAACTAAAGAATAAATTACAAAAAAAACCACTTTATAATGATAAACGCTTTGTTGTTTTGGATAATGTAGAAACCTTTAACACAAATTCAATAAATGCTTTACTTAAGATAATTGAGGAACCAAATGAAAATGATTATTTTTTTTTGATCAATAATAAAACTAGGCCTTTGATTGATACTCTAAAATCACGATGTTTAGAATTTAAGATTATGCTAAATTATAATCAAAGAAGTCAGATTATTAATTTTTTAATGGATATTCATAACCAAGATCAAATTATTGACCAAGATAAGATTATTATAAGTCCTGGTAATTTTTTAAAAATTAACATTTCTTTGAGAGAAAATAATATAAACATAAAAGAAAATATTTTTAAAACTTTTAAAACTATTCTAGATCTTTATAAGAAAAGTAAAAATTTATTTTTTAAAGATTTATTATTGTTTTATTCCGAATATTACTTAAAAATAAAAAAAGATAGTCAAAATTTGACTAAAATAAAATTTATTGAAGATAGAAAATTTTTATTAAAAAATATTAATGATTTTTTTGTATATAACTTGAATCAAGGCTCACTACTTAAATCTATTGAAAACAGATTTTCTAATGAATAAAAACTTCTATATTACAACACCTATTTATTATCCATCTGGAAAACCCCATATGGGTCACGCATATTCAAGTATAATTGCAGATATATTTGCAAGATTTAAAAGGCTAGAAGGTTATGAGGTTTTATTTTTGACGGGCACAGATGAACATGGTCAGAAAATTCAGAAAGAGGCAGATAAAAATAAACAAGACCCCAAAAAATTTTGTGATGAAATTTCAGAAACTTTTCGATCGTTAACAAAAACATTACATTTATCTAATGATGATTTCATTAGAACAACAGAGCCTAGACATTTTAAGTCAGTGAATGAAATATGGAATAGATTAACTAAGTCTGGTGATATTTATCTAGATAAATATAGTGGGTGGTATTCGGTCTCTGATGAAGCTTATTACGATAAAGATGAAATTGAAGAAAAAAATGGAAAAAAGATATCTAAAACTTCTGGTTCATCAGTTGAATGGGTAGAGGAAGAGTCTTACTTTTTTAAATTGTCTGCATTTCAAAAAAAATTGCTAGAACATTATAAAAAAAATGAAGATTTCATTTTACCAAAATCAAGAAAAAATGAAGTAGTGAAGTTTGTTGAGAAAGGGTTAAAGGATTTATCAATAAGTAGAACATCTTTTTCTTGGGGAATACCGGTACCTGAAAATAAAAATCATATCATTTACGTTTGGCTAGATGCTCTAACTAATTATTTAAGTGCACTAAATTTTCCTAATATTGCTGATGATAAATATAAATCTTTTTGGCCTGCTGATGTTCATATCATTGGTAAAGATATTTTGAGATTTCATGCAGTTTACTGGCCAGCCTTTTTAATTGCAGCAAATTTGCCATTACCTAAAAGAGTATTTGGACATGGTTGGATCCTTTCAGATGATAAGAAAATGTCTAAATCACTTGGTAATATTTTAGATCCTATTGAAGTAATTAAAGATTATGGAATTGATCAACTCAGATATTATTTGATAAAAGAAGTCTCTTTAGGAAATGATGGAAGCATATCAATGGAAAATCTTAAAAATTGTATAAATAATGATTTAGCAAATAATTATGGCAATTTATGTCAAAGAGTTTTTTCTTTCATAAAAAAAAATTGTAATAACAAAATACCGAAAAAGAGCAAATTAAGTGAAAGTGATATTAAATTAATCCAAAATATTAAGAATAATCTTCCTAAACTTATTGATTATATAAATAACCAAAATTTAAATGAATATATTAAAATGGTAGTCAATTTCTCTTTCGAAGCAAACAAATATTTTAATGACTCAGAACCTTGGGCTTTTAAAAAAAAAGACCCAGAAAGAATGAATGCAATTCTTTATACAATTTCAGAACAAATAAAAAATATTTCTATTCTTTTAAGTCCAATTATACCGGTTTCTACTAAAAAAGTTTTAGAAACAATTAATTTATCTGATAAGGATATTTCAATTGAAAATATAAAAAAAAATGACATTCTTGACTATAATTTAGAGTTAAAAAATTTAGATATTTTGTTTAAAAAGATTGAAAATGATAATTGATTCTCATTGCCATCTGACCTACGAACCTATGTGGAATGCCTTAGATGAAACGATTGATAGGGCAAATAAAGATGGTATTAAATTCATGCTCACTATATCGACAAAAGATGAGAGTTTTGAACAAATACTTAAGATAGTTACTAATTATAAAAGTGTTTACGGGACTTATGGAATTCATCCTCATGAAGCAAAGTCACATCAACATATCAAAAGTATTGATATAATTGATAAAATTAATCAAAATAAAAAAATTATTGGTATTGGTGAAACAGGATTGGATTTTTATTACAATCATTCTGAAAAGAAAGATCAAATCAATTCCTTTGAGGAACACATATCCGCTGCACAAGAAAAAAATCTACCACTTATAGTTCACACAAGATCTGCAGAAAAAGAAACTTTACAAATATTAGAAAAACATTCAAAAAAAAAAGAGACTAAAATACTTATACATTGTTTTACTGGAACAAGAGAATTTGCTTTTAAATTATTAGATCTAGGTGCTTACATTTCTGCTAGTGGGGTTGTCACATTCAATAAATCCCAGGATTTAGCCAATACTTTCAAAGATATACCAAACGAAAAAATATTAGTTGAAACTGACGCTCCATATCTTGCTCCTGTTCCTTTAAGAGGCAAACCAAATGAACCTAGTTTTATTATACATACAGTAAAGTTTTTATCTAAAATGAAAAATTTATCATTCGATGAATTTTCAGAAATTACATCTAATAATTTTTTTAATTTATTTGGTAAATTAAATTGAAAAGCAAATTTACAATTCTAGGCTGTGGAAGTTCACTTGGATCTCCATGGATAACTAATTACAGAGGAAATCTTAAACAAAGTCCGAAAAATTTAAGGACTAGATGCTGTGCTCATATTCAAAAAGGAGATTTATCTGTGTGTATAGACACTTCACCGGATATAAAATATCAATTTTTAAAAAACAAAATTAAAAATCTTGACTCAATTATTTATACTCATGAACATGCAGATCAAACAGCTGGTATATTTGAAATGAGACCATTTTATTGGAAAAATAAATCAAAGATCCCAATATACGGTAGTCGAAGAACGATCAAAGCTTTAAAAAAATCTTACAGATTTTGTTTTTTCGAAGAACAAGGGTATAAGCCGATTATGAAAGCGAATATAATAGATAAAAGTTTTTCTATTAAAAAAAAAAATTCAAAATTGGTCATTAAACCTTTTCAAGTTACTCATGGATTAATAAAATCAACCGGGTATATTATTGATAAAATTGCGTATATAAGTGATTGTAATTACGTATCTTTGACAAATATTAAGTATCTCAAAAATCTTAAATATTTAGTATTAGATTGTCTTAAAATTGATAAACACCCATCTCATTTTAATCTAGATGAAGCTTTAAATTTAATAAATATAACCAAACCTAAAAAGGCTATATTAACAAATTTGCATACAGATTTAGATTACTTCAAACTAAAGAAAAAATTACCAAAAAATATAATCCCTGCGTATGATGGATTAAGTTTTACTTACTAAATCAAGTTTTCAATTACTTTAATGAATTTTTTAGATGACGGATTTGTTATAGAGGAGAATGTTTCTGCGACTTTTCCATCTTTTCCAATAACAATTTTATGGAAATTCCATTTAGGTATCGCGCCAATACCATAGTCTTTTCTTGCCCATTTATAAAATGGATGTGCATTATTTCCTATTACACTAATCTTTTCTGTCATCGGAAAAGAAATTCCAAAATTTGTTTCACAAAAGTTTTTTATTTCTTTATTGCTACCAGGTTCTTGTCTGAAGTTATTAGTAGGGATTCCTAAAATAACTAAATTTTTATCTTTATATTCGGACCATAATGTTTGCAGATCTTCATATTGAGGGGTATAACCACATCTGCTCGCAACATTTACTACTACAATTACTTTTCCTCTATACTGACTTAGTTTGATTATTTCTCCATCTATGCTATTAAACTCATAATCATAAGCAGTACCATTATTCCCAGCAATTACTTTTGAAAAAAAACTAAACATAAATAAAATAATTAATATTTTTTTCATAATTTAAAAGCTTTTAATACTGCATCAATTGGCAAAAATATACATTTAAATCTATTTAAATTGTCGCTATTCAGCAATTTTTTGAAATCAGAGAATTTTTTAGGAAACGTAATATTTTTTTTATTAGATATTTTTTTTATTATAATTAAATCTTTCTTAAAATCTTTTAGATTCATATTTTTTATTTTTTGAGAAAGCAGACTTGCAGAAGCTTCACAATACAAGCAAGATATCGTTTCATATCTCATTGAATGGATCTTTTTTGTATCTGCGATCACTTCAATAGTTATTTTGTCACCACAGGTCGTATTTTTCAGAGATATCTTATGTGAGTACCTATTTTTTAAACCAACGTTGGTAGTATTTGAAGCTAATTTAAAAACATCTTCGTTAATCATTTTTATTGGATGCAAAAAGTAATAAGAAATACCCAAATAATGTTGAAAGAAGTGAACCAGTCAAAACGCCAATTTTTACTCCATCCATATATTCTAAATTATTTGCAAAAGCTAAGTTTCCAACAAATAAACTCATCGTAAAACCTATACCTGTTAAAATTGATACAGCATAAAAAGCTGTCCAATTTGCACCTGTGGGTTTATCTGCTAATTTGAGTTTAACAGATAAATATGAGAGTGCAAATACACCGATTTGTTTTCCAAAAAATAAACCTAAAACAATACCTAGGGGGACTGGATTTAATAGTGTTGCAAAAGTTAAACCCTCAAGAGAAACACCTGCGTTGGCAAACGCAAAAATTGGCATTATACCAAAAGCAACATATGGTGATAGACCATGCTCTAATTTAAGCAACATAGATTGTTTGCTATTTTTTGTATTATGAGGAATTGTTAGCGCCAATAACACTCCAGCAATAGTTGCATGTATTCCTGATTGATGAGTAAAGTCCCATAAAAAAATTCCAACAATCAAAAATGGTATAAAACTTTTTATTCGAAATTTATTAAGACCTATTAAAACAATTAATGATAATAACATTAAAATTAAATATTTAATTTCAATATTACCGGAGTAGAAAAAAGCTATTATGACTATTGCACCTAAATCATCAATTATGGCTAACGCGGTTAAAAAAACTTTTAAAGATATAGGCACTCTTTTTCCCAATAAAGATAAAACCCCTAGTGAGAACGCAATATCTGTAGCAGACGGAATAGCCCAGCCATTTAATGTAGTGCTATCAGAATAATTTATAACGATATAGAATAATGCAGGCACAGCCATTCCACCAACTGCTCCGATAATTGGCAGCATAGCTTGCTTTGGATTTGATAATTCGCCTTGAATAAATTCTCTTTTAATTTCAAGAGAAACAAAAAAGAAAAATATAGCCATTAAGACATCATTTATCCAATGAAGGACACTTAGCTTAAGTCCAAATTCTTTAGTACCAAGAATAATGTATTTTTCCAGAGTAGAAAAATAATATTCACTTAAATTACCATTACTGATAATAAGGGCTAGTATCGCCGCAAATAAAAGAACTAATCCTGAAGCAGCTTCAAGCTTAAAAAAATATTTAAAGGGTTTTGTAATGTACTGGATCATTGATATTATTTACTTCTATCGAGACCATCTTTCAATTGCCAAAATCACTTAATTAACCTATAAAAAAGACGTTCGGGGCGTAGCGCAGCCTGGTAGCGCATCTGGTTTGGGACCAGAGGGTCGCAGGTTCAAATCCTGCCGCCCCGACCATTAAATTGTATGAAAAAAGCAAAAATATATATTCCTGCAAAAACTGCAATGCAATCGGGTAGGGGAAAACTAAAAAATTGGGTGTTAGAATTTATAACTAAAGATCCTTCGATTAACCCGCTTATGGGTTGGGAAACTTCCTCGGATACTCTTGAGGAAGTTATCTTAAAATTTCCTTCAAAAGAAAAAGCAGTAGAGTATGCAAAAAAAAACAATATATCTTACAATATTGTTGAACCAAATAAAAAAAAATTTGTGATTAAATCATACGCAGATAATTTTCTTAAAGATTAAATATGTGGAGAAGTTTTTTTAAAGATAAGAAGTGGTTCTATTGGTCTTACGGCGGAGGATTTTTTATTATTACTTTGCTTGTTTTACAAACATATTTGGATGTTTTATTTAATAGTTGGTACAAGGATTTTTATGATATTCTTCAAACAGCGGAGAAACGTGATATATCTGAATTTTGGGATTCAATAAAAAGGTTTTTATATATAGCTTTACCCTACGTCACACTCTTTGCTTTTACTAATTGGTTCACAAGACTATGGGCATTTAGATGGCGAGAGGCCATGACATTTTCTTATATGCCTTATTGGAGAGCAACTGAGGCGAAGGTAGAAGGATCTTCTCAAAGAATTCAAGAAGATTGTATGAACTTTGCTAAAATAGTTGAGTCTATTGGGTTACAGGTTGTTAAAGCAATAATGACATTAATTGCCTTCATTCCAATTTTATGGGTTCTCTCATCTAATGTTACAGTACCTTTTTTAGATAATGTATCTGGATCTTTAGTGTGGGTTGCTCTCACTCTTAGTTTAGGTGGAATAATAATAAGTTGGTTAGTTGGTATTAAATTACCCGGTCTTGAATATAATAATCAAAAAGTTGAAGCAGCATTCAGAAAAGAATTGGTTTATGGTGAAGATGATAGAAAGAATTATGTTCAAGCTCCAACTATTTTACAGCTATTTACTGGTATTAAATTTAATTATCATAAATTATTTTTACACTATGGTTATTTCGATCTTTGGGCTATTTGGTATAGACAATTATTCGTAATAGTTCCTTTCTTAATAATGGCTCCAGGATTATTTACAGCAGCTTTTACTCTGGGTGTAATGATGCAAGTAGTAAATGCATTTGGTGAAGTAAAAGACGCATTTTCTGTATTTTTATATAATTGGACAAGGATTACTGAATTAAGATCTATACATAAGCGTTTAATGGAGTTTGAAACCGCTATAAATTATAATACTAATAAGTTGAGAAAACCTCAAAAATCTGATGTAAGAGTTTAATGGAACTCTATATCAAGCTGATAGATGTCATACTTCCGGTATTTTTTGTTATTGGTATAGGCTATTACCTTGGAAAAAAAGATCCTAATTTTAATACTGATTTTATAACTACATTAGCTGGTAATGTTGGTACACCTGCAATGATCTTTTACACAATTACTTCTACTGGTGTAACTTTGGAAACTTTCATAGAATATTTTATTTATGCTTTAATTATAATCGGAGGTTTTGCTGTAATAGGCATAATTGTTCTTGCTTTAATGAAAAAGGACGTGGTAAGTGAACTTCCGCCATTAATATTACCAAATACCGGTAATATGGGTATACCTATTTGTTTATTTGCCTATGGTTCAGAAGGTTTAGGTATAGCTTCAGCAATCGCATCTGTAATTATCTTGCTTCACTTCACTTTAGGGGTTCTTTTAGCAAAAAAAAGTTTTTCACTGAAAATATTAATTACTAATATGCCTATTTACGGGATAATAGCGGCGGTATTAGTTTTATATTTTGATTGGGAGGTCCCTGGTTTTGTAGTAAATACTACTTTTTTATTAACCTACGCTACAATATTTCTAGTTCTTATGTCCTTAGGCATAGCTTTAACAAAGCTAAAAGTTGTTTCATGGTTAAATGCATCTGTTTTAAGCGTTATTAGAATTGTAATTGGTCCAGTAATTGGATTTTCTTTAATTAAATATTTAAACCTTTCTGGATTGGCTGCTGGAGTGCTTTTGATTCAATCTGCAATGCCTAGTGCTATTCTAACTTACTTGGTAGGATCGATGTATTCAGAGAAAAGGGTGGTCGATAGTATTGCTAGCGTTATAGTTACTTCAACATTAATGTCATTTGTAACTATCCCTATTGTAGTTTATTTAAGTCTTAAATATTTCCAATAAATACAGTAGTTTACGTAGATTACTTAATGTATAATATTCATTAATAGGTAAGTATTATTTATATATATATGAGAAAACCTCTATAAATGACAATAAATTTAACCTATTTAATAAGAAAAAATAATAAATCCCTTTAAAAATCTATAAAAATTACGTCTTAGCGATAAAATTGATCAAATATTAAATGAATATATCAATAAATCTTTTAAAATAGGGTGTTTTAGAGCAGTTTAGAAACAGTAATATTCAATATTTTTAGAAGCTCTGCATATTAGGAATATACCGTTTAAATGGCCATAGAGGTCATTTTTTTTGGAATTAATGATTTTAGCGTACAACCTACTGGTGTGTGGATAAAAAATACAATGAAATAGGGGGCAATAGACCAGATCGCCCGCCAAATAACAATTCTAGAGCGTTATACCCTCCTTTTGAAGCAAAAATCTCTTAGTTTTAACTCCTCCTTTGCCTGAATAGCCACCAAGTGATCCATCAGATCTAATCACTCTATGGCAAGGTATTTTGGGTGCATAGGGGTTTTTTCCTATAGCATTGGCTACAGCACGCACAGCAAGCGGTTTTCCGATGGCTTTTGCGACTTGAGAGTAGGTTTTAACGCTTCCACGAGGTATTTTTCTCAAATAAGCCCATACTTTTAACTGAAATTCAGTTCCTACTAGTTTCATTAGTCAAATATTAAGAAAATTGTTAGAGTTATGCCTATTAAAAGGCCTATTATTAAGCTTAAAGCTATCATCTTTTTGCCTTTTGAACTCGAGTTAGTCCAGAAATACGAAATTCCATAAACGGCTGCAATAAATACTGCTATTGGAAGAATAAATTTAATCATGATCTTTAAAATTATACTTATTGACATATAAAATCACTTAATATATTATTTCCGATAATTAATGGTTATCGGAAATTATGAAAGATCTAACAACTGAAATTAAAAAACTTGAAATTGAAACTTTAGACAATTTAAAGCTATCTAAAGCTAAAAATACTATTCGAGCCTATAAATCTGATTTTAACGACTTTGCATTATTTTGCTCAAAACATGGGATGAAAAGCATGCCCACAGATCCTAAGATAGTCTCTCTATACATGACACACCTATCGAAACAATCTAAATACAGTACTTTAAAAAGACGTTTAGCGTCTATAAACGTAATGCATAAATACAAAGGTCATTATTTAGATACGAAACATCCAATAATCGTTGAAAATTTATTAGGTATTAAAAGACAAATAGGAATTCATCAAAAAGCAAAAAAACCATTATTATTTAATAATTTAAAACAAATTATTAAAGCAATAAATGACTCCAAAGTTAGTGAATTCAAAAAATTAAGGGACAAAACTTTAATTTTAGTTGGTTTCTCAGGGGGATTTAGAAGATCAGAGCTTGTAGCCATTACAAGAGATGATGTTGAATTTGTCAACGAAGGGGTAAAAATCTTTGTTAAAAAATCAAAATCTGATCAATCTGGAGAGGGAATGACTAAAGCAATCCCCTCTTTCAAATATATAGAATATTGCCCAGTCGGTCATCTTAGAAACTGGATGATTGAAAATAAAAATGATTTAGTTTTTCCCATATCAGATAAGAATGTAGCTTTGATAATAAAGAAACATGCTCTAAGTGTAGGTTTAGATGAAAAAAAATATGCTGGTCACAGTCTTAGATCTGGTTTTGCTACAACAACGGCTGAATATGGAGCTGACGAAAGAAACATCATGGCAATGACTGGACATAAATCAGTAGATATGGTGCGAAGATATATTAAAGAAGCCGATTTGTTTAAAAATAATGCATTAAATAAAATTTCAAATAAATGAAAAATATTCTTAAAAAGATTTATTATAATAAGTATACCAAGATCTCTTATTCTATTAGTGGCGTTGATTTAATTATTGATAGAATGTTTTCTAAAATGAAAAAAGGAATTTATATAGATTTAGGATGCAACCATCCAATAAAACATAATAATACATATTTACTTCATAAAAGAGGCTGGGAAGGAATAAATATTGATGCAGATCAAAAATCTATCAAAGAATTTAAAAATTTAAGAAAAAAAGATTATAATGTAAATGCTTTAATAAGTAGTAAAAAAAATAAAATTAAATATTATTTTTATCATGAACGATCAGCTCTTAATACAGTAGATTTTAAGTTAGTTAAAAAAAGAAAAGCAAAACCAAAAAAAATTATTGCAAGAGAAACAACAACTTTAAACGATATAATAGAGAATTCACCTTACAAAAAATCAAAATTGAATTTGCTAAGTATAGATATAGAAAATCATGAATATGAAGCTTTAAAAAATTTTAAATTTAAGAAATATAATATTGATTGTATTGTAATCGAAATCTTAAATACTTCGAATAAAGAAATTGAAACACAAAATCAAAATTTAGATTTTATACTCAAGAGCAATACGTTTAAACTTTTGAAAAAAAATAATTATAAATTAATAAATTGGGTTAACTCGGATCTTGTTTTTGTGAATAAAAAATTTAAAATCTAAACTAACTGTAAGATATTTTTTGCTAAAATACTAAAATCTTCTCTATATAAATATTTATAATTTCTTAGATGGTTTGTATAGAATTTATAAAATTCCTCGTTTTTCTGATCAAAAATATCTATTATTTTAGTATTAAATGAAGAGGCAACGTGTGCTGGTGAGCCATGACAGGCAATAACTATATTTGCTTTTTTTATAATTAGTTTTAAATCTGTAAAAGATATATTATCCAAGATTATTATTTTTCTACCATTCAAAAAAGAAATATCATTTTTGTGAAAATTTTCTTTGACGCCAATAATTAAGCTATTTGTTTCGGCTCCGGCAGATATGACCAGATCTTTTTGTGATTTTTTTACGAATTCCCTTATAAAATTACACATTTGTTCTATTGAGGCATTTATAGGCTTAAAATTTCTAGATTTTCTCTTTCCTCTATATGACTCAGTAATCCATTTTTCGTCAAGATGAAGCTGGTTGAATGATTTGTCTGAGATTCCGTTTATTATATCTAAATTAGATTTAATTTTTTCACTATCAAAAATATCCAAATCTTTATCAGAATAATCTATTTCAACTTTCCTCAAAATAAATTTAAATTCTTCAATTCTTGATTTAAAATCTTTAATAAAAAGAATATTGTCTTTGAGATTAAAAAAAATATTTTTATAAATTTTCTTTGTTACAGTCATGATCTTTAATTTTGCTTTAGAAATAACACATCCAAAAATAGATCTCTTTTTGCCATCTAATGATAGAACACAATCGTAATCGCTTTTGATCATTGTAAGAAAGAAAAAAACCTTATTTATAAATTTTTTAGGATATAGTTTTGCATTATCAACCAAGCTATAATTTTTAACATAATCATAATTTTGATCAGAGCATATAACAGTAATTTCAGAATCTGGTCTATTTCTTTTTATAGATTTAATTAAGATACAGGTAAGTATAAAATCCCCTACTCTATCTGTTCGGAAAATAAGAAACTTTTTCATTAATCATGCCAATGATATTTTTTTCTAGCAAATCTACCTAGAGTCTTGTTGATTATAAAATCAGCAACTAATGTTGAATTAAAATATTTCATATACTTTTTCTTACCTTTTTTTGCGATAGATTTCCTTATTTTTTCATCTCTAGAAATCTTTAAAATTTTTTCAGATAGGTCACTTATATTTTTATAAAAAACCATTTCGGAATCATCAAAAAAATCTCTGTATTGTGTTTTTTCATCAATTAAACAAACCAAACCATTCCCAACAATTTGTGTTATTCTATCACTACTGTAATATTTAATTGCATCACCTCTACTTAGGTTTAGACCCATCTTTGCATTTGCTATTGTTTTAAAATAATGATCTGCCCAAATAGGTTGAATTTTATCTATACCGTATATGTCAAATTTAACATCTGGTGTTTTTTCAGTTAAATTTTTTAGGAAAGTTATTCTGTCATCAATTTTACCTGATTTTAAAACACCTCTATGCACACCATGGCTAAGTGCAAAAAAAACATCAACATTACATGGTTTTGAAAAATTATTTAAAGTTTCAAAGGAGTCATCGCTAGGATTTGGTATGTAGAAGTTATTATTATTTTTCGGCAAGAAATTTAACACTGAAGGACTCGTTGTAACAAAAGAAGCATCTAAATGGTCAATTTTGTCAAGAATCCGACTTTTATTTCTTTCATAATCAGGTCCCTTTTTATTCAAAGGATCTAAAAACCATTGTCCAAATTTTACATTTGGATAATCATTCCTTAGTTCAGCAATCTGTTCTGAAGATATTAGGTCGGCATGTCCAAGCATAATTATATCTGGTTTATAATTATAACAAGTTTTTCTGAGCTTCTCATTTAAGGTCTTAGCTCCTTTGAAGTCTCTTATATTTTTATAATATTTTTGAATATCCCTATCACTAAAACCTAAAACACTATGACCAAGTCTTATAAAACCGTTATTTATTCTCCTACCGGTATTAAAAAAAAGTCTGCCGTCTAGTCTTTCATTAAAATTAGTAATATGTAAAATTCTTAAATTTTTAATATTTTTCTTTGTATTTATTCTCTTTAAATAGCTTATTTTCTCTGACCTATAATTATCAATTGATGCTGCTACAAAAGAATGGGTTAAATAAAAATTTTTAATAGATAATTTTTGAAGTTTTCTTCTTATTTTTTCATTTTTGATGAGGTAATTGATTGTATTTGTTAATTCTTTTACACTAAGTCGTTTTAAAATTTTGGCATCTGTAACAGTTTCAGGCAGTCCACCCTTATTTGTTATCACAACAGCACAGCCATTTGCTGAGGCCTCCAAACTAGTTCTGCCGAAAGGCTCTTCCCAACGAGAACAGGCAACAGCTATGCTTGTTTTTTTAAAAATTTGTAAAACTTCACTATGTTTTTTAAATCCTAAAATATGAGCTCTATCATGCTCAAGAATAATTTTTTCTCTTTTTTCATCACCAATTATTTTTGCTTTCCAACTTGCATTTCTATTAAGAACTTTTTTTATAGCGGATGCAAAAACATCATATCCTTTTGCTTTATTAAGTTTCCCAACAAAAGTTATCCATTTTTCTTTTTTATTTACAAGATCAATAGATCCTTTATTAGCAGATTGGTGAAAAATTAGTAATTTATCACTATTTACAAATTTATTTTCTAGACCTTCCAAAAATCTTTTTTTTGACCAGGAGCTGTTAAATATAATTTTATAACAAGTTTTAAGTAAGTATTTTCTTTCTTGGATAGTTTTAGATCCGTCCATTGATAAGGGATCATTATGAAAATATAGGACTAATATTTTTCTTTTAATTTCTTTTGATAAAATTTGAATGTAACTAGGTCTGTTGTGAATTTCAATAATTGTTGAGTCATTTTTTTTTTCAAGTTTAACAAATTTTTTTACATAATTCTTTGTTTGACTGCTAAAAAGATTTTTTCTTAAATCTATATTTATATATTTCAAATTAAATTTTTTTTTAAAATTAGTATTCCCAAATATTGTTATATTTTTTCTAAATTTACTAATTTTAGTAGTTTCATAAACAAACAAAGATACTGCACCAGGATACTCAGGAGAAAAATTTTCTTTATAGGGTAATAGTATTGAAATTTTCATTTTTTATTTTATTTCTTATCACTCTATTATTCTTTATATAATATTCTCTAGAAATTGCTCTACTTTTTGATTTGAAATATTCTTTGTAAATAAGTTTCCATGTTCTTCCTCTAGTAAATTTAGCACCTTTTCCTAAATTATGGAGTTTTATCCTTTTTTTTAAGTTATTCGTATATCCTACGTAAGTGATAGGTTTTTCTCCATAAGATTTGAGCATATAGACGTAATAGCTCATACCAAGCTTAATAGCCTTTTGTGTCAGAATTCTTTATTGTTCCTTTAATTTTCTGTACTACTAATTTTGCTCCAGAACTTATAAATCTTTGGTCAGACCCTACGGTTACTAGATCGAATCCTTTTGATATCATTTTTTTAGCGTAGTCAACAGAACCGTTGTGGATCCCTGCTAGAAGATTTTTTTTCTTAGTTAACTCAAGGATTTTTGATATTTCCTTAAATGCTTTAGTGTTTTCTGGCTTATCAAATCCAGGTTCTTCTCCTAATGCTAAACTAAGATCAGCAGGTCCAATATAAACTCCATCAAGATTAGGTGTGTTGAGTATTTCATCCAATTTTTCAATTGCTTCTTTTGTTTCGATCATTGCAATTTTAAGTATTTCATTATCTGCATGTTTTGCGTAATCATCACCCCCATATAATAAACCTCGAACAGGGCCAAAACTTCTATAACCTTTTAAGGGATATAAACAAGCTTTAACAAAATTTTCAGCATCTTTACGATTGCTTACCATTGGACAAATTATTCCATAACATCCAGCATCTAAAATTTTCATTATTTGTCCTGGTTCATTCCAATTAACTCTAGCTAAAGGAGTTACATCTGTTGTTGAAATGGCTTGTAACATGTTTAATGCGTTAGAATAGTCAACAACACCATGTTGCATATCAATTGTACATGAATCCCAACCCTGATGTGACATTACTTCAGCTGAAAAAGCGCTAGGTATTTGTAACCAACCGTTTAAAATTGGCTCACCTTTTTTAAACATTTCTTTGAGTTTATTTTTTCTCATTCGTAGGAAATACCAAAGTGTGTATATTTTATATTTAAATAATCTTTTATTGCCATAGACCCACCTTCCCTACCGTACCCGGTTTGTTTTATACCGCCAAATGGTGCTTCAGCTACAGCTACGACAGGGGTATTAACGGCTACACATCCAGTTTCTAGTCTTTCTGAAGCTTTATTAGCTTTTTTTAAATCTGTAGTATAAACATAACTACATAATCCCAAATCATTGTTATTAGCCCTATTAATTACTTCATCAAAATCTTTAAAACTCAAAATTGGGACTATTGGACCAAATGGTTCTTCCTTCATTATAGTAAAATTATCTTTTACATCATCAAATATGGTTGGCTCATAATAATATCCTTTATTAAAATTAGCAGCTCTTTTACCTCCTAATAATAATTTTCCGCCCTCTTTTTTTGTAGTTTCAACTAACTTTTCTACTCCCTCTAATCTTTGTTTAGTGCATAATGGGCCTAGCAAAGTATCCTTATCCATTCCGTTTCCCATCTTTAATTTTTTTGTTTTTTTAACCATTAATTCTGCAAATTCATCTTTTTTCTTCTCATGTATATAAAATCTGTTTGGTGATATACATACTTGACCATTATTCCTAAACTTTGCAGTAATAGCCATATCTGTAACTTTATTCAAATCAACATCATCGAAAACTATGAATGGAGAGTGGCCACTTAATTCCATTGTCACTCTTTGCACTTTATCAGCAGCCTGTTTTAATATTAATTTTCCTACTCTAGTAGATCCTGTAATTGAAATTTTTTTAATAATATCAGATCTTATTAGTTCCTCTGATATACCTGCTGGATCACCTGATAATAAATTTACTACCCCTGGAGGAACTCCTGCCTCTCTACAAATTTCTACAATTTCCATCACACAGCCCGGTGTTATAACATCTGGTTTCACGATAACTGAACATCCTGCAGCTAATGCTGTAGAGATTTTTCTAGAAGCTAAAACTACAGGAAAGTTCCATGGAATAAGTGCGGCAACAACCCCAACAGGCTGATATATTATGTGTATACGAGTGTTTGGGAAACGACTTTGATTTATTTCTCCAAAAATTCTTTTAGTTTCTTCTGAGTTCCATTCAAAAATATCTGCTGCTCCACCAATTTCGCCAGGTCCTTCAGTTAAAGGTTTTCCTACTTCAAGTGTTAACCATTTAGATAAAATATCTACTTTTTGTCTCATTAATTCTGAAATCTTTCTTATGACTTTTGCTCGTTCCCATGGAGAAGTATTCCGCCAAATTTCCAATCCCTTTTCCGCTGATTTTAAAGCTTTTTGCACATCAGAACTATTAGCTTTAGAGGCTTTTCCTATTAGTTCCTCAGTTGCTGGGTTAATGACATCATATGTTTCCCCGCTAGCAGACTTTTGCCACTTACCATCAATGAACTGTCCGAATTTATCGTACATAAATTATTGTTGAATTAAGAATATTAATTAAATAGTTTATATTGAATTTATGAAAAACATTCAACTTACTTGTGCTCATGCTTTAGTAAAATTCCTTATTGCTCAGAAAATTCTTATAGATGGAAAAAAACTGCCTTTATTTCCAGGTGTATTTGGAATATTCGGTCATGGTAACGTTGCATGTTTAGGTCAAGCTCTTCAGGAAAATCAAAAAGAGCTGCCCACTTGGAGAGGACATCATGAACAAAATATGGCTCTTACTGGGATCGCGTATTCTCGAGCAAAAAGGCGTAAACAAATTTTCATAGCTACCTCTTCAGTAGGTCCAGGTTCAACAAATATGATTACCGCTGCTGCTGTCGCCATGAGCAACAGATTGCCAATACTTTTTTTGCCAGGTGATACATTTGCGAATAGAATGCCAGATCCTGTTTTACAACAAGTCGAACATTTTAATAACCCAGGGATAACTCAAAACGACGGATTCAAACCTGTTGTTAGATATTTTGATAGAATAACAAGACCAGAACAGATTATTTCAAGTTTACAACAAGCTATTCAGATAATGTTAGACCCAGCAGATTGTGGCCCAGCATGTATTTCATTAAGTCAAGATGTTCAAGGTGAAGTTTGTGATTATCCAGATGAATTCTTTAAAGAGAGAGTTCATACAATTAGAAGACCTAGACCAGACGATTTTCAAATTAAAGAAGCAGCTGAACTAATAAAAAAATCTAAGAAACCAATTATCATTGCTGGTGGAGGAGTATTTTATTCAGAAGCCACAGATGAATTAAGCGATTTTGCAAAAAAACATAATATTCCTGTAACACAAACCGTAATGGGCTATTCATCTATAAAAAAAGATCATACTCATTATTTAGGAACTATTGGTGGTTTAGGCGGGAGAGCTGCAAACAATTTAAGTAAAGAAACTGATACAGCGATTGCTATTGGAACTAAGCTTGCAGATTTTACAACTGGATCTTGGGCTAATTTTGAAAATCCAGATTTTAAATTAGTTTCTATTAATGCAGCAAGATTTGATGCAAATAAACATATGGCTCAAGCTGTAGTCGGAGATGCTAAAGTATCTTTGATAGAACTATCACAAGCATTAGGAAATTGGAAAGCAGATGACAATTGGTATAAAAAATCAAGAGCGGAGTTAAAAAATTGGGAAGCATACGTTGAAAAAGAAAGTGGACCAACTAATCAAAAATTACCAAGCTACGCCCAAGTTATAGGAGCTTGTTATAGAAACTCAGACCCTTCTGACATAGCTGTTACTGCAGCTGGAGGATTAGTTGGTGAAGTGATACAGGTTTGGAAGCCGAGAGAATTAAATACACATGAAACAGAATGGGGTTTCAGTTGCATGAGTTATGAGATTTCTGGAGCGCTAGGAATTAAAATGGCTAACCCTGATAAAGAGGTAGTCTCATTTGTAGGAGACGGATCTTACCTACTTTACAATTCTGATATATACAGTTCAGTGATTACAAACAACAAATTAATACTTATAGTATGTGATAATGGCGGTCACGCTGTAATAAATAGATTACAGTTATACAAAGGTGGTAAAGAATTTAATTGTTTACTCAAGAGCTCTAAAACCCCAAACCTTGTACCTGTTGACTTTGCAAGTCATGCTAAAAGTATGGGAGCAGATGGTGAACACGTAAACTCCATTGCTGAATTAGAGGAGGCTTTCAAACGCGCAAAAAAATCAAAAAAAACTTATGTAATTTCAATTCATACTGATGGATATCAATGGCTAGAGGGCTCGGCCTATTGGGAAAGTCCAACTCTAGGCATAGCATCATCTGAAGAAAATAAAAAAGCCCTAAAAGAACACTTAGAAGGAAAGAAAAAGCAAAGAAAAGGTGTATAACCTTTAAAATGCAAAAAATTGCTAATGTTGGATTGATTGGTTGTGGTCATATAGCAGAAACATATTTTAGAGCTCACAAATATTTTAACAATTTTAAAATAATTAAGTGTGCAGATATAAATAAAAAAGCAGCTGAAAATTGTGCTAGGATCTATAAAATTGAAGCTGTCTCTGTTAATGATATACTTAAAGATAAAGAAATTGAAATAATTTTAAATCTTACAATTCCTACAGCACATTATTTAATTTCAAAAAAATCGTTATTGAATGGTAAACATGTATATTCTGAAAAACCTTTGGCGGTTGACTTTAAAGATGGTCTAGAACTCATAAAAATTTCACGAAAAAAAAAACTTTTCATAGGTAATGCTCCTGATACATTTTTAGGAGGTGGTAATCAAAAAGCGAGACAACTTTTGGATAAAAAAATTATAGGTAAAATAAAATTTGGGACCGCAATATTTGCTTTCCCTGGAATTCAATCATATCACCCCAATCCAGAACCCTGGTTTAAAAAAAAGGGAGGTGGACCAGTTATTGATATGGGTCCTTATTATTTGACAGCATTAGTAAATCTATTAGGACCTGCAAGCTATGTAACTAGTACCTGTAACTATAATACAAAAAAAAGAATTATTGGTATTGGACCAAAAAAAGGAAAAAAAATTAAAGTAGAATGTCCTACCACTTACTTTTCAACCATTAGATTTCAAAACGGGACAATAATCAGATTAACATTATCATTTGATGTAATTTCTCACTTAAGAAATCATATAGAATTATATGGAGAGAAAGGGTCTATGATAGTTCCAGATCCAAATATGTTTGGAGGATCTGTTTTATTAAGTACAAAATTAGGAAGTAAATGGAAAAATTATAAAACAAATAAAATGGTTTTAGGAAAAATTAATATCCGAACTCAAAGCTCAAGAGCCAATGAATCACCTACTAATGCCAATTATAGAGGTGTAGGACTTGCAGAAATGATTTATTCTATTCAAAATAAAAAAAAACATAGGTGTAATGGGAATTTATCTTTACACGTTCTAAATATTATCGAAGGAATTCATAAATCAGCTAGAACTAGAAAAAAATTTTATTTCAAAACGACATGTGAAAAACCTAAATTTTTTACTAATAAAGAAATAAATTCAATTATTAAATAGAGTTTTGCCTACTCAAAATAGCAGCACCCCTCACCCCACTAGCGTCACCATACTTTGGTTTTAAAAATACTGTTTTTAGATTAGGTTCATTTATAAATGATGATGTTTTTTTTTTAATTTGATCTAAAAAATCTATTTCATTAGAAATTCCACCACCAAAAACAATTGCATCTGGATCAAGAGTTGTTACTATTATTACCAAACATCTTGCTAAAATATCCTTATACTCATTTATAAATAAAGTGGAATTAGAATCCTTTTTTCTATACCTACTAAAAATTTCTTTAGCTGAAATGTTTTCGTTAAATTGTTCATTAAATCTTTTTTCTATTGATTTACCAGATAGATAACCTTCTAATCTATTTGAAAAATCAAAGATTTTATCTGATTTTAAGTTTGGTGTATTTGTAAGCGTCATTTGATTTAAGCTCCATTCTCCTCCTAAACCATTTGCCCCAGATATTATCTTTTTATTTATCACTAGTCCACCACCACACCCAGATCCCAATATAATGCCAAATACACTTTCATAATGGCTAGCTGACCCATCAAAAGCCTCGGATAGACAAAAACAATTAGCATCATTCTCTGAAAAAAAATTATTATTCATTTTTAATTTTAAGTCTTTAATTAAGTTTTTTTTATTTAACCACTGAGAATTATGTGCATTTTTAATTAACCCTGTCGTTTTATCTACTGCGCCAGGATGACATATGCCCACATTAAATTTGCCAGTATTTTTTTCTAATTTCTTTACGATTTCGGCTATTGTAATTATTGTCTTTTCATAATCTTTAGGTGTTTGAACTCTGTCTCTTTTTAATTCTATATTATTATTATCTAGAAGAACGTACTCTATTTTGGTTGCACCTAAATCAATTCCTATTTGCATTAATTAGCTGAAGACCTATTCATTTCTTGAAGCTCTACCTCTAATTTATTTAACTCTTCACCACCTGCCATCATGCTTAAAAGTTTTTCTCTAGAAATGTCTTTTTTTTCATATGTGCCTAAACTTTTTCCCCTATTTAATACTGTAAAACTATT
The DNA here is from genome assembly GCA_028139285.1 of Candidatus Pelagibacter sp. Next base: position 2,143 of record JAOINI010000004.1, on the reverse strand, counting down.
TCCAACTGGATAGGCGTGATGAACATTATGTGTTATTAAAATTACTGCTAATCCTTGAGAGGCAGCTTTAACTATATATTTTAAAACAACTGAAGCTTGATGCACTCCGAGAGCAGAAGTAGGCTCATCTAAAACAAGAACTTTTGCTCCAAAGTAAATAGCCCTACTTATTGCTAAACATTGTCTTTCACCACCCGACATCGTTCCGACTGCCTGAGATGGATCTCTAACATCAATACCTATCTGCCCCATTCTCTCAGCAGCTATTTTATTTGCTTTTTCAATATCAAACGTTTTGAAAAATGGTGGGCCTTTCATGGGTTCTCTGCCCATAAAGAAGTTTCTTGTTACACTCATTAAAGAAACTAAAGCTAAATCTTGATATACAGTAGCAATTCCCATATCCAATGCATCCTTGGGACTATCAAATATTGTTTTTTTTCCCTCAACAATAATTTCACCTTCATCAGGTCTATGCACTCCGGCCAATGTTTTAATTAAAGTCGATTTACCTGCACCATTGTCACCAAGTAAACACATGATTTCACCTTTTTTTAATTTCATGGTTACGTCTTTCAAGGCAATAACTTTGCCAAAAAATTTACTTATATTATTAAATTGAACTAAATAATCAGACATTATTTGCTCTCTGTTACCTTTCTTCTTATATAATTATTAAAGATCACCGCAATCAACATCATTGCTCCTAAAAAAACTTTAAACCAGTCTGTATCCACATCTGTATAAAATATTCCCATTGATACTGTACCAAATATCAAAGCTCCAAATGCTGCACCAATAGCTGAACCATATCCACCAGTTAATAAACAACCTCCAACAACTGCAGCTGCGATAGCTTCTAATTCCTTTAAAGTTCCACGCATTGTATCTGCTGAGCCAGCGTCTAAAACTTGAATAGTAGCAAAAATAGTTGCTGCTACTGCAGTACCTATAAATAAACTTATTTTTACTCTGCCAACTGGTACTCCAACATTGTTAGCGCCATTTTTATCTCCTCCAGATGCAAATATCCAATTTCCGTATCTTGTTTTCATCAGTATCCATGTTGTAATGATTGCTAAAACTATGAACCATATTACAGATGGCGGTATTCCTGTAGCGAGCGGGGTTCCATCGGTTCTTAATGCAATTAAATTCATCGAACCCAACCAAGTAAAAACCCATTTAAAAGTATCAGTTGCAAATATCCATGCTAACGGATCGTCTTCGATTAAAACTCTTAAGCCAGGAACTTGAGTTCGACCAGTAATTAATCTTGTTATAGCTAAAGTTGCCCCTCTTAAAATAAAAAGCATTGCAAGTGTAACGATAAATGATGGTAAGCCTGTTCTTACAACTAATATTCCATTAAAATAACCTACAAGAACCGCCATTGAGAATGCAAAAATAATACTCATCCATAGTGGCCACCCCCAATAAATTGCTGGAATAGCTATACATATACCCGCAAATCCAATCATTGATCCAATTGATAGATCGAATTCTCCACCTATCATTAACATAGCAGCCGCAATAGCTATTATTCCTAGATTAGCTGAGACATCTAAGAAGTTTAATACTCCATATGCACTAAACATTCCCGTATCGCCAGCAACTATACCAAAAAATATAAATACAAGTATAGCTCCACCAAGAGCGCCAAGTTCGGGTCTATTTAACAATAATCTTAATTTAGAAACTTTTTTGAGTCTTTCATCCTGATTGAAATCAGTTTTTGTTTCAATACTTTTAGACTTTGTAGACATATAAAAAAACTTAAAAAAAAAGGCCTAGTGAATAATCACTAGGCCTTTTTAATATTTTTCTTATCTATAACCTTGAGCAGCCCATTTTATTACGTCCTTCGCATTATTAGGAGTAACAAAACCAGGTCCTGTCATTACAACACCAGCTGGCATTGTTCCATATCTCATATATTGAGAAAAGATAGCTATAGGTAAATAACCTTGTAGATATTGCTGTTGGTCAATTAAGAACTCAACTTTTCCAGCAGCAGCAGCTTTAAGCATTCCTGGTGACATATCAAATGTACCAAGTTTTACACTTCCAACTTTACCAGCAGACTCTAAAGCTTTTAGAGCAGCTTCTCCCGCAAGACCAGCTCCTAAAGTAAGAATAGTGT
>JAOINI010000003.1 GCA_028139285.1 Candidatus Pelagibacter sp. | reverse complement strand
GTGTCGTGTTGATGTAAAATATCCAAATTTATACTATTGGGCCAAAGTCTGGCAGTATTTGACTCTCCTGCTTTAGTAACGCCACCGTGCATGACTGGACATTTACCATTGTTATTTTTTTTGTAATCTACACTCATAAATTTAGTTTATAATTATTCTAAAGTGAAAAACAAGCGACAAACTGTCAATTTTTCAAATTTATAAATACCTCAACATTCTTAATTTTTTTACCATTTGGTGCTTTTGGAATTTTTTGAATGATTATTTCATTCGCATCGATGTCTATTAATTCTGAAGATTCGCTATCATAAAAATGGTGGTGGTTTGAAACATTGGTGTCAAAATAAGTTTTGTTTCCTCTTACTTCAACTTCACTTAAATGTCCGGCTGTTTTAAATGCGTGAACGGTATTATAAATTGTAGCTAGCGCAATTTTAGAAGTCGTTTTTTTGGTCAAAAGTTTGTTTAAACTTTCAACTGTAAAATGAAATGTTTTTTCTCTTTCAAATAAAAATTTAGCTATTTCAACTCTTTGTTTAGTCGGTCTTAACCTGGAAGATCTTAATTTTTTTAAAATATCTATTTTTTTCACGTTTTAGTTCGCTTTTTGATCTACTTTATAATCATTCTAAAAACAAAATATATATGAAACTTTTGCTAAATCAAGTAAAACAATTCTAAATCATGCAAAAAAATAGTTACAATTATGATGAGTTAATTTCATGTGGAGAGGGAAAACTATTTGGTGAGGGAAATGCTAAGCTGCCATTACCTCCAATGTTGATGTTTGATAGGATTACAGAAATAAAAAAAGATACAGGTGAATTTAAGAAAGGTTTTATTAAAGCGGAGCTTGATATTAAAGACAACCTATGGTTTTTTGATTGTCATTTTAAAAAAGACCCAGTTATGCCAGGTTGTCTTGGCTTAGATGCTATGTGGCAATTAGTTGGATTTTATTTAGGCTGGATAGGTGAGCCAGGAAAGGGTAGAGCTTTAGGAGTAAATTCTGTAAAATTCACAGGTGAGGTATTAAAAAATATTAAAATGGCAACTTACGAAATAAATATGAAAAGAATTTTAAAAAAAGAGGGCACTGCTGTTGGATTAGCTAATGGTATTTTAAGTGCAGATGGTAAGATAATTTACACTGCAGAGAACCTTAAGGTAGGATTATTCAAATCATGAAAAGAGTTGTGGTTACTGGGATAGGAGTAGTTTCTTGTTTAGGAAATAATCAAGAAGAAGTTTATAAATCGTTACTAAATGCAAAATCAGGGATTACGTTTTCTGAAGAATACAAAGAATATAATTTAAAAAGTCATGTCCATGGAAAACCAAATATTAAACTCGAAGATTATGTAGACAGAAAATTTATAAGGTTTATGGGTCCAGGGTCTGCTTATAATTATGTTTCCATGAATGAAGCTGTAAAAGATTCTGGTCTTGAGGAAAAAGATATAAGCAATGTAACAACAGGAATGATTATGGGATCTGGCGGCCCTTCAATAGAAAACGTTATATTAGCAGCAGACAAGACTAGAGAAAAAAGCCCTAAAAGAATGGGTCCTTTTGTAGTTCCACGGACAATGTCGAGTACAGCTTCAGCAACTCTTGCAGTGCCTTTTAAAATAAAAGGAGTTAATTATACAATTAGTTCAGCATGTGCAACTAGCGGACACTGTATTGGTAACGCTATGGAATTAATTCAACTAGGAAAACAAAAAATTATTTTTGCGGGTGGCAGTGATGAGGTTCATTTTGCGATGACAGCCATGTTTGATGCTATGACAGCGTTGTCATCAAAATATAATGATACCCCTGAAAAAGCGTCTAGGCCTTACGATAAAACACGAGATGGTTTCGTTATCTCAGGTGGTGGGGGTGTTTTGGTTTTAGAAGAATATGAACATGCAAAAGCAAGAGGTGCAAAAATTTATGCAGAATTAACAGGCTACGGTGCAACATCGGATGGTTATGATATGGTTGCTCCATCAGGAGAGGGAGCAGTCCGATGTATGAAGATGGCATTGAGCACCGCAAAAAATAAAATTGATTATATAAATACTCACGGGACATCAACACCTGTTGGGGACATAACTGAATTAAAAGCTGTTGGTGAGGTATTTAGCAATTACAAACCTAAAATAAGTTCTACTAAATCTCTTGCTGGGCATTCTCTTGGAGCTACATCAGCCCATGAAGCTATTTACAGTTTAATCATGATGAAAAATAATTTTATTGCAGCATCTGCAAATATAAACGATATGGATGACGAGGCAAAGAAGTATCCAATTGTAACCAAAGTTGAAACAGACATAAACTTAAATGCAGTAATGTCTAATAGTTTTGGTTTTGGTGGAACTAATGCTACTTTGGTATTTGAAAAGGTAAAACAATGAGTTTAATGAAAGGAAAAAAAGGTCTTATAATGGGTGTTGCTAATGAACGATCAATAGCTTGGGGTATATCTCAAAAGCTTGCAGATGCAGGTGCAGAATTAGCCTTTACATATCTAGGTGACGCATTGAAGAAAAGAGTAGTGCCTTTGGCAGAAAAACTAAATTCAAATGTAACATTTAGCTGCGACGTAGAGAAAAAAGAAGAAGTTATAAATCTTTTCGAAGATGTAAAGTCAAAATGGGGCGAAATAGACTTTGTAGTACACGCAGTTGCATTTTCAGATAAATCAGAGTTATCTGGTGAATATTTAAATACCACAAGAGAAAATTTTCTGAAAAGTATGCTTATTTCTTGTTTCTCATTCACTGAGGTATCTAAAGAAGCTGCAAAGATAATGAAAGAAGGAGGGAGTTTGCTAACACTTACCTACGAGTCTTCTAAGGCAATACCTAATTATAATGTTATGGGAGTTTGTAAATCTGCTTTAGAGGCAAGTGTAAAATACTTAGCTAGAGATCTTGGAAAAAAAAAAATTAGAGTAAATGCAATCAGTGCAGGTCCAATTAAAACTTTAGCTGCTTCTGCCATTGGAGATGCAAAATTTTTATATAAATGGAATGAAGATCATTCTTTTTTAAAAAGAAATGTAGATATTCACGATGTAGGTAATTCTGCTTTATATTTGCTTAGTAATTTAGCAGCAGGAGTAACTGGTGAAATTCATTATGTTGATGCAGGGTATAATAAAGTAGGAATGCCAGATCCTAAAAATATGGCTTAAGCTGAAGCTTGTTTCATTGATAATTTAACTTTTCCTCTATCGAAACCAACAACTTTAACTGAAACTTCATCACCTTCTTTTACAACATCTCCAACTTTTGCAACTCGTTTGTCAGCAAGCTCGGAAATATGTACAAGGCCGTCTTGCTTTCCTAAAAAGTTTACAAAAGCTCCAAATTCCATAATTTTTACTACTTTGCCTTTATAAATTTTACCCATCTCCGGTTTAGCTATTAAATTTTTAATGAAATCAATAGCTTTGTTTCTTGAGGCCTCATCTGGTGCTGCAACAGTTACTTCGCCTGTATCTTTAACATCAACTTTAGCACCTGAGGTCTCAACTATTTCTCTAATTGTTGCTCCTCCTTTGCCAATTACTGTGGCTATATCTTTTTTATCAACTTTAATTGTTTCCATTTTAGGAGTGTGTTTAGAAAACTCTTTTCTAGAAGTTTTTATAGCTTTATTCATTTCGCCTAAAATATGCTCTCTTCCTTCTTTAGCTTGATCTAAAGCTTTTTCCATAATTTCAAATGTTATACCTGTAATTTTAATATCCATTTGAAGTGAGGTAATTCCATTTTTTGTACCAGCTACTTTAAAATCCATATCTCCTAAATGATCCTCATCTCCCAAAATATCAGAGAGGACTGAAAAATCTTCACCTTCTTTAATTAATCCCATTGCAATTCCAGCAACAGGTTCTTTTATTGGAACTCCTGCATCCATTAATGATAAAGAAGTTCCACAAACTGTGGCCATCGATGAGGAGCCATTAGACTCCGTTATTTCTGAAACTACTCTTAATGTATACGGAAAATTTTCTTTTTTTGGTAAAGATGAGTTTATTGCTCTCCAAGCAAGTTTTCCATGTCCAATTTCTCTTCTACCTGTGCCTATTCTACCGCATTCTCCAACTGAAAATGGAGGAAAATTATAATGTAACATAAAGTTTGATCTCTGCATGCCCTCGAGACTTTCTAGTCTTTGTTCATCATCCGTCATTCCAAGTGTAGTGACAACAAGAGCTTGGGTTTCTCCTCTAGTGAAAAGAGCAGAACCATGGGTTCTCGGTAAAACACCTACTTCACATTTTATTTGTCTAACATCTGCTAGACCTCGTCCGTCAATTCTTTTCTTTTCTTTTAAAATAGCTGTTCTGACAATATCCTTTTCTAAAGATTTTAACTGACTCATTGCTTGATTTTCAGTAACACTCTCATCCTCCACAAACATTTCTTTACATTGAGTTTCTATTTCAGAAATTGCTGCAGATCTTTTTTTCTTATCAATTTCTTTAAATGCACTTCTTAAACCACTTTCAAATTTCTCAGCTATCTTCTTTTTGGTTTTGGAATGATCTAACTCTTCAATTTCCCACTTTGGCTTTCCAGCTTTCTTTGCTAGTTTTTCTATTGCTTCAATAATCGGCACAAAGTTTTCATGTCCAAATTTCACAGCATCTAGCATGACTTTTTCGGATAATCCCGATGTTTCTGACTCAACCATCAAAACTGCATCTTTTGTTCCAGCTACTACTAGATCTAATTCAGAGTCTTTTAGCTGTTCTACTGAAGGATTTAATAAATACTTTCCATTTTTATATCCAACTCTACTCGCAGCTATAGGTCCCATAAATGGTAATCCCGATATAGCTAATGCAGCTGAAGATGCAATTATTGATAAAATGTCTGGCTGATTTTCACTGTCATAAGATAAGACTGTAGGTAACACTTGCACCTCATTCATAAAACCAGATGGAAACAGAGGTCTTATCGGTCTATCTATTAATCTTGAAATTAAAGTTTCTGCCTCGGTGGGCCTTGCCTCTCTTTTAAAGTACCCGCCTGGTATCTTACCGGCTGCGTAGTATTTTTCTTGATAGTTTACTGATAATGGAAAATAATCTTGGCCGTCTGCAACTTTTTTAGCACCAACCGCTGTTGCTATCACAACTGTTTCACCTAAAGTAGCGATAATCGCTCCATCTGCCTGTCGGGCGACTTTTCCGGTCTCCAAAGTTAATTTTTTACCATTAACCTCTAATTCTTCTTTCTGTATTTTAAACATTATTTCCTTAAGTTAAGTTGCTTTATAACATTTTGGTATGACTCAGTATTTTTCTTTTTTAAATATGCTAAAAGCTTTTTTCTTTTATTTACTGATTTCGTAAGGCCAACAGTAGAATGCTTATCCTTTTTGAATTTCTTAAAATGTTCTGAGAGTTTTGCGATCTTATTTGTGAGCAACCCTATTTGAATTTCTGTGGAACCAACATCATTCTTGTGCTTAGCTAATGACTTAATTATATCTTTTTTTTTCTTTATCATTATATTTATTTTCTTTAATTATTTTCTCGATCTTTTCAGCGTATTCAAATGAGTTATCTTCAACAAAAGTGAGCTTAGGAAGAAACTTTATATCTAGCCTTTTAGACAGCGCTTTTCTAACAAGATGCGAGTATTCAGTCAAGATTTTTACATTCTCTTTCATGTCTATTCCTCCTAAGGGAATTACGTAAACTCTTGCTGTTTTGAGGTCTGGTGTCATCCTGACCTCAGTTACTGTAATTAATTTAGTATTAATTAAAGGAATTTTAGCTTCATTTCTTAGAAAAAGCTGGCCTAAGTTTTGTTTTACAAGCTCTCCCACTCTTAATTGTCTTTGACTAAATGACTTATGAGAAGTTTGATTAACCATCATATTGACCTTTGTACTTTTTCAGACAAGTAAGATTCTATTACATCTTTTTCTTTAAAATCTATAAAATCCTTTATACTGATACCACACTCTAAACCAGTTCCTACTTCTTTAACCTGATTTTTTTCTCTAAATAAAGTTAAAATTTCACCATTATAAACAACAGCACCATCTCGAATTACTCTTGCTTTTGATTTACTTTTAATTTCTCCGCTGATCACTTTTGAGCCAGCTATTTTTCCTGCACTTGAAACTTTAAAAACCTTTTGAATCTCCGCGCTGCCTAAAATTGTCTCTTTAACATCTGGAGTTAGAAGACCTGATAAGGACTTTTCGACATAATCCAATGCCTCATAAATAATATTGAAAAATTTAATTTCTATTTTTTCTTTATCTGCTAATTTTTTTGCTTCTCTATTAGGTTTAACATTAAATCCAACTAAGATAGCATTAGAGGCTTTCGCTAATGAAACATCTGTCTCATTAATCATTCCGATATCTGATAAAATAATATTTGCCTCAACTTCATCATGCTTAATTTTATTAATTGCCATTTTTAAAGCTTCACTAGAGCCCTGAACGTCGGACTTAATTATTATATTAAGTTCATTTTTATTTTTAATTTTATCGAAGAGAGTTGTTTTGTCTTTTGCAATCATTTTATTCTTAGCTTTATCATCCTGTTTAATTTTTGAAATTTCTTTTGCCGCTTCTTCACTCGGGGTGACTAGAAATTCAGCGCCAGCATATGCAGAACTGTTCATACCTAAAATTTCAACTGGCATCGAAGGCAAAGCCTCTTCTAACATTACTCCTTCATAATTAATCATTGCTCTTACTTTTCCCCATGTGTTTCCACACACAAAGTAGTCTCCTTTCTTTAACTTACCGTTATTAATTAAAACAGTTGAAACTGCACCTTTCCCTTTGTCAATTTTTGACTCTATTACAACACCGCTCGCTTTTTCTGAATATGATGCTTTTAAGTCAAGTATTTCAGATTGAAGTAAAATGCTTTCTTTGAGTTTGTCTAAATTTTGTTTTTTTAGTGCAGAGACTTCTACGAAAAGAGTATCACCACTTAATTCTTCAGCTATTAACTCAAATTGCATCATTTCATTTTTAATTTTACTTATGTTTTTTTCAGGTAAATCACACTTATTAATTGCAACAATTATTGGAACTTTTGCAGCCTTAGAATGTTTTATAGCCTCAACAGTTTGTGGTTTTATTCCGTCATCAGCTGCTACAACTAAAACTACAATATCAGTTATTTTTGAACCTCTGGCTCTCATTTCAGTAAATGCAGCATGACCAGGCGTATCAATAAAAGTAATTAATTTATCATCATTTGTTTTGACTTGATAAGCTCCGATATGTTGAGTAATCCCACCGTGTTCCCCAGAAACGATATTGGTTTGACGAAGAGAGTCTAGTAATGATGTTTTACCGTGATCAACGTGACCCATAATTGTTACAACTGGTGGTCTATTTTTTACCTCGCCTGAAATATTATCTTTTTGTTTTCCAGTTTTAGATAATGTTTTGTCTTCTAAAATAGGTTTGTGGCCAAATTCTTTTACAATGTACTCTGCAGTGTCTTTATCTATGTTATGGTTTATTGTTGCCACAACTTTCATATTGAACAGAAATTTTAGAATTTCACTGGATTTCTCAGCCATTCGATTTGATAACTCTTGAATAGTTATTTGTTCTGGGATCTTTACCTCTTTAACAACCTTTTTAAATTCTTTTTTTTCTTCTCCTTCAGGCTTATTTTTTTTCTCCTTCAATCTAGCTCTTTTGACAGAAGCTAAACTTCTTTGTTTTATCTCAATTTCCTCAACATTCAAAGCTCTTGATACAGTTAGTTTAAAGTCTCTTTTGTCTACCGGCCCCTTCAGTTTAAGTTTGCTTTTTCCAGCAGGCTTATTGTCTTTTTTGATAAAATCTTTTGTTGCTTGTTGTTCAATAAATTTTCTAGCGAAATTTTTCTTTTTGTTCTGAGGGTTTAAATTAGTATTTTGATTATTTGATCTATTTGTTTTTACTGTTTTAAAAGGTTTTTTCTTCTCTACAAAAAATGATTTTTTACCAGATGAAGATATTGAACTTGTATCAATTTTTTTTTTTAAATTAGATGAAATAGTGAGTGTTTTTTTTTTATCTTTTTCCATAACATTACTTGTAAGCTATCTCCCTAGCTGACATAATCAATTCATCGGCTTCTTTTCTAGACAAGGAAAATTCTTCGAGATAACCATCAATTCTTATTTTTTTTCCTTTAATTTCATCATAACCTCCGATTAACTCATCGGATGAAAGATCTGCGAAATCATTTAGTTTTTTTATATTTTTTTGTCCTAATATTACCAACATTCCTTGGGTCATCCCTTTTAAATTTATAAGTTTTTCCTCAACGCCTAACTCTTTTAATTTAAGCGAAACAGCTTCTTTTTCTTTTATAATTGTTTCTTTAGATCTGTTTATTAACTCTTCAGCAGTTTCCTCATCTATTGCCTCTATTTTAGATATATCTTCTGGTTTTGATTGAGCTATTTCCTCGATAGAAATAAAACCTTCAGAAACAAGTAGTTGGCCTAAAGTTTCATCTACCTCTAAATTTTTAATCAAAGTTTCAGTTCTATCTTTAAATTCTGCTTGACGTCTCTCAGAGTCTTCTTTGTCTGTAAGTATGTCAATTTCAAAATTCGTTAATTTTGAAGCTAACCTAACATTTTGTCCTCTTCTTCCTATTGCTTTGCTCAAATTTTCCTCAGTCAAAATAATGTCAATCCTTTTATTTTCTTGATCAATCAATACTCGCTGTATTTCTGCAGGGGAAAGTGACTCTGAAATTAACGTTGGTAAATCTTCTGTCCATTTTATAATGTCTATTTTTTCACCATGTAGTTCATTTACTATGGTCTGAACTCTGCTACCTCTCATCCCAACACAAGCCCCCACTGGATCAATTGATGAATCCTTTGAATGAACACATATTTTTGCTCTGCTTCCAGGGTCTCTAGCTACGGACTTAATTTCAATTGTCCCCTCATAAATTTCTGGAACCTCCTGAAAAAATAGTTTTGCTAAAAATTGCGGGTGAGCTCTTGATAAAAATATTTGATGACCTTTTAATTCTTTTTTTACCTCGTAACAATAAGCCTTAACTCTGTCACCAGTTTTAAGTATCTCTCTAGGTATTAATTCATCTTTTTTAATTACGCCTTCTGCTTTACCAAGATCGATTATCACATTTCCATATTCTAATCTCTTAATTATGCCGCTTAATATCAATCCTTGTTTGTCTATGAAATCTTCATATTGTCTGTTTTTTTCTGCCTCCCTTACTCTGCTACTAATTACTTGTTTGGCACTTTGAGCAGCTATTCGTCCAAAATCAATTTGAGGTAATTCTTCATAGATTTTTTCTCCAATCTTCAATTCTCTTTCTTTATCTATCTTCTTAGCATCTTCTAAAGTAATTTCTCTTGCAGTATCTTCAACCGTTTCTACAATTTCTAGGACTTTTTGAATTTTTATATCACCGCTTTCTCTATCAATGCTTACTTCAATATTATTATCATTACCAAATTTAGTAAGCGCAGCTCTTTTAATAGCGCTTTCCATAGAATCTATTACCAATTCTTTATCAATTGATTTTTCATTAGCAACAGCCTCTACAATTCTTAAAAGTTCTAGTTTATCCAGGCCTCTATTTAACATTTTTAATGCTCCTAAAAAAAAATGGGCTAAAGCCCATTTTGAAATTTTAATAATTTTAATAGTTTTAGAAGAAAATTAGGTTTTTTTCAACATTACAATTTAAATAAATCTGATTTATCTGTTTTTTCCCAAGTAAACTCACCTTTATTTGTGGGTTTTCTTCCAAAGTGACCGTAGGCTGATGTGATTTGATAAATGGGATTATTTAATTTCAACATTTCCCTAATACCTCTTGGAGATAAGTCAAAGTTCTTATCTATTATTTCCATAATCTTTTTCACTTTTAATTCATCTCCCTCAGCCAGTTTTACAAAAATCGAGAGCGGTTTGGATACACCGATTGCGTATGCTAATTGGATCAGACATTTGTCTGAAGCTCCAGATGAAACTATATTTTTTGCTAAGTATCTAGCTGCGTATGCTGCCGATCTATCAACTTTGGTTGGATCTTTTCCTGAAAACGCGCCACCACCATGAGGAGCTGAACCTCCATAAGTATCTACAATTATTTTTCTACCGGTTAGCCCTGTGTCACCATCAGGACCACCGATAATAAATTGTCCTGTTGGATTTATGTATATTTCTTTAGTGTTTAAACTTTCTAGAAAATTAGATGGTATAGATTTTTTTATGTAAGGAATTACTAACTCTTTAACTTTTTCCTGATTTAGATCTTTTGAATGCTGAGTTGAAATTACTACTGATGTAACTTTCACTGGCTTATTGTTTTCGTATAACATTGTTACCTGACTTTTATTGTCGGGCTCAATACCTTTTAAATTACCTTTCTTCCTATCTTCAGCCATTAATCTCAATATTTTATGTGAATAGTGAATAGGTGCAGGCATTAAATCCTCGGTTTCATTGCAGGCGTAACCAAACATTAGTCCTTGATCACCAGCTCCTTCGTCTTTATTGTCTTTAGAGTCTACTCCCATTGCAATATCACTAGACTGATCATGTAGATAGTTTTCAATTTTTGCATTTTTCCAACTAAAGCCTTCTTGGTCATAACCTATGTCTTTTATACAATCTCTAACTTTGTTTTCGAGTTCCTCATTATTTATTTTTGGTCCTCTAATCTCGCCAGCAAGCACAACTCTATTTGTTGTTGTTAAAGTTTCACAAGCTACTCGTGAAACTGGATCCATGGAGAGATAAGTGTCGACAACCATATCTGAAATTCTGTCACTTACTTTGTCTGGATGACCCTCAGAAACTGACTCGCTTGTAAATAAGTAATTATTAGTAGTCATTTTTTTTCAATATTAGAAAAGTTAAAATATATGTAATTAAAAGAGCAAAAAATATCAAATCATTTTTATTTTTTTTCTCATTTTTAATTAGTGGGACTTCTAACTCAATATTTCCAGCTTCGTTTGGGTTTAATTTCTTTATTACATTACCTTTATTATCAACAATAGCAGTAATGCCTTTGTTTGCTGACCTTATCAAAAAGGAGTTTTGCTCAATCGCTCTAAATATTGTTTTTGCAAAATGCTGATGTGGACCAATAGAATCGCCAAACCATCCATCTTCTGAAATATTTACTATTAAATTAGTGTTTAATTCTGACTTTTGAACAAATTTTGTAAAAATAATTTCGTAACAAATAAGTGGTAAAATATTTAGATTATCATATATCAAATTTTTTTGATTTACTCCTTTTAAAAAAGAACCATGGCCTTCGGTTATCTTTTTTAATCCAAAATTATTCAGTATCTTTTGAAATGGTAAAAATTCCCCAAAAGGAACTAGTTTTTGTTTTTTATACTCTTTAATTATTTCCATCCTACTATTGATAATTAATAAACTATTGTAATGTCCATTCTTTTGCACACTAAACCTATTCACACCAAAGAGAATTAAATGGTCATTTTTAAAATTTTTTAAAATAATTTTTTTCAACGGTTTTAATTCGTTAAAACTGTATCCACTAAAAACACCCTCTGGCCAAATGTATAAAGTTTTGGGGTCATTCTTTGGCTCACTAATTTTAATCAATTTATTCAATCTTTCCATAATGTCTTTATCATTTAATCCGTATTCTAATTTAAAGTTGGGTGAGATGACCTTTATATTAAATTTGTTGTCAATTTTTTCCAAGTAGAAATTATTTTTATTAATTGAATGGTTTCCATAAATAAAAAAAGAAAAAATAATTAAAGCTGCAATACTTAGATAAAAGAATTTCTTTCTTAAGCTAATCCTGAAAAATAATACAGATGGGATCATAAAGATTGTTAAAATAATTAGATTTAAAGCAAATAAACCTAATTTATCTAAAATTTGAATTATCTCTGGTGACCATGAAAAACTATAAATCCATACATTCCAAGGAAAACCTGTTAGAATTTTTGCTCTTAGATAGTCAGAAAAAGCTAGGCCTCCAGAAAAAATTAATATTGATAAAAAATTCAATTTCAAAAATGGTCCGATGAGTAATGTAATTATTGAAAAAAATAAGCTTAAAAATAAAGGAATGAATATTAATCCAAATGGAATTAAAATTTTAAAACTTTCATCAAATGTTAAAGAATGCGTAATCCAATGTATTCCACTTATAAAATACCCAAAGCCAAAAGTTGTTCCATAAATAAATAGATTTTTTCTAAAAGGTTTTTTTCTGTAAGTACTTTTTGATTTTTTTTTAATGTAAACTGCTAAGTAAAAATAAATTGGGAGAACTATAAAATTTATGAAGCTAAAATTAAAAGGCTGAAATGAAAACACTGTAACCGCTCCAAGAACAAATGGGAAAAGAAATAATGTATAAAATCGATTATTAAGGTAACTTTCCATTAATTAATTTAAATATGAAATAAATTTTTTTTCTATTTTTGTCATTTTTAGAAAGTCCAAATCTTTTTTATGATCATATCCAAATAAGTGTAATAGTCCATGTACCCAAAGTTTATTAAATTCTGCAATAAAATTATTTTTGTTATCTTTATTCTTAATCTTGTTTAAGTTCACTAAAATGTCTCCCAAGTAAATTTCTCTATCATTCTTAATTTTTTTTTTAAATTCATCTTTTGTGTAAAAAGGGAAAGATAAAACATCAGTAGTTTTATTTTTTTTTCTAAATTTTTTATTTAATTTTCTTATTTCATTGCTGCCTGTCAAGACTAGCGTACAATATATTTTAATCTTTTTATACTTTTTGAAGTTTTTATTTAACTTGTGAATTTTATTCTCAATAAATATATTTGGATTTTTTAAATACCTCTTCCAAGTCTCATTATTGGAAATTGTATTAATTTTTATCATCAATACTTTTTTTCTGGTATGCTCTAATAATCTTAGACACTAATGGATGTCTCACCACATCATTGTGATCGAATTCAATTATCTTTATTTCTTTCAAATCTTTAAGAATATTTTTGGATTTAATAAGTCCTGAAGAGGATTTGTTTATTAAATCTATTTGTGAAGGGTCGCCATTTACAACTAGCTTTGAGTTTTCGCCAATCCTGGTTAAAAACATTTTTATCTGTGTCTCTGTTGCATTTTGAGCTTCATCCAATATTGCAAAACAATTTTTTAAAGTCCTCCCTCTCATAAATGCTAAGGGTGCTATTTCGATTTCACCTGTTTCAATTTTTTTATCAATTTTTTCTGCTCCAAAAAGTTCGTACAAAGCGTCATATAAAGGCCTTAAGTATGGATCAACTTTTTCCTTCATGTCGCCAGGTAAAAAACCTAATTTCTCTCCAGCTTCTACAGCAGGTCGAGATAAGATAACTCTTTCAATTTTCTTTTCCATTAACATTGAAACCCCTACTGAGACAGCCAAGAAACTTTTACCTGTTCCTGCAGGACCTAAAGACATGATAATTTCATTTTCTTTAAGAGCTTTTATATAATCCGATTGCTTTTCAGATCTTGCGATTACAGATTTTCTAGGAGTTCTAATTAGCTGTTTAAAAGATTTTACGTTAGACTTATCAAATTCTATATTTTTTTTCACAGATAATATTATATCCTCTTTTTCGATAATTTTTGTTAAAAAATATTTATCTGCAAGAAATTTAATTGCCTCACAAAAAATATTTATATTTTCATTTTTACCTTTGCAAGTTATTGAGTTGCCTCTAAAAAAAACATCTGTGTCGGTAAGTTTAGCGAGTTCTTTTAGGTTCAAATCAAATTGTCCAACTAGAGACATTAGCATTTCATTATCATTTATTTGTAAATTGAGTGTTTCATTATCTATTTTTTTAACTACTAAATTTTGATCTAATTTACTTATCTCAGACATAGTTATGCAGCAAAGTTGCTTTCATTAAGTTTTTGATCTATTTCACCATATAAAGTGTTTTGATTCCCACCTGTGATTTCTACTTCTTGTAATTTTCCTCTTAAATTTTGTCTCGTTTTTACAATTACTGGATTCAAATACTCGTCCCTACCAAAAAACTCATCTTTATTTTTAAGTTTATTTTCAAATAATACCAAAGCTCTTTTATTAAAAAGACTTCTTTTATATTTTAACTTTAATTTTTCTGCAGCATTTTGAAAAATAATTAGTCTTTTTTTGGATAAATTGTAATCAACTTCAGTCAATTTAGCTGCCGGAGTTCCAGGTCTGGGGCTAAATATAAAGGAAAAACAATTTATAAATTTAATTTTGTTTAGTAAATTTAATGTATCATTAAAATCATTTTCAGTTTCCCCTGGATATCCAATAATAAAATCACTAGAAAACCTTATTTTGGGATTTACCGCTTTAAGTTTGTCAATTATTTCTAAATAATCTTGTACAGTATGCTTCCTATTCATTTCTTGAAGAATATTATTTGATCCACTCTGAATTGGTAAATGAATTAATGGCATCAGCTTTTTATTATTGCTTCTATGTGCTTGTATTAGATCTTGTGTGAAGTCTTTAGGGTGCGATGTAGAATATCTAATCCTTTTTATACCTTTTATTTCGGACATTTCCGAAATTAGAGTTGAAAGTTTTTTTTGATTATAGTTATAAGCATTCACATTTTGACCTAATAAAGTAATTTCTTTTGTACCATTTTTTGCTAAATTTTTACCCTCCTTGATAAGTTCATTAATGGGCCTAGAAAATTCTGCACCTCGCGTGTACGGAACAACACAGAACTTACAAAACTTATCGCAACCCTCTTGAATTGTTAAAAAGGACGACACACTACTGTCAGAATTTTTATAATTATTTAAAGTATCAAATTTTTCTTTAACATCAAAACTTGTAAAATTTTGCTGTAAGGATTTTTTTTCTATTTTCTTAATTATTTGATTAAAGTTATGAAAAGATTGAGGTCCTATGACAGCATCGATATATTTTTCTCTTTCTAAAAGTATATCTCCTTCTGCTTGAGCTACACATCCTGTCACAATTACAATTGGCTTTTTCTTATTTTTAAAACTTTTTTTAATTCTTCCTATATCATGATAAACTTTATCTGTGGCTTTCTCTCTAATATGACAGGTGTTTAAAACATAACAATCAGCTTTGTTCGGTTCACTGGTTTTTTTATAATTAATCGACTTAGCAATATCATAAATACGATTAGTATCATATTCATTCATTTGACAGCCAAAAGTTTTTATGAAGATTTTTTTTTCCAAATTATTTCTTTATTTTTGAACCGTACAATTCGAGTTTATGATCTACAAGATTATAGCCTAATTTTTTTGCAATTTTTATCTGGAGTTCCTCAATATCTTTATCTACAAATTCAACTATTTCACCACTATTTATATCTATTAGGTGGTTATGGTCATCATTAATTTCATATCTAGCCTTACCTGCTTTGAAATCGTGTTTTACCAAAATCCCTGCTTCTTCAAAAAGTTTTACTGTCCTATAAACTGTTGCGATACTAATTTTATCGTCAATTGCTGTAACTCTTTTGTGAAGCTCGTCGACGTCGGGATGATCTTTTGACCCATAAATTTCTTTTGACTCAGAAAGAATTTTAGCAATAACTTTTCTTTGATCAGTCAACCTCACGCCTTTTTGCTTACATTTTTCCTCTATTATGCTCATAGGTTAATTTAACTTAAATAAACAGGTTTTATCAATTTTTTTTCGATTAAATTTTTTTTTAACAAATTCTCTATATTTTCTTGATCAAATTCCTTTAAATCTGTGTCTTTATAACCAAATAATTGGATTTTTTTGGAAATTTTCAGTCCTTTTGCAATAGCCAAAGATATTCTTATTCCAGAAAAGCTGCCTGGACCCTGATTTACAATTATACTAAAATTTTCACTTAGTTTAACATTATGGAATTCGACAAATTTCTTTATTGCTAAAACTAGTTGTTCATTGTGATTTATTTTTTTTTCAAAATCGTGAATAAAAAATTCTTTATTTATTCTTAAACCTAATTTATCATTATTGCCAATGCTCTTTATAATTAAAAAATTATTGATCATATTTACTCTTATTATAGCCTCTGAAACAAATCATTCAAAGGTATTAGCTTTAAATAATTATGATTTTGACGATTACGGGCTCATTTCTATTATGTATCATAGGTTCAATGAAAACAAATATCCTTCAACTAATATTAAAATTGAAGTTTTTAGTGAACAACTGAAAATAATAGAGAAAGAAGAAATTAAATTTATCCACCCTAAAGATTTTGAAAAAAGCCTTTCACAGAACAAAAAGGAAAGAAAAATTTTGCTCACAATAGACGACGGATTGTTATCGTTTTATCAAAACGCTTGGCCAATTTTAAAAGAAAAAAAAATACCATTTATTCTTTTTGTAAATACGCGTGAAGTTGGTTCATTTAATTATATGAATTGGGAGCAAATACTTGAGTTATATAATAATGAGAATGTAGAGATCGGAAATCATAGTCATTCACATGAATATCTTGTTGAAGAAAATCCTGAAACAATTAAAAAAGACATAATTAAATCAATTAAGATTTTTGAAGAAAAACTTGGTAGAAATTCTGAATTTTTTTCTTATCCATTTGGAGAATACAGTTTGGAGTTTAAAAAAATCATTAAAGATCTTGGTTTTAAATACGCATTTGGTCAACATTCTGGAGTAATTGATGAAACAAAGGATTTGTGGGAGTTGCCAAGATTTCCAATAAATGAAAAATACGGAGAAATCAAAAGATTTTCCACTTTAATGAAAACACTACCTCTGAAATTCAAAAAAATTTCACCAGAAGATAGATATCTTTTACAATCAAAGAACCCCCCAAAAGTGAATATAAAATTTTACGAAAATATTCAAAATTTAAGCCAATTAAATTGTTTTTCTAATGAGGGTAATAAATGGCGAAATTCAAAAATCCTTTTTAAGGAGGAGGGCTTACTTGAAATTGATATTTCTGAAAAATTTATTGGTGAGCGCGGTAGAATTAATTGTTCATTAAAAGAAAAAGATGGATTTTGGAGATGGTTAGGAATTCAGTACGTGATAAGTGATAGATGACTAAGAATTCAATTCTATTTGTTTTACTGAATTAACCAATTTTACTAATTCAAAGTCCGATAATCTATTTTGGGTAATAATTTGGTTTAATATTCTGGTATATTCAGAACCAGTCTGCGCATAGTTTTTTAATGTATCTGTTAAAGCTAATCCTGTTATATTTTTATTTTTATTTCTTAATTGTTGTCTTTTATCTCTGAATTTAGAGTAGCTTTTGTGAGTATTTAAGTTATTTTTGTAAGCTTTTACAGAAGCTCTTAAAATTGGAAATTTTAAAATTTTATGATTTTTGTCTCCATCTCTTTTTAAAGGTGCTATACCTTGACCGTCCCAAGTCCACTGACCAAATATTGCGTTACCCTCTAAAGCAAATCTGGATGTTCCCCATCCGCTTTCTTTTGCTGCTTGAGCTAAAGCAATAGAAACTGGGATCATATCCATTCTAATCATAAGTTCTTTTAGATCACTTTTTTTCACTTTGTATTCTAGAAGTTTTTGTCGTAACCACTGTTTTTCAGCATCAGACGTGAATTTCTTATCTGTTAAATTTTTAAGCTTTTCTCTATCGTCTAGTATTTTTTCATTCTCAGCCACAACTAATGGCAAAACAATCTTTAAAAAAGTTTCCTTCTTCAGTTGAACACTACTTAAATTATCTAGATCTCTTGGAAATTGAGTAAAATAAATAGGTTTAACCAATTTTTCGCTTCTTACTGTTCTTAAATCATAATCAACGTCTTTGAATAATTGAATAACTGTTTCAGTTTTTAAATTAAGGTCAGGTAATATTACTTCAGCAACGTTATTTCTTTTAACTTTAAGCTCAGGCTTTTTAGCTTCCTTTTTTACTTTAACTTCTGGTTTTTTTGTTTCTTTTTTAACCTTAGGCTCAGTTTTTTTAAATTCTTTTTTGGGCTCTACCTCTATTTTTTTATTTGTTTCTAATTTTTTATGCGAAAAATCAAAATTATTATAAGCATTAATTCCTGCTATTATTGCAGTTGTAACTCCTGCTACTACAAAAAATCCAATGATAACGTTTCTGGCACTTTTTTGGTCAATTTGTTGATTATAAATTGAATTAAATACGTCAGTGAAAAGATTTCCAAAAAATTGAGTAATCGTTGTACCTAATTTCGGAATAATATTTAAGAAATTAAAGCCTATGGTACCTAAGCCCTTCCAGATATTTGATAATCCGTGATTAACTTTTCTAGTCGTATCGTATTTATAGTTTTCAACTCTTCTAATAAACCTATTTTTGTCTTTTATTTTTTCCTCTTTATAATCAACTATATTAGTTTTTAATCTTGATAAAGGTTTTACAAAATTTTCCTTTATAAAAGTTGTATTAAAATCTTTTGGAATTATGATTTTATTTTTTTTTAAAATTAACTCTATTTGACCGGTTGTTAAATTTTTTCTTCTTTTAGTATATTCTTGTATTTCTTTAACATTATAAATGTATGCTAACTCCAATAACTTATCTCTATAGCTTAATTTTTTTTTCATATTTTAAATTGCCTCTACAGAGTTAACCTCTTTAACATAATGTTTTAGAAGATTTTGGACCCCTTGTTTTAAAGTCATTAATGAGCTGGGGCACCCAGAGCAACTACCTTGTAACTCTACCTTCACAACGCCATTGACAAAAGATTTGAATTTTATATCACCCCCATCTCTTGCGACTGCAGGTCTAATTTTTGTATCTAAAACATCTATAATTTTCTTTACTGTTTCGTCATCATCAATTTGCTTAAAAACTTTATTCTTGTTGTCTTTTAATATAGGTTCATTATTATTTTCAAAATAGTGGTTTAGATGGGAAATAACCATAGGTTTAAGTTCGTTCCAAGATACATCTTCTGTTTTTTTGACTGATAAAAAATTTTTGGATAAGAGAACAAGTTCTACACCTTTGAATTCTAAAAGTTCTTTAATAAAAATATTAGACAATTCTTTAGCTTTATCTTTTTGAAATTCCTCGGTACCAATAGCTGAAATAATATTTTCTGAAAGAAATTTCAACGAATTTGGATTTGGTGTAGACTCTGTTTGTATCATAGGAAATTTATATTATATCAAACCTACTTTTTCACGTATAATTTTAAGGTTTTCCTCAGCAATAATATTGGCTTTTTCCTTGCCTTTTTTCAAAATTTGCTCAAGGTGAGCTTTATCACCTAAAAGTTTTTTTATCTCTTTTCCTACAGGTGTAATTTCGCTAATTAAAAGATCCGCTAACTCTTGTTTTAAAAATGAATACGCTTTTCCTGACATTTCGTTTAACACTTTGTCCAAACTTTGTTTTGATAGTTCTGAATATATATTTATTAAGTTGAATGCCTCCGGTTTTTTTTCCAAAGATTTTAAATTATCTGGAATTTGCTCTGAATCTGATTTAGCTTTTTTTATTTTTTTATCAATTTCCTCAGCAGAGTCTTTTAAGTTTATTCGAGAATAATCTGACTCTTCAGATTTACTCATCTTTTTAGTTCCATCTCTTAAGCTCATTACTCTAGAAATATTTTTAGGAATAAGAGGCTCTGGTAAAGGAAAAAAATCTTTACATTTAAAATCATTGTTAAATTTTTGAGCAATATCTCTTGATAGTTCTAAATGCTGTTTTTGGTCTGCTCCGACAGGAACGTGCGTTGCTTTATAAAGTAGAATATCTGCAGCCATAAGATTGGGATAAATATATAATCCAACGCTTGCCTTTTCTTTATCTGATCCGGCCTTATCTTTAAATTGAGTCATTCTATTTAACCATCCAATCCTAGAAATGCAATTTAAGATCCATGCCAGTTCAGCGTGGCCTGACACTGAGGACTGATTGAATATTATACTTTTGTCAGGATTAAGCCCTGTTGCCAAAAAACTAGCAACTGTCTCTAAAACGTTATCCTTTAATTCATTAGGATTTTGAAAAACTGTAATAGCATGTAAATCTACGACACAATAAATACAACGCATTTCTTTTTGAAGTGATACAAAGTTTTTTAAAGCTCCAAGATAATTTCCTAAATGTAAATTTCCAGTAGGCTGAACACCAGAAAATACTAATTTTTTTTTATTCATTTAATTCGTTTTATAACTTTTAATTTTTAATAAGCCTAATAAATAACAAGATAACAAATAAATAATTCCTACGAAACCTATAATAATTATTAAGTAAATTGACTTATAAATGTACTCATAATCAAGATAACTTGAGAATTTTTCCAATGAAATTACCAGAGTAAAAGACATGATTATTGATGAAATTAATATTTTTAAAATATTATTTATTAATTCTTTTTTAACATTAATGAATTTTTTTCTAAATAAAATATATAAAAATAAAAAAACTCCTATCCAAGTCGAAATAGATGTAGCTATAGGAATTATCAAAAATCCTATTTGATTAAAAAAACTTATGCTAATAAATATATTTAGAAAAACAATCAACGTAGAAATATAAAATGGTATTTTTGTATTATCTCTTGCAAAGAAAAAGTTTGATAATATTTTGATTAACGCGAAGGCGACAACACCATAACCAAACAACTTCAAAGCATTAGATGTTATTTTTACATCTTCAAAAGTAAATGAGCCATAGCCGAATAGTCCATTAACTATTTCTTCTGAAGCTAAAATTAGTCCTAAACTTGCAGGAATTGATAGAAGCAAAGATAACTGAATAGATTTGTTTTGAATATTAAAAATTTTAAATAAATTTTTTGATTTAATTGACTTTGATAGAACTGGCAATGAAACAGTCCCTACAGCAATACCTGCTAACGCTAAGTTAATTTGGTAAACTCTCTCTGCATAATATAAATATGAAACTGCACCAGATTGGAAGGAAGCAATTATTGTGCCAACTAAAATATTTATTTGAGTTACTCCAGAAGAAAATATACTTGGTAATAATTTTTTAAAGAAAAATTTTACTTCTTTTGAAATGATAAATAAAAACTTTATTTTTGGTTTATAAAATTTATAAGTTAAAAAAATTAAAAAAATTAATTGAAGTATTCCAGCAAATGTAACTCCATAAGATAACTGTTTAGCTATATTAAAATTTTCTATGTAAGAAATGTATATAACTACTATTAACACTACATTCAAAATTATTGGTGCTGCAGCTGCAGCAGCAAACTTGTTATATGAATTTAAAATTCCTGAAAAAAAAGAGGCAAGACTCACAAATAGTAAGAAAGGGAAAGTAATTCTTGTAAATTCTACGGCTAAATTAAATTTAATATCATCGACCACAAAACCTGGAGCGATTAAGTATAGTAAATAAGGGGTAAATATTTCTGCTATAGTAACTATGAAAATTAAAATAAATAATAAAATACTTAAAACATCATCAGCGAATTTTTTACCTTTTTTTTTATTTTTTAATTTTGCAGCTGTATAGCTAGGTATAAAAGCAGCATTAAATGTGCCTTCAGCAAAAAGCCTTCTAAAAGTATTGGGCAATCTGAATGCTACAAAAAAGGCATCAGCGAATATTGATGCTCCCAAGAAGAAGGCAATTAAGATATCTCTTAAGTAGCCTAGTATCCTGCTAATAAGTGTAAAAAAACTGAAAATTGTGGCTGAAGACAGTAAGTTCATGTAAAATCTAAATTAAGCCATAAATTTATAGTGAATTTGCATTCTTTATATTACATACTCATTAAAATAAATGCCAAAGAAAACAGAAATTGATCATTATACAGATAAAGAGGCTCTTGATTTCCATATAAATGGAAAGTCAGGCAAAATTGAGATCAATTCTAGCAAGCCTCTTACAACTAAAAGAGATCTATCACTTGCATATTCACCAGGGGTTGCTGCACCTGTAAAAGAAATCGCAAAAAATCCCGACTTAGCTTATGATTATACTAGTAAAGGTAATTTGGTAGCGGTGATAAGCAATGGATCTGCAATTTTAGGCCTAGGAAATTTGGGAGCTTTAGCCTCTAAACCAGTGATGGAAGGTAAATCTGTTTTATTTAAAAGATTTGCCGATATAGACTCTATAGATATTGAAATTAACAATAATAACCCTGACGCAATAATAGAAACAATAAAAAATATTGGTGGTACATTTGGAGGTATAAACCTTGAAGATATAGCAGCACCTGATTGTTTTATAATTGAGCAAAAATTAAAAGAACTTTTAGATATTCCGATCTTTCACGATGACCAACATGGAACTGCAATTATTACAACAGCAGCACTAATAAACGCATTAGATATTTCAAAAAAAAAAATAGATAAAGTAAAAGTTGTTGTTAATGGAGCTGGAGCTTCAGCGCAAGCATGTGCAAATTTATTTAAAAGTTCTGGTGTTAATAATGAAAATATTATCATGTGTGATAGTAAAGGAGTTATTTATAAAGGTCGTAAAAATATCGATCAATTTAAATCTGCATTTGCAATTGATACAAAACTTAGAACTCTAGATGAAGCTATTAATGGTGCTGATGTATTTTTAGGTTTATCTGCTAAAGATGTTGTCTCCAAGGAGATGATTAAAAGCATGTCTAAAAATCCAATAATATTTGCATGTGCTAATCCTGATCCTGAAATTAAACCAGAGTTAATAAAAGAGGTAAGATCTGACGCAATTATTGCAACAGGTAGATCAGATTATCCAAACCAGGTCAATAATTTAATTGGTTTTCCATATATTTTTAGAGGTGCGCTAGATGTAAGAGCTAAAGAAATTAATGAAGAAATGAAAGTAGCTGCAGCTAATGCTATAGCACTTTTAGCAAGAGAAAATGTTCCTGATGAAGTTGTCTCGGCTTATGGTGGTGACAGACCTAGGTATGGAAAAGATTATATTATACCTTCTACATTTGATCCAAGATTGATTAGTGTAATTCCCTCAGCAGTGGCACAAGCTGCTATGAAAAGTGGTGTAGCAAGAAAAAAAATTCCGGATTTAGAATTATATAAAGATCAGTTGACAAATCGTTTAGATCCAACAATGTCACTTATGCAGGGTATTAATGCAAAAGTTAGAAAGAATCCAAAAAGAGTAATATTCGCGGAAGGAGAAGATGAAAATATGTTAAAGGCAGCAATTGAATTTGGGCGTAACAAATTAGGAACTCCAATTTTGATTGGCGCAGAAAAAAGAATTAAAGAACAACTTAGAAATATTGGTCTCGATGAAAATTATAAGATTGAGATTGTAAATTCTACAGATAAAGAAAAAAGAGAGAAATATGTAAAGCATTTATACAAAAGACTTCAACGAGAAGGACAACTAGAAAGAGATGTAGATCGATTAGTTAGGAATGAGCGTATAGCCTGGGGAGCATCTATGATTGCTTGTAAAGATGCGGATGCAATGGTTACAGGAAACATCAGACACTACGCGGCTTCCATTGAAAAACTTAAAAAAGTTACAGATCCAAGGCCTGGAGAAGAAATATTTGGCATGACCATGATAACTTTGAAAGGGAAAACAATTTTAGTAGCTGATACAAACGTTCAAGATTTTCCGTCTCCAGAGAGGTTGGTTAAAGTATCTAAATCTTGTGTCAGGATTGCGAGATTATTTGGATTTGATCCAAAAGTTGCATTTTTATCTCATTCTACTTTTGGAAAACCTATATCAAAAAATACTAAACATGTTAGAGACGCAATAGAATTGTTGAAAAAAGAAAAAGTTGATTTCGATTTTGATGGAGAAATGCAGCCAGATGTAGCATTAAATCCAATTTACCAAGATGTTTATCCTTTTTCAAAAATAGTTGGCAATGCCAATATTTTGATCATGCCAGCTTTACATAGCGCTGCAATATCAACAAAATTGATGAAAGTATTTGGTGGAGGAAAATTAATTGGACCTTTATTGATTGGGTTGGGATCACCTATTGAGGTTGCACCTTTGAGAGCTAGTACTTCCGAGATTTTAAATCTCGCTTCAATAGCTGCCTACTCTTCAGATGTAATAGATTACTCAAGCTAAAGCTTACTGCGACTTAATTCACTAGCTAAGTAAATTGAAGGAATAACTTTATTTACATCATAAATTTTATTTGCTTCATCAATGACCTCTTTTTTTTCATCTTGGTCCATAGCTATGCCAAAAATATAAATAGTTTTATTAATTGTTTCCAAAGTATAGTTTCTCGCTTTTGTTTTTTTGTTTAAAATTAAAGCTGCCCTAAGTTGACTTGTAATTAAAATATCTTTTGCAGTGCTTTTAAAATTAGATTGGCCTTTTATAGTGATCGCATTTTTAACAGATCTAACACCTTTAGTTTCCCAAGCCATCTTGGTAATTTTAATTTTCTCCTCTGGTTCCTCTACTTTTCCAGATAGAAAAATATTACCATCTCTCACTTCGGATTGAATAGATAAAAAATATTTTTTTTCTGTCAGAGCAAGTCTAGCTGATAAATTTTTTTGCATTATAGCATCATCAATTTGCATACCGATTGTTCTTGGATCAAAGGTTATATCAACTCCTGCTCCAAATCTACTTACAGATGAGCATGATGTGAGCGTTAAAATAATTAGAATACTAAGAAATTTTTTCATTCTTAATTTTTAAACATAATTGATATATTTTTTTTTTATTAATTTTTTCACTTTTAAAAATAATATCAACTGTATCTTTCACGCTTAATTTTTTTAAATATTTTTTTGCTTTTTTTGCAATATTTTTTTCATTAAATATTTTATCCTTAATATCTTTTTCTGATATTACAATCGTAAATTCACCTTTAAGAGAAGTTTTAAACAGTTTAAAATTATCTATACTATCTCTAAAAAAGGCTTCGTGTAACTTTGTAATTTCTTTGGCAATCAATAATTTTCGCCCAGAATAATATTTTTTAAAATTTTGAATATAAAGGTTAAGTTTATTTGAAGGTGCAAAAAAAACCTGTGAATAATTTATTTCAGATAGTGATTTTAACACTTTTTCTAAATCGTTTTCTTTTTTAGGTAAAAAACCATAGAAAATAAATTGATCATTAAAACCAGATACGCTCATCGCTGATAGTACAGATGACGCTCCAGGAATTGGAATAATTTCTATTTTTTCTTTAATGCATTCATTGATTAGAGATCGTCCTGGGTCAGATATTGAAGGTGTTCCAGCATCTGAAATTAAAGACAAAATTTTGCCCTGTTTAATGTATTCTATTGCTATTAAAGTTTTTTTTCTTTCATTAAATTTATGAAAAGAAATAAGTTTTTTTTTAATGTTTAAATGATTTAGTAATTTAAGGGAGCGTCTTGTATCTTCACATAAAATAAGATCTGAGTTTTTAAGCACATTGATTGCTCTTAAGGTTATATCATCAAGGTTTCCAATCGGGGTTGAAACAATATATAAACTGTTGGGGACAAGACTCATAATATGAAAAAAAAATTATTAACTATTTTAACTTATTTAACAATTCTTTTTAATACCAATTTACTACTTGCGGAAGAAAACAAAATCTTAAAAATTGGTTTGATAGCTCCTTTAACTGGAGAATTAGCTGAATTGGGTAATTCTCTTTTATACTCTTCACAACTAGCTCTAGATGAAATAGGAGATAAAAATGTTTTTATAGTCCCTAGGGATTCGGGGTATAACGATAAAGAAAAACTTAATAATGCAATAAAAGACATAAAATCTAAAGGAATAAAAATTATATTAGGCCCAATAAATAATGAGGACTTTAATGAGGTAAAAAAATTTAATGATTTAGTTTTCATCTCACCATCAAACATTTCACCAAAATTTTCAGACAATATTATAAGTATTGGAGTAAGTTTAGAGTCTCAGCTAACTTCATTAATTAATTTTATAAAAAAAGAAAAAAAAAATAAAACTGTTATTATGTTTCCAGAGAACCAGTACACAAATTTCATTGAACAAAAATTAAAGGAGATGAACTTAGATAGTATAAGAACTTTTAAATACAACCCAAATCCTCAAGTGTTAACTGGTGAGATAGAAACTCTTACAAATTATTCTCAAAGAAAAAATAATTTAAAACTTAGGAAAAAAATGTTTGAGGATAAGGACGATGAACAATCTACTAAAGCACTAGAAAGGCTAGAGCAACTTTATACACTTGGGGATGTTAATTTCGACTCTGTAATTATAATTGATTTTGGAAATAATCTTAAAAGTGTTTTAACCTCATTGGTATATACCGATGTAAATCAAGATAAAGTTTTGTTTACAACAGTAAATCAGTGGTTTGATGAGAGTATTTTTTATGAGAACACAATCAAAACTATTTATTACCCTTCGGTAAACTATAAAGAATTCAAGAAATATAATAATAATTATTTCAAGAGGTTTAATAAATATCCCAATGAAATAACAATCCTTACGTATGACGCGATCGGCTTAATTTATTATGCTTGGAAGAAAAATGGCAATTTGAATTCAATAAATGACTTTACTTTTAAAAACAAAATTAAGGGAAAAATTGGCACTTTCAGTTTTAAAGACAAAAGAGTGACGCAAGAACTCGAAATTTATAAAACAGAAAATAATAAATTTATCAAATATTAACTTTTTTTTTTAATTTTTTAAAAGCAAGATGCCTGTGATCTATTTTCATTTTTTTTCTTTTTTTCATTTGTCCATAAGTTTCCTTGTAAGAATTAGGAATAAAAATTGGATCATATCCAAAGCCATTTTTTCCTAAAATTTTGTTTGATATTTTTCCGAAAATCTTTCCTTCGACATTTATGACTTTATTAGTTTGGGATTTGTAGGTTAAACTACAAACAAAAAAAGCCGAACGGTTTTTTTTGTTTTTTAATTTTTTTAGGATATACTTCATTGCATTATTAAAACCTCCTTTCTTTTTTGCCAATCTAGCCGAATAAACACCTGGAGCATTATTTAATAACTTTATACACAATCCTGAGTCATCAGAAATCACTGGAAAATTTACAAATTTTGAAAAAAAATTTGCCTTTAGTTTTGAGTTAGATTTAAATGTTTTACCTGTCTCTTTTGGGCTTCTTATTTTCAATTTAATAGGTGATATTTTCTTAAATTTGTTTGATATTAAATATGCAATTTCCTTGAATTTTCCACTATTATGAGTGCCAATTAAAATTTTTTTCATTTCAGTCTAGTAATTTTTAGAAGAATTACTATATAGCACCTTGATGTCAGATGATAAGCAAAAAAAAAAGGAAATTAATAAGGACTCTGAAGAGCTTTCAGACGACGCAAAGCAAGAAATAAATTTTGAAGAAAAGTTGAAAGAAACAGAAGACAAATTATTAAGATCATTGGCAGAGATTGAAAATCAAAGAAGAAGATTCGAAAAAGAGATCAAAGATGCTTTCGAGTTCGGTTCTTTTAATTTTGCAAAAGAAAGCTTGTCAATATTAGATAATTTACAGCGAGCAAAAGATGCAATTAAGAACGATGCTGTATTAAAAGAAAATAAAGATTTAGACAAATTTCTTGAAAATATTAACATTATAGAGAAAGATTTAGTCTCAATTTTTGAGAAAAATAACATTAAGAAAATTGATGCTAAAGGCAAAAAATTCGACCCTAATCTTCACCAGGCAATGACTGAAATAGAGGATGAAAAAAGCGAGGCTGGGTCAGTTATTCAAGAAATTCAACCTGGCTATATGCTAGGTCAAAGATTGTTAAGACCAGCTTTGGTGGGTGTAGCTAAGAAAAAAAATGTAAAAAGCACACAAAAAGAGGAAAAAAAAGGGTGAAAACAACCTTGTAGTAAGAAAAAAAGCACCCATATTAGATCAGTATAAAGGATAATTATGAGTAAAGTCATTGGTATAGATTTAGGAACAACAAATTCTTGCGTAGCAATAATGGATGGTACGCAGGCAAAAGTTCTAGAAAACGTAGAGGGCGCAAGAACAACACCTTCAGTGGTGGCATTCTTGGATAAAGATGAAAAATTAGTCGGGCAACCAGCAAAAAGACAGGCTGTAACTAATGCTGGCGACACAATTTTTGCAGTAAAAAGACTAATTGGTAGAAAATTTGATGGTCCATCTGTGCAAAAAGATATTTCTAAAGTTCCCTATAAAATAGTTAAATCTGAAAACGGCGATGCTTGGGTGGAAGGAAGAGGAAAAAAATATTCACCAGCACAAATTTCTGCTTTTGTTTTACAAAAAATGAAAGAGACGGCTGAAAAATATTTAGGTCAGGCAGTTACTAAAGCGGTAATAACTGTTCCGGCTTATTTCAACGATTCTCAGAGACAAGCGACAAAAGATGCTGGAAAGATTGCAGGTTTAGAAGTTTTAAGAATTATAAATGAACCTACTGCTGCTTCACTCGCTTACGGTCTTGACAAAAAGGGTGGTAAAAAAATTGCCGTATACGATTTAGGTGGCGGTACTTTTGATATTTCTATTTTAGAAATAGGAGATGGAGTTTTTGAAGTAAAGTCAACTAATGGTGATACCTTTTTGGGAGGAGAGGATTTTGACGACTCTATAGTAGAATATCTTGCTTCAGAATTTAAAAAAGATAATGGTATTGACTTAAAAACAGATAAACTTGCCTTGCAAAGATTAAAAGAAGCAGCTGAAAAAGCAAAAATTGAGCTTTCGTCTGCAGCACAAACTGAAATTAATCTACCTTTTATTACTGCTGATAAAACTGGACCGAAACACCTCAACTTGAAATTCACTAGAGCAAAACTAGAGGCTTTAGTTCAAAGTCTAGTCGACAGAACTTTAGAACCTTGTAAAACCGCTTTAAAAGACTCCGGCTTTTCTGCAGCTGAAATTAACGAAGTTGTGCTAGTTGGTGGAATGACAAGAATGCCAAAAATTATTGAAACAGTAAAAAATTTCTTTGGCAAAGAACCGAATAAAAGTGTTAATCCTGATGAAGTAGTTGCAATGGGAGCAGCTATCCAAGGTGGAGTATTACAAGGTGATGTTAAAGATGTCTTACTTTTGGACGTAACGCCTCTATCATTGGGTATCGAAACACTTGGTGGGGTATCTACAAAATTAATTGAAAAGAATACTACGATACCAACTAAAAAAAGTCAGGTATTTTCTACAGCTGAAGATAATCAGCCTGCAGTATCTATAAGAGTACTCCAAGGAGAAAGAGAAATGGCAGCAGATAATAAAATTTTAGGAAATTTTGAATTAGTCGGGATAGCACCAGCGCCAAGAGGAACTCCACAAATTGAAGTTACATTTGATATTGATGCTAATGGTATAGTTAGCGTATCTGCTAAAGATAAAGGTACTGGAAAAGAACAAAAAATTCAAATTCAAGCCTCTGGTGGTTTATCTGATGAAGAGATTCAGAAAATGGTAAAAGATGCTGAAGCTAACAAAGAAGCTGATAAAAAGAAGAGAGAGACAGTTGATGCAAGAAATCAAGCTGATAGTTTAGTCTTTTCAACAGAAAAAAGTTTAAAAGAACATGGCGATAAGGTTTCCGTTGAAGAGAAAAAAGCTATAGAAAATGGAATTGCCGATCTTAAAAAATCTTTAGAGGGAACAGATATTGAAGACATAAAGAAAAAAACACAAAGTTTAATACAAGTTTCTATGAAATTAGGTGAAGCTGTATATAAAAGTCAACAAAAGCCAAATAAAGATGACAAATCTGATGGTGGACCAAAAGATACTAAGCCTGGTGAAAAAGATAATGTTGTAGATGCTGATTTTGAAGACGTAAAAGAAGACAAAGAGAAAAGCGCCTAAGATAATAAATAAGGAGACGTCCTGTGGCTAAAAGAGATTGTTATGATGTCTTAGGTATTCCAAAAGGCGCATCTAAAGACGATATTAAAAAAGCTTATAGAAAACTAGCCCTCAAATATCATCCAGACAAAACTAAAGGTGATAAAGCTTCTGAGGAAAAATTTAAAGAGGCAAGCGAAGCTTATCACATACTCTCTGATGACAAAAGAAAAGCTAACTACGATCAATTTGGTCACGCGGCTTTTGAAGGATCAGGTGGAGGAGGTGGATTTCATGGTTTTGGTGGATTTGATAGTTCATCTTTTTCTGATATTTTTGAGGATTTTTTTAGTGATTTTGGAGGAGGAGGTTCTTCTAGAAGATCAAGCAATAGAGGAAATGATTTAAGGTACGATGTCTCTATAAGTTTAGAAGAGGCATATGACGGAACTGAAAAAAATGTCAGATACACAACATATAAATCTTGTAAATCTTGTTCTGGCAGCGGTGCAGCAAAAGGTTCTAAGCCTATCAGGTGTGATTACTGTTCAGGAAGAGGTAAAGTAAGGACTAATCAAGGTTTTTTTACTGTTCAACAAACTTGTCCGCAGTGCAGTGGATATGGTGAAATGATAGGAACGCCATGTGGCACTTGTAGTGCAAATGGAAAAGTTCAAGCTAACGAAAATGTAACAGTCAAAATTCCAAAGGGAGTTGATGATGGAACAAGGATTAGGCTTTCTGGCAAAGGCGAAGCTGGTTCAAAAGGAGGTTCTAGTGGGGATTTATATCTTTTTATATCAATAGATAATCATAATATATTTAAAAGATCAGATGAAAATTTGTATTACGAACTTCCAATTTCTTTTTCAGATGCGGCCTTAGGAACATCAGTTGAAGTACCTTCTATCGATGGAGGTAAATCAAAAATTAAGATTCCTGCAGGAACACAGCACGGAAAACAATTTAGGTTAAAAGGCAAAGGCATGCCTGTCTTAAGAAGAAATATATTTGGTGACCTTTATATAAGAGTCGTCACCCAAGTACCAAGTTCACTTTCTAAAAGACAGAGAGAAATACTAGAAGAATTTAATGAGATTGAGTCTAACAAGCCAGACCCAGCAATTAAGAGCTTTTTTGAAAAGGCTAAAAAATTCTGGAAAAAAACATAATTAAAATGGAAACTGATCAAATAATGTCTGCAATATTTCTTATTGCAGTTCTTATTTTAATCTTACCTAGTTTTTTATCTACAAATAGTAAAATTAAACAATTTTTAAGCAATTTATCAATATGGACTATAATTGTACTAGTGATTATTGTAATAATTTATCTAATTAGATAATGAAAAAAATTAATTTAACTATAACAGGTTGTATGGGTAGAATGGGACAACAACTCATTAAATCTGCAAATAAAAATAAAATTTTTAAAATCGTATCTCTCACTGAAAATAGAAAAATAAATAAAAAAATTTCTGGAATTAGACCTGAAATAAATTCACTTATAGCTTTTAAAAAAACAAATGTAATTATAGATTTTACAGTTCCCAACTGTACGATGGAAATTCTTAAAATGGCTGTAAAACAGAAGAAAAGAGTAGTTATTGGCACTACAGGTTTTACAAAAAAAGAAGAAATTTTAATCAAAAATTTCTCAAAGAAAATTCCAATTCTTAAAGCTGGTAATATGAGCCTTGGGGTAAACTTACTTATGTATTTAACGGAGATTGCCTCAAAAGCTTTGGGTAATAATTTTTTAAGTAAAGTGCATGAAGTACATCATAAACATAAAATTGATTACCCTTCTGGGACAGCTTTAATGCTAGGTAAAGGAATAGCAAAAGGTAAGAATAAAAATTTTTATAATTTAATAGGTAAAAAATATTTGAACAAAAAGTCTTTCCCTTACTCAAAAAAAATAAATTTTAATTCTATTCGTAAAGGTGAAGTAATTGGTGAACATGAAGTTAGATTTTTTAGTGGAAAAGAAAAAATACGGCTCAATCACGAGTCTTTTGATAGAGCCTTGTACTCAGAAGGTGCCTTAATCGCAGCCGCTTGGTTAATGTCAAAAAAAGTAGGCCTATACTCTATGAGAGACCTTCTAAACTTTAAGTGAACAATAAAAAAAAAGCTAGTATTATTGTAAGGATATTAAATAAAACATATCCAAAAGTTCCTATACCATTAAATTATAAAAACACTTTTACACTTTTAGTGTCAGTTCTTCTCTCAGCGCAGTGTACTGATGTAAATGTTAATAATGTTACAAAAAATATTTATCCAAAATATAATAAACCACATCATTTTGTAAAACTTGGTAGAAAGAAAATTGAGAGGTTAATTAAAAGAATTGGAATATTCAGGGTTAAAGCTAAAAGCATCTTCTACTTATCAAAGACATTAGTTGAAAAATATAAGGGCAAAGTTCCAAAAACCTACGAAGAGTTAGAACAACTTCCTGGTGTTGGTCATAAGACTGCAAGTGTTGTCATGTCTCAAGGTTTTGGTTTTCCTGCTTTTCCAGTCGATACACATATTCATAGATTGGCTCAAAGATGGGGTTTGACTAATGGAAAGAGCGTCGTTCAGACAGAAGAGGATTTAAAAAAAGTTTTTCCTAAAAAATATTGGAATAAACTTCATTTACAAATAATTTGGTACGGGAGAGAGTATTGTAAGGCCCGAGATTGTTATGGAATAACTTGTAAAATTTGTAAAAGCTGTTATCCAAATAGATCTAAACCCATTAAAACAAAAAAAGCTTAAATGAAGATTTTAGGAATTGGCAATGCAATTGTTGATGTAATTTGTAAAGTGAATGATAAATTTATTTCTCAAAATAACTTAACTAAAAGCACAATGAAGCTTGTAGATGAAACTGAATTTAAAAAACTTTTATCAAATCTTAAAATAGAGGAAACTGTCTCAGGTGGATCAGTTGCGAACTCAATAGTAGGTCTCTCACAACTTGGAAATAAAGTCGGTTTTATAGGCAAAGTAAGTGACGATGATTTAGGCAATAAATATGAAGAAGGCTTGAAAAAAGAAAATGTACAATATTTTTACTCAAAGAAAAGAGAGACGATTCCGACTGGAACTTGCTTAATATTAATCACACCTGACTCGGAAAGAACCATGGTAACTTTCCTTGGCACTGCGGGAAAAATTAATGAGAGTGATGTAGATAAAAATGCAGTCCAAGATAGTGAAATCTTATTCTTAGAGGGATATCTTTGGGACGAGGGCGAACCCAAGACAGCATTTGAAAAAGCGATTAATATTTCAAACAAAGTTGCAATGTCATTATCTGATTTATTTTGTGTGGAAAGACACAAGCCACATTTTTTAGATTTGGTAAAAAACAAATTAGATATTACTTTTGCAAACGAGCAAGAAATTATGTCACTTATTGATGTAAATCAATTCGATGATGTAATCAATTTTGCTAAAAAAATAAATAAGTTAATAGTTATTACACGTGGTGATAAAGGTTCGATTGCAATAAATAACAATGAAGTTGTAGAGTGTCCTGCAAAAAAGAATCTTCAAATAATAGATTTGACGGGTGCAGGAGATTTATTCGCAAGTGGTTTTTTGCACGGTCTAATAAACAAAAAATCTATAAGAGAAAGTTTAGAAACTGGAACAGAAATGTCGTCGAGAGTAATTCAAATAATTGGAGCTAGACTTAATTGATTAAATATGAAACGATTTTTTTACCTTTTTTTTCTTTTGAAACTTCCTTTTCCTTTTTTTGGTTTAACAACTCTTTTTCGATACTTTTTGCTAAATAAATCTAAAGCATATTTATTCCTTTTTTTCATAAGTAATAACCATCTTTACTATTTAATATAAATTTATCGTCCATAAATTCATCTTTTACTTTTTTTCTCAATCTATAAATGTGAGTTTCTACTGTATGAGTATCTGCCTCTGCAGAATAATTCCAAACAGATGATAAGATATCATTTTTAGATAATGGGCTAGTGTCACTCAATAGCAGTTCTATGAGCTGAATCTCCTTTTCAGTCAAAATTATTGAGTTGTTATTTTTTATTAATTTTTTGGTATTTTTATCTAATAGATAATTCTTAACTTCTATTGAAGAATTTTTGATAAATTTTTTTTTAGCAAAAATATTTTCTAATGTATTATTGATTTCATTTAAAGTTGTTGGAAGTTGTATAATGGCATCACACTTAAGAACTTGTTTTTTTTTTGTCGATAAGCATACTTTTAAAAAATCACTTTTGTTTATAATATCTTTAATTTTTTTGTCTTTCAAAATTTCATCATGAAATAATATTATATCATAAGCATCACCTGGAGCTGATATAAAATGATTAAACTTTAAAAAAGGCTTAAGTTCATTTAATGTGGAGACTAACGAATTAGAAGCATAAATCAAAACGTTTAAACGATGCATATACAAATTAATAAAAAATTTCTTACGTACAATAAATATAAAGTAAAATGTGCTTTAGGTAAAAGGGGAATTGGTACAAAAAAGAAAGAAGGTGATAAAATTACCCCAAAAGGACGATATAACATTAAATTTCTTTTATACAGAAAAGATAGAATTAAAAAAATTAAAACAAAATTAAAAAAAATTATAATAAAGAAAAATTTAGGATGGTGTGATGATCCAAGTTCAAAAAATTATAATAAGTTAATATACCTTCCTACAGAAAATAGTCATGAGAAACTTTATAAATCCGATAACTCGTATGATATTGTTCTTGTTTTAAATTATAATATGAGTCCAGTTAAAAATGGAAAAGGAAGTGCAATTTTTATTCATGTAGCGAAAAGAAATTATAAAAAAACTTTAGGATGTATTGCAATAAATAAAATTGCTCTTTTAAAGATAATTTCAGAAATTAAAAAAAATACTATAGTTGAGATCTTGGACCAAAAATAGAACTTCCAATTCTTACAAAAGTAGATCCATTTAGAATTGCGTCTGAATAATCTGCGGACATTCCCATGCTTAATTCCTTTAATGCTAATGATTTATTAAGTTCGTTAATTGATTGAAAATATTTTTTTGTCTGTTGATCGTTGGGCGGGATAATCATTAGACCAATCACATCAAGCTTTGCGCTTTTAATACAATAGTTATAAAAAGAGTCTATCTCATTTACGGGGACACCAGATTTTTGAATTTCATTTCCTATATTGACTTGAATAAAATATTTAAGTTGTTTGCCCAGATTCATTTGATGTTTTGCTAAAATGTCTGCAAGTTTTTGGTTATCTAAAGAGTGTATATAATCAAATAGCTTAACTGCATCTTTAGCTTTATTACTCTGCAATTTACCTACCATATGCAATTTAACATTTTCATTATTTTTTTTAATAGCCGTCCACTTTGATATTGCTTCTTGAATTTTATTTTCTCCAAAATGTAAATGCCCATAGTCTAATAAAGGTTTAACGTGCGTTATAGGAAAAGTTTTACTTACAGCTATAACATTTACTTTTTTATCAGAAGCAATCTTGTTAATATTGAGTTGTATTTTCTTTAAGCTTTCTACTATGTTAGTCATATGTTTGCATATAAAAAAAAATATTTTTTTATTATTAAAAATATAAAAGATATTAATTTAAATAAAATAAAAAAAATTAACAAATTTGTTTTAATTTTTAGAAACCAAAAACCAAGTGATAGCATAAGCTCCCTCATCAAATTTAGGAAAAAGTGCAAAATAAAAGGTATTGAGTTTTTTGTAGCTAATAGTACAAAGCTTGCTATTTTGCTAAAATCTGACGGTATTTATATATCAGCATTTAATAAAAGTTTTAAACAATTGAATCTTAAGAAACTTAACAAAAAGATACTAGGATCAGCTCACAATTTTAAAGAGATTTATGAAAAGAAAAAACAAGGTTGCTCTTACGTAATATTATCAAAATTGTTTAGTGTCGATTACGCTCCTTCAGAAAAAT
This sequence comes from Candidatus Pelagibacter sp., assembly GCA_028139285.1. The sequence continues at coordinate 75,678 of JAOINI010000003.1, read as the reverse complement.
TTTACGATGTTGTTAGATTTAATTTAATTGGAAATCAGAAGAATTTGGTACCTTTAGGAGGAATTAAACTTATTAATTTAAATAAAACTAAATTATTAAATTCTGAGGGAATAGCAATTATGTCTGAGGTAAAAAAAAAGCCGGCTATTTCTAGCCGGCTTTTTTAAATCAAGTATCAAACTAAATTAGAATGCTACTTTTACAGAAACAGTTCTTGTATCATCTGTACCAGATGCATAAGCTGCGTTATCAGTTGATGCTTCTGTGAAACCAATACTCATTCCACCTATAGCATAACCAATGCTTATTGCATCAGTTTCTTGATCCAAGTTAGCTACGCCAGTGCTGTGTCTTTGTGACTTATACGTATTGTATGAGATAGAAAGATCATCATTTATTGCGTAAGCAACACCAATGATTGTATCTTTGTACCATATAGCATCTGTTGTTGCAGCTGTACCTTCACCTTCATTGTGTAGTTTCTTTTGTACACCTAGGCTTAACGCACCATTTGAGTAATTTAATGCTGCTGTTACGTCAAACGCATCATCAACATTAGCTACTGTAGAGTGGTCGTGCTCTGCAAATCCAGTTGTTAAAGTTGCACCATCAAGGTACGAACCTAACACCGGTAAGTCAGCTAAATTTGTTTTAATTGTTATTTCTGACATTGAACCTACTGCAGCATTTGTATCTGCTGAAGCTTCTTTTTCATTGTTCAAGTTTCCGTCCATTTTAGGTACGTACTTGTAATTAACTGCACCTAAGATTGGAAGTGAGAACTTAGCACCAATACCCGTGTCGCTAGCTGCGTCACCAATATCGTTGTATGTTCCTGAACCACTACCATTTGCTTCTTCAAAAGCAGTTGGCGTGACGTCATCGATTGCATCCATTGGACTTCCGTCAGATCCGATATTGATATCTACTAAACCACCAACGTTACCGAAAGTAATTAAAGAGTTACCAAAATCTAAATCGTCACCAGTATCTTGCATTACAGAAACTGTCATACCGTTATCCAACTCTGTAGAAGCTGAGAATTTTAATTCTCTGTCCATACCAAGTGGGTTACCAGTAGTACTGTCGCTTTCAGACTGGTAAGTTGCTTGAATACTACCTGTTACAGCTAATTCACCAGCGTTAGCCGTTGAAACTGCAAATAGGAATGATAAAGCAACTAATATTTTTGTTATTTTCATATTATTTCCTTTGTTTTAATAAATTATTAATAATTTAATTATTAACCCTCGTTTTATACATTACGGAGAGCTACAATTGCGATTTTACTAAATAAATTAGAGCTTTTTTTTATACGTGTGATATTTTTGCAACCCTTAAAAAGTCTATATAATATTAGCTTTTTGAGCTATATAAGTAATATTATAATTATTTAAATGAATTTCAAATATCTAAAATCTTTAAAGTCAATCAAAAGTGGTATTAAATTTGTAAGCGCATTGTCTTTAATTTTTATTTTTCTTGCTAGCTGCTCAGTACCAAATGCAATCAAACCAAAAAAAGTAAGAAAAGATAGGCCTATCGGTGCATTAGAGAGAGCTCGGCAGAATGTTGAGCAAGGCAGAGGGATTAGTTTAAAAGACATGGCGGGAAAAAAATCGACTACTTACGAATTTAGTACTTCTAATCCACTATGGAGAGCTTCGCTTGAGACTATAGATTTTATGCCTTTGGCTACCGTAGATTACTCTGGTGGAATTATAATAACTGATTGGTATAGTGATGCCTCTAGTAACAATGACTCTATCAAAATAACAGTAAGATTTTTATCTAATCAGGTTCAATCGAATAGTTTAAAAATAATTGTTCACAATAAGAAATGTAGGGTAAATGAAAATTGTACTATTAAAGAAATTGATTCTAAAATTAAGTTTGAGTTACAAAAATCAATTTTAGCAAAAGCAGTTCTTATAGAACAAGATTCAAAAAAATCTAAAAAGAAATAATTTAGAGCTTTCATGGAAAGATATAGCTTTAAAAATATAGAAAAAAAATGGCGCAACAATAATGTATTACTATCAGTCGTTAATCCAAAGTCAGATAAAAAATATTATTGCTTAGAAATGTTTCCCTACCCATCGGGAAAAATCCACATGGGTCATGTCAGAAATTATACGATAGGCGACGTCATTGCACGATATAAGTTTTTAAATGGATATAATGTATTACACCCTATGGGATGGGATGCATTTGGTTTACCTGCTGAGAACGCTTCTAAATTAAATAAGCTTCACCCAAGAAAATGGACAAATGAAAATATAGATACTATGCGATCTCAACTCAAACTTTTAGGGCTTTCGATAGATTGGAATAGAGAAATATCAACATGTGATAAAAGTTACTACAAACATCAACAAGAGCTATTTATTGATTTTTACAATCAGGGTTTAGTCTCAAGAAAAGAGACATATGTAAATTGGGATCCAAAAGAAAAAACTGTATTAGCAAATGAGCAAGTAATTAATGGTAGAGGGTGGCGATCAAATGCAATTGTTGAAAGAAAAAAACTATCACAATGGTTTTTTAATATCACAAAATTTTCCAATGAACTTCTAAAAGATTTAGAGACTCTTAAGGGTTGGCCTGAAAAAGTAAAACTCATGCAAAAAAACTGGATTGGTAAATCTATTGGATGTGAAATAGATTTTTTAATGAACAATAAAAAAAAATTAAGAGTCTTCACAACTAGACCTGATACAATTTTTGGCGCTACTTTCATTGCTTTATCAGCCGACCATGAGCTAAGTAAAGAATTTGAAAATGATAAAAACTTTATAAATTTTAAAAAAGAATGCAATAAATCTGGCACTACTGAAGAAGCTTTATCTAGTGCAGAAAAGCTTGGTTTTAAAACTAATTTTTTTGTCCATCACCCATTTATTAATGGAAAAAAATTACCAGTCTATTTTGCTAACTTTGTATTAATGGATTACGGGAGCGGAGCAATATTTGGTTGCCCGGGTCATGATCATAGAGATTTTGAATTCGCCAAAAAATATAATCTTGAAATAATAAGAGTAGTCAGCGATGAAACAAAAAAAGACGATCTCAATGAAGCATACACTGGTAATGGAAAAATGATTAATTCAAGTTTTCTAGACGGTTTAGAAATTGAAAAAGCAAAGACAAAGATAATTCAAGAAATAGAAAAAAAATCTATTGGGCAAAAAAAAATTCAATACAGGTTAAAAGATTGGGGAGTTTCTAGGCAGCGGTATTGGGGGTGTCCTATACCCATGATTTATCTGGATGATGGTTCAGTTGTTCCTGTCGATAAAAGTGAATTGCCAATAGAATTACCAGAAGATGTTGATTTAAATGCAAACGGAAATCCTCTAGAAAATCACCCCAATTGGAAAAATACTATCCAAAAATCTACTGGAAAAAAAGCAATAAGGGAAACTGATACTTTAGATACATTTGTAGATTCATCATGGTATTTTTTACGATTTTGTTCGCCTAAGTATGATTCATCTCCATTTGATGAAGAAAAAATAAAATATTGGATGCCTGTAGATCAATATATTGGAGGTATAGAACATGCAATATTACACTTATTATATTCTCGTTTTTTTACAAAGGGGATTGCTAGATTTAATAAAGATATAGACATCTCGGAACCTTTTCAAAATTTATTTACTCAAGGAATGGTTTGTCATGAGACATACAAGGATAAAAATGGAAATTTTTTGTATCCTGATGAAATCGAAAAAATTGATAAAAATATTTTAAAAAAGTCGGACAAATCAAAGGTTTTAGTAGGTCCTTCCGAGTCGATGTCAAAATCAAAAAAAAATACCGTTGATCCTGAAGCTATGATTGATCAATATGGTGCAGATGCGGTTAGGTGGTTTATTTTATCAGATAGTCCACCAGAAAAGGATGTTCAATGGTCTGATACAGGGGTAAATTCTGCTAATAAATTTTTGCAAAAATTTTATAATTTAATTCATCTTATACTAAATAAAAAAACCAAAAAAATTAATAAAGAAATTGATGAAAAATTTAACTTGGAAATAAATAGTTTTGTTAACAAAATTGATAATTCAATTAAAGAATTTAGGTTTAACGTCTCGATTGCTCATTTTTATGAAGTTTATAATCTATTTAAAAAATCAGTCCAAACTGACTTAAGCCAATACATTCTTAAAACGAATGCTATCAAGATTCTAAAATTATTAATACCTTTCACCCCCCATTTAGCTTATGAGTGTTTGGAGTTAGTAGAATGTAAAACAATAAATAAATGGCCCGAAATAGGTAATAAGATTGAAGAACAAGTCAAGTTAGCCGTTCAAATTAATGGTAAAACTAGGGATATAATTAATATAAAAACAAATTCTTCGGAAAAAGAAATTAACGAAATAATCCACAATTCGTCAAAAGCTAAAAAATATATAGATAAATCTAAAATTATAAAAACTATCTTTGTAAAAAATAGAATACTGAATTACATTATTAAAAATAATAAATGAAAAAAAAATTACTATTTTTAGTCTTTTTAACGTTTCTTCTAACTAATAATTGCGGTTTCAAAATAGTAAATAAAAGTGAAATTTATAACTTTGATATAAACGAAATTATCACTTCTGGCGACAATAGAATAAACTTCAAAATTAAAAATAGGCTAATATTCAATTCTAAGAAAAGTGAAAAGAAATTAGTAGACATTTATTTAGAAACCAAAAAAACTAAAGAAGTAAAAGAAAAGAATATTAATAATGAAATAACAAAATATCAAATTACAATTACTTCTACGGTCAAAGTTAAAGAGCTAATTAATGAGAAAGTATTTACTTTTACAATTGCAAAAACTGGGGACTATTCTGTAGCAAGTCAGTATTCGCAAACACTCACTAATGAAAAAAAACTTATTGATGTTCTAACTGATGATGTCACAGATAATATCCTAGATAAAATTGTACTTAAATTAGATGATTTATAAAAGTTATGTTCTAGAGCAAAATATTAATTCACTAGATGAAAAATTAGCATTATTTTATGGTGAAAATATTGGATTAAAAGAAGACTTAAAAAAAAAAATTAAAGATAAAAATAAAGAATCTGAAATTTTAAGGTATAGCCAAGAAGATCTAATAAAAAACAGATATCTATTGATAAATGAAATTAAAAATATTTCACTATTTGAAAAGAATAAAATTTTTTTTGTTGAAAATGTAAATGATAAATTATTAGAATTAATTCAAGAAATAGAAAATATTATTTCTGAAAGAAAAATATTTTTATTTTCAGATATTTTAGATAAAAAATCTAAATTAAGAAACTACATGGAAAAATCTAAAAATTGTGCATGCATTCCATGTTACCAGGACAATGAAATAAGTATCAAACAATTGATAAATAAGAAATTAAAGGGATATAGTGGCTTAACACCCTATAATTTGAATTTAATAATAGATCATACAAACCTCGATAGATCTAAATTAAATAATGAGTTAGAAAAAATTACATCCTTTTTTTTAGATAAGAATATTTTATCAGAAAAACTCGAGGAACTTCTTAATGCTAAAACAAATGATGATTTCAATAAACTAAAAGATGAAGCATTTTTGGGTAATAGATCGAATACCAATAAATTACTTGCAAATACGACTATGGATTATGAAAAAAATATCCTTTATTTAAACATTATTAATCAAAGATTGGAAAAGCTTCTGCAAATTCATCAGCTTAATAAATCAAATATTGAAGATTCAATTAATAGCTTAAAACCACCTATCTTTTGGAAAGACAAGCCGAATATTACTAATCAAGTAAAAAAATGGGATAAATACAAAATTAAAAACATGTTCGAAGTTACTTTTGACCTAGAGAAGAAAATAAAAACCAATAATCTTATTGAAAAAAATATATTAATAAAAAAATTACTGTTAGATATTTGTTCTAAAGCTAATTCTTAGTTAATAAATCTGAAATTAATTCAAATTGCTCCAAATCTTTATATTGAATAACAACCTTACCAGAATTATTTTTTTTATTAATTATATTAACTTTAAGGCCCAGTACTCTTTCAATACGCTCCTGAGTTTTTAAAATATTTGAGTCAATAGATTTTTCTTTTTTACCTTTTTTACTACGTGTAAGATATTCAACTTTTCTAGCGCTATAGTTTTTGGATACAATTTCTTCAGCTATAGCTGAAGCGTTAGAAATACCAATTAAAGGCCTAGCTTGACCAGATGTTAAAGTACCTTCTTCAAGCATTGCGATTACATCAGAAGGTAAAGTTAACAATCTTAAAGTATTACTGATGTGACTTCTGCTTTTTGACATTAATTTAGAAATACTTTCATGATCATAATTAAATTCTTCGTTTAATCTTTTGTAACCCTTGGCTTCTTCAATAGGATTTAGATCATCTCTTTGGATATTCTCAACAATCGCAACTTCTAATGACTCTACGTCTGATAAATCCAGTATTGTAATTGGAATTTCGTGTAAGCCAGCTCTTTGAGCTGCTAGCCATCTTCTCTCACCTGCTACTATTTCATATTTTTCAGAACCTGATTTACTAGCTCTAACTGCGATTGGCTGAATAATCCCATTTTTCCTTATAGAATTAGCTAATTCTTCAAGTTTTTCCTCTTTAAAATTTTGTCTTGGTTGGTATGGGTTTCGAGTTATATCGGAGATAGCAGCCGTATTATTTTGATTAATTGAAGGTGATTTTTCCTTTGGGGTAGTATCTCCAAATAACGCAGATAGTCCTCTACCTAAACCTTTCTTCTTTCCAGCATTCATGCAGCACTTTCAATTTGGTTTTTTTTTAAAAATTCTTCAGCCAATTTAAAATAAGATTTACTTCCAACACAATTTCTATCATAAATTACGCAAGGTAACCCATGAGAGGGAGCTTCAGACAAACGTACATTTCTTTGAATTACAGTCTGATATACTTTTTCCTTAAAATAATTTCTTGCCTCTCTATCAACCTCAGAAGAAAGTTTATTTCTTTTGTCAAACATTGTCAGTAAAATACCTCTGATCTTAAGACTAGGATTTAAATTTTCTTTTATGCGATCTATTGTTTTTACAAGTTGAGTAATCCCTTCTAATGCAAAAAATTCTGTTTGTAACGGCACCAACAATTCATCTGAGGCAACTAATGCCATTATAGTAAGCAAACTAAGAGACGGTGGACAGTCAATAAAAATGTTATCGTATTTTTTTAATAAACCTTCTTTTTTTGAATTCAAAATTTCTTTCAATACAAATGCTCTGTTAGAGTCATTAGCAGTTTCAACTTCTAGGCCAGAAAGGTTTACATGAGAACCTATTAAATCTAGATTTTTAATATCAGTTTTCTGAATTATATTTTCAATGTTAGTTTTTTTTATTAAAATATTGTAAACATTTTTATCTTCATCATTGTTGTTTTTGCCTAGCCCAGTTGTTGCATTACCTTGTGGATCCAAATCAATAACTAAATTATTTCGACCCATAATGGACAGTGATGCAGCTAAGTTTATTACGGTAGTGGTTTTTCCCACGCCACCTTTTTGATTTATGACCGCTAGTATTGTAGGTGATGACATTTATTTATTAATCTCCATCAAAATTATTTTTGAATCTTTATTTGTCATGCTGCTTTCTAATTTATAAGGGTATTTTTTTGTTTTAAAAGAATTTTTTATTTCTTTCTGTGCATTCTGACCTTTTAGAATCATTAATTTATGTGGGTTTTTGGCGATTTCACGTGAAACTTGTATTATAGAGTCTAATTTTTTGAAAGCTCTGCACATTATAATCTTAGAATCTATAACTTCATCTCTGACATCTCCTAAAACCTCAGCTTTTAAACTTAATTCCTTAATTACTCCCGTTAAAAACCTTCTTTTTACTGGTGATTTTTCATATAATTTCACGTGAAAAGCCTTATTTTTATTGAATATTTCTACTACAAGGCCGGGAAATCCTGCGCCAGTGCCAAGATCAGCCACGGAATTGAGATTAAAATCAATAAACTTAACTAATTGAGCTGAATCAAGTATATGTCTATGCCATATTTGATTTTCTGTGCTTTTAGCAATTAAATTATAATTTTTATTTTCTTTTAAAACTAAACTAGTGAACTTTTTAAGCTTTTCAATTGAATGATCGCTAAAATTAAGACTCTTTTTGAGAATGTTTATGACTTCAAGCTGCTGCATCAAGCAGAGGCTTTATATCTAAGTTTTTTAATGTATGAAAGAAGAATAATTATAGCTGCTGGCGTAACACCGTCAATACGAATAGCCTGACCTAGTGTTTTAGGCTTCACCTGAAGCAGCTTGCTCTTAATTTCATTAGATAGGCCGCTCAGTTTTTCATAATCTATACCCTCAGGTATGATAACGGACTCGTCTTTCTTAAAAGACTCTATATCTCTGTCTTGTCTGTCCAGGTAACCCATATAATGGGTATCTATTACAACTTGGTTTTCTATATATCTTGGAAAATTAGGAATATCAGGAAAAACTTGCCTTATTTTTGCCATATTTACTTTCCGTTGACCCATAATCTCTAAGCAAGATCTTTTTACTCCATCCATAGCAATTTTAATATTGTATTTCTTAGCTTGATTAGGTGATAAATAATTATTTTTTAAAATTGAATTAAGAGCCAAAATATTTTTTTTCTTTTCATTAAATATTTTTTTTCTTTCAGACTTCACTAAATTTAAATTGATACCAAAGTCAGTTAGTCTTTGATCGGCATTATCGGCTCTTAAAGTTAGTCTATACTCGGCTCTAGATGTAAACATTCTATAAGGTTCTGTAACTCCTTTAGTAATCAGGTCGTCAATCATAACGCCAATATAAGAAGTTGATCTATCTAAAATAAACTCCTCTTCATTTCGAATTTTTAAAGCCGCATTAATACCTGCTATCAAACCTTGAGCTGCAGCTTCTTCATACCCTGTTGTTCCATTAATTTGACCAGCAAGAAATAAAGAATTAATTTTTTTGGTTTCTAAGGTTGCTTTTAACTCTCTTGGATCCACGTAATCATACTCAATCGCGTACCCAGCCCTCTTCATCTTTACATGCTCTAAACCCTTGATTTTACTCAATATTTTAAGCTGTATCTCCTCTGGAAGTGAAGTTGATATACCATTTGGGTAAATAGTATTGTCCTTTAATCCCTCGGGTTCTAGGAAAATTTGGTGCTTTTCTTTTTCCTTAAACTTTACAATTTTATCCTCTATAGATGGACAATACCTAGGTCCTACTCCCTTTATATTTCCTGAAAACATAGCGCTTCTTGAAATGTTTTCACTAATAATTTTATGAACATCATTATTTGTGTAAGTCATCCCACATTTAATCTGTTTATTGTTGATCTTGCTCGTCAAGAAAGAGAAATAATAATGATCATCATCAGCAGGCTGCATTTCTAAGTCATCATAATTAATTGTATCACCATCTAGTCTAGGAGGCGTTCCGGTTTTTAATCTTCCAATTTGCATTTTAAATTTTGCAAGTTGTTCACTTAAGCCAGTAGACGGTTTTTCATTATACCGACCAGCTGGTATCTGTGTTTCACCTATATGTATTAAACCATTCAAAAAAGTTCCCGTAGTAAGAATTATTTCTTTAGTTTTTATTTCTTTGCCGCTCTGACAAACGAATCCTATAACTTTGTTGTTATCAAATAGGAATTTTACTACTGGATCAGCTACAACCTCTAAATTTTCATAATTTAATAAAATCTTTTGCATATGCTCTTTGTAAAGAGCTCTGTCCGATTGAGTCCTTGGTCCTTGCACTGCCGGGCCGCGACTTCTATTTAATAATCTAAATTGAATACCTGATTTATCAGCTACTACACCCATCACACCATCTAAAGCATCAATTTCTCTCACAAGATGCCCTTTTCCAAGTCCTCCTATAGCGGGATTACACGACATTTCGCCAATAGTCTCAATTTTATGGGTAAAAAGAGCTGTATTTACGCCCATTCTAGCGGAAGCTGCTGCTGCCTCACATCCAGCATGTCCTCCACCTATAACTACTACATCATAGCTTTGTTTTGTCATTCTTTGAATGTAAACCTCTAGATTAAGAATACAAGAGATATTTTATTTACCGATGCAGAAGTCTTTGAATATAGATCCAAGTATTTCTTCCACATCTACCTTACCGACGATACTACCAAGATGTCGTGTGGCCATTCTTAGGTCCTCAGCAGCTAATTCGAGGTTTTTGTTTTGATCTTTTTTTAGGAACTTATCAATTTCTTTTAAACAATCATTAAGCTTAACTCTGTGCCTCTCTCTAGTAATTAATGCGCTATTATTAGATGTAAATTTTTTGCTTAACTTAGATTTTATCAAATCTATTAATTTATCTATATTTTTATTATTTTTAACTGAAGCTAAAACAGTATCAACATCGAATTTATGATTTTGCTTATCTGAAACATCTGATTTATTCAAAAGAATTAAAGTATCTTTATTAACCATGTTCTGTATTTCCTTGTTAATTTTTTTAGATGAATTATCGATAACTACTATATTTAAATCTGCTTCTTTTGATTTACCTAAGGCTAAAGAAATACCTTTTTTCTCAACTTCGTTTTTAGCTTCTCTTATACCAGCAGTATCAGCTAGAATTACAGGGTATCCATCCAAATTTAAATAGGTTTCTATAACATCTCTAGTCGTACCAGCCTCATCTGACACAATTGCTACTTCTCTTTTTGAAAGTAAATTTAGTAATGATGATTTCCCCGCATTAACTTCTCCTGTTATTGAAACCCTAAAACCGTCTCTAATTTTTTCTCCAACTTTATTATCTTCAATTATTTTTGTGATTTCTGAATGAATTTCTTTAATTGATTTGTGTGCATCTTTTAGTACTTTTTCTGGAAGATCTTCCTCTGCGAAATCAATTTTTGCTTCTATAAAAGCAAGAGATTTAATTATTTTTTCCCTCAGATCATTATAATAATTTGATGCATTGCCCTGAACTAATTTAACTGCTTGTTGTCTTTGTAGTTCCGTCTCGGAATGGATTAGGTCACCTATACTTTCTGCTTTTAACAAATCGATTTTATCATTTTGAAATGCAATTTTAGTGAACTCACCTGGTTCAGCTAATCTACAGTTTTTTTGCTCGGAAAGTACTCTTAATAAAGTGTTTATTACTGCGTTACTTCCATGGATTTGTAATTCTGCTAGATCTTCTCCAGTATAGCTATTTGGCCCGGGAAACCACAATAATAGAGCCTCCGGATCTATTACATTACCATTATTAGGGTTATAGAACTTACAATAATTAACTTCGTTCGACTTTATATCTTTAGATTTAGTCAAATTTTGACAAATCTTGAGTGTTTCACTGCCTGATATTCTAACGATAGCTATTCCGGAGGGACCTCTACCCGATGATAAAGCATAAATGTTCATTGAATTATAATGATAAACCTTGATTAGAGATTATTTTACTGAATTTTTTTAATGTCTCGTTGTTCTTAATATTTTTAACAATCATTTCTTTTAAGGGATCTAAATATTTATTTTGCTTAAAAAAACTGTGAGTAGCATCGACACCTAAACTCATAATTGTATTTTCGGGTTTTCTGCTGTTATAAAAATCATTTAATGCATAGCTGTTTTTTATGGAAATACCTAAGCCCGCATAATATTTAATAATTTCTTTTAATTTTTTGATATCCCTAAGAACAAGATTAAAGCCTTGTCCAGCTACAGGATGAATAGTGTGCAAACCCTCACCAAGAATTAATATATTTTTTTGATGATACTGTCTCCTTAAACTAAGAGAAATAGGATACGACTGAATATTACTAATGGTTATATCTTGTTTATTTTTCAATATTTCTAATATTTTGTTTTTAACTAAAGTTGAAATTTTTTTTGAATTATTTTCGAAAAAATATTTTTTTACACTCCAAACAAAAGAGAAATAATTTTTTGAAAAAGGAAGTATTGCCAACGGACCTTCTTTTAAAAAGAATTGGCTGGTGTTGAGAGTCTTAAATTTGTGTTTTACATATCCTGTAATGGCTATTTCTTTATAATCTTTTTTGATAGATCTAATTTTTGTTATGTTATTGTAAATTTTAGATTGTCCTCCTATACAGAGGATAATTAAATCATAATTTTTCAATTCATCTAAGTTTTTTACATTCTTTCTGATTAATTTAATTTTATTTTTTGAAATTTCTTTCAATAATACATTTTTAATTTTATAATTTTCAAAAACATACATAAGATTAGAATTGGCTTCGTTTAGATTTAAAAAATTTATATTTTCTTTAGAAGTTTCGTAAAAAAGCTCAATTTTTTTAGATGGCCAGAACAACTTTTCTCCCAAACTTGTAATATTGTGATTAATGAAATTATAGTTTGTATCTGAAATAGCAGTAGTCCTTTTATCTGCGTTTTTTATACCTTTTTTAGCTATTAAGTTTACCTCTACACCCGGCACTTTAGCTAAAACTACAGCTGTCATTAAACCTGAAAGACCGTCTCCGACAATGCATATTCTCTGTTTTGTCATATAAAAATTTTTAACACTTTCATAAAAATGGTAAAAAGTACGTAAACGATTCGTAATGAATACAAACTTTTTAGATAGTGTAACAAATTTTTTGAAAAAGCGAACCTTTGAATTACTAGGTTTGATCTTAGTTTTATCAAGTGTCGCACTAGCAATCGCTTTTACAACATATTCTCCTGAAGATCCTTCATTCATTTATGGAGATAGGACCTTCGAGATCCAAAATTTTTTTGGGATTTATGGAAGTAGCGTCGCAGATTTTTTATTACAAAGTTTTGGTTTGGCTTCTTTTTTATTATTACTTAATTTTTTATTTTGGGGATTAGATTTAATAATAAAGAAAGAATTAAAAAGAATAATTTTAAAATTGTTTTTAGTTGCAGCTTATTTGACTGTAGGTACAGTTTTTATCTATTTAACATTTGATAATTCCTTTTGGTTGATTGATAATGGTAATTCAGGTTTTGTTGGAAAAATAACATATAACTTTATTAATACTTGGGCTCCTTGGATTGATAATACATATTCAATTTATGGACTACTTTTATTAACTATAATATTTTTTTCATTTTCAGCTGATATAAATTATAAAAAAGTATTCTCAGTAATTATTTCACTTTTTAGAACAAAGCCTGTGGAAAATGTTGAACCAGATTTTAGTAAAATTAATATTGAAGATCAGCCACAGACTTTAGATAAACCACAGCAATCTTTTTCATTTGATAATGACACGGTTTCTAGAACAGAGCAAGTTACTTCAAAAACTAAATATAAATTACCAGATATAAATTATTTAGAAAAAAATTTATCTAAACTTAGTTCTGATGGAAATAAAAATCGTCCCGATGCTGAGTTTATGGAAAAAGTATTGTTAGACTTTGGTATAGATGGCAAAATTAAAACAATTAATAATGGTCCTGTAGTAAGCCTTTATGAATTTGAACCAGCGCCTGGTGTAAAAGTGTCAAAAATAATTAACTTATCTGAGGATTTAGCAAGAAATACTAGTTCAACTTCTACAAGAGTTTCCGTCATTCCAGGAAAAAACACTGTTGGAATTGAAATTCCAAACGAGGAAAGAGAGGGCGTATCACTAAGAGAGATTATTTCTTTTGATAAATTTCAAAAGAAAGATGTGAGACTTCCTATAGCACTAGGAAAAAGTATTTCAGGAATGCCTATTGTTGGTGATTTAACATCAATGCCTCATCTTTTGATTGCAGGTACCACTGGCTCAGGAAAGTCTGTTTGTATTAACACAATAATTGTTTCTCTACTTTACAAACTAAGTCCAGATCTTTGTAAGTTTATTTTAATTGATCCAAAAATGTTAGAGCTATCTACTTACGAAGGAATACCACATCTATTAACTCCAGTTATTACTGACGCTAAAAAAGCTACGTCAGCTTTATCATGGACAGTCAAAGAGATGAATAGCAGATATAAGTTAATGAGCAAGGTAGGGGTTAGAAACATTGATGGCTATAATGCAAAGCACAAGCTTAAAATGCCTTACATCGTTGTAGTAGTTGATGAGATGTCAGACCTAATGCTTGTAGCTGGAAAAGAAATTGAAAACTACATTCAAAAATTATCCCAAATGGCCAGAGCTGCCGGTATTCATATCATCATGGCTACACAAAGACCAAGTGTTGATGTAATAACAGGTACAATAAAAGCGAATTTTCCAACAAGAATATCTTTTCAAGTTAGTTCTAAGATCGATAGTAGAACAATTCTAGGAGAGCAGGGTGCTGAACAATTACTTGGAAAAGGAGATATGTTATTCATGTCATCAGCAAACAGAATAGTTAGAATTCATGGACCTTACGTTTCTGAACAAGAAATTGAAAATATTACAAACTCATTAAGAGCACAAGGTGAACCAGATTACATGGAAGAAATTACTTCCCAAGAAACAACAGAAAGTTCATTAACTCCTGGTAGCGAAGGGGATGGAGATGAATTATTCAATCAGGCTGTAGAAATCATAAAAGCTGAAGGAAAAGCCTCTACAAGCTTTCTGCAGAGAAAATTACAAATCGGATATAATAGAGCTGCTAGAATTATTGATATGATGGAAGAAAAAGGTATTGTTAGTAAAGCAAATCATGTTGGTAAACGTGAAGTTCTTTAAAAAAACATTTTTAATCTTTTTTTTTCTACTAATAACAACGAGTTTATTAGCTAATGAAAAAAACCAAATAGTTGCTCAATTAAATAACTTAAACTCTTTAGAATTTACATTTGATCAATTGATTAATGAAAAAACAGAAAAAGGTAGTTGTCTCTTAGAGTTTCCTGGAAAATTAAAATGCAATTACTTTGATGACAAGAAAAAGGAACTAGTAATTAATAATAAGAGGTTAGCAATTACGCAAAAAAGGTATAATAAAACTTATCATTATCCTATTTCAAAATCTCCATTCTTAAATATTTTATATAAAGATAAACTTTTAGAAATAGTACAATCAGGAGAATTAGAGGTAAATGATCAAATAATTAAGCTTGTTTATTTTGGTGACAACGTAATTACAGTTTTTTTTGACAAAAGAAATCTAGATTTGAAAGGATGGGAGATTAAAGATCAATACAACAATAATATAAATTTCTCCCTGAACATTGTTGCTAAAAACGACGTTTTTAAAAAAGGCACCTTTAAAGTGCCTGAAATAAACTAAGCTACAAAGTCAATTTCTTCTTCTTTAAAAATTTCAAAACCTTTAGACTTATAATTTTGTAATGCGTATTTGTGATCTAAACTACAAGTATGAACCCACATCCTTTCAGGATTTTTTCTTGATGCACTTGCAATAGCATGATTTACAAGTGTTGATCCAAGTTTTAAACCTCTGAATTCTTTTAAAACTCCTAGATTAATCAGTTCTACTTCATTTGATTCAGGATGGTATTCTTGTTCATAATATCCTACTAAATCTTCACCTTTTTTAAGAACATGCGTTTCTAAATTTTTATTCGTAACATACTTTACCCATTCACTATCAGACCAAAGTAATCTATCTCTCCAATAATGATCAACACCTATTTGTTTGTAAAAAAACCTGTTTAAATGAAAATTATCTTTATCATCTAAAGTAATTTGAAAATTTTCTGGAAGATTTAAATCAACTATCTTTGAAAAATCTCTAATTTCTAAAAAATATCTTTTTACTCTTGAAACCATCAGCTCACCATCTTTCCAATCTTTTCACCTGCAAATATATGAAAGTGTAAATGAGGAACTTCCTGGCCGCCATCAATTCCAATATTAGTTAAGGCTCGATATCCTTTATCTTTTGCGCCCACTAAGTTTGCAACATGCGTCACTGCTTTGTTTAACTCTACAATCTCTTTATCTGAAGCTTTGGCGTTAAAATCATTTAAATCTACATATTCACCTTTAGGAATAACTAAAACATGTATTTTCTTTTGAGGATTAATATCATGAAAAGCTAAAACATAATCATTTTCGTAAACTTTTTTACACGGGATTTCACCTCTTAGAATTTTAGCAAATATGTTATTTTTATCGTAACTCATTTCTGTCTTTTCTTAAGTTCGCTCATCACATCTTCAATTTTTATATTATTAGCCTCTAAATAAACCATCAAATGATAAATCACATCAGCAGCTTCGTGTATCTTATTTGAATTTTTTTCCACAGAGTCTATTAATTCACCTATTTCCTCTTTTACTTTTGAAACACTTAAATTTTTATCATTCAAAAGTTTATTTGTATAAGACTTAACTGGAGAAGAATTTTTTCTCTCTCTGATTGTTTTGATTAATTCTTCTAAGTTTTCGAACATTTTATAACCTTACCGATACATTTTTAGAATTCAAATATTCTTTAGCATCTTTAATTTTATATTCACCATAATGAAAAATAGAAGCCGCCAAAACTGCACTTGCACCGCCTTTAACAATGCCATCGTATAAGTGATCTAGAGTTCCAACTCCGCCAGAAGCTATTACAGGAATATTGGTACTATTTGTAATTATTTTTAATAAATCAATATCGTAACCAGATTTAGTTCCATCTTTATCCATCGATGTTAATAAAATTTCTCCAGCTCCATTTTCTTCTACTTTTTTAGCAAACTCCACTACATCGATACCAGTTTTATTTCTTCCACCGTGAGTAAACACTTCCCATTTATTTTGTGAAACTTTTTTGGCATCAATCGCAACAACAATGCATTGAGATCCAAATTTTTTTGATGCTTCCTTTACAAGATCATCATTCTTAACTGCAGCAGTATTAATAGAAACTTTATCAGCACCTGCTAACAATAAATCGGTAATATTTTGAATAGTTCTAACTCCACCTCCAACAGTTAGAGGAACGAAACATTCTTTTGCAGCTTTTCTAACAATATCAATAATCGTTACTCTATTTTCATTTGATGCAGTAATATCTAAAAAACAAATCTCATCAGCTCCGCTCTCGCTATATATTTTAGCTTGTTCTACCGGATCTCCAGCATCTTTTAATTCAACAAAGTTTATACCTTTAACAACTCTTCCGTCTTTAACATCAAGGCAAGGTATAATTCTATTTTTAAGCATCAATTTCCTTTGCTAACTCATCAAGTTTAATATCACCATCGTAAATAGCTTTACCAACAATAATACCTTCAATTTTTTTATTGTTTAATTTTTTAGTTTTCTTAATATCGCTTATTGAAGAAACACCTCCTGAAATCACAACAGGACAATTAGAAAGTTCTGCAATTTTTACAGTCTCATCAAAGTTAGGACTGATCTTCATTCCATCTCTATTAATATCTGTATAGATAATTCGGCTCACTCCATAATTATTTACATCTTTTAGAAAATCTATGGTTTTAACATTTAAATTTTCTTTCCAACCTGACACAGAAAGATTTCCATCTTTTGCGTCTAATCCTAAAGCAATTTGACTTTTAAATTTTTTACAGGCCTCTTTTAAAAATTCTTTATTTTTAATCGCGCCGCTTCCTAAAATTACCTTTTCAACACCAGCATCTATATATTTCTTAATGCTATCAAGAGATCTAACACCGCCACCTATTTCAATCTTCAAATCGTATTTACTTACTATTTCTTTTATAATATCCAAATTAACCGTCTTGCCAGTTAATGCACCATCCAAATCAACAATGTGTAAATTTTTAAAGCCGTGATCTTCATATTTACCTGCTTGATCAATAGGTGAAGTTTCGTATTCAGTTTTGTTTTCAAAATCTCCTTTGATTAATCTCACACATTTTTTATCTTTAATATCTATAGCAGGAAATATTTTCATTATAATTTTAAAAAGTTATCAATTATTTTTAATCCGATTTTATCACTCTTCTCAGGGTGAAACTGTGTTCCAAACAAATTGTCTCTTTCAACAGAACAAACAATTTTAGATGAATAATCAGTTGTTGCTGAAATGACTGATTTGTCTTCAGGTATAAACTCATAACTGTGTACAAAATACATGTGAGATTTATTTTTTATGTCTTTAAATATTTTACTTTCTTTTTGAATTTCAATCTCGTTCCAACCAATATGTGGGAGTTTAAATTTTCCCTTTTTGTTATCGATTTTAGAAACTTTACCAGAAATCCAACCTAATCCATTAGTTTCTGATTCTTCATACCCAATATCTGCGAACATTTGTAAACCTACACAAATTCCTAATAAAGGTTTCTTATTAATAATTGCAAAATCTTTTAGCGTTTCTACTAGTCCAGAAATTCTATTTAAAGATTCTATGCAACTTTTAAATGAACCTTGCCCTGGTAAAACAATCTTATCGCTAGATTTGATTTTATTAATATCTGAAGATACCTCTAGATTAACTTTACCTTTAGCTACCTCTGTGAAAGAATTTATGACAGAGCTAATATTGCCTGATTGGTAGTCAACGATTGTGACATTCATCAATTTTAAATAGAACCTTTTGTCGAAGGTATTGAGTTTTTAATTCTTTTGTCAATTGCTAAGGCATCTTTTAATGATCTAGCTAAACCTTTGTAACACGACTCAATTTTGTGGTGACTATTTTCACCATAAATATTTTCTATGTGTAAAGTAACCCCAGCTGATTGTGAAAATGCTTGGAACCACTCTTTAAATAATTCTGTGTCCATCTCACCAAGTTTCTCAACCGGTAGATTTACTTTCCAAATTAAATAAGGTCTATTCGATACATCTATTGAAACTCGGCTTAGAGTTTCGTCCATTGGAATCATTGTTGATGCATATCGTGTAATTCCTTTTCGGTTACCTGCTGCTTTTTTAATAGCTTCACCAATTGCAATACCTGTGTCTTCAGTAGTGTGGTGTAAATCTATATGCGTGTCACCTTTTGCTTTAACATCCAAGTCTATAAGAGAGTGCTTCGATAATTGCTCCAACATGTGGTCTAAAAAACCTATTCCAGTTTTAATTTTATACCTTCCTTTTCCATCTAGATTAACCGCGACAGAAATACTGGTCTCTTTTGTTTTTCTTGTAATTTTTGCTTTTCTACTCATAAACTATGCCTGATTTACCTTTGATATATATTTAAATGGTCATTTTATCAATAAATCACTATTGAAGAACTCAAAATAATCTCCACATATAACTTCATGAATACAGCTGAAAAATGGCACGGTACTACAATTGTCCTTCTCAGGAAGGGTGGGGAGACCATTGTAGCAGGTGACGGTCAAGTTAGTCTTGGTAATACAGTTTTAAAAAGCAAGGCCAAGAAAGTTAGAAAAATTGAGAGCAGAGGAGTTATTGCAGGATTCGCCGGCTCAACTGCAGACGCTTTGACTTTATTTGAAAGACTTGAGGCAAAATTAGAAAAGCATGCTGGTAACTTACAAAGAGCAGCTGTTGAATTAGCTAAAGATTGGAGAAGTGACAAATTTTTAAGAAGATTAGAAGCATTAATGGCTGTAGCAGATAAAAATCACAGCTTTATAATTTCTGGTACTGGAGATGTTTTAGAACCAGAAGATGGAATAATTGGAATTGGATCTGGAGGAAACTACGCTCTTGCAGCTGCTAAGGTATTGATCGACACTGATATGAAAGCTGAGGAAATTGCAAAAAAAGCACTAAAAGTTGCATCAGATATTTGCGTATTTACAAACAACAACGTAACAATTGAGAAAATTTAGATGTCTAAATCAAAAAAAGAAACAAACCTAAAATTAGTTAAAGGATCAAAAAATGATAGCTCTAGAGTAAGTGCTCTTTCACCTAGAGAAATAGTTTCAGAGTTAGACAGGTACGTTATCGGTCAAAACGAGGCGAAAAAGGCTGTTGCTGTCGCATTAAGAAACAGATGGAGAAGACAAGCTCTTACAGATGAAATGAGAGATGAAGTTTTGCCAAAAAATATTCTGATGATTGGACCAACTGGGGTTGGAAAAACAGAAATCTCAAGAAGACTTTCTAAGTTAGCTGAAGCACCATTCATTAAAGTTGAGGCTACCAGGTTTACCGAAGTTGGTTACGTGGGAAGAGACGTGGAGCAAATTGTTAGAGATTTAATTGAAATTGCTATTGCAATGGAAAGAGAGAGGAAAAGAAAAGAAGTCAAGGCTAAGGCAGAGTTAAAAGCTGAAGAGAAAGTATTAGATGCTTTGGTCGGTAACAAAGCTAGTGTCGCCACAAGGGAAAGTTTTAGAAAAAGACTTAGAAGTGGAGATTTAGATAATAACGAGATTGAAATAGAAGTACAAGACTCCCCAGCTGGTATCCAAAGTTTTGAAATTCCAGGAATGCCTGGAGGGAACGTAGGCATGGTAAACCTCGGTGATATTTTAGGAAAATCGATGGGAGGAAAAAAAGGAAAGAAAAAGAAAATGAGTGTGAAAGATTCCCATGCGATTTTAGTTGCCCAAGAATCAGATAAGATGATTGAAGAAGATAAAATTATTAAAGAGGCAAAAAAATCAACTGAAGAGAATGGAATAGTGTTCTTAGATGAGATTGATAAAGTTTCAGCCAGAAACGATAGGGTTGGCGGCGATGTTTCAAGAGAAGGAGTTCAAAGAGACTTATTACCATTAATAGAAGGTACCACAGTAAGCACAAAACATGGGCCGATTAAAACAGACCATATTTTATTCATAGCATCAGGTGCATTTCAGTTAGCAAAACCCTCAGATCTTTTACCAGAACTGCAAGGAAGGTTGCCAATAAGAGTTGAGCTTAATGCCCTCAACGAAGAAGATTTTAAGAGAATTTTAAAAGAACCTGATAACAGTTTGATTAAACAATACAAAGCATTGTTAAAAACCGAAGACGTAAATTTAGAATTTTCAGACGACGGTATCGATATGCTTGCTAAAATTTCAGCTGAAGTAAATTCTTCTGTTGAAAATATTGGTGCGAGGAGGCTTCACACTATTATAGAGAAAGTGTTAGATGATATAAGTTTTAGCGCAACTGATAAAGCTGGGGAAACTATTACAGTAAATAAGAAATTCGTTCAAGATAACTTAGGTAATTTAGTAAAGGATACCGATCTTTCTAAATTTATTTTATAATTTTTTCAATTTTATTAATATTGCTCCTTTACCGCCGTCTTCAATACTAGCCTCTTTTATAGATAAAATTAGATTTTTTAGATCTTGATTAGATTGAATAAACTCAGGAACTGAATACTTCAGTTTACCAAGATCTTTAGATACATAGATATCTTTTTGGTTTGTAGAATGAATTCCTTTTCCAGTAACAAGTAGAATTTCTCTATACTTATTTTCTGAACAAAAATAAATTATTTCGTTTACTTTTTTATTGGCTTCATCCAAAGTAAAACCATGAAGGTCAAATTTAAATCGATTTTTTCCAGATTTATTTATATTTTCTGATTTATCTTTATCGTAAATATCTTGAGGATTTTTTATATAATCTTCCCAGGTTTTTTTATCTCCTTGGGAAAGAAAATTTTTTTTTCTCACTGACTAATAATTTCAGATAAATACCAGTTTGGACTTTTATTATTAATATTTTTTGTAAATTTCCAACTATCAGTTACAAATTTTATTTTATCAGGATTCCCCTCAATAATCTTATTATCTTTGTCTTTCTTCACAGAAATTACTTCTGCAACAAATTTTACTGTGGCAAATAATTCATCTTTTATTTTTTCATATTTTTCTACCGAAGACTCTTTTACCCCAATGAATGTAAATTCAGATTTGATATTTTCTTTTTTTCTTGATTTAATTGCATCCGAAAAATTAGAAAACATATTTGGTGACAATAATGCCTTTAGTTTTATCAAATCTCCAGTAGCAAAAGAAGTTAAAATACTCTCATAAGCTATTTCAGCACCTTTTAAAAATTCTTTTTTATCTTTTCCCTCAAGAATTTCTAAATTTTGCTCTTCTAATTGGGTTTCTTTCAGGGGCATACTAAATTTCTTTTCAGCAAAATTTGGATAAACCTTAGACTCATGCCCAGTCTTTCTTCCTAATATGCTTCTTAATCGCAAGATTATAAAACCTGCAATCATTCCTAATAAAATTATGTCTAAATAACCGAAATTGTTACTCATAATTTGATAAATATACATGAATAATATAATTTTGTATCAGACAAATGAACACATTTTTCCTGATTTTTTTAGGTTTACCAGCTTTGGAAATATTTATAATGATCAAAATTGGGGGGCAAATTGGCGCCTTAAGCACAATTGCCCTTATATTTCTAACAGCAATTATAGGAATATACTATGCAAGGCTACAAGGTATTCAAACTTTAAAGTCTGGTATGATAAATATTTATCAAAATAAAGCTCCGATTTATGAACTAATGTCTGGTGCGTCTATAGCCTTGGCAGCTGTATTATTAATAATACCCGGTTTTTTTTCTGACACCATAGGGTTTTTGTTGTTGTTTCCTTTTTCAAGAAATTTTTTTTTTAAAATAATATTTGGAAAAGAAAAAGTAAATTACGGTAATAAAAAAAACAGTAAAACTATTGATGGAGAAATAATTAATAAAGATAAAGATGAAGATGAATTATAAAATTGTTGGAAAATATATAAAAGAACTTAACTTTAGTATTCCAAATACCAAAACTTTTTACCTACTATCAAAAGATATAGCAAACTATAAGATTAATATTGATATTAAAAGCAATAGAATTAAACAAAATATTATCGAAGTTTTAACTTCACTAAACCTAACGCCTATTAAAAATGATTTTGAGGTTATAAATACAAAAATTATTTTTGCTACAATTGTTGAATTGCAAGATGATAAAATAAAAAAGGATGAACTGGAAAAGATTGTTCTTGTTAGTGTTCCTTCAAAAATTTACAGTGAGCTACGGAAAATATTTGTAAGTTTATTTGAAAATTCAGGATTTAAAGACGTTAAAATAAGTGAGAATGTTGATTTTCAGCGTCTTTATAATATGAGAAAAATTCAATAATAATTTTTTTTCAAATCCTTTTTTAAAAATTCCTTATGCATTTTAATCTCACTATCAGAAATTTCTAATATTTTTTTGTTATAATTTTTACTTATTAAAATATTTTGGTCTAAGTCTTTAGTGGTTAAATTGAATTTTGGTTCTTTCACATCTAAAAGATTAATATATACTTCTCTTAAAAGTTGGCAATCTAGTAATGCATTATGTTTTGTTCTTTTTGAAAGATCTACATTAAATCTTTTACATAAAGCATCTAAAGAATTTGATACTCCGGGGAACTTATTTCTTGCAACTTCCAAAGAGTCTACAACTAATTTTTTATCTATCGGGCTTTTATCCAATAAGCCAAGTTCGCCATTTAAAAAACTTAAATCAAAAGACGCGTTATGTATTATTATTTTTTTCCCATCAATAAAATTGAGAAAATCGTCTGATATCTTATCAAATGTTTCTTTGGTGCTTAAAAATTTTTCTGAAAACCCGTGAATTTTAAATGCTTCCTCAGGGATGTTTCTTTGAGGATTAATAAATCGATGAAATGTATTTCCTGTTGAAATTAAATCTTTAGTTTCAATACAAGCAATCTCAACTATTTTGTGTCCCTCTTTAAAGGATAGTCCAGTGGTTTCAGTATCTAAAAATACTTCATTCATATTTTTTAAATATAACTAATAATTTTTTTTTTAAAATCTTAATATTTTTTTCATTAACAATAACATGTTCACAATATTTAACTTTTTTTTCATCATTAAGTTGCTTTAAATTTAAAATATTAAAAATCGATTTTTTACCACCTTTTAAAATGAACCTTTTTAGTCTAATTGATTTTTTCGCTTTGATATAAAAGATAACATCAAATAAATTCATGAGATTGCTTTCAATTAGAAGTGGGATTTCTAGAAAAACAAATCTCCTATTAGCATTCTTTTTTAAAAATTTTCGCATCTCTTTCCGAACTAATGGATGAATGATTTTTTCAAGTTTTTGAATATTTTTCTTATCTTTACTAATTTTTTTTTTTAATAATTTTTTTAAATTTGTGGTTTTGTTTAGGTTAAATTTTTTTGAAATTATTTTTTTATATGTATCGTTTTTATATATTTTTTTTACTACATCGTCCGCACTGAAGAGAGGCCCTCTGTTTGCCGAAAGGATCTTGCTTGCTGTTGTTTTTCCTGATGCTAATGAGCCTGTAATACCTATTTTGATCATTTGAGCTTTGATAACAAAAGTTCAATTAATGTTTGGTCTATTTCAGGATTTACTTTATTCCATAAATAGAAAGCTTTTTGCCCTTGATAAATAAACATATCAAGACCATTAAAGACTTTAATATTTCTATCTTTTAAATATTTCAAAGTTTTTGTTTCTAAAGGATTGTAAATTGTATCAATAAAAATACTATCATCTTTAATTTTGTCAAAAGTAAAATTAAAATCTTGCCCGTTTTTTAAACCTAAGCTAGTTGCATTGATAATAATATCATAATTTCTCAATTCTTTTTTTATGTTCAACCAACTTATTATTTTTAAAAACTTGAATTTTTTCTTTAAGAAAATACACTTTTCCTCAGTTCGATTTGTTATAGAAATATTTTTTACTCCCGATTTCTCAAGTGACAATATTACCGATGGAGAAACTCCTCCGGCACCAATGACTAACGCGCTTTTTTTAGTTATATTATTTACCTCTTTTAAATAAGCTGCTTGTAATCCAAATACATCAGTATTTTCTCCAATAAGTGTTCCTTTATCGTCTAGATAGATTGTATTAATAGAACGTGTAATTTCAGCATCATTAACAAGAATATCAACATATGGAACAATTTTTTGTTTGTATGGAAGTGTTATGTTGATACCTGCCAAGTCTTTATCTTTAATTTTATTCATTAGATCAGGAAATTCGCTATTCTCAATTTCGATTATTGAATAACTTGCATCTATTTTGTATTTATTAAACCAGTAATTATGTAGGACGGGTGACAAAGAATGTTTAATTGGGTTTCCAATAATCCCGTATTTTTTTTTCATTTTTTATATTTCCTAATATAATTGATAATATCTTTAATAGGCAAACCCATAATTGAGTTGTGATCACCTTTAATATACTCAAATAATCCTAAACCTTCTGCTTCGACTTGATAAACTCCATAAGCAAGTAAAGTTTCAGTTTTAATCTTGTTTAAATAGTCTAAAAGTTGTTCCTCATTAAAATTCTTCATTTTTAACTTAGAAGTGTCTGTATGATTCCAAATCATAGCTCCATTTCGTGAAATACAAACAGAACTAATTAAATAGTGTTCGGAATTATTGAGTTTTTTTAATATATCAAGCGCCTCTTGTCGGCTTTTTGGTTTACTAATTAATTTATTATCTAGAGAAATTACACTATCAGCTCCTAGCACCATTCTATCTGGGTTTTTATTGCTAACTTTTATAGACTTAATTTCTGCTAAATTTTTTGAAATTGTTAATGGGTCTGCTCCTTCATTAATCAAAGACGCTTTAACTTCATCTTCATCTACGTTAGAAACAATTACTTCACAATCAATATTGTTATTATCTAATATTTTTTTTCTAACACCGCTTTTTGAAGCCAAAATCAATTTCATCTATGTTTTTTAATTTCTATTATTTTTAAAATGGAGGCAGCTGTTTCTTCAACAGATCTCCTAGTAACGTCTATAATAGGCCAATTATTTTTTTTAAAGAGATTTTTTGAGTCGATTACCTCTTTTTTGATAAAGTCCAAGTTAGTGTAGTCTTTAATTTGATGTTCATTCATAATTGCAATTCTGTTTCGCCTGATATCAGCTAAACGTTCAGGATCTGCTACGAGACCAATCACGCATGCTTTTGTTTGAGAGTTTAAGTTTGCGGGTAGCTTTTGGTCTAATACAAGAGGTATATTAACAGTTTTATATCCTCTATTTGCTAAATAAATTGAGGTTGGTGTTTTGCTTGTCCTGCTTACACCTAAAAGGATTACATCAGCATTATTAATGTCGTCAACTTTTTTACCATCATCGTGGGACATAGTGAATTGAATAGCCTCAATCCTTTTATAATAATCGTCATCTAAAACATGCTGGGCGCTAGGTTTGTGTATCGCTTTCTGATTTAATAATTTCGAAAAACTTAGAATAAGGTTGCCTAATATGCCAAAACATGGAACATCTTTTTCCTCACTTTGGTTCGCAATATACTTTGCAAGTTTGGTTTCTACTATTGTATATAAAATTAATGAATTATCTAGTTGTACGCATTCTTTAATTATTTTGTCAATTTGTTGTTCAGTCCTAACAAATGCAAACTCCTTTTTCTCATAATCAAAATTCGAAAATTGAGATTTAAGCGAAAGAAATATTCTATCCAAGGTTTCACCTGTAGAGTCAGACACAAGATATACATTGTATTTTTGGTTCATATATATGTTAATAAATAATTAGTAAGTAAGTTTATTCACTTTTTTATTTATCAGAGTAAAAAAAATTAACATTAATTAACAATATTTTAACATTTTATTAGATGTTAATATTGATGTTTTACTAATGTTTATAAGATTAATAAAGTCTTCAAATTGATGCTTTTTGAAGAAAGTTATTAATCTTTATATGTATAAAAAATGTATAAATAGTTATATGACCATTAAACAGACCCTATAATCACAAAATGTTTAAAAAATACTTTTATATAATATGAGCAATTTGAAGAAAATATTATTGGATAAAGTTTCTTGTAAATCAATTTGGTTTATGAGACAAGCAGGTAGATATCTCCCAGAATTTCAAAAAATTAGATCAAAAAATCCAGATTTTATCAAGTTGTGTTTGAATAGTGAGTTAAGTTCAGAAATTACATTACAACCGATTAAAAGGTTCGACATAGACTCAGCAATAATTTTTTCTGATATTTTAATTGTTCCTTATGCATTAGGCCAAAACGTAAATTTTATCAAAGACCATGGACCTAAATTAAGTGATTTCAATTTTAAAAAATTCTTAAACTATAAAGAAAGCAATTTTTCGCAAAATCTTAGCCCAGTTTATAAAGCCATAGACCTCACAAGAAAAAAATTAAAGAAGAATAAATCACTTATATCGTTTGTCGGTGGGCCATGGACGCTTTTAGTTTATATGTTAGGAATTAAAGAAAGTAAAAAAGAATTAGATCTAAAAAAGCTTAAAGATAAAAAAGAGTTTTTAAATCAAGCTATAGAAAATTTAATAAGATTTTTATGTATTCACATCAAGAACCAGGTGAATGCCGGTGCTGATGTAGTACAAGTCTTTGATTCTTGGGCAGGCTTAATACCAAGTCAAAATTTAAATGATTATTGTTTCACACCAAATGCAAAAATTATATCCTACTGCAAGCAACGCAAAATACCTAATATTTGTTTTCCTAAGGGTATTAAAGAAAATTTTGAAACCTTTAACAAAATAGTAAGGCCAGACGGAATCAATTTAGACTCAGAAATTGATCCTATATGGGCAAAAGAAAAATTAAGAAATGTAGTAATACAGGGGGGGCTAGATCCAAATATATTATTAAAATCTGACAAAGAAATTACCGAGGGAGCGACGAAATATATTAGAACTTTTAAAGATATTCCTTACGTTTTCAATTTAGGTCATGGTTTACTTCCTGAAACAGATCCTGATAAAGTAAGTAAACTAATTAAATTTTATAGGAATTATAATGGATAAAACTCACCCAGAAGTGAAATTTGGCAAAACTGGTGTTTTAATTGTAAATTTAGGAACACCTGACTCTACAAGTTGGTGGGATATAAGAAGGTACTTAAAAGAATTTTTGTCGGACAGGAGAGTAATAGAAGTAAACCCAATTATTTGGCAAATTATATTGAATTTATTTATTCTAACTTTTCGACCTTCAAAAACTGCTCATGCATATAAGCAGATTTGGAGAAAAGAAAGTAACGAGTCTCCTTTGTTATATTTCACAAAAGAACAGTCATCAAAATTACAAAAAAAAATAGCAAGTAAGGAGATCATAGTAGATTTCGCAATGAGATATGGGAACCCAAGTATTAAATTTAAATTGAATATAATGAAAGAAGAAGGCTGCGAGAGAATAATAATTTTACCTCTCTATCCTCAATATGCTGCAGCAACTACGGCTACCGTATGCGATGAAGTCTATAGATCGTTAATGAAAATGAGATGGCAGCCAAGTTTACAAATTATACCACATTATGAAAGTGATCCTTTTTATATTAATGCTATAGTCAATAGCATCGAAAAGAAGATCAACGAAATTAATTGGAAACCTGATTTAATAATTTCTTCTTATCACGGGATACCGAAGTCTTATTTTGACAAAGGCGATCCGTATCATTGTTATTGTCATAAAACAACTAGACTTATCAAGGAAAAATTTAATAAAGTTGAAATTAGAACAACTTTTCAATCAAGGTTTGGCCCACAAGAATGGCTCAAGCCTTATACTGATAAAACTTTAGAAAAATTACCAGATGAAGGAATTAAAAATTTATTAGTTATATGTCCTGGTTTCGCATCTGACTGTGTTGAAACTTTAGAAGAAATAAATATTCAGGGTAGAGAATGTTTTATTGAAAAAGGTGGTGAAAATTTTGATTTAATCCCTTGTCTAAATGACAACTCAGATCACATAAAATTACTTGAAAAATTAGTAAGTAAATATTTATAAATGAATTTATATCTACTTTTTAAATCGTTACATCTCATTGCTGTAATTTCATGGATGGCTGGCCTTCTCTATTTACCAAGAATATTTGTTTATCATTCAGAAGCTGATCATGAATCTCAAAAAACAGTTTTCAAGACCATGGAAAGAAAACTTTATAATTATATAATGATGCCAGCAATGTTGCTTTCATGGCTGTTCGGCATTCTGCTTATTCATATTCTCGGTTTTGGGGTTTTTTCAGAGTTATGGATGCAAATAAAAATTTTTGCAGTTGTCATTCTTACCTACTATCACTTTACCTTAGGAAAATACTTAAATGATTTTGCTTCAGACAATAGCCAGAAAACCTCAAAATTTTTCAGAATATATAACGAAATACCAACAATAATACTAATTGTAGTAATTTTTGTTGTTATTTTTAAACCTCTTTAATTAAGGGTTGAAATTTTTTTAAAAAGACATATATTTTTATTACTTCTCTTAAATCAAAAACAATCACATGAATTTACAAGAATTAAAGCAAAAAAATCCTGCAGAGCTTATAAATGAGGCTGAAAAACTTGGTATTGAAAACCCTAGTACTTTAAGAAAACAGGAAATCTTATTTGCTATTTTAAAAAAGTTGGCTGAAAAAAATGAACAAATAACAGCCATTGGCGTTCTAGAAGTTTTACAAGATGGGTTTGGCTTTTTACGAGCGATAGAGTCAAATTATCTCCCCGGACCTGATGATATTTATGTAAGTCCAAGTCAGATTAGAAGATTTGGCCTAAGAACAGGTGACTCGATTGAAGGAGAGATTAGAGGACCAAAGGATGCCGAAAGATACTTCGCTCTTTTAAAAGTAAATAAAATAAATTTTGATGAAACAGATAAAGGAAAAAATAAAATTGCTTTTGATAATTTAACACCGCTTTATCCAAACGAAAGAATTAAATTGGAAGTAGAAACATCAAAAATTGAAAAAAAACCAGACAATACAGCTAGGCTGATCGATCTTGTGAGCCCAATAGGAAAAGGACAAAGATCTTTAATAGTTTCACCGCCCAGAGCTGGAAAAACAATAATTCTTCAGAATATCGCTCAGTCAATTACTGCCAATCATCCAGAGTGTTACTTAATGGTTTTGTTGATTGATGAAAGGCCCGAAGAAGTAACTGATATGCAAAGGTCTGTGAAGGGCGAGGTTGTAGCTTCAACTTTTGACGAACCAGCTTCTAGGCACGTTGCTGTTGCAGAGATGGTGATTGAGAAAGCAAAAAGATTAGTTGAGCACAAGAAAGATGTAGTTATTTTGCTAGACTCAATCACAAGGTTAGGTAGAGCATATAACGCTGTTATACCAAGTTCAGGTAAAGTTTTAACTGGAGGTGTTGATGCCAACGCTCTACAAAGACCCAAAAGATTTTTTGGCGCAGCAAGAAATGTTGAGGAGGGCGGATCCCTCACAATTATATCAACTGCTTTGATAGATACTGGAAGTAGAATGGACGAAGTAATTTTTGAAGAATTTAAAGGAACAGGCAATTCTGAACTTATCCTTGATAGAAAAGTTGCCGATAAAAGAATTTATCCAGCACTAGACATCACTAGGTCAGGAACAAGAAGAGAAGAACTGTTATTTGCAAAAGATGAACTGTCTAAAATGAACGTCCTGAGAAGAATAATTAGTCCTATGGGAACTATGGATGGGATAGAGTTTTTAATTTCCAAATTAAAAAACACGAAAAACAATTCCGACTTCTTCGACTCAATGAATAAATCTGCTAATTAACTTCATTGCACAGTTTCATTGTTAAAATTTACTTCATGTAAGTAAAAACTTATAATATCTTCAAGAGTATTAACTTTATCTTTTATTGTTACAGCCTCTAAAAGTTTTTGTTTTTCCTCGTTAGTTACTGGCGAAATCATCGAAAGAGTATTTATTTTTTGAGCTTTATCTAGTTTTTCAAACTCCCTCCAGTTTAATAATAACCCATTTTTTTTAAAAAATACTTTCGCTTTATCCATAAGATCATCTGTGCTAAAATCACTTGTTGAATCCCTAAGATCTAACTCGAAGCTTTTGTAATCAACTTTAAATTCTCTATACAATTTTTTATTTTCTATTTCTTCTAATATTTTAAATCTAGTGATTCCAGTGAGATTGATTAGTATCCTACCATCTTCACTTTTTTGAAGATCACTTATTTTTCCTAAGCATCCAATTTTATAAACTTGGTTTCTATTTCTTTGAGATTGAACCATCCCCATTAGCTTATCATTTTTGTAAGTATCATTCACAAGATCTAAATAACGCTGCTCAAAAATATTTAAGGGTAAATTAGTTTTGGGAAAATAGATCACCCCACTAAGAGGAAAAATTGGAATTACTTCAGGAAATGATTTCATAAGTTTAATATATTAAAAATTTTATATTACTGGTAGTGACATTATTTGCAAATTTTGTCTATTGCTTAATTAGAAAAAAGCTAATACTTTCAATGATGATTTACAAGCGGGCATAGCTCAGTGGTAGAGCGTCTCGTTGCCAACGAGAAGGTCGAGGGTTCAAGTCCCTTTGCCCGCTCCATATTATGTTTTCAGATTTTAAAAAAGAAAAAATTACTATTGAAAACCAGGGTTTTGGAAAAGCAGAAATCACATTCAGACACGGTGGTTCCGGAGAACCACTATTGTTATTACATGGGAATCCTATGTCGCATGTAACATGGCATAAGATAGCCGATGCATTAAAAAATAACTTTTATATTGTAGCTTCAGATCTAAGAGGATATGGAGAAAGCATAGGTCCAGAGGATGGCGGTGAAAATCATTTAAATTATTCTTTTAGAGCAATGGCGAATGATCAAATTAATTTAATGAAAATTTTAGGTTATGATAAATTTAACTTAGTTGGTCATGACCGAGGAGCAAGAACAGCCCACAGGATGGCTTTAGACGCTCGTGAAAAAATAAAAAAGTTAGCAGTGTTTGATATTATGCCTAATCGGCATATTTGGACTATTCAAAAAAAAGGGTGGTCAATTTCCAAATGGCATTGGCTATTAATGATGCAACCTTATGATCTTCCGGAAAGAATGTTATCTTCGATACCAGCTGATTATTATATGAAAAAAAAGCTATCAAAAAGAGGAGCAAGTTTAGATTTTTGTAAAGAAACTTTGGATGAATATGTTAAATGTTTTAATTATAAAACTATCAGGGGGTCGTGTGAAGATTATAGAGCATCACCCTCTTGCGACTTAGAAATGGATAACATTGACTATGAAAAAAAAAATAAAATTAATTGCCCTCTCTTAGTTTTATGGGGCAACAAAAGTGACACTGGAAAAGTTTGGGGTGATGTTTTAAATGTTTGGGGAGACTATAGTAATTCCAAACCAATTGGAGAAGGACTTGATTGCGGACATTATTTGCAAGAAGAAAAACCAAAAGAAGTTATCAACTGGCTCAAAAACTTTTTATAATGTCTGATCTTTCAAAAAAAAAGTGTATTGCATGTGACGGTAACATTCCCCCTTTTGACAAAAGTGAGATACATAAATATTTAAAAAAAGTAGATGATTGGGAAGTAAAAAAAGATAAGGAAGAAAACTTTTATTTAATTAAAGAATTTAAATTTAAAAACTTCGCAGAAAGTCAAAAATTTGTAAACAAAGTAGGTGAAATTGCGGAGACAGAAAACCATCATCCTGATATCAATTTTGGTTGGGGTTATTGCAAGATAAAAATTTTTACACACGCAATAAAAGGTCTTGCCGAAAGTGATTTTATTCTAGCTGCTAAAATAGATAAAATTAATTAATGATTGAAATGCCTTACATTTGTAAAGAGCATTTTAATCTTTGCTTTATTAGCAACATTTATTACTTCTTGATCTCTTATTGACCCTCCGGGCTGAACTATTATTTTTATACCTGCTTTGATTAGAGCTTGTACACCATCTGCAAACGGGAAAAAGGCATCTGAAGCTGCAACAGAATTTTTTATTTTTTCTGATTGAAACTGTTTTGCTTTTTGTACAGCCAATTTACAGCTATCGAGTCTACTAGGTTGACCTGCTCCAATGCCAATTGTTGAAAAATTATTACACAAAACGATTGCGTTAGATTTTACATACTTACTTACATTAAAAGCAAACTCTATTTCTGCTAGTTCTTTCTTACTAGGTTTTAGTTTCGTGACACATTTAATTTTTTTTCTATCAAGGACTATTTTGTTTTTATTTTGCACCAAAAAGGATCCATCAAATATTTTTATTGATGAAATATTTTTAGGCTTAAATTTCGATATATCTATTATTCTCAAGTTTTTTCTCTTTTTTAATATTTTCAAAGACTCTTTATCGAAACCCTTACCAAGTATAACTTCAAGAAAATTCTTATTTATTTCTAGCGCAATTTTTTTAGTAATTTTATAATTGCACGCAATAACTCCGCCAAAAGCACTAATTGGATCACATGCATATGCATTTTTAAATGAGTCTATAGGATTTTTATGTTCCGAAACGCCACAAGGATTTGCATGTTTTGTAATCACCGTGCCAGCTTTTCTTTTAATAGACAAAAGGATATCTAACGATGCAAACATATCGTTAAAATTATTATAACTCAATTCTTTACCGTGAATTTGAGTAAATCCAAGTTTTTTGTCTTCATAATCATTAATATAAATAGAGCTTTCTTGATGTGGATTTTCACCATATCTTAACTTTTTTAGTTTCCGTCCGAAGATAGTTTTTCTTTCAGGAAACTGAATACTTAATTTATTGTTAAACCAATTAGCAATCATAGCATCATAATATGCAGTTAAACCAAATGCTTTAGAGGACATGATTTCTCTAAATTTTAATGAAGTTGCTCCATTGTTTTTTTCTAATTCTTTAATCAGTGAAGAATAATCATCTTTATTTGTAATTATTGTTACATTCTTAAAATTTTTTGCCGCAGCACGTACCATTGTTGGACCACCAATATCTATATTTTCAATAATTTTATTTGGATTTTTAGTTTTAGTAACTATTTTTTGAAACGGATAAAAATTAACAACAATCAAATCTATCGAGGGAAATTTTTGCTTGGACATTTCACTTTTGTGAGCTTTATTTTTTCTGTCATGTAAAATCCCAGCATGAATTTTCGGATGAAGAGTTTTGACTCTACCATCCAGCATTTCTTTAAACCCAGTAAATTGAGATAACTCAATACAATTGTATCCAAGCTTTTTTATAGATTTATAAGTTCCTCCAGAACTAATAATTTTGATATTATGTTTTTTCAGACTTTTTAATAAGGAGGGAATATTTTCTTTATCAAAAACAGAAACTAAGGCATTTTTAATTTTTAAATTCATTACTAAATTTTTTTCTTAATTTCCCAATTAAAAAACTTATCTTTATTAACTAGATTACCAGAAATAGTTATACAAGTATTATCTAATATTTTTTTTCCTCCTAAATAAATACTCTTTTCTAATTCAAGATTTTCGTCTTTAATTGTAAAAATAAGTGACTTATTCTTTGATATTTGTATCAAAGCACTATTTCCACCAATTGTTTTTACAGCAGATAGTTCAGGATTTAGATGAAATCTTATTACATATCTTATTGGAATTCCATCTTTCTTTTTAAAAATATGATCAACACCGTTTAACCTATTATTATTTTGATCAAGATAAATTTCTCTTTTATGAATACAATTAAAGTTTTTTTCGTATCCATTGTGAGACGCGGAACAACTAATTAAATTTTTGTCAGTTTTAAATTTTAAATCACTTGTTTTAAAAGTGTTTTTAATTGAATTTCCAAAAACTCTGTTGATTAGCTTATTCCTCTCAAATTTAGTTATACTAGTGTCATTTATAGTTAATGTAGACTGACTGGCAGTTAATCGACTAATAAGTTCTGCTTTAGGTGAGATATTATTTCCAAATCCACAATTAGTAATTATTTTTATGCCATCTAAAAAATACTCAAAAGAAAGAGGGCCTGATTGATAATTTTTTGAGAAATTTTTACCAGGTGGCCCACCAACGTCAAAGTATAAAACTTGTTGTTTAGATTTTGCATGGAATATACCTCCAACTATCTCCTTTTTATTTTTTTTGCTTACTTTAAAACTCTCAAGATATTTTTCATAATGAGTAAGCAATTTTTCAGAAGCTCCATTGAAAAGTGGCGTCTGATTATTTGGAGTTTTAAAAAATTTAATACACATTAAATTTTTTTGAATAATTGCATCAAGAAAATCAGGCATATATTGTTGAGCATCTTTGATGTTCTCATGACACAATAAAAGATACTTATTAAAAAATATAAGATCATTAGGGCTTCTAGTTAACGGGAAACCATCATCATCAAAATATGAATTAACAAATTTTTCTAAAGCCTTAATACCAAAATTATAATTTTCTTCATATTCTTTGAAAATTATTCCTGACAATATAAGCGCGGATAATGCCTCAATTTTTTTGATAGGATTCTTCTCAAATCTTATATTCTTTTTTAAATGGTTACACTGCAGAATTATATTTTGAAAAAAATTTTTTTTAAACTCAAATGTTCCGTTATTAATGATGATATCAATATTAAGTATCCAACTAATTATTCTGTTACTTAAAGTAGAGTTTTCCCAAACTTTTAGTTTAAATTTTGAATATTTAAACATCCATAGATAAATAATTTTCTGTATACTTTTACCATCTACTTTTCTATCAATTAAACTTAACCATAAAAAATTATGATGATCGTCAACACTCCTATTTTTATTTTCTATCCAAAAATCATTGACATTTATTTCACTAATTCTTAGTGATTTTTTTTTATAGGGGGAAATAAGAGATAATAAAAATGGATTTGGATTAAAATAAACTTGAGTAGGAATTTTTGATTTTAGAGACTTGTGATAATGATTAGATAAGAAATAAATTTTTTTAAAAAATTTGATTAAAGTTATTTGAATTGCAACTAAATAAAAATAGGCACCTTTTAAGCCAAACATCTATTAATTTTTTCTGAGAATTTCTATATTTTTTTTAAGATCGCCTTTATTCTCTTTAAAAATAGTTGATCCTGAAACAAGAATATTTGCTCCAGCTTGTTTTGCTAAAGAACAATTTTCAAAATTAATTCCTCCATCTATTTCAATGTCCACATTAAACCCCTTAGACTTTATTATTTCTTTAAGTTGTTTTGTTTTTTTCAATACTTCTGGCATAAACTTTTGTCCTCCAAATCCCGGTTCAACACTCATTATTAGAACTAGATCAATTTCACCTAAATGATCTTTTATCAAATCAATACTTGATTTTGGTTTAAGAGAAATCCCAACTTTTTTGTTTTCTTTTTTTATAAGCTCTATAGTTTTAGAAGTGTTTTTAGTAGCTTCAGGGTGAAAGGTAATGATATCCGCTCCTGCATTAGCATAGTCTTTAATAAAATTATCTACTGGAGAAATCATTAAATGAACGTCGAATACTTTTTTTGTGAGAGGTCTCAGTTTTTTAATTACTTCTGGGCCAATAGTGAGATTTGGCACAAAATGTCCATCCATTACATCTATATGTATATAATCAGCACCTGCCCTCTCTAAAGAAATAACTTCTGCACCCAATTTACTAAAATCAGCTGATAAAATAGACGGTGATATTTTGATTAGATTGCTCATTCTACATTTATATTTTAATCTTAAATTTTGTCAAAAAAATTAGATTAATTAAACAGTTGATATAATTGTCTTGAAAAATCGCTTTCTAGAGGAAATGCTAACATTCCCCAAACATCATAACCAAGAATGTAAGGCATGGCGTAAAATCTGAATAAATAAAAAAACCATGCCACATATAAGGCTATGAAAGGTCCAAATAAGAAACTTGGAGTAATAAATTTAAATAAATTAATTATTGGATTTGTTGTTTTTACAAATATTCTCATGAAAAAAAAAGTAGAATCTTCTTTTTGAAAAATATTCATGAATGCTCGACCAATTAAGGTCCACATTATTGTACCTAAAGTGTAATCTAAAATTATCGCCCAAGTTGGTATCATAAGCTTAAATTACCATGATTTAGGTAAAAAAAAAGGGGCGAAAAAATCGCCCCTTTTAATTTTAAATAATTGTTAATTAGTGTTGCTTACCAAGAATAGCCTTACCTGTTGGTATTCTTGTATCGTCTACTAATTTTTGTGTAGCTGGGCTTGGCTCTTTAGTCATTAAACTGACTACCACCATTACAACTAAACAAATTGGTGCTCCGATTAAACCAAATCTTAAGTGGTCAATACCTAAGAATGGAGTATTTACACCGCCCCACATTGGAACTGAGAATTTAGGGAACACCCACGTTAAGTATAATGTTCCTGATACAATTCCCGCAATGATACCAGCGATTGCACCTTCTCTAGTAGCTCTCTTCCACCATACACCAAGTACAAGTGGGAAGAATAAGCCTGACATCGCAAAGTCGAATGCCCAAGCAACCGAACCTAAGATACTTGTTAGCCTGAAAGAGGCTATGTAAGCACCAGCAGCTCCGATTATTACTAGAAGTACACGAGCAACTAATAGTCTTTTAGCAGTTTCCGCTTTTGGATTAATGATCTTGTAATAAATGTCGTGTGATAACGCATTTGATATTGCAAGAACTAAACCATCAGCAGTTGACATGGCAGCAGCCATACCACCAGCAAACACTAGTCCTGAGATTACGAACGGTAGACCCGCTACTTCTGGAGTAGCTAATACTACAACGTCACCTCTCATGAACCATTCATTCAACTGAAGTATTCCGTCACCATTAAAGTCTGCGATAAATACTTGTTTAACTTCAGACCATCTTTGTACCCACTCTATCGACTGAACTTCAGAAATAGATTTTCCGATAATTCCAGTTGGTAGATTTGGATCCATCAATGCTAATTTAGACAATGTCGCTAACATAGGCGCTGAAGAGTAAAGTAAGAAAATAAAGAATAGCGACCAAGCTACTGATTTTCTTGCTGCTCTTACTGTAGGAGTTGTAAAGTATCTCATTAAGATATGAGGTAACGATGCAGTTCCTACCATCATACAAATCGCTAACGATAAGTATTTCCAGACAGCCATTCCACCTTCAGGTACTCCAGAGTGAGATCCAGAGATATATTTTAATCCCCCTGGTACCCCAGCTGCTTTCATATCTGCGGCGCTGTTTTTAACTAGTCCAAATTGTTGTTCAAGTTCGCCAAGTCTTGCAACTTCATCACCCAACATTAAGTGAGGGAAAATTCCTCCACCTACGTTAGAACTAATCCAGAATACTGGTATTAAGTATGCGATGATTAATACAATGTACTGAGCAACCTGTGTCCAAGTTACGGCTCTCATTCCACCAAGCATTGAACAGATAAGGATACTTATTAATCCTACCCAAACTCCCCATTCAAAAGGTATTCCAAGAGCTCTAGAAGCAATTGTTCCCGTAGCATTAATTTGTGCTGTTACGTAAGTAAATGATGCTATGAAAAGCACGAATACTGATGCAGCTCTCACCACATTACCACCGTATCGTGTTCCGATAAAATCAGGAACTGTGTAACATCCAAACTTTCTTAGGTACGGAGCCATTAGAGTTGCAACAAGTACGTATCCACCTGTCCAACCTACTAAGAAGGCCATATAAGTATAGCCACCAAAGTAAACTCCACCCGCTAAAGCTACGAATGATGCACCTGACATCCAGTCAGCTGCTGTTGCCATCCCGTTAAATACGGTAGGCACTTGTCTTCCTGCAACATAGTAGGCATCTACTTGTATGGTTCTTGATAAATAACCGATTAAGGCATAAATCAATACCGTGAAAGCTACGAACATCACTCCGATGTTTTTAGCTGACACACCTGCTTGCTCTGCTAATGCCATCAAAATGATGAACACTATAAAGCCACCAGTGTAGGTACCATATATTTTAGGAAGGTTTTGTATAAAATCTCCTTTAAACATTAGTCATCCTCTCTTTCTGAGAAACCATGTTCTTCGTCGATTTTTTCTTGTTTATTTGCAGTCCAAAACAAAATTATCACAAAGGCAAGAAGTGAACCCTGCGCAGTCATGTAATATGCTAATGGATAGCCAAGAAAAGACATCGTGTTCAGTTCAGAACCAAACATGAAGATCACTAATGAGAAGAAAGCCCAAAGAACCAATGTTACGATCATATGGTTTTTGGTCTTATTCCAATATGCGTCTTTATTTGACATATTTCCCCCTATTTATTTTTTAACTTTTTACGTAAAAAGTACTCTTATTGCTGGGGAGCATACTGATTATGAGTTGAATTTAAAGAGAAAAAAGGACCCCAAAACCAATATGAAATGCTATAAGACAAGTAAATAAAGGGTTTTTTATATACAACGTGAAATTGAATCTAAATAAATTGCGAAACACTCTTAGAACCACTCTAATTGACATTTGGGAATATGTAATTCCAATTTGGAAAATATCTGGTCTTTTTAAAAGAATAAAATCCAAACAAGATTTAGAAAATTTCATTCAAGAAAGATCCGCACATGTTGCACAAACAACTTTATACGGCTACTTGAAAACAAGAATAGGAGTTAAATATATTGCGATGATGGAGGATGAAGTTTTTCTAAAATCCATTAATATCGCAAAATGGAACATTTACGTGGTCGCATTAGCTGACTGTGCTTTTTATGTTTTCTCCTATCTTATTTCAGAAAAAAACTTAAAGGAGAATGACTGTAAAGAGGTTTTTTTAAATATCCTAGAAAATGAAAAAAAAAATGGTTTAAATGATGAAATTTTTGACAGAGGTAAAAAAAATTTTTTAGAGAGGATAAATAAAGTAAATTTTTTAAACTATTATTTAGATGATCCCTTTAAGGAAAGTGGTCAGGCATTATACTATTGGTCACCTATTGCAGATGAACTAAAATCACTTGATAAAAAAATAGTCTTAAATTCTATTCATTTAAAATGGGGATTGATGAAAGACGAGTTTAAAAAATTAACAAAAGATCTAAAATTCAATTAACCTTTATTTTGTCTATTCTCTACCAGAGACGTTACCACACTAGGATCCGCCAAAGTTGTTGTATCTCCTAAATTATCAGGCTCATTGGCAGCAATTTTTCTTAAAATTCTTCTCATGATTTTTCCGGATCTTGTTTTTGGTAACCCAGGTGCAAATTGAATTACGTCAGGTGTAGCTATTGGACCGATTTGTTTTCTGACCCAAAGCTTAAGATCTCTCTCTAAATCTCCAGTAGGGTTTTCACCAGCGTTTAAAGTCACGTAACAATATAACCCATTACCTTTTATACTATGCGGAAATCCAACCACAGCTGCTTCAGCAACTTTAGGATGCGCAACAAATGCACTTTCAATTTCAGCTGTTCCAAGGTTGTGGCCTGATACAATAATTACATCATCCACTCTTCCTGTAATCCAATAATATCCATCTTTATCTCTTCTGCATCCGTCTCCAGTGAAATATTTTCCATCAAATTGAGAAAAATAAGTATCTATAAATCTTTGATGATCTCCATAAACTGTTCGCATTTGACCTGGCCAAGAAGTAGCCATACAAAGTCTTCCTTTGCCTTCTCCTTTTACAGTTTTACCATCTTTATCAACTAAAACTGGTTTGATACCATAAAAAGGTTTAGTTGCTGAGCCCGGCTTTAAATCTATAGCGCCAGGTTGAGGTGCAATTAAAATTCCTCCAGTTTCTGTTTGCCACCAGGTATCAACAATTGGACATCTAGAGTCCCCTACTGTTTTGTAATACCACATCCAAGCTTCCGGGTTTATAGGTTCTCCAACAGTTCCTAATAATTTTAGCGTTTTTCTACTTGTTTTTTTTACAGGTTTATCTCCCTCTCGCATCAAAGCTCTTATTGCTGTTGGGGCAGTGTAAAAAATATTTACTTTATATTTATCTACTATTTGCCACCATCTGGAACTATCCGGATAATTTGGAACTCCCTCAAACATAATAGTTGTCGCTCCGTTTGAGAGAGGTCCGTAAATAATATAACTATGACCTGTTACCCAACCTATATCAGCTGTACACCAATAAATATCATTAGCCTTATAGTCAAAAATATACTGATGTGTCATCGATGCATAAACCATGTATCCACCCGTAGTGTGTAGAACACCCTTAGGTTTGCCAGTTGATCCAGATGTATATAAAATAAACAGCGGATCTTCCGCGTTCATTTCCTCAGGCTCACATTTCGAGGGAACTGATGAAATAAGCTCTTTGTAAGAAACATCTCTTTCATTATTCCAATCAACTTGATTTCCGGTTCTTTCAACAACCACACATTTTTTTACTCCAGGACATTGATCTAAAGCCTCATCAGCAATTTTTTTTAACGGAATTATTTTTCCACCTCTTACTCCTTCATCTGCAGTTATTAAATATTCAGACTCACAATCAGTAATCCTAGTAGCTATTGAGTCAGGTGAAAATCCGCCAAAAATAATTGAGTGAACAGCACCAATTCGCGCACAAGCCAACATTATGTAGGCTAATTCAGGGATCATAGTCAGATAAATTGTAACTCTATCTCCTTTTTGAATACCTAAACTCTTTAAACCATTTGCAGCTTTACATACGTTTTGGTGAAGTTCTTTGTAAGAAATTTTCTTTGTATCAGCAGGATCATCACCGACCCAAATGATTGCTGTTTTACTTGGATTTTTCTTTAAATGTCTATCTATACAATTCGCTGAAGCATTTAAAGTTCCATCATAATACCATTTTATTTTAACTTCGTCTTTGCTGTACTTAACATCTTTAATTTTGGTATACTTTTTCATCCAAGTAATTCTTTTTCCTTCTTTAGCCCAAAATTTATCATTTTCCTTAATGGACATCTTATATTTCTTTTTATATTTAGAGTCGTTTACATAAGCATGGTTTGCCCAACTGTCTGAGACTCTTATAACTGAATTGCCGTCACTATCTTTTGAGTAAGTAGGAGATTTAAAAATAATTCGCCTTGCTTTTCTAACTTTTTTTTTGGATTTTTTTCTTTTTCTAGATTTCTTAGTTTTTTTTCTAGGCTTATTTACTTTTCTAGACTTTTTTAGTTTTCTAGATTTTTTTCTAGACTTTTTTATTTTTGATTTTTTCTTTTTTTTCCTTTTAGCCACAAATACCCCAAAATTTTTTATACTTTACCCATGTTACAAATAATTTTCCAGCTTTTATAATCTATCGGCATTACTGACAATCTGCTTTGTTTTATCAACGGTAAATGAGAAATTCTCCTGTTTTCTTTAATTTTTTCTAGAGAAATAGCCGTTTTAAATTTACTCACAAACCTAACTTGAACGGCTACAAATCTCTTTTTCTTATCAGTTTTATCGGTAAAAGCTGATTTAATTATTTTAACTATACCAACAATTTCTTTTCCAATATTTGAATGGTAGAAAAAACATAAATCACCTTTTTTCATTTTTCTCAAATTATTTGCAGCTTGATAATTTCTTACACCATCCCAGGTAGCGCCTTTTATGCCAGCTTTTTTTTGTTGTTCAATCGACCAAACATCGGGTTCAGACTTAAGTAACCAGTAATTCATTATAACTTTAAACCTGGCCCTTTCATGTAGGGAGCATTTTCATCTAAAGGCCATCTAGATTTGGCTTTGACATCAATTTTATTTAATAAATTTTTTTTAAATCTTTGAATACCAGCCCAGGCAATCATAGCAGCGTTATCACCACAAAATTTTAAATTAGGATAAACAGTTTTAAATCCCATTTCATCTGAAAGTTTTTTTAAATTTTCTCTTATCGAAATATTAGCAGCCACACCTCCAGCTACAACTAAATTAATGTTCGGTGTATTAATTTTTTCTTTATACATTTGAATTGCAATCTTTGTTTTTTTATAAAGAATTTTGTTTATGGTATTTTGAAAAGAAGCTGCAAGACTATATTTTAATTTATCGTTATCATTTAATTTTTTTGACTCTCTTAAGACTGCAGTTTTAAGCCCAGCAAACGATAAATTACAACCTGCTTTATTTATTATTGGTTCAGGAAGCTTAAAAAAGTTTTTGTCTCCCAATTTTGCAAATTTCTCAACACTCGGTCCTCCTGGATATCCTAAATCTAGCATCTTTGCGGTTTTATCAAACGCTTCGCCTAAAGCATCATCGATTGTGGTTCCTAATTGTTCGTACTCATTAATGTCTCTCACTATTAAAAATTGGGAGTGACCTCCAGAGATTAATAAAAGCAAATATGGGAATTGAATTTTATTCTCTAATCCTGGACTAAGAGCATGACCTTCTAAGTGATTAACTGCAACGAATGGCTTATTTGAAAATGCAGCAATTGTTTTACCTATGTTTAGACCAACTGTTAAACATACAATTAAGCCTGGACCTGCAGTAGCTGCAATCCCATCTATTTCATCTAAAGAAACTTTACTTTCCTCTAAAGCAGCTTTGATTATATATTCAATATTTTCTAAATGCGCTCTAGCTGCTAATTCAGGTACTACTCCTCCAAATTTTTTATGCTCTGAAATCTGACTTGAAACTATATTTGATAAAACATCTGCAGTGCCCTTATCATTTTCCCTTATTACAGCTGCTGCAGTTTCATCGCAGCTTGTTTCAATTCCTAAAAATGTAATCTTTTTTGTCATCTCTTTAAAAAATTAAGATAGTATAAAATAATTCTATCAAATATATAATCAATTAATGACAAAAATTACAATTGGAGCTCGAGGCAGCAAACTCTCATTAGCCTATGTGACAAAAGTTAAGGAGCTATTAGTAAAAAATAATAAAGACCTTAAAGAGGAGAATATTAATTTTAAAGCCATAAAAACATCAGGCGATTTGAATTTAAATAAGAACATCTCAGAAATAGGTGGAAAAAATTTATTTTGTAAAGAAATTGAAGAAAGCTTATTAAAAAAAGAAATAGATATTGCTGTGCATTCTCTAAAAGATATGGAGGCAAATGAAAATGAGGGTCTTTTAATAGGAGCATATTTAAAAAGAAATGATTACCGAGATGTAATAATTAGTGAAAAAATTAAAAGTATTTCTGATTTAAAAAAAGGTGTAAAAATCGGTTCAAGTTCAAAAAGGAGAGAGCTTCAATTAAAAAAAATTAATAATAAAATTTCTGTAATCAATATTCGGGGAAATATTGACACTAGAATAAATAAAATCAATGAAAACAAATTAGATGGAATCATTCTTGCGGCTGCTGGAGTAAAATCACTTAAACTCGATAAAAAAATAAGCTTTACTTTTAATTGTGAGCATATTCTACCAGCGGTTGGACAAGGAATTATTGCTGTGCAATGTAGAAAGGAAGATGAAATTAAAAATTTGATAAAAAGAATAAATGATAGTGCAACTAATCTTTGCGCAATAGCTGAAAGAAAAATGCTTCAAACTATCGGAGGTGATTGCGATACTGCAATAGGTGGGTTAGCTGAAATTGAAAACCATAATTTAAAACTTAAAGCTCAGCTTTTTTCAGATACCGGTCAAGAGAGTTTTGAATACGAGCTTATAGGAAGAGAGGCAGACGCGTCTTTTATTGGAAAAAGTGTTGGAGAAAAATTATTAGATCTAGCTGGAGAAAAATTTAAAAAAAAATGAATATTATAATAACGAGACCGCTAATAGACTCTGAGGATTTAATGGGAAAATTATTTTCTTTAGGTCATAAAATTATTCATGTACCTACTTTAAAGATCTCCAAAGCAGAACTTGATCCTATTGACTCCAAAAAATACAATGCATTTATATTTACAAGTGCTAATGCAATAAGGAGTCTAAAACTATTAAAGCCAGATAGAAATAAACTTTGTTTCTGCGTTGGAGCAATTACAGAAAAGATTGTAAGGCAGCAAGGTTATAATAATACTATTTCAGCTGGAGGGACGATAAATGCCTTAAAGAATATTATTGTTAATTCAGGCGACTTAGATAAAAAAAAGGTATTAGCGTATATATGTGGAGATAATATTACATCAGACTTGGATTTAGAGCTACAAAAGGAAGGTTTTCAAATAGATA
Organism: Candidatus Pelagibacter sp.; assembly: GCA_028139285.1. The sequence goes on along the minus strand of JAOINI010000003.1, from coordinate 30,954 downwards.
AAATTATCAATTATACTTCAGAAAAAATTAAAGAATTAAATGAGGATACTAATAATTTAATTAAAGATCATCCTCCTGACATAATTTTTGTTTACTCAAAGAGGAGTGCAGAAAGCTTTATTGATTTAGCGAAAAAGTACTCACTCAATGGACTGATGACAGGCTCAAGAGTAATGTGTATAAGTGAAAAAGTTATAAATGTTTTCAAAGAAGCTGGATGGAAAAATTTAGAAACCTTCGAAGCTGGAGATGAACTTATAAAAATTGGTAATTAGATGGAAGTATTGCAAAATTTTAAGATATTATTTTTAGATGTTTGGAATAAAGGTATTTCGGGAGTTAATATTTCCGAAATTATTATTGCTTTAATAATTTTTTTATTTTTTCTTTTTTTAAGAGGAATATTTTCAAAATTCGTAATTAAAAGGTTGGAGAACTACGTATCAAAAACCTCAAATAACTTTGATAATACCCTTGTAAAGTCTATGGAGGGGCCAGCTAAATTTTTTCCGATTGTATTAGGTTTTTTTGTAGCTACTAGTTATCTAACTATTGAAACTCAAGCTGCAGATTTTTTAGAAACTATTAATCGTTCTTTAATTACAATTCTTATATTTTGGACCTTTCACCAAATCATTGGACCCTTTTCAACTGTTGTAAAATCAATTAGTGATTTACTCTCAAGGGATTTAGTCAATTGGATTATCAAAGCTCTAAAGGTCCTAATAATAATTCTAGGATTAGCGGCTGTTTTAGAACTTTGGGGAATTAAAATTGGACCAATTATAGCAGGACTAGGACTATTTGGTGTTGCCGTTGCACTTGGAGCACAAGATTTATTTAAAAATTTAATTTCAGGTATATTAGTTTTAGTCGAGAAAAGATTTAAAGTTGGAGATTGGATATACGTTGAAGATGTTATTGAAGGCACAGTTGAGTCAATAGGTTTTAGATCTACAGTTGTTAGAAGATTTGACAAATCTCTTGCAACAATTCCTAATTTTCAGTTTGCAGAAAAAGCAGTAATAAATAATTCTTTAATTACCAATAGGAGGATTAATTGGATTATAGGCCTAGAGTATAGAACAACAAGCAAACAATTAATTGATATCAAACAGCAGATAGAAAATTATATAAAAAATAGTGAATTATTTTCAAAATCAGAAAATACAATGCTTTCAGTAAAAATCGATCAATTTGCTGCAAGTTCAATAGATATTAAACTAATATGTTTTACTAAAACCAGAAAATACTTAGAGTGGATGAAGGTAAAAGATCTTTTAGCCCTTGAAATAAAAAATATAGTAGAAAAAAATAATGCGTCTTTTGCTTTTCCAAGTACATCAGTTTATGTGGAGAAAAATTAATGAAGTCGATATTAATTTTATTCGACAATATAGTTAACCTTTATATTTGGATATTAATTATTCACGTAATATTTAGTTGGCTGGTTGCTTTTAACGTTTTAAATACAAGCAATCGTTTTGTATATTCTGTTTTAGATGTTTCTTACAAACTTACAGCTCCACCTTTAAATTTTATCAGAAGATTTTTACCTAACTTAGGGTCTATAGATATCTCTCCTGTGATACTGATCTTAGGATTAATGTTTTTTAGAAATTTAGTTTTTGAAATGTTTGCACCAGGGTTATTTTTAAGATGATTATTGATGGGAAAAAAGAAGCAGAGATTATTAGAAATGAAATTAAAAAAGAAATTTCAGATTTAAAGAAAAAGAATGGTAAAACACCCACTTTGACAGTAATTCTAATCGGAGATTTTGCTCCAAGTTTAATCTATGTTAAGAACAAAGAAAAAAGTGCACGAGAGGTCGGTATTAACTCTGAAATTATAAAATATCCAAAAAATGTGAGCGAAAAAGATATTCTAGAAAAAATTAAAGAGCTAAATAAAAACGATGAAATTTCTGGTATTTTAGTTCAGCTCCCTTTGCCTAACCAAATCAGTAAAAAGAAAATTATTAATGCAATTCATCCATCTAAAGATGTTGATGGCTTTAACCCAATGAATGTTGGTAATCTTTCATCAGGCTATGAATCAATTGTTCCATGTACACCTTTAGGGTGTCTTTTATTGATTAAAAAGATAGAACCAAATTTAGCAGGTAAACATGCAGTTATAATAGGAAGATCTAATTTAAACGGAAAACCAATGGCTCAATTATTACTAAAAGAAAATTGCACGGTAACTATTGCTCATTCAAAAACTGATGATTTACAAAACGAGTGCCTCAAAGCAGATATTTTAGTAGCAGCTGTCGGAGTTCCAAATTTAATCAAAAAAAATTGGGTAAAAAAAAATGCAATTGTTATAGATGTTGGCATTAATAAAGTAGGAGAAAAAATAGTAGGAGATGTGAATTTTGACGAATTAAAAGACAATGTTAAAGCAATAACTCCTGTTCCTGGAGGCGTAGGGCCAATGACAATTGCATGTTTGTTAAAGAATACTCTAACTTGTTTTAAAGCTCGCTTGACCTAGATTTTTCAATTTTTAAGTACTTACTATTTCTAAATCTTATAATAACTGTAGCAATCGCAACTATTAAAATAGCTAAAGAAATATAAATCAAGTTTGCAGGATCACTCTCTTTATCTTGTAATATTATGAACCGAGCTAGCGCTGTAATAGCTATGATTAAAGGATATGTTATTCTTACGGATTGAGTTTCCCAATATGATCTAACTAAACCAATTACTTCGATATAAATGAACATTAAAAGCAAATCAGCTAATGTAATGTCCTTGTTTTCGTACATTTCTTTCATTTCTAAAAAGAAAGCAATAATAGTTGATACAAGAACAACTATAACCGCAACTAACTGAATATTTCGAATCGAACTGTTCATTTGATATTAATCTATCAAAAATTTAGACTTTATTTAACTGTTTAGAGTGAAATTTTATGAAATTTTCAACTTTTCTTTTATTAAAGGTTTTATTCTCCTCAAAAGAAACTTTTTTCATTGAATATGCTTTATTTTTTGTCCTTCTTGATAAAATAGTTACGTTCCCTTTGCATAAGCTTAAAACAATATCACCAGATACTTTGTCTCTTTTCTTATCGATTAGTTTTTGTAATTTTAATCTTTTTTTTGAAAACCAATAACCGTTATAAACCAGCTCAGCATACTCTGGCATTATTCTCTCTTTTTTATGAGCGGTTTCTTTATCTAGAGTTACAGACTCTATAGCTCTATGTGCAGTATACAACAATGTTCCCCCTGGAGTTTCATAAACACCTCTAGATTTAATTCCAATAAATCTATTTTCGACTAAATCAACTCTTCCTATTCCATTTTTTCCAGCTAGAATATTCAATTTACTTAAAAGCTTTTCAGGATTTAATTTTTTACCATTTACCGCAATCGGGTCACTATTTTTAAAAGTAATTTTTACTTTCGTTGGTTTGTTAGGAGCTTTTTGCGGTGATACTGTTCTCTGATAGATAAATTCAGGAGCAGAGTTTTTTGGGTTTTCTAAAACTTTGCCTTCCGTCGAGGTATGAAAAATATTGTCATCTACGGAAAATGGTGGTGCACCTTTTTTATCTTTAGGAATTGGTATTTTGTTTTTTTTAGCGTATTTAATTAAATCTGCTCTTGATTGTAATTTCCATTCTCTCCAAGGTGCTATAGTTTTAATCTTATTTTTACCAAAATATGCATATCCAAGCTCAAATCTCACTTGGTCGTTGCCTTTTCCAGTTGCGCCATGAGAAACTGCAAAAGCTTTAAATTTTTTTGCAATCTCAACCTGTCTTTTTGCAATTAACGGTCTGGCTATAGATGTACCCAATAAATATACCCCCTCATATACTGCATGAGCTCTTATCATGGGAAAAACATAATCTTTAACAAAGATATTTTTTAGATCTTCAATAATTATTTTCTTAACGCCCAATCTTCTAGCATTTTTTACAATTTTTTTTTTATCTAAAACTTGTCCAATATCAGAGGTGTAAGCTATTATCTCAGCATTATAATTTTCTTGTAACCATCTTAAAATTATAGATGTATCTAAACCGCCCGAGTAGGCTAAAACAATTTTTTTCATTTAACTGCAAGTCTTTTTTGCTGTGTTGTATGCTTTTGTGAAACCCATCATTGAGTAGTGATCTGTAGTCTCAGCTCCTTTTGTAGTTCTTGCTTTAACAATTATATCTGTTGCTTTTTTCATAAGTTGAATAAATTTTTTTTCTTCTTGATCATCTAATAGCCAAGCAAATTCTTTTTGAGAAAAAAATGAGTATCTTCTTTTCCCAGAGCTTGCAGTTACGCTAGATGTCTTATAATCGTGACCACTTGTTAAACTTACTTCATCTTTGATCTCTTCTGATGGCCTAAAAGTAACAAATAATTTAGATTTATCTCTTTTTACTGCTGCAGGTGCTCTTTTTGTAGGAACAGTTTGGGCGAAACAAATTTTACCTTTATCAGTCTCTGCTACAAAACTTTCCCAGTTTTTATATTTTCCAGTTGATCTAGGTGTTACAGCAAATGAATTAGTAGAAAAAACAACTAAAATCAGAAATATAAAAATTTTTTTTAATAGCATATTTTATTTTTATACTAAAAATCATCTATTTCAATGCTTTGAATTAGGGAGATGGGTTTGGATTATTGTTATGAATCACATTAATCTTTTTCATAATTTCGTCTGACAGCTCAATATTAACACTATCAATATTTTCTTTTAATTGGTCCATGGTTGTTGCGCCTATTATATTACTAGTAACAAAAGGCCTTGAGTTTACGAATGCCTGAGCAAGTTGCGCCATTGTCATATTGTATTCTTTAGCAAGTTTATGGTACTCTTCATAGGCTTTCATAGCTAAAGGATTTAAATGTCTTTCCCATCCTTTGAACAAAGCTTGCCTAGAATTTTTCGGCATCTGACCATTTCTATATTTTCCAGAGAGAGCTCCTGTGGCAAGAGGGTAATAAACTAGAAGACCGCATTTTTCTCTTATTGAAATTTCAGACATGCCGATTTCGTAAGTCCTGTTTACTAAATTATAAGGGTTTTGAACTGACATCATCCTAGGTAAATTTTTATTTTTTGATAGTTCGATATATTTTGATAAACCATACGGTGTTTCATTTGACATACCAATGTATCTAATTTTGCCACTTTTTATAAATTTTTCTAGAGCCTTAAGTACACTTTCAAAACTATTCCAATCACCTTCTTCACTGTCTAGGGTGTAATCTCTTTTTCCAAAAAAATTAGTAGATCTTTCAGGCCAATGTAATTGATACAAATCTATATAATCTGTTTTAAGTCTTTTCAAACTCCCATTGATCGCTTCACCTATTGATTTTTCATCAAAATTATTTCCACCACCTCTTATCCAATTGCATCCCGGGCCTGCTACTTTAGTAGCTAGAATTATTTTTTCTCTATTTTTTCTTTTTTCAAACCAGTTTCCAATCATAGTTTCAGTCTTACCGTAAGATTCAGAATTGGGTGGTACGGAATAAAGTTCTGCCGTATCAAAAAAATTTATTCCACTCTCTAAGGAATAATCCATTTGTTCGAATGCATCTTTTTCAGTGTTTTGTGTGCCCCATGTCATAGTCCCCAAACATATCAAACTCACGTCTAAGTCAGTGGTGCCTAATTTTTTAAATTTCATAAAATTGTATCAATTATAATAGTTTTTTAGGTCAATTTTTGCCTATTGAAAAGTATTTAAAAAAACATATATATATTGCTATGGAAATTAATAAACAAAGATCAACAGTACGTTCATCAGCCTCTGAAGCGATTATAGATCAAGGCTTAAGGTCTTATATGCTTAAAGTTTATAACTATATGGCTTCTGGTGTATTGTTAACAGGGTTCGTTGCTTTATTCTTTTTTAAAATGGCAGTCGTCACTTCTGCTGAAGGTCAAATATTAGGACTTACTAATTTTGGTAATACAATTTATGCCTCAGGTTTAAAATGGGTAATAATGTTGGCTCCATTAGCTGTTGTTTTTTATATGAGCTTTGGAATAGCAAAAATGTCTGCAGCTAAAGCACAAACTACTTTCTGGATTTTCGCAGCATTAATGGGAGCATCACTATCATCAATATTTCTAATATATACTGGTGCTAGCATAACAAGAGTTTTCTTTATTACAGCTGGTACTTTTGGAGCTATGAGTATTTATGGCTATACAACTAAACGAGATCTTACAAAACTTGGATCTTTCTTAATGATGGGTCTATTCGGAATAATAATTGCATCATTGGTGAATATTTTTATGAAATCTTCAATGATGTATTTTGTTATCTCAATTATTGGTGTTTTAGTATTTGTAGGGTTAACAGCTTATGACACTCAAAAAATTAAAAATATGTATATGGTAAGTGATAGCGGCGAATTAATGGGTAAGAAAGCTGTTATGGGAGCTTTAACACTTTACTTAGATTTCATAAATCTTTTCATAATGCTTCTAAGGCTTTTCGGTCAAAGAAGATAATCACTTAATTAACTTAAGTTTATTCCAACTTGTTTTGCTAATTAAATTATCCAAATTTTCGGATTTTCGCAAAATATTTCCATTTCTATCTTTTATAAAAAACTTTTCGTTAAAATATTTAGGCTTAAAATTTTTCGTAATCCTCAAAACTGGTTTTTCAGAAGCTCTTTGATAAACATCAAAAGATACTTCTCTAGACCCGGAAGAAAAGGAATAGTCTTTCCAAGATCCATTTGAAACCATCTTTGCATAAAGATTTAAGATACATTTAAGTTCTCCTTTGATGAAAAATTCTTCACTATATTTTTTTACGTCGTTATTTATAACTAATTGAATACGTTTCATATTTTATGTCTTCTAATTAACGGTAATTGAAAAATTGTAAATATAAATGTAATAGGTAAAATTCCCCAAACTTTAAAGTTTACCCAAGTAGTTTCAGGCTGGGTTCTCCATACAATCTCATTAATAAAGGCTAAAAAAATAAAAAAATAAGCCCATCTGAAATTTAATTTATCCCAACCAATTTCATTTAATTGAAAGGCAGTTTGTAAGAAAAATTTTAACAAATTTTTGTTGAAAAAAACTTTACTGACTATCAAGGTTCCTGCAAAAATTACATTTACAATTGTAGGCTTCATATAAATAAATACTGGATTATTAAAATATAAAGTAAGACCCCCAAAAAGGGTTATAATAATACCACCAATCAATGGCACATACGGGATTTGTTTTTCGACAAAGTAAATCACCGCTACAGCTAATACTGTTGCAATTATAAGCGGAGGGATGGCAGTAGTAAGATTATTCCCACTTTTGTAGTAAATAGTAAAAAATATTAGTAATGGACCAAAGTCACAGATAAATTTTAAGAATGACTTATTCACAATTTAAGAGAATAACACATTATAAATTTTAAACAAATTAGATATTGATTTTAACAAAAAAATTACTAACTATAAGGTATGACAATAAGTAACAATGCAAAGTTTTCTATAGGAGAAATAGTCAAGCATCGTCATTTTGATTTTAGAGGAGTAATTTACGATGTGGATTTTGAATTTAATAATTCTGAAGAATGGTATCAATCAATTCCTAAAGAAGTTCGCCCCAGAAAAGATCAGCCATTTTATCATTTATTAGCTGAGAGCAATGACGTCACTTACGAAGCTTATGTTTCAGAGCAGAATTTATTAATTGATAATTCAAAGAAGCCTGTGAAACATCCGCTTATAGAGGAAATTTTTTCGGGCAAAAAAGGCTCAAGTTACTTTAAAATTTCTAATTAATAATTACTCGCCTTAAATAAAACAACATTTACTCAAATCTGGAACACAGAGATTATATATTTTTTTCGTGTTTTAGCTCAATTGAGAATAAACTTCTTATATTACTCCCTCCAATTCTCAATTGGGCCTATAATAGATCTTCACAAAAAAAAATTATTATAGTAGTTAAAGGAAATGTTTAATTTTTTTCATAATAGCAATATCTTTATTTGGATAGAAAGATTAATAAATTTTATAAATTCTATCTTCTTTGTTTTGCTTTTGATTGCTCTTTCGTTCGCTTTAATACTTTCTCCTCCAGATTATTTACAAGGAGATAGTGTAAGAATAATGTATGTGCATGTTCCTGCTGCCTGGATAGGTCTGGCTTCTTTTACGGCCATTGCTTTTTTATCTATAATAAATTTTATTTTCAAAATTAAAAATTTAACATTAATAGCAAAAAGTTTAGCTCCGATAGGATTAATGTTCACTTGTATTGCGATTGTTACAGGATCTATATGGGGCCAACCTACATGGGGAACTTTCTGGGCTTGGGATGCAAGGATAACCTCAATGGTTATTCTAGCTATTTTCTATTTACTATTTATTCTTACACATAAATATTTGCTAGAAGAAAGCAAAGCTAATAATGTTTCAAGTTTAATAGCTATGGTAGGTTTGATTAATGTACCAATTGTCAAATACTCGGTAGAATGGTGGGCAACTCTTCACCAACCAGCTAGTATTAAAATAAGCGGAACAAGTTCAATACACTCATCAATGTTAATGCCTCTATTACTAATGTTTTTTGTATTGATTTTGTATTGTGCGTTAATTTTTCTAATGAAATATAAGACAGAAATCATTAGAATTAAGAAAAAAAATTTAAAAAGAATATGATAAATAATTTAATATTGATGGGCGGTTACGGGGTTTTTGTGTGGTCTTCATTTATAATTACTTTTTTAGCTTGCGTAATTTTTTACTACAAAACTCGAAAAACTTTAAAAAAGTATGAAAAAGAATTTGCAAAAGAGATTGAAAATTTATCTGCTGAGCAGAAAAAAATTGTTTTAGAAAATTCTAAAATTGCTTCAAAAATTTTATCAGCTTATAATAAAACAATCTAAAGCATTTAATGCTTCCAAAAAAAGTAAAAAAAAGAGCTTATCTTTTAGCAATTTTTCTTTTAGCTTCTATGCTAGGTGTTTTTCTCATTTTGAATACCTTGAATAAAAATATTTTATATTTTAATTCACCTACAGATATCAAAATAAGTCAGGACTTGAATTATAATAAAAAGATAAGAATAGGGGGAATGGTTAAAAAAAATACTTTAGAAATTAATAATCAAGAAATAAAATTTATTATTACAGACTTTAAAAATGATATTAGCGTAAGTTTTAAAGGAACAATCCCAAATTTATTTGCCGAAGGTAAAGGTGTGGTAGCTGAAGGAATATTGAAAGACAAAAGATTTTTTGAAGCCGATAGAATTTTAGCAAAACATGATGAAAATTATATGCCTCCAGAATTAAAGAATATTTTAAGTGACAATGCTAAGTAATACAGGAAACTTTTTACTATCTCTAAATATTTTTTTAAGTGCTTTGATTATTTATTATTCTTATAATAATCTTAAGACATCAGATAATTTAATTTCTAAAAAAGTATTTAAAATTAGTATACTGCAGAGTACGTCGATTTTAATATGCTTCTTTACTCTTGTATCTGCCTTTTTGGTCTCTGATTTTTCATTGATTACTGTTTACCAAAACTCTCACACGCTTAAGCCGATTTTTTATAAAATTTCAGGAACTTGGGGAAATCATGAAGGAAGTTTGTTGTTATGGGTAATAATTTTAACATTATTCTCTTTTTTATTTTTAATTTATAACAGAAAGCATCCGAAAAATTATAGACTTTATACTTTAATAATACAAAATTTTCTCATATTAGGTTTTTTATTTTTTATATTATTAAATTCAAATCCGTTTAGTTTTATTAGTCCTACACCAAGTGAAGGATTAGGATTAAATCCAATTTTACAGGATCCTGCTTTAGCAATACATCCACCTTTGCTTTATGTTGGCTTTGTAGGATCTTCAATTTATTTTTCAGCAGCCATAGCATCAATGATTACAAATTATTCTGATAAATCATTTGCAAGGTCTATTAAAAGCTGGGTTTTAATTTCATGGTCTTTTCAAACTCTTGGAATTTTAGTCGGGTCTATTTGGGCTTATTATGAATTAGGTTGGGGCGGCTTTTGGTTTTGGGATCCAGTAGAAAATGCTTCGCTTTTACCGTGGTTCGCAATGACAGCTCTTTTACATTCTTTATTAGTTTTAGAGAAAAGAAATGTATTATATTTTTGGTCTATCATACTTTGTTTATTAACTTTTGTTTTAAGTGTTATGGGAACCTTTTTAGTGAGATCTGGAATACTTAATTCAGTTCATACTTTTGCTAATGATCCAACAAGAGGTATTTATATCTTAGTTTTCTTAAGCCTAATGATTTTAGCATCTGTTTACATTTTATTTTCAAAATATAAACCAGCGAGTATTGAAATAAATTCAAATAGTAAGGAAACTTTTGTTTTAGTAAATAATTGGTTTATGATGTTTTACCTTATTACAGTATTGCTTGGGACCTTATACCCAATATTTACAGATGCAATTTCAAATAACAAAATTTCAGTTGGTCCTCCTTTTTACAATTCTGTAATTATACCAGTTGTTGTTATATTTTTATTTTTTATGGCATTAGGTCCTAATGCGAAATGGATAAAAAATAAATTTATAGATCTTAAAATTTATTCATTGATAATATTAGCTGCAGTATTGCTTAATTTTATTATTTTTTTCTTTTTTAAAAGTTACAGTATTATGTCTAATTTAATAGTTATCTCTTCATTATTCTTGATTTTATCATCTATAATAGATCTTTTTAAAAAAAAAAGTTTTAATTTTCCAAGAGTGATATCACATTTATCTTTTGGATTTCTTATCCTATTTATTGGATTAAATCACAATTTCTCGATTGAAAAAGATTTCAATTTAAAAATAGGAGAAACCAAAAAAATTGATAATTTTAAATTTCATCTTAAAGATTTAAAGTTAGTTCAAGATACAAACTTTAAAGCTGTAATTGGCCAACTAAAAGTTAACGATTTGTTAACTAAAGAAGAGAGAGTTTTAAAACCTGAAATAAGAATTTACGATAATCCTAAAACTTTGACCTACGAAGCTTCAATTCAAACAAATTTTATAAGAGATTATTACTTAACCATGAGTAATATTGATCGCTCTGACTATTACAATATTAAATTTCAAAAAAAACCACTTATGATTTGGATTTGGATATCAGTCGCTATGCTTTCGTTAGGAGGTTTTCTAAGTTTACTAAGACATGCAAAATATAATTAAATTAATCACAGTATCTTTATTAGTATTCATACTTGGAATATTTTATCTATCTTTAAATAGAAGTTCTAATTACGATACTAAATTTCTAGTCGGAAATAAAATAGCTGATATTAAATTACAAAGCTTACAAAGTGAAAAATTATTTACTAATGATATTTTTAAAAACAATAAATATACTTTAATAAATTTTTGGGCATCATGGTGCGCACCTTGTAGAGTTGAACACTCATACTTAATGATGTTATCAAAGTATCAACACCTCAAAATATTAGGTGTTAATTTTAAAGACAAAAAGATAAATGCTTTAAAATTTTTAGAGGAACTTGGCGATCCGTACCATTACCTCGCAGAAGATAGCACTGGAAAACAATCAGTCAATTTTGGAATTTATGGTATACCTGAAAGTATATTGATTGATAATGAATTTAATATTTTAAAAAAGATTATTGGCCCTCTTAATGAAAGAGATTTAGAGGAAATAAAAGAAATTATAAAGTCCTAATGAAAATAAAGATACTTTATTTAATCCTTTTTTTTAACATCTCTATTTGGGCCTACTCAAATGAAATTTTAAATGAAAGTCAAATTCATAAAAATCTTCGTTGTTTAGTCTGTCAAGGTCAATCAATCGCAGACTCAAATTCTGAATTTGCTCAGACTTTAAAAATGGTGGTTAAAGATTTAATTAAACAAGGAAAAACTGAGGATGAGATCTATAATTTTCTTTCAGATAAATACGGAGATTGGATCTTATATAAACCTAAGTTCAATTATGAAAATTTTCTACTTTGGTCATTTCCTTATTTAGTATTAGTTTTTGGAGGTTTTATAATCTTTTTTTTAATAAAAAAACGGCAAAAAAAAACATAAATTGCTAACTGTACTTATTAACTATTTAGTTGTATTTTTTCAGAATGAATCTTAAAATTTTTAGAGTTTTAACAATATTGGTAATTCTTTCGTCACAAGTAATAGCTGATGATAGCAACAAAGAACTTTCCTTCTATACAGGAACTTTTGATGTAATTGATAAAGAAGGTGACGATAAAACAACTTTATTTGGTATTGAACATAAAAATCCTGATTTATTTAGAGACACCCTTTTAGGAAAATTTAAACCTGTTAGTGGTGCGTTTATTACAGGAAATAGTTCAGTATACTTGTATACAGGAATTGAAGGACAATATGGTCTTGGTCCACTAAAAATTTTACCAAGTTTTACTCCAGGGTATTATGAAAAGGGAGACGGTAAAGACTTAGGAAGCGTTTTAGAATTCAAAAGTGAAATTAAGTTTGGATTAGATATTTTTGAAAACTCTAAACTCAGTTATAGTTATAGTCATATTTCTAACAATGACTGGGGAGATACAAATCCTGGTACAGATAACCAACAAATTACATTTTCTAAAAACTTTTAATAACAATGAATTTAAACGATTGTTATAATTTTGATGATTTTAGAAAATTAGCAAAAAAGAATCTTCCAGCTCCAATATTTCATTATATTGATGGTGGCGCAGACGATGAAACTACTTTGAAAAGAAATACAGAGTCTTTCTTAAAATGCGACTTGGTGCCAAACATTCTTGCAAGTGTTGGGGAACCTGATTTATCAACGACAGTGTTCGGACAGAAGATCGATTTACCAATTTTCTTATCACCTACAGCAATGCAAAGACTTTACCATCATGATGGAGATAAGGCTTCAGCAAGGGCAGCAGAAAAATTTGGAACTTTTTATAGCATGTCCACAATGGCGACTTCCTCAATTGAAGAAATAGCAAATATTTCTGGAGGTCCAAAACTTTTTCAACTCTATATTCATAAGGATCAAGGCTTAACAGACAATTTAATTGATAGATGTAAAAGCTCTGGCTTTAAAGCAATGTGTTTGACTGTTGATACTGTCGTTGCAGGAAATCGTGAAAGAGATCACAGATGGGGTTTCACTACTCCCCCAAAACTTACTTTAAAAAGTCTGATGAGTTTTGCAATGCATCCGAAATGGTCTTTTAATTATTTAACACATGAAAAATTCCAATTATCAAACGTATCTCATTGGACAAAAAAAGGATCTAGCATCGCTAAAGGAGTAATGGATTATATTAATGAACAATATGATCCTGCGATGAGCTGGAAAGACGCTGAGTATGTTGTAAAAAAATGGGGTGGACCGTTTGCTTTAAAAGGAGTTATGTCTGTTGAAGATGCAAAAAGAGCTGTTGATATTGGAGCATCTGCAATTATGCTTTCAAATCACGGGGGAAGACAACTCGATGGATCGAGATCTCCGTTCGATCAATTACCTGCAATATCAGATGCAGTCGGAGGAAAAATAGAAATTATTTTAGATGGTGGAATTAGAAGGGGGACACATGTTCTTAAAGCACTCTCTTTAGGAGCGACGGCATGTAGTTTTGGAAAAGGTTTTTTATTTGCTTTAGGCGCAGGTGGTCAGAAAGGCGTAGAGCAGATTCTGACTAGAATGAGAGATGAAATAAGAAGAGACATGATTTTATTGGGATGTAAAAGCATAAAAGAGCTAAATAAAACAAAAATTGTATATAGGTGATGCAAAAAAACTGGTTTTCAAAAGTATAAATAAATACTAGGTTTAGAATATGAAATTAGCAAAAAATTTAGAGAGACTTGGAACAGAAACCGCTTTTAGTGTATTAGCTGAAGCTAAGAAGCTTGAAGCTCAGGGTAAAGAAATGATTCACTTAGGTTTAGGTCAGCCAGATTTTATGACTCCTAAACATATTATGGACGCAGCAAAAAAAGCTATTGATGACGGACATCATGGATATGTTTTAGCTAACGGGATTGCTGAATGCCGGCAAGCAGTTTCAAGAAAAATAAAAAGTTTATATAAAAAAGAAGTTAGTCCCGAGCGAATTATGATTATGCCTGGTGGAAAACCTACAATGTACTTTGCTATTCAAATGATCGGCGAGCCTGGTGCAGAAATAGTTCATCCAACACCTGGTTTTCCAATTTATGAGTCTATGATCAATTATACTGGTGCCAAAGCAGTTCCATATGATTTAACAAAAGAAAAAGATTTAAAGTTTGATCCTGAAAAAATTTTATCTTTAATAACAGACAAAACTCGTCTTGTGATACTGATAAATCCCAATAATCCAACAGGAAGTTTTGTTGAAAAACCTGCAATTGATTTTCTTGCCGAAGGTTTAAAGAAACATCCACACGTTACAATTCTTAGTGATGAAATTTATAGCAGACAAATTTTCGATGGAAAAGAGATGCCAACTTTTTTCAATTACCCAGATTTGCAAGACAGGTTGATAGTTTTAGATGGATGGAGCAAAGCTTACTCCATGACTGGCTGGAGAATGGGCTGGAGCGTATGGCCAGAAAATTTAATTCCTCATGTAACTAAGTTAGCTATAAATAGTTTTTCTTGTGTAAATGCGCCTTCACAATTTGCTGGAATAGCAGCATTAGATGGACCCGACGACTCTATACATCATATGATGGAAAAGTTTGATCAAAGAAGAAAATTAATTCACAAAGGTTTAAATGATTTACCTGGTGTTGAATGCAGTATGCCTGGTGGAGCGTTTTACGCTTTTCCAAATGTAAAGGGAACAGGTATGAGTGGGAGTGAATTTTCAAAGAAATGTATGCACGAAGCAGGTGTGGCAATTGTTCCAGGAACAGCATTTGGCAAAACATCGGTAGATTATGTACGTTTTAGCTTCGCCGCATCAAGGGATAACATTCAAAAAGCACTAGATAAAATATCAAAAATGCTTAAGTAGGATTAATTATGAGCAGTTTACAAATGCCAAAAGTTGATAACGCAATTATGTCTAAAAAAGATAAAATTGCATCGGATCTTTGTGGAATTATCAATTCTAAAAATGTTCTTTCAAATCCTGATGAACTAAGACCTTTCGAAACTGACGGCTTGACGGCTTATAGACAAATGCCTCTTTTAGTAGTTATGCCTGAGACAGTTGAGGAAGTTAGTCAAATTTTAAAATATTGTAATGAGAACAAAGTTAAAGTAGTCCCAAGAGGAGCAGGTACAGGTTTATCTGGTGGTTCGATGCCTTTAGAAGATTGTGTTCTAATGGCAATGGGAAAATTTAATAAAATAATTGAGATTGATTATGAAAATAGATGTGTGGTTACGCAACCTTGTGTAACAAATTTAGCAATCACTCATGCTGTTCAAGACAAAGGTTTTTATTATGCTCCGGATCCATCAAGTCAAATCGCATGTTCCATAGGCGGAAACGTAGCTGAAAATTCTGGCGGAGTTCATTCTCTTAAATACGGTGCTACTACAAATAATCTTTTGGGTATTCAAGTAGTTTTAATGGATGGAACTGTTACTAAATTTGGTGGTAAAGCCATGGACGCGGAGGGATATGATTTTTTAGGTTTGATGACAGGTTCAGAGGGTTTACTTGGTGTTATCACAGAGGTTACTGTAAAAATTTTAAAGTCGCCTGAAGTTGTCAAAGCCGCTTTAGTTGGGTTTCCATCAATTGAAGATGCGGGAAACTGTGTTGCTGAAATAATTGCAGAGGGATGTATACCGGCTGGGATGGAAATAATGGATAAAGCTCTGACGAAAGCAACTAATGATTATTCCAAAGCAGGTTACCCAACTGATGCAGAGGCGATGATGATTGTAGAATTTGATGGAACAGAACATGAAGTTGAAGCTTACATTCAAAAGACAAAAGAAATTGCTGAAAAAAATAATTCATCAAGTTTAAAAATCAGTAAATCAAATGAAGAGAGATTAAAATTTTGGGCAGGTAGGAAAGCAGCTTTTCCGGCATGTGGAGTTTTAGCGCCTGATTACATGTGTATGGATGGTTCAATACCTAGAGGAAAACTTGCTGAGGTTTTAAATGAAATTTCAAGACTTTCTAAAAAATATAATTTGCCAGTTGCCAACGCATTTCATGCAGGAGATGGAAACCTCCATCCTCTAATTATGTTTGATGCAAATGACAAAGAGTCTTTAAGGAAATGTGAGGAGTTTGGAGCTGATATCTTAAAGTATTGCGTAAAAGTCGGTGGGGCTCTAACCGGTGAACACGGAGTTGGTATAGAGAAAAGAGAATTAATGTGTGAAGCATTCAATGATAAAGATATACAACAACAATTAACAATTAAAGTTGCTTTAGATCCAAACTCATTATTAAATCCAGGCAAAGTTTATCCAATACTTAGAAAATGTGCTGAGGAAGGGAGAGTTCATGTCCATGGAGGAAAAACAAAATTCCCAGACATCCCTAGATTTTAATCAAAATATTTTTAAACCTACTTCAAGAGAGGAAATAGTTGAGATAGTTAAAACTTGTTATAGAAAAAATATACCTTTAGAAATCAATGGATTAAAATCAAAAAATAAAATTGGAAGAAATTTTCAATCTGAAAAAACTTTAGATCTTTCTGATTATAAAGGTATTATTGATTACAAACCTGAAGAGCTCTATATCAAAGTTAAAGCTGGTACACCTTTGAAAGAAATAATAGGGGAGCTAGACAAAAATAATCAGCAATTAGCTTTTGAACCGAATGATTTTGGTTACTTATTTTCTGGGGAAAGTAACAGCGGTTCGATTGGTGGAGTCGTTTCATGTAATTTTGCTGGATCACGAAGATTTAAAGTTGGAAGTGTTCGAGACCACATACTTGGATTTCAAGGGATTAACGGAAAAGGTGAAACTATTAAATCTGGGGGAACAGTAGTTAAAAATGTTACTGGTTATGATTTAAGTAAATTAATATCAGGATCTTTTGGAACACTCACGATATTAACTGAGCTTTCAATAAAAGTTTTACCAAAACCAGAAACAAGTAAAACTTTAATTATAAAGAACCCTCATCTTAAAAAAGCACTAGACTTTCTTGGAAAAGCATTGTCATCTTCTACAGATCCATCTGGTGGAGTTTTTTATCCAGACTATTTTGGAAAAGATTTTGTTCTGAATGATCTTACACACGATGGAGGCTTAACTGCTATAAGAATTGAAGGTCCAACAAATTCTGTGGATCAAAGAACAAACAGATTGTCTAAAGAATTAGGTCTTTTGGATCAAGAGCTTTCTATTTTAGATAGTGAGCAAAGTAATATTTTTTGGAGTAGGACAAAAAATTTAGAGGTTTTTAAAAGTTTAAAAAGTAATTTATTAAGAATAGTTTTGCCAATGAGCGAAACCTTACAGGTTATCCAAAAACTTAAAAATTTTGAGATTAAATATTTTATTGATTGGGGAGGTGGTCTAATCTGGGCCTCATTTGATCAATTGAACACAAAAATTCTTAGTGAAATCAAGGATAGAGTAAAAAAACATCAAGGATATATTACTTTAATTAAAGTTGAAGAGGATCTAAAAGCTTCTGCTGATATTTTTACAATAGATCCAATTAAGTATAAAATAAGTGAAAAAATTAAAAGGAGTTTTGACCCTAAAAGAATTTTTAATCCAGGGAAAATGTACACAGGAATTTAAATGCAAACATCATTTACAGATAAACAACTTCAAGACAAAGATAATAAAACGAGTGAAACAATTATAAGGAAATGCGTTCACTGCGGAATGTGTAATGCTACTTGCCCTACTTATCAAGTAAATGGAGAGGAGTTAGAAGGACCAAGAGGAAGAATATATCTTATAAAAGATATGTTAGAGAATAAAAAACCAGCCACAAAAGAAATAACAAAACACATCGATAGCTGTTTATCCTGTTACTCATGTATGACGACTTGCCCTTCAGGAGTGAACTATATGCATTTAATTGACCATGGTAGGAATTATGTTGAAGAAACTTACAAAAGGCCTTTTTTAGATAGAGTATTTAGAAATATACTTTCTTTTGTACTACCGAGACCAAAAATGTTTTTGTTAATGGCTTTATCATCTAAACTAATTAAACCATTTAGTTTTTTATTTCCAAAATTTATTAGAAACGCATTAAATTTAATGCCAGATAAAATCCCAGGAAAAAAATTAAAAGATCAAAAAGTTTACGAGGTTAATAAAGGTAAGAAGGTTTCAAGAGTGGCTTTATTAACTGGATGTGTGCAAAGAGTTATTTCTCCTGAAATAAATGAGGCTACTATAAGACTTTTAAATAGACACAATGTTGAAGTCGTAGTAATGCCAGATATTAATTGTTGTGGTTCTTTAAATCATCATTTGGGAAAACAAAAACTAGCACACGAGTCATTTAAAAATAATATTGAGAGCTGGCACGAAGAGTATCTTAAAAATGGATTGGATGCGATAATAAGTAATACATCTGGATGCGGGACAACATTAAAAGACTATGGTCATATTTTTAAAAATGATAAAGACCTGAAAAAGAAAGCAAAAAAAATTTCAGAATTAACTAAAGATATTACCGAATACCTCGACGAAAATTTAAAATTAAACATAAATTTAAACTCAGAAAAAAAATATAGAATAGCGTATCATTCAGCATGTTCGATGCAACATGGACAAAAAGTTCACGATCAACCAAAAGATTTAATTTCAAAAACTGGTAACGAAGTACTAGATATTCCTGAAGGACATTTGTGTTGTGGCTCCGCGGGTACTTACAATATTTTACATCAAAAGATGGCTAAATCACTTTTAAAGAATAAGGTAAATAATATAGAAAAAATTTCACCTGATTTTATTTCAACAGGTAATATTGGTTGTATGACACAAATTTCAGCTGGTACTCGAATACCAATTATCCATACCGTAGAGTTACTTGATTGGTTTACCGGAGGACCCAAGCCGTACAAACTAAATAATTTTTAAAATGAAAAAAAAAATTTTTGTTACAAGAAAACTTCTCAAAGAAAATGAGGAGAAACTAAAAGAATTATTTGAAGTTACTTTAAATAAAGATGATAAGATTTATAAACCTCAAGAAATAATAGATGGCTCCAAAAATTTTGACGGGATATTAAGTTCTGTTTCTGATCCTATCAGTGCTGATACCATCTCTAAACTTTCGAGTTCCATAAAAATTATTGCTAATGGCGCAGTTGGTTTTGGAAATATAGATATAAAAGCTGCAAAAGAAAAAGGAATTACTGTAACGAATACACCCGACGTACTTACAGATGCTACAGCAGATATTCAGATTTTACTTTTACTAGGTGCTTCAAGAAAAGCTTATGAGGGACGTCTAGCAGCTGAAACTCAAAATTGGAAATGGTCATGGGATTTCTTGTTAGGAAAACAAATGTCTAATAAAAAACTAGGAATATTAGGAATGGGCAGAATAGGAAGGGCAGTTGCTAAAAGAGCTAAGGCTTTTAATATGGAAATTCATTATCATAATAGATCTAAACTTTCACCAGAATTGGAAGATGGTGCAATTTATCATAATGATTTAAAAAGCCTTTTTAAACAAAGTGAATTTTTATCAATTAACTGTCCTGCAACTCCAGAAACAACAAAACTTGTGA
Organism: Candidatus Pelagibacter sp.; assembly: GCA_028139285.1. The sequence continues at coordinate 11,303 of JAOINI010000003.1, read as the reverse complement.
ACAAAGAAACGCTAAGCTATCTAGAAGAAAATACTGTTGTAGGCAACGCCGCAAGAGGAGATATAGTTGACGATGATGCTATGATAGAAGCATTGAAAAGTGGAAAAGTATTCGCTTACGGTTTAGATGTTTATAATGGTGAGCCAAAAATTCATCCAGAATATTTGAAGTTAAAAAATATTTTTTTACTTCCACATTTAGGAAGCGCAACAAAAAGAACTAGGTGGGATATGGCATTTAGGGCTACAAAAAATCTTGAGGATTTTTTTTCTGGCAATAAACCACAAGATCAGGTGAATTAGTACACCTAGAGATTGAATCTACAATTTAAAATAATTCTAAAAAGAGCGAGACTCTGAATTGAGTTTATGCTTAAATCTTTGAGTTAATTAACTAACGGAGGACATATGTCAAAAATAAAAAAAGGAGTAAAAACTCCATCAAGACGTAAGTTCTTTAAAGCAGCAGCAGCTACGGGTGCTGCAGCAGCAGCAACAGTTGCAATGCCTAACGTTGCATTTGGTGCTCCGCAAACTTTAAAGATGCAAGCGGCTTGGCCGTCAGGCGCTAACATTTTCTTTGAAATGGCTGGCGACTACGCAAAAATGGTAGGCGACATGTCTGGAGGTGAATTAAAAATTGATCTTCAGCCAGTTGGAGCTGTAGTTAAGACTTCGGAGATTGGACAAGCAGTAAGTTCAGGTGTACTTGATATGGGACACTGGGTAACAGCTTACTGGTATGGAAAAAATCCAGCAGCTTCTCTATTCGGTACTGGTCCCTCATACGGAATGTCATCTCAAGAAATTATGGGATGGATAGAGTATGGTGGAGGTAGAAAACTTTATGATGAAACACTTGCAAAAGTTGGTTTCGACTATATTGGTTTCTTCCATATGCCAATGCCTGCACAGCCTTTTGGATGGTTCAAAAAGAACGTAACAAAAGTATCTGATGTAAAAGGAATGAAGTACAGAACAGTAGGATTAGCTACTAACGTATTAACAGCAATGGGAATGGTTGTAAGACAATTACCAGGTGGCGAAATTCAGCCTGCAATGAAGACAGGTTTGATTGAAGCTGCTGAGTTTAACAACCCAACTTCAGACTCTCAGTTTGGTATGCAAGATGTTTCTAAGCATTATCACTTAGGAAGCTTCCACCAATCTCAAGAGATGTTTGAAATCCCAGTAAATAAGAAGACATTTAACGGATTATCGCCTAAACATCAGGCTATCCTAAAAAATGCTGCTTATGCTGCGAACAGTGATAACTACTTTAAAGCATTAGTAAGATACTCAGCTGACTTGTCTAAATTGATGAATCAGCACAAAGTAAATGTGTATCAAACGTCAGATGCGATCTTAGCTCAACAGTTAAAAGGTTGGGATAAAGTAATCGGTGATTTCAATAAGAAAGATCCATTCTTTAAAAAGATTGTAGACTCACAAAAAGCTTATGCTAAGAGAGTTATGAAATACTTACTCATGAACCAACCTAATTACAAGTTGGCTTACGAGAACGAGTTCGGTTCAATAGCAAAAGTTAAAATTTAATTATATTTTAAACATAAAAGGGGGCGTATTTGCGCCCCCTTTTTTTATGGAAATTACAAAAAAATTAGAATAGTTTAAAATTTCATGAGAGGATTTATTCACTTTGCAGATACTTTAAGTACTTCCGTAGGGAAGGCATTTTCATGGTGTATCGTAATTTTAATGGGAGGAACTTGTTATGAAGTAGTTATGGCATATGCTTTCAATGCTCCTACCTTATGGAATTTCGATTTCAGTTTACAAATGTATGGCGCAATTTTTATGATGGCAGGCGCATACACTTTATCTACTGAGGCTCACGTTAGAGGTGACGTAATTTACCGACTATTTAAACCAAGAACACAAGGTTATATCGATTTAGTATTATATTTTATATTTTTCTTCCCTGGTGTACTCGCGCTTGCGTTTTACGGTTATGAATATGCTTCGCTTGCATGGAAGATAAAAGAAACAAGCTGGAATAGTCCGGCACAAATCCAAATTTATATGGCGAAATCTTTGATACCTGCAGCAGGAATATTATTAGTTATCCAGGGCATCAGCGAAGTATGTAGAGCAATTATTTGTATTCAAACCGGTCACTGGCCTGCAAGAATGGTTGTGGCAGAGGAAACAGAAAAAATGTTAATGAGAACTTCACAAGACGAGGATCAAAAAGATGTTATTTAGTTTAACCAATCCTGAAATCGCAATTCTAATGATGAGCATATTCCTATTTGCAGTTCTACTTGGTTTTCCAATTGCATTTACATTAATGGCAATGGGAGTTGGTTTTGGTTACTACGCTTATTTTGATCCTTCTAGAATGGAACATTTTTTTGATAATAGAATTTTCCAATTATTTGTTCAGAATACTTATACAGTGATGGATAATACTGTTTTAACCGCCGTCCCACTCTTTTTATTTATGGGCTACTTAGTTGAGAGAGCCGGAATTGTTTCTAGATTGTTTTTTGCGATAAGACTAGCATCTCATAGATTACCAGCTTCTATGGCTGTTGCCGCTCTTGTAACTTGCGCTTTATTTTCAACAGCGACAGGAATTATTGGTGCTGTTGTTACACTAATGGGATTACTTGCATGGCCTGCAATGATAAGGGCAGGATACGATAAAAAATTTGCTTCAGGAGTAATTTGTTCTGGTGGATGTTTAGGAATTTTGATTCCTCCAAGTATCATGTTAATTGTTTACTCAGTTATTGCTCAGCTTTCTCCTTTAAGATTGTTTGCAGCAGCAATTTTCCCAGGATTATTATTAGCTGGTCTTTATATTATGTACGCAGTTACACTTGCTTATTTTAATCCATCAATAGCGCCTAAACCTCCAAAAGAGGATATTCCGCCAAGATCTGAAATTTTAAAAGAGGTTATGGTTTCGTTCTTACCTCTTTTCTCATTAATTATATTAGTATTAGGAACTATTTTAGGAGGGCTTGCTACACCTGCAGAGGCTGCAGCAGTAGGAGCCTTTGGTGCATTAGTGCTTTCTTATTTTTACAAGACTTTGAAATGGAAAAATTTTAAAGAGTCTGTATTTCTAACAGCAAAAACAACTGCAATGATAATGTGGTTATTCATTGGCTCTTGGACTTTCGCATCTGTTTTTTCTTACTTAGGTGGCCATGAAGTTTTTGAGCATTTCTTTAAATCAATGAATTTACAACCATGGCAATTCTTAGTAATCACACAAATAATTATTTTCTTATTAGGATGGCCATTAGAGTGGACAGAAATTTTAATTATATTTGTTCCAATATTTTTACCTTTAGTAGCTTTCTTCGAGGTAAATCCATATTTTTTCGCAATGCTTATCGCTTTGAATTTACAAACTTCATTTTTAACACCGCCGATGGCAATGTCCGCCTACTATTTAAAAGGTGTCCAATCTAAAAATGTAGAGTTAATGGAAATATTTAGAGGCATTATGCCTTTCCTAGGTATTGTTATATTTGCCATGTTTTTAATGTATCTATTTCCAGGAATAGCTCTTTGGTTGCCAGATACATTATTCGCTAATTAACAATTTAAATGATAGACGTTACTTCTTTAAGTGCTTACGATTTGTCGCAAAAACTTCATTCTGGTGAAATTTCTTCATTAGATCTTTGCAAAGCTTATTTAGATAGGATTAAAAAATTTGAAAAAGACGTCCAGGCTTGGCAATTTTTAGACAAAAAACTTTTATTAGAAAAAGCTGAAGAAGCGGACACTTATAGAAAATCTGGAAAACCCCTCGGGCCATTGCACGGTATGCCAGTTGCAATCAAGGATATTATAGGTACTTATGATATGCCAACTGAATGTGGGACAGTCTTTAGAAAAAAAATGTCTAATTCACAAGACTCGGAAATCGTAAACCTATTAAAAAATTCAGGGGCAATTATCATGGGCAAAACTGTTACTTGTGAACTTGCATATATACATCCGTCTAAAACAAAAAATCCTCATGATTATTCAAGAACACCAGGAGGATCATCAAGCGGCTCAGCAGCTGTAGTTGCGTCACATATGGCGCCTTTATCAGTTGGTTCTCAAACAGGTGGATCAGTAATTAGACCAGCATCATATTGTGGTGTAGTTGGATATAAACCCTCGTATGGATTAATCTCTAGAAACGGTGTTTTAAAAGTTTCAGATAAACTCGATACTATGGGCGTATTTGGAAAAAATGTAAAAGATGTTGCATTATTAGCCAAATCACTAATTAGAAAAGATTTACACGACCCCTCAACAATTTATTTCGCTGCTGATAACATGATTCAGGAATGTGAGAAAGGACCAGTTTTTGATCCAAAGTTTATTTTTTATAAAACTAAAAATTGGAAAAATATAAATAAAAAATCACAGCAAGCTTTTGAATATTTAATTAAAAACTTAAAAAAAAACATAGAGGTGTTTGATACACCGTCATACTTTGACGATATTCCAAAGTATCATCAAATCATTCATGAAGTTGATATGGCAAATAATTTTCAAGTTTATTATAAAAAAGATAAAACTAAACTTTCAAAAGAAATGAGAGAAGCTATCTCAAGAGGATTAAAATATTCAGCAAAAGAATATGGTGATGCTTCAGATTTTATGAAACAAAGTTATGAGTCTTATAAAGAAGTTTTTGAAGATTACCACGGAATTATTACTCCATCATCAAGTGGAGTTGCTGACAAAGGATTAAAATCTACTGGAAGTGCGGACTTCCAAAAAATCTGGACTTATCTTGGCTTGCCCACAATTTCATTACCTTTACTTACAGGCGAAAATGACTTACCATTAGGAGTTCAGTTAGTTGGTGATAAACTTGATGATTTAAGATTTTTAGGTACAGCTAACTGGCTTGAGAAAAATTGTAGAGATGAAGGATAAAATTACAATAATAATTGGCGTTGGTCTCTGTACCCTTTTTTTAATTGGTTTAGCCACAACACTAACTAGATCAATGATGATAGGATTTTTTGATGTGCTTCCTGTTTATATTTTAATGGGTATGGTAATTGTAATGATGTTCTATGAAGCCTTCATTGACAAAAAATAATCCTTACGCTCCTTATTTACTTTTGTTAATCCAGCCAATTTTTATGGCTACAAACACTATTGTAGCAAGAGGTGGCGTTGAGTCAGTACCTCCTATTTCTCTAGCATTTTGGCGATGGCTTACAGTATTCACTATATTATTTCCATTTTTTTTTAACGAAATCTTAAAAAATAAAAAATACTTTAATAAAGAGTTTTTTAAGCTTTTTTTCTTAGGCTCAATGGGTTGCGGTATATGTGGGGCTTTTCCAAATCTTGCAGGCATGACAACAACAATGGCAAATATTGGTATAATCTATACATCTTCACCAGTAATAATAATTTTTTTATCGATTTTATTCTTTAAAGAAAAAATTAATTTTTTTAGATTATTAGGCTTATTTATTTGTATTGCAGGTGTTTTTACAATTATATCTAAAGGTAATTTAGATTTTTTAATAAACCTAAATTTTACAATAGGTGACTTATGGGTTTTGGGAGCAGCTTTAGGTTGGGCTCTTTACTCAATTTATTTATTAAATTGGAAATCAAAATTTAGTTTAATGGCTCGATTTACTTTAATCGCAATGTTTGGATTTATATCGCTTTTCCCATTTTTTATTTTAGAAAATATTTATTTTGCTAAGACAAATTATAATCAGACATTTTTGTTCTGGATTGTTTTTGCTGCTATTTCACCTAGTATTATTGCTTTCTCCTTATATACACGGTTACAAAAATATGTAGGCGCATCCTTTGCTGGGTTTACTTTATATTTATTCGCAGTTTATGGATCTATCTTTGGAATTATAATTTTTGAAGAACCTCTCTTAAGTTTTCATTATTTAGGTGGTTTATTAGTTTTTACTGGAGTTTATTTCGCTAGAAAAAAAGTATGAAGTATCTTTATTTAGCTTTATCGTCAATTACATTAGCTTACATTATAATTGTACTTTTCACTTATTTGTACCAAAGAAAATTACTTTATCACCCAAGTGAAAATAACTACACGGGAGATGAAATTCAATTTGAATATAAAGAAGTTTTTATTGGGGTTGATAAAGATATAAAACTTAAATCGTGGTTTTTGGAAAAAGACTTAAAAAAATATAAAACAATTTTATACTTCCATGGTAATGCAGGTGATCTAACCAATAGGGTTCATAAACTTAATGAGTTAAATAAATTAAATGTAAATATTCTTATTATTTCATGGAGAGGGTTCAGTGGTAATCTAGGCGAACCAACAGAGAAAAATTTGTACAATGATGCTAGAAAATCTGTTGAATGGCTTAATAATACTGGAGTAATTAATAAAAATATAATTTTATATGGTGAGTCATTAGGCACAGGTGTTGCTACAGAGTTGGGCCAGGACAATTCTTTTTCAGGCATTGTTTTAGAGTCACCTTTTACCTCAATCGCAGATGCAGCAAAAATTTATTATCCCTATTTACCTATCGATTTATTGATTAAAGACAGGTACGACTCTTTAAAAAAGATTAAGAGTATAAATATTCCTATTTTAATTATGCACGGTAAGAAAGATGACGTTGTTCCTTTTAAAATGGGTGTAGAATTATTTGAGAAGGCCAATAATCCAAAATTCAATTACTTTTCCGATAACGACGATCATATGATGGAATTTAATGATCAACTAATGAATGCTTTGAGAAAATTTTTAGGTTTCAATACCTAAAAGAGCTTTTGAAAAATATTCAGCATTGAAAGGTTGTAAGTCATCTTCTTTTTCTCCCATTCCGATTGCAACAATAGGTAAATTATACTTCTTACAAATAGCAAGGACTACCCCGCCTTTGGCAGTGCTATCAAGTTTTGTAATTATTAGCCCCGTTAGATTATGTATTTTACTAAACTCTTCAACTTGATTTAATGCATTTTGGCCAGTAGTTGCATCAAGAACTAGAATTACTTCATTTGGAAAAGAATCATCAATTTTTTTCAAGACATTAATAATTTTTTTGTATTCTTCCATTAAATTTTTTTTATTTTGCAGCCTTCCTGCTGTATCAATCAAAGCAACATCAATTTCATTTTTTTTTGCAAATTCAGCAGTTTTGAAGGCAACTGAGGCCGGATCACTATTTATCTCTGATTTAATTATATCTACTTTTACTTTTGCAGCCCAAACTTGTAGCTGATCTATGGCTGCTGCTCTAAATGTATCTGCAGCTCCAAAGACAACAGATCTATTATTGTCTTTAAAATATTTCCCAAGTTTACCAATACTGGTTGTTTTTCCCACACCGTTTACACCTGACACAACGATCACAGAAGATTTTGCGTTTCCCATTAAACTTAAGTCTTTTTCATACTTCTGAAGATTTATTGCTAACTTATCAGCTAAAAGTTTCAAAATTTCTTTGTGATTATCTAATTTTTTATCAACTTTTAAGTTCTCAAAATCTTTCCTAAGTTCTTTAGCAACATCAACACCAGCATCAGATGAAATGATTAATTCTTCAAATTCTTCAAGAATAGTTGAATCAATCTTTTTTTTAGAAAATATATTTTTAAAGCCATCTGTAAGACTTGATGAACTTTTTCCAAGTCCTGATTTAAACTTATCAAAAATTCCCATTTTATATTTCTACTTTTATATTTTTTATTTCTGACACTGGTCCAGTCATAAATATATTATTTTTTTCATCTAAAACTATATTTAAGACTCCCTCTTTAAACTTAATAGCAACTTTATTTTCTACTAACTTATTTTTGTTTCCTGCAACAGCGGTCGCACAAGCTGCTGTTCCACACGCCTTAGTTAGACCAGCACCTCTTTCCCAAACATTTACTAAAATATTTCTTTTATCTAAAATTTGAGCAAACGTTACGTTAGTCTTCTCAGGAAATAATTCATGATTTTCAATTAAAGGCCCTATTACTTTCAAATCGTATTTTAAACAATCGTCTACAAAAAAAACTATATGAGGATTTCCCACATTTAGACAAAATCCACCAGTAAACTTTTGGCCTTTAATATCTAGTGAAACGTCTGCAGGATTTATTGTTTTTGATAACGGAATATCCTCAAAACTAAATAAAGCTTTTCCCATCTCAAGTTCCACCATTAAATTATCAACAATTTTGGCATTAAGAACCCGATTACTTGTTTTTAATTTAATTTGGTTAGCATTTAAATTTTTACTCAAAAGGTAGGCAACACATCTCGAACCATTGCCACAGGCACTTACCTCACCACCGTCAGAATTAAAAATTGTTATCGGAAAAGAATCCTCTTTTTCTTTTTCGATAAAAATTATTTGATCAAAACCAATATTACTTCTTTTTCCCAACTCAATAATTTTATCTTTGCTCAAGTTGATAGGATTTGATCTTCTATCGATAATAATGAAATCATTACCCAATCCATCCATTTTATATGCGTTAATCGTTGCCATATTTGATTAGTATAATTATTCATTGACTTTTAAAACCCCAAATTGTAGTTTCCACAAACTTTCCGCAAATACACTTGTTTTTGCGGTGCTCTTGAAAACAAGAGTGTCGACACTAGTCAGCGAAGGTTCGCCCACTAGTGCGATAGGTGTTGGACGTTATAAAAATGTTTGAAAATTTAACAAATAAATTAGAAAGTATTTTTTCTAAACTAAAGAGCGCTCCCTCATTGACGGAGGAACAAGTTGACTCTGGCTTAAAAGAGATACGATTAGCTTTATTAGAGGCTGATGTGGCTCTTCCAGTCACTAAAGAATTTATAGCCAATGTGAAACCAAAAGCAATTGGTAAAGAAATAATAAAATCAACGTCTGCTGGGCAGATGATAGTTAAAATCGTTTACGATGAACTTGTAAATATTTTAGGTTCTAAAAATGAAGAGCTTAATTTCAAAGCTGTCCCCCCGGTCTCGTTATTATTAGTTGGACTACAGGGTTCAGGCAAAACAACTTCTGCAGCAAAGTTAGCTAAAAATATAGAGAACAATTTTAAAAAAAAAGTAATGTTAGTTAGTTTAGATGTTTATAGACCAGCAGCTCAAGAACAACTTAAATTGCTTGCCGAAGCTAATGGAATTCAATGTTTGCCTATTGTTGAAAAGCAACAACCGATAGACATTACTAAAAGAGCATTAAATGCAGCTAATCTCAGTGGCGCAGATGTAATTATATTTGATACTGCAGGAAGAACTCAGATAGATTTACCAATGATGTCTGAGATAAAGCAAATCAAAGATATTACAAAACCAGCCGAAACAATTTTGGTAGCTGACTCGTTGACAGGGCAAATTGCTGTAAATGTTGCAAAAGAATTTGACACTGCTGTTAATCTTTCTGGAATTATTCTTACACGAGTTGATGGTGATGCTCGAGGTGGTGCAGCATTAAGTATGAAACATGTAACAGGTAAACCAATTAAGTATATTGGTGTTGGAGAAAAAATCACTGATCTTGAACTATTTCACCCTGACCGACTAGCTAATAGAATCTTGGGAATGGGCGATGTAGTAACATTAGTAGAAAAAGCTCAACAAGATTTAAGTGAAGAAAAAATTAAAGAGACAGAAGATGAATTAAAAAAAGGAATATTTACAATGGACTCATATCTTTCGCAATTAAGGCAAATGAAAAAAATGGGCGGAATGGAAGGTGTTATGTCTATGTTGCCAGGAGTGAATAAAATGAAAGCAAAAATGGATCAAGCAAATATAGATGAAAAAATGTTAGTGGAGAATGAAGCAATTATTTTATCAATGACCAAAAATGAAAGAGAAAATCCAAAAATTATTAGTGGATCAAGGCGTAAAAGAATTTCTAAAGGAGCAGGTGTAGATGTTTCAAAAATTAATAAACTATTAAAACAATTTAAAATGATGTCAGACATGATGAAAAAGATGTCTCAAGGAAAAAAAATTCCATCGGGGATGATCCCAGATGAAATGCTAAATCAACTAAAATGAAAGGTGTAAAATGTTAAGAATAAGACTATCAATGGGTGGTGTAAGAAAAAGACCCATTTATAAAATTGTAATTGCTGACAGTAGATACCCAAGAGATGGAAAATTTATTGAAAAAATTGGCTCTTACAATCCGTTACTTCCGAAAGATAAAAAGGAAAGAATAAAAGTAGAAGCAGAAAGAGTAAAATATTGGATGAGCAAAGGAGCTCAGCCAACAATGAGAGTTTCTAGATTACTAGGAGAGGTGCAGTTAATACCGATGCCAAAACCTGGAAACAATCCTCAAAAGGCAATACCAAAAAAAGATAGAAAAAAAGCTGAGGGAGATAAAAAAGAAGAAACTAAAAAAGACGCTCCAGCAGCTGACGGTAAAAAGCCAGATCAAAAAGCTGAAGCAAAAAAAGAGGATCCTAAAAAGGAACAACCTAAAGCAGAAGCTAAAAAGGAAGAGCCGAAGAAGGAACAACCTAAAGCAGAAGCTAAAAAGGAAGAGCCGAAGAAGGAAGAGAAAAAGGCTTAACCAAAAGGTAAAAAGAGATGCTAGAAGTAAAAATTTTTACTTTATATCCAGATTTATTTCCTGGTCCTTTGGACGTTGGAATATTTAAAAAGGCGAGGGAAAACAAAATTTGGAATTTGAAAGTAATAAATATTAGAGAATATTCAAAAGACAATCAAGGTACAGTAGACGACACTCCTTTTGGAGGAGGAAGTGGAATGCTTTTACGTCCTGATATATTAGCATCAGCTCTTGATAAGAATATAAAAAAAGGAGAAAAAATTATTTACTTATCTCCAAGAGGAAAAAAATTTGATCAAAAAGTTGCTAGATCATTAAGTATAGAGAAAAACTTAAACCTTATCTGTGGTCATTTTGAAGGTGTCGATCAGAGGCTTTTAGAGACAAGAAATATTGAAGAGTATAGCTTAGGCGATTTTGTTCTCTCAGGTGGAGAACCAGCTTCTTATGTTTTTGTAGATGCTATAATTAGATTATTACCCGGAGTGTTAGGAAATAAAAATTCTATTAAAGATGAGAGTTTTGAAAATCACCTCTTAGAATATCCTCAATATACGAAACCTAGGGAATGGGAAGGAAAAAGTCCGCCAGAGGTCTTATTTTCAGGTGACCATGCTAAAATAAAAGGGTGGCGTTTATCTCAATCAGAGGCTATAACACGTCGCCAGAGACCTGATCTTTGGAAAAAATATTTAGAGAAAAAAAATGAAAAACATTGAAGATATCAATAAAGCAGCAATTAAAAAAATACTCGCTGACAAAAAAATTACGGACTTTT
>JAOINI010000026.1 GCA_028139285.1 Candidatus Pelagibacter sp. | reverse complement strand
AAAAATCCAATTTTGAATGGGATAATGAAAAAATCTTTTGAGCTTGGTTTAAATAAAATAGCCAAAGCTTTTGAAGAAAGGGCAATTAAATTATACAAATAATGTTTACAATATCATCTTTATTAATCTTGTTTATTTTAACTTTTAAATTCTTATCTTCATATATTAAAACAATAAGAACAGGTGATCCCAACGAAACTGACCTAACTTATTGGATGTTTTCCTATGATTTTAAGTCTAAAAGTAAAGAATGGGTACCCGAAGACAAACAACTATTGCAAAAAAAACGGGCTAGAAATTTTTTAGTTTTTATACTCTATTTAATTGCTTTTGGAATCTTTTTATTGCTTAACAGTTTTACTGCACATCTTTTAGATGTAATTGTTAACCCAGAGTTTAGTTATCCGGTTTAAAATTAATTAGCACTAATCAACTTAGATAATAAATTGAGTGATTTTTTTACCGTTTGTCTTTGAATATAAGTTCTACCTTTATTTTTAAAATTACATTTATTAACTATAACTTTTTTTCCAACTCTAATTCCAATATAAACCAAGCCCACTGGTTTTTGATTAGATCCACCTCTAGGACCAGCTATTCCTGTTATTGAAACACAAATTTTTGACTTACTAATTTTACTTAAGTTATTAACCATAGCCAAACAACATTGAACACTTACAGCGCCATATTTATTTATTATCTTTTGAGGAACTTTTAAAATGACTGTTTTAGCTTGATTTGAGTAAGTAACTAATCCCATGGTAAATACTTTTGATGAACCGCTCACAGAGGTAATAGTGCTAGACAACATTCCTCCGGTGCAAGATTCCGCAATTGCAAGTTTCATCCTCTTTCTTTTAATTAATAAAATTATCTTTTTATTTAAACTCATTAGAAAAACTTTGATTTTATTACCATAAAGATTATCAACGTAAGGACAACATATAGACCTGCAACTACATCGTCTATAATTACACCAAAACTATTTTTAAATTTTTTATCAAAAAAACTGACTGGAAACGGTTTTTTGATATCAAAAAATCTAAATAAAATAAAAATATATAAATAAAATACAATTGACTCCTGAGGGCCTTTCGTAGTTCCGTGTGCGATTTCATAAAGATAAATTGGAATAGACTGGCCAATAAACTCATCTACAACAACTTCTTTGGGGTCTTTGTTTTCATTATATTTTATATATTCGGATACTGCATGAAATGAATAAATAAAAACTAAAAACAAAATTAGTAATATAATACCGCTAGATAGATTTACTATATGAAATAGGCTATATAAAAAAATTGTTGTAAATAAAGAAGTTATAGTACCTGGAGCAAATCTAAAAGATCCAATGACAAAACATGTAACAAATAAATAATTTATGGTTTTAATCATATTTAATGACTGAACATATAACTTCGCACGCTATTGCTTTTTCTTTTCCTATAACACCTAATTTTTCAGTTGTTTTTCCTTTCATATTAATTTGATTTTTAGAAATATCACAGAGTTTAGCAATATTATCTATCATTTTATTTTTTAAATTTTTAATTTTTGGAGTTTGGGTAATAATATTTAGATCAATATTATTTATAAAAAAGCCTCTAGATTTAATTTTTTCTACTACTTGTCTAAGTAAAATTGTAGATCTAATGTTTTTAAATCTTTTACTTTTATCTGAAAACATTTGACCAATATCTCCCAAATTGCAAGCCCCCAAAATTGCATCTGTTATTGAGTGGAGAACAGGATCTCCATCAGAATGACCTAATGTTCCTAGCTTAGATTTAATTTTTAAACCTGCCAAGTAAAGTTTTCTCTTTGGAGCTAATCTATGAACATCGAAACCTATTCCAACACTTTGCTTAGATTTAAAAATGTTTTTTAGATTTTCAAAATCTGATTGATCTGTAATTTTTAAATTATTTTTATCTCCATCAATAAACTTAACTTTATTTAGATCCATATATAATGAGATATCATCATCTTTATATTTACCAGAGATAGTTTTATGTAAGTGATATATTTCTTTTAAATTGAAAGCCTGAGGCGTTTGTGTCAAAAATAAATTATCTCTTTTTCTCCCCACAACG
>JAOINI010000025.1 GCA_028139285.1 Candidatus Pelagibacter sp. | reverse complement strand
ATTTACTGCAGGTCCAGCTGTATCCTTATACGGATCTCCCACAGTATCACCTGTAACTGCAGATTTATGCGCTTCAGAACCTTTGCCTCCAAAATTACCATCCTCAATATATTTTTTAGCGTTGTCCCATGCACCACCACCAGCTGTCATAGAAACTGCAACAAACAAGCCAGTAATGATTACACCTAAAAGCATTGCGCCAAGAGAAGATAAAGCCGCCTCCATTCCACCTATCTGCAAAATGATGAAGTATAATACTATTGGAGACAACACAGGAAGTAATGAAGGTACGATCATTTCTTTAATAGCTGCCTTGGTCAGTAAATCAACTAACTTGCCATAATCGGGTTTCCTTTTTCCTTTCATTATACCTGGAATTTTTTTAAACTGACGTCTTACTTCAATTACTACCGCACCACCAGCCCTACCTACTGCTTGCATGCCCATAGAACCAAATAAGTAAGGAAGCATTCCTCCAATTAATAAACCAGCTACAACAAATGGGTTAGATAAATCAAAAGTTACGTTAACACCAGCTAAAGCTGAGTCCCCTACATTAGAAAAATATTTTATATCTTCAGTGTAAGCTGCAAAAAGAACTAGTGCTCCAAGACCAGCTGATCCTATAGCGTATCCTTTTGTTACTGCTTTAGTAGTATTACCAACTGCATCCAACGCATCTGTAGTTTTTCTCACATTTTTCGGTAATTTTGACATTTCAGCAATTCCTCCAGCGTTATCTGTAACTGGACCATATGCATCTAAGGCAACTACCATTCCAGTAAGAGCAAGCATAGCAGTTACTGCTATTGCAATTCCATATAATCCAGCTAAGCTATTAGTATATAAAATACCAGCTACAATTATCAGAGCTGGAATTGCAGTAGCCTCCATTGAAATCGCTAAACCTTGTATAACATTTGTGCCGTGGCCTGTAGTTGATGACTTTGCTACAGTTTTTACGGGTCTGTAGTTAGTTCCAGTATAATACTCAGTTACCCAAATTAATAAACCAGTAATAACAAATCCTACAACACCACAAACATATAGATCTAAACCAGAAAAATTTGCACCTGAATTATTGTTATATTCTCTAGATAAACCTACTAAAGTATCTGTAACTGGGTACATAATTATTAATGATGTTATGGCTGTCACAATAAAACCTTTATATAAAGCTCCCATTATATTTTTACTTTTTCCTAATTTGACAAACCAGGTACCTATTATTGAAGTGATTATACAAGCGCCACCTATTGCTAATGGGTAAATCATTAAATTATAATCTTGCGGTGAAAATATTGATGCAAGAACCATTGTAGCAACAATTGTTACTGCATACGTTTCGAATAAATCTGCAGCCATCCCTGCGCAGTCTCCAACATTATCTCCAACGTTATCTGCTATAACAGCTGGATTTCTTGGATCATCTTCTGGAATACCCGCTTCTACTTTTCCAACTAAGTCAGCTCCAACATCAGCACCCTTTGTAAAAATCCCACCGCCTAATCTTGCAAAAATTGAAATTAAAGATGCTCCAAATCCAAGAGCAACTAATGCATTTATGATCTCTCTGTTATCGATATTAAGATTTATCAATATGATATAATAAATTGTAATAGCTAATAAAGCCAAACCTGCAACTAATAATCCAGTAATTGCACCAGACTTAAAAGCGATGGTTAAACCGGATTGTAAACTTTGTCTTGAAGCTTCCGCTGTCCTAACATTGGCTTGTACAGAAATGAGCATGCCAACATATCCTGCAACACCTGATAAAAACGCTCCTATAAAATATCCAAGACCAACCAAATAGCTGAAAAAATATGTTACAATAGCTAAAACTATAACACCAACTACTGCAATGGTTTTATATTGTCTGTTCAAATATGCTTTAGCACCAATTTGAATAGCTTCTGCAATCTCTTGCATTTTAGAGTTACCTGGGCTAGATGACATTATTTGACCTGATAAAAGGTAACTATATGCTACAGCTAAAATCCCAGTAAATGAAATTAAATAAAGGAGTTCTAAAAAATTAGTCATTTTAATAATCGGATAAATGCCAAAAAAGTATCAAAAACGCAAGCTAAACTTAATATATTTTTGTTAAATTT
>JAOINI010000024.1 GCA_028139285.1 Candidatus Pelagibacter sp. | reverse complement strand
GTTTTTGTAATTTTCGTAAAGAGGTTTCTCAATAAGTACTAATTTTTTATTAATATTTTTTTCTATATACTTTAGGTCACTTAAATGTTTAGATGTTTTTGAAGCTATGACAATATAATCTGGATTAAATTTTTGGATTTTAGATCTTTTTAATTTAATTTTGTTGCTGATTTTCTGATTAGTGATAACTTTAATTATATAGTTTTTTTTCCTTAAAATAGAAAAATGTTTTTTTCCTATCGAACCAAAACCGATTATTACAATTTTTTTAATTAATCTGTTTTTATAAATGCTCATTTTTTTTTATTTTTTTTTCAAGAAGTTCTCTATCTCTAATTGTGTCCATACATTGCCAAAACCCAAAATGCTTATAAGCTCCTAATTTTTTAATTTTACTCAACTTTTCTAAAGGTTCTCTTTCAAAAAAAGTATCATCACCTCTGATAAACTTTAGAATTTTAGGACTACAAACAAAAAAACCACCATTAATCCAACCCTCATCTAGCTTAGATTTTTCTTTAAAGTAAGAGACTGTTTTTCCTTTTAGTTTTAGAGCTCCAAATCTTGCAGGCGGTCTTACAGCTGTAAGTGTACAAAGAAAATTGTTTTTATTATGAAATTTTATAAGTTTTCTTAAATCTACATTGCACACGCCATCTCCATAAGTTAATAAAAATGTTTTATCTGATATTGCCTCTTTTAGTTTCTTTATTCTTCCACCTGTCATTGTTTTTTTTCCAGTATCAACAACCTTAATATTTAATTTATTGAATTTTTTTTTAAAAAAATTTTTTAGTATATTTCCTTTGTATCCACTTGCTATTATAAAATCCTTCAATCCATATTTTTCATAATGCTGGATAATGTAAGAAATAATTGGGCGCCCATTTATTTTAACCATTGGTTTAGGTATTGTTTTTGTCAGTTCAGATAATCTTGTTCCAAGTCCTCCAGCTAAAATTATTACTTTCATATAAAAACTTTTTTCTTGAAAATTTTTTTTTGGTAGTTTTTTATTTGAATCAATGAATAATCATAATTATTTATTTTTTTTTCATAAAAATTTTTATACCAACTGATAGTAAGATTAATTGCGTCTTTAAAATTTAAGTGATTTTTCCAATTTAAAAATTTATTAGTTTTATTTACATTTAAATGCAAAAGTTTACTTTCTTTAAAAGAATTTTTATTTTTTGAAATTTTTTTCCATTTGGCTGATTTCCAGTTTAGTTTACACTCATCTAAAACATCTTTTACTTTTTTTTTATCACTTAATTTAGGTCCAAAATTAAACGAAGCTCCGTTAAATTTTTTTTGTTTATCTAGATTATAAGCTAAAATGAGATATCCATTCAAAACTTCAAAAACATGCTGCCACGGTCTAGTTGAATTTAAATTCCTAATATTTACCTCCTTTCCTTTAGACCAAGATTTTATACAGTCTGGTATCAATCTTCCATCAGACCAATCCCCACCGCCTATCACATTTCCTGCTCTCGCAATTGATATTGAAATATTTCGATTTTTTATAAGAAAGGATTTAAAATAAGAACTTATTGCTATATCAGCTGATGACTTACTAGCACTATAAGGATCATCTCCACCTAGTTTATCATCTTCTTTATAACCTTTATTAGTCTCAAAATTTTTGTAAACTTTATCGCTTGTAATAAAAACAGATACTATTTTTTTATTAAGTTTGTAGGTCTTCAAGATATCTAAAAGATTTAAAGTACCTATTAAGTTGGTTTTCCAGGTGTTCTTTGGTGAAATGAATGATTCTTTAACTATGGCTTGAGCAGCCAAATGGAAAATCACTTCTGGTTTATATTGATTGATTTTTTTTTTAAGTAAATTGTAATTTGTAATATCACATTTCACCGATTTTATTTTATTTTTTAGTTTTGTAGCTTCAAAAAAAGACGGTTTTGTTGGTATATTTTTAGACAAACCTATGACTTTAGCTCCTAAAGAATAAAGCCACAGAGTTAACCATGAACCTTTGAAACCAGTATGACCTGTGACTAACACTCGTTTGTTTTTAAAAAAATTCAAATAATTTTTTTTCATATAGTAAAGTTAAAAAACCTTAGCAGATAAGGGTTTATTTTATACCTTAGTCTCCCTAGAAAATAATTACTGGACTCTGCATCATATACGCCTTTTATGTTTGAGGTTTTTAAATTATAGACAAGAGCTACTCTATTAGAGATACCGTCTCCTTGAAACGAATGCCAAGTTTTCCTTTCTGTTCTAGAAAAAAAAACTGCTCTATTTTGTTTCCAAGTAACTTCTTTTTTTCCGTCACCCTTTTTATTTTCATAAAAGATAGTACCGTAATTATTTTTTGGTGTTAAATAGATTACACCACTTAATAGTTTATCTGGGGTGTCATCGTGAATTGGAAATTTATAATCCATACCTGTTTGAATAATATGAAATTCTGAAAATTCATATAAATTTACTTTTTTTATATTAAAATCCTCTAATAATTTTAAAGTTTTTTTATGATAATTTTTATTAAGTCTTGTTAATAGTTTCTTATTTAAGCAAGTATTTTCTATTATCTTTTCTCCTGAAATTTTATTATGATGTATAAAAATTTCATTTTTTTTAATATCTTTTAGTTTAATTGAGCTTAGTTCGTTGAAATCTTCATCTTCCAAAAAATTATCAA
>JAOINI010000023.1 GCA_028139285.1 Candidatus Pelagibacter sp. | reverse complement strand
AAGAAAAAAATATAAGAATAATAATGTAAAGAATTTAAAAACGAATATTTCTAATTCGAAGATTAAACAATCTGTAAATGGAAATACCAATACTGTTTATATAAATCCTATGAATTCTTTATTATTTGTTTTAAAAAAACTTCAGAAAAATAAAATCAAACATGATAAAGATTTTTATGTTTTCACTGGATCATCAGTAGGAGTTGTGCCAATTTTAGGAAAAGGGATTTATAAGGGTAAAATTGACAAACTAGGTTCAGTTAAAGCCAAAATTAATTAGATAAAAAATAACCGCCAATAACGACTACTAGAATAGAAATAATATATTTTAAATTTTTAATTAACGTAGCTTTTTTTTCTCCTTGAAATTTTCTTTTTGATAAAAAATAAATATTTGTTTCAGCTTTATTTCTGAATTTTGGTCTTAAAGGAGAAGGAATGGTTTTGTTTTGTATACTTTTAAATTTTTTAGGATTAATTTGCAGCATAGTTCTATTAACTTCATTTTTATAAAGTTATCAACAATTTATACACCTCTAAGCTGCGTCAATATTGCAAATGATAATCATTCTCATATTATTGTAAATGATAATCATTATCAAAAAACGGGGGAAAATGAAAAAACTAACAATTATCACTTATTTATTTTTGCTTTCATTTGCAGGTAGTTTATTTGCTAATGAGGTAAACATATTTAGTGCAAGGCATTATGACTCTGATGTTCAACTTTATGAAAAATTTACTGCTAAAACAGGAATTAAAGTAAACGTTGTTTCAGGTAAATCAGGTGCTTTAGAAAAAAGAATAATTGAAGAAGGAGCAGATAGCAAAGCAGATCTTTACATCACAGCAGATGCTGGAAGATTGGGCGCTTTCGAAGCTAATCTTCAAGGCGGTCTTACAAGTGCGGCAATTAAATCAGCTGTACCAAATAATTTCAGAACATCGAAATGGACTGGAATAGCGAAAAGAGCAAGAATTGTATATTTTGCTCCTGAAAGAGTAAGTGGTGCAGAATTAGCTGGCTTAACTTATGAGAGCTTAGCTGATCCAAAATGGAAAGGTAGATTAGTTATTAGAGCTTCTAATAATATCTACAATCAATCGCTTGTAGCTTCATTAATCAAAAATAATGGAAAAGGTAAAATAGCAGATTGGTCAAAAGGTATGGTTGCTAATATGGCAAGATCTCCAAAAGGTAACGATAGAGCACAAATTCTTGCTGTAGCTGCAGGAGAAGCAGATATAGCAGTAGCTAATACTTACTATTTAGCATTAATGCTTTCTGGAAAAAAAGGCCCAGAACAGCAGGCAGCTGCTAAAAAAGTAAAACCTTTCTTTCCAAATCAAGACGGAAGAGGAACTCATATGAACATTAGTGGTGCAGGGCTTGTTAAAGGAGCACCTAACAAAGCAAATGCAATTAAATTAGTTGAGTTCTTATTAAGTGAGGAAGCTCAAAATCATATTGTAAATAATACGTTTGAGTATCCAATGATAAAAGGTGTATCTCCTCATCCACTTGTTGTAAATATGGGATTAGATTTTAAACAAGATCTAAAAACCAAAGTTGTTAATTACGGAAAAAGACAAGCAGATGCTTTAGAAGTAATGACAGCAGCAGGTTGGAAGTAGTTATCAATAATATGAGGCGAACAATAAAAAAAGAAATTAACTTGAATAAATTAAAAACAGGTTGTTCGCCTTGTATGTCAGAAGCTAAAAAAATGGAGCAGAAAATATCTAATAGAAAGGTTTCTCAAATAAAAATTGAGGAAGTGAAAATAATTGTATCTTCAATGTTTAAAAAAGATTAAAAGTTTGACGTCAATTTCTCTGGCTTTAAATGCTAGCTATATTCTACACTCAAGCATCTTTAGCCAGAGAACTTTATATGATAACAGCAACCATAAATGACAAAGTATAATATATGGTTTTTTGGATCGCTGATTGTAGCTGCAGTAGTAGCTATGCCAATTATTACCGTTTTTTCTAGTTTTTTTACTGAAACAAGCAATTATTTTTTCGTATTAAAAGATACTTTTTTAATTGATTATATTTTTAATTCTATAACAGTCTTATTTTTTGTCGTACTTTTAACTTTTATTCTCGGAATTTTTTCCGCATATTTTGTTTCTTTTTATGATTTTCCATTATCTAAATTTTTCATGTTGGTGTATATGGTGAGAATGAACAAATACAGGTAAATGCTCACCTTTTTTTGTCTTTAAAGTATAAATAAAATTTGTGCCTCTAAACTTTCTATCTACTACTTCAAGTTTTAATTTACTTTGATCGTCGTGTATTAGGTCTTCAGGCTGTAAAAGAAGTTTAACTTTAGATCCTGATGGAAAACTATTAGATAATTTTCCTCTAATCTCGCCTAATTCATCATGTCTTAACCTGTGAACTGCGCACTCACTATCAACTACTTGAACGTCTATAAATATTCCTTTGTTCAAAAAATTAGCAACATCAATTGAATTCGGTTCATGATGAACATTATACGGCACATCGAATTGTTTTAATTCCTGATCTAATATTATTCCACATTTGTCCGCCATTGAGAAAGCTTCGTAAGAGTCATGGGTAACAATTATTGTTGTCAGGTTTATTCTTTTTAATAATTTTTTTACAGAAACTTGAATATCTTCTTTTAAGCTTTGATCAATATTAGAAAAAGGCTCATCTAATAGTAATAAATCTGGTTTGGACATTAAAGATCTCGCTAAAGAGACTCTTTGCGCCTC
>JAOINI010000022.1 GCA_028139285.1 Candidatus Pelagibacter sp. | reverse complement strand
TACACTTACATCAACTTCTTCATGATCAGGATGCCAACAATCGTAGTCTGTTACCATTGCAACCGTGCAATATCTTATTTCTGCTTCTCTAGCTAATTTTGCTTCAGGCATATTGGTCATGCCAATTACATCAGCGCCCCACTCACGATATAAATTTGATTCTGCTAAAGTAGAGAATTGAGGGCCCTCCATAACCACATATGTCCCTCCAACTTGATTTTTAATATTTAACTTATTTAATGCGGCTTCACAACATTTCGATAATCCTTCACTTGTCGGCTTTGCCATCGATACATGGGCAACTATATCTTCATTAAAAAAAGTTTTTATTCTTGAAAATGTTCTATCAATAAATTGATCAACAACTACAAATTTTCCGGGTTCTAAATTTTCTTTTAAGGATCCTACCGCAGAGACAGAAATTATGTCTGTAACTCCTAACTGTTTCATTGCATCTATATTGGCTCTAAAATTAATATTCGAAGGACTAATTTTATGACCCCTTGAATGTCTTGGAATAAAACATATTTCCTCTTTTTCTAAATTAGCTAATAAAATTTCATCTGATGGTCTTCCCCAAGGTGTATTGATTTTTTTCCATTTGGCTTTTTCAAAACCCTCCATATTATATAATCCACTACCACCAATTATCCCGAGCTTTCTTTTTTTCATCATTTAATTATTAATGCTTTTTTGCTAAAACTTGAAGCGAAATATGGATTTAAAAAAATATATAAGATCAATTCAAGATTATCCAAAAAAAGGAATTTTATTCAGAGATATTACCACCTTAATAAAAAATGCAGAGGCTTTTAAATATACAAATGATAAAATAATCGAAATTTCAAGGCAGATTCACTTTGATAAAGTTGCTGCCATAGAGTCTAGAGGATTCGTATTCGCTTCTACAGTTTCTTATCTATTAAATAAGCCTTTTATTTTACTAAGAAAAAAAGATAAGCTCCCGGCAGAAACTCACTCAATAGATTTTGAACTTGAATATGGAAAAGCAACTATTGAGGTTCACAAAGACTCTATAAATAAAGGTGAAAAAATTCTTATTATTGATGACTTAATTGCTACTGGTGGAACTGCAGAAGCTGCTGCAAAACTTGTGGAAATCTCTGGGGGAAAAGTGGCTGGGTTGATATTTGTAATAAATTTATTTGATTTACCGGGAGAAAAACTTCTCAAAAATAAAGGTTATTTTATAAAAAGTTTAATTGAATTTCCAGGTCACTAAATTTCTTTATTTTTCCAAGTTGTTGGGGTTAATTCATTGTTAATTTCTAATTCTATATTATAATTAAAAGGTCTAACTCCTCTTTTTTTAATATACTCAAAAGTTTTATTTATACCTTCATGTAGAGAAGTTTTAGTTTTATAATTAAGAAATTTTCTAGCTTTATCTGAAGAACATAGAGCATGTCTTACCTCTCTGGGCCTATCTTTTTTATATATAGGTTTTAGATTTACACCTGTTAAATTTGTACATATTTCTGCTACTTTATTTATTGTCACAAATTCCTCATCTGGTCCAATATTTATTATTTGTTTGTTTAAATTTTTTTGATCAAGCATAGGAATCATACAGTTCAAACAATCATCAATATAAGAAAAACATCTTTTTTGTTCTCCATCTCCATATATAACTGGAGCTTTTCCTTGTAACATTCTATTCAACATTATAGATATTACATTTCTAAATGGATCGTCGTATTTTTGTCTAGGTCCTATGATGTTATGTGGTACAGCGATAACCCATTCAATTCCATTTAAGTTACATAAATTTATTAAACAATCTTCTGCAGCTACTTTTGAAATAGCATATGGGTCAACTGGTTTTGGCTTCATATCCTCTGTAAAAGGAGTTTTTTGATCACCGTACCTTGCCATGGATGAGCAATAAATTATTCTTTGAACTTTCTCATCAACAGCAGCAGTAAAAATTGATATCGAGGCTAGATAATTATTTTTAGTTATTTCATAAGGTGAAAAAACAGATAAACCCTCATGAGCTGTAGCTGCACAATGATATACAACTTGAACTCCCCTCATTATACTTTTTACCTCTTTTAAGTCACAACAATCGATATTGTAAAACTTTATATTTTTAGGAATATTATCTTCATAGCCACCTATCATATTATCTATACCAATTATGTCATATCCAATTTTAGCTAATTTTTCCGCAAGATGGGAACCAAGGAAGCCAGCAACACCTGTTATTAAGATTTTTTTTCCGCTCATTGAATAATTTAACTTCTATATGAAATTATTGATAAATCAAATAATTAAACTTGTTCTCTAAAGTGCATTAGTGTCATGAAAATATATCGGCCAAGTTCTCGTTTTAGAGTACTTTTTAAACCAAAAAGGTAAATATCTCTCTGCCAAATATGCATACATTCTACCTGTTTCATATTCCTTCAAATCTTTAAATCCAAATATTTTTTCGCATTTGAAAAGCCAATCGAATACAGTTTCATACCATTTCTCTAAGAGTTTAGGAGATTTACAGCAAAATAAGTTCCAAAGATTAGCAGATGACTCGGTATTTAAATACTCTGAGAAATCTGATCTGTCTCTTTTATCTACTAAATCTAATGCTTTATTTAGATTTCCATCTCTATGCATTAAGTCGAAATGAAATTTTATATTTCTTTTACTTTTCATAAATAAAACTGATGGATCCTTCATTATTAAACTCTTTCCTTTTTTTAAAATTTTTGAAACTTTAATTTTACTTAAATCAGTTGGTTCGGTTAACACAGTTTCATAATTTTCCCAGTCTTTTGGAGGTGTCTGAATAATCTTATCTTTTAAATTTGCCTTTTCGTTAAAAGATTCAACGTTTTTCCAAAATCTTCTATAAGTGGAAAAAAGAATCCATCGATTATCATCAAGTGTTCTAAGTTTATTCTTCCATAACCAGTAATGAAATGTATACATATCATAGTACTGGTTTTTATTTGAAATATTAACTCCACTATTATCCTTCATCCAATGATCTGGGAAAGTT
>JAOINI010000021.1 GCA_028139285.1 Candidatus Pelagibacter sp. | reverse complement strand
AGATTAAGATAGATGATTTTATTTACGAAGTTCCTGAGTTTCTTATTTCACATACTATTGGAGATGAAATTTCTAACGTGTTAATAAAAAAATCATTGTATTTTACAAGAAACGTCATTCAAAATAAATTTTTTATTCCAAATAATTTGATATTTCCTAGATCAAGAATATTGTTAGAAAACTATTTTAATTAGAATTTTTGATTTTTTTAGCAATTTCAATTGCAAAATAAGTAACAATTGCACAAGCGCCAGCTCTTTTGAACGCCATTACACTTTCAATCATTGATTCTTCATTTAAAATCTCATTTTTGATTGCAAATTTTATTGCACTATATTCACCAGATACTTGATAAGCGAAAACTGGAATCTTAAAATTCTCTTTTATCTTACTTATAATATCAAGATATGCCATTCCTGGTTTTACCATCACCATGTCAGCTCCCTCTTTAAGATCAAGCCCCACTTCTCTAAATGAGTCAAATGAATTTCTATAATCCATTTGATATGTTTTCTTATCTTTTTTTAATTTTGATTTACTGCCTACTGCTTCTCTAAAAGGTCCATAAAAACTCGAAGCATATTTGACAGCGTAAGATAGAATACTTACATCTTTAAATTTTTCTTTATCCAAAGCTTTTCTAATTAAACCAATTCTGCCATCCATCATATCTGAAGGTGCGATCACATCACAACCACATTTAGCTTGTAGAATTGCCTGCTTTACTAATATTTTTATTGTTTCATCATTATCAATTTCATTATTTATTAACACTCCATCATGACCATGAGATGTATATGGATCTAATGCTACATCACACATTACCCCAATATCTGGAAATTTACTTTTTATTAACTTTAAACTTCTACAAATTAAATTATTTGGATTTAAAGCCTCTGAGCCTTGTTTGTTTTTCTTATTATTAGGTGTATAGGGAAATAAAGCTACCATAGGTATTTTTAAACTTTTTACTTTTTTTAAAATTGACGGCAACATATCGACCGAATACCTCTTTACGTCGGGCATTGTTTTTATGGACTCTATTTTATTTTTGCCCTCTCTAACAAAAATAGGCAAAATCAGATCATTCTGAGAAATGTTATTCTCAGAAATAAGATTTCTTAACCATTTATGTTTTCTTAATCTTCTAAGCCTTGTTTTTGGGAAAGAACCAATGATTTTCATCAAAATTCCTGATTATTTTTAGTTTAATGCGACAAATATATTATTATAATAACTTAAAGCGTAATCTATTAGGTATTATGAGCAATTTAAAACTAAATTCAATATTTAAAACTGTGTGTATTGCCTCAGATCATGCGGGTTTTAATTTAAAAGAAGATATAAAAAATCATTTAGTCAACAGAAAAGTATCTATATTTGATATTGGTCCATACACTAATAAATCAGTAGATTATCCGGATTACGCAAAAAAACTCGGAAATAGGATTAAACTAAAAAAAAGTGATGTAGGTATTCTAGTTTGCGGCTCAGGCACAGGAATGGCTATAAGCGCTAATAAAATCAAAACAATTAGAGCAGCTGTTTGCTATAATTTGAATTCTACTAGATTGTCTAGACAGCATAATAATGCTAATATAATTGCTTTAGGTGCAAGATTAACAAAAAAAAGACTATCTTTAAAATTAGTTGAGGTATTTTTAAGAACAAAATTTGAAGGTGGTAGACATTTAAGAAGGGTAAAAAAAATTTAAATATGTCAATAGCTTTGAAATTAAATAAATATTTAAATAGTTTTTTTAAATTAAATTTAAGAGAAGTTGATAAAGAACTATATAAATCAATTGAAGATGAGTTTTCAAGACAACAAAATCATATTGAATTGATAGCATCGGAGAACATTGTTTCTAAAGCAGTTCTTGAGGCTCAAGGTTCAGTTTTAACTAATAAATATGCTGAAGGATATCCAGGTAAAAGATATTACGGAGGTTGTGAACATGTTGATGTTTCTGAAAACTTAGCAATCGAGAGAGCAAAAAAATTATTTGATTGTAAATTTGCAAACGTTCAACCCCATTCAGGAGCTCAAGCAAACGGAGCAGTTTATTTAGCTTTACTAAAACCTGGCGATACAACACTAGCAATGAGTTTGAATTCTGGCGGACATTTAACGCATGGAGCTAAACCAGCTCAATCTGGAAAATGGTTTAATGCGCTTCACTATGAAGTTGAAGAAAAAACTGGTCTGATTGATTATGATAGTGTTGAAAAAATTGCATTAGAAAAAAAACCGAAACTAATAATAGCAGGCGGAAGTGCATATTCTAGAATTATAGATTTTAAAAAGTTTAGAGAAATTTGTGATAAAGTTGGTGCATATTTTCTTGTTGACATGGCGCATTTTTCAGGACTAGTAGCTGGGGGCGCTTATCCAAATCCTACTAAATATGCTGATGTAGTTACTTCTACTACTCATAAAGTTTTAAGAGGACCTCGTGGAGGAATTATATTATCAAATAAAGAAGACTTAATTAAAAAATTTAATAGTGCTATATTTCCTGGATTGCAAGGCGGCCCACTAATGCATGTAATTGCTGCTAAGGCCGTATGTTTTAAAGAAGCCCTATCGCAAGATTTTAAAGAATACACAAAAAATGTAATTAACAATGCTAAAATACTTTCTGAAAGACTAAAAGAAAAAGGTTTTAAAATTTTTTCTGGAGGAACTGATACTCATTTAATGTTAATTGATCTAAGGTCTTTTGGTGTAACAGGTAAAGATGCTCAAGCTTCCTTAGGAAGAGCTAATATAACCTGTAATAAAAACGGAATACCTTTTGATAGCGAAAGTCCAATGATTACATCTGGAATTAGATTAGGCACACCAGCATGTACCACACGTGGATTTGGTGCTGAAGAATTTAAATTAGTGGGTGACTTAATTTTTAAAGTAATTGAAGGACTAAGTAAGAACAAAGAAAATAATTCTAAAATCGAAAATGAAGTTCAAAAAGAAATTATAAAACTATGCTCTTCTTTTCCTATATATAAAAGTTAAGATAATTATGCTTTGTCCTTTTTGTAGAGAAAAAGATACATCAGTAGTAGATTCTAGACCAACGGAAGACGGCACAGCTATACGTAGAAGAAGATTATGTGGATGTGAGAGAAAAGAGAGATTTACGACTTTCGAACGAGTTCAATTTCAGGAATTAACAGTGATAAAAGGAAATGGTAAAAGAGAACCTTTTGATAGAGATAAAATTTCAAAGTCTATAAGAATAGCAACTCGAAAAAGGCCAATAGACTCTGAAACTATAGAGAAGTTTATCTCTAAAATAGTAAGAAATCTTGAGGGATTAGGAGAAAGCGAGATACCTACACCAACTATAGGTAAGTTTATTATGGAAGGTCTTTCTTCATTAGACAAAGTTGCCTATGTACGTTTTGCCTCTGTTTATAAGAATTTTAAAGAAGCAAAAGATTTTGAGGATTTTGTAGGCAATATTAATGAAAATAAATCATAATTTTTTTTCAAATCTAGCATTTAATTTAGCAGAAAGTCATATTGGTAAAACGGGAACTAATCCTTCTGTTGGGTGTATTGTCGTTAAGAATAAATCTGTTATTAGCTCAGGAGTAACGTCTATCAGCGGTAGACCTCATGCTGAATTTAATGCATTAAATAAAAATATTAATTTTAAAGACTCGAAGATGTATGTAACTCTGGAACCCTGTACCCACTTTGGAAAAACACCTCCTTGTGC
>JAOINI010000020.1 GCA_028139285.1 Candidatus Pelagibacter sp. | reverse complement strand
AAAAACCCTTAAATTCCTTGCTTATTAAGCCAATATACGCCTTGACTTATAAGTAAATTGTAATAAAACGAGCCCTCACCTCTAGGAGATTTAATAAAAAATAGCGCCAGAGGTGTGCAGATTTTATAAGTTAAAATCTTAGCTTTTTTAAATTGTAAATTAAGAAGAGAAGTGTGGACGGCTAGGTTAATAAAGAAATTGTCGTACACGCTTTAACGAAAATAACTTTAATTTACCTTAAAGTTATAAAGCTAGTGTGCGCCGTTATTAAACTTGAGAGTTTGATCATGGCTCAGAACGTACGCTGGCGGCACGCCTAACACATGCAAGTCGAACGCAGTAGCAATACTGAGTGGCAAACGGGTGAGTATAATGTGGGAATCTGCCTTTTGGTTTGGAATAACACGGGGAAACTTGTGCTAATACCGAATAAGCCCTTACGGGGAAAGTTTTAATGCCGAAAGATGAGCCCGCACTTGATTAGCTAGTTGGTAAGGTAAAAGCTTACCAAGGCAACGATCAATAGCTGTTCTTAGAGGAAGACCAGCCACATTGGGACTGAGACACGGCCCAGACTCCTACGGGAGGCAGCAGTGGGGAATCTTGCACAATGGGGGAAACCCTGATGCAGCGATGCCGCGTGAGTGAAGAAGGCCTTTGGGTTGTAAAACTCTTTCGTCGGGGAAGAAAATGACTGTACCCGAATAAGAAGGTCCGGCTAACTTCGTGCCAGCAGCCGCGGTAATACGAAGGGACCTAGCGTAGTTCGGAATTACTGGGCTTAAAGAGCTCGTAGGTGGTTAAAAAAGTTGATGGTGAAATCCCAAGGCTCAACCTTGGAACTGCCATCAAAACTTTTTAGCTAGAGTGTGATAGAGGTAAGTGGAATTTCTAGTGTAGAGGTGAAATTCGTAGATATTAGAAAGAACACCAAATGCGAAGGCAACTTACTGGGTCATCACTGACACTGAGGAGCGAAAGCATGGGTAGCGAAGAGGATTAGATACCCTCGTAGTCCATGCCGTAAACGATGAGTGCTAGACGTTGGAAATATATTTTTCAGTGTCGCAGCGAAAGCATTAAGCACTCCGCCTGGGGAGTACGACCGCAAGGTTAAAACTCAAATGAATTGACGGGGACCCGCACAAGCAGTGGAGCATGTGGTTTAATTCGAAGATACGCGCAGAACCTTACCAACGCTTGACATGTTCGTCGCGAGACTAAGAGATTAGTTTCTTCAGTTCGGCTGGACGAAACACAGGTGCTGCATGGCTGTCGTCAGCTCGTGTCGTGAGATGTTGGGTTAAGTCCCGCAACGAGCGCAACCCCTACTTTTAGTTGCCACCATTTAGTTGGGCACTTTAAAAGAACTGCCAGTGATAAGCTGGAGGAAGGTGGGGATGACGTCAAGTCCTCATGGCCCTTATGTGTTGGGCTACACACGTGCTACAATGGCACTTACAATGGGAAGCAAAGAGGCGACTCTAAGCTAATCCCTAAAATGTGTCTCAGTTCGGATTGTACTCTGTAACTCGAGTGCATGAAGCTGGAATTGCTAGTAATCGCGGATCAGCGCGCCGCGGTGAATACGTTCCCGGGTCTTGTACACACCGCCCGTCACACCATGGAAGTTGGTTACACCTTAAGGCAAAGCTTATACCTTTGACTACGGTACGATCAGCAACTGGGGTGAAGTCGTAACAAGGTAGCCGTAGGGGAACCTGCGGCTGGATTACCTCCTTTCTAAGGAAGACCAAAAAATTTCTTTTGGTCTCAAAAAATAAAGTTAATGTGGCCGTCCTCATTTCTCTTCTTGAACAACAAAAGTGTCTCATAAATGCTTAGGGGCCGGTAGCTCAGGTGGTTAGAGCGCACCCCTGATAAGGGTGAGGTCGGACGTTCGAGTCGTCCTCGGCCCACCATTTTTCACGGGGGATTAGCTCAGCTGGGAGAGCGCCTGATTTGCATTCAGGAGGTCAGCGGTTCGATCCCGCTATCCTCCACCATAAACACTTTTAGCTTTTTAAAATTGTAAATAATTAATATCAATTTTGATTGTTCGCTCAGTATGAACAATCAATCAATATCTATATCCGATTGTTCGAATAGATGAACAATCTAAAATATTCGAAATGATGAATATTTTTTAAAAATTTAATTTATACAGAAAATTATTTTCTGTGCATAAATCAAGCGTTTAAGGGCGTATGGCGGATGCCTAGGCACTGAAAGGCGATGAAGGACGTGGTATACTGCGATAAGTTTCGGGGAGCTGTATGCAGGCTTTGATCCGAAAATTTCCGAATGGGACAACCCACCACTTTATGTGGTACTTTAAACTGAATTCATAGGTTTAAAGAGCTAACCCGGAGAACTGAAACATCTAAGTAACCGGAGGAAAAGAAATCAATTGAGATTCCGTGAGTAGTGGCGAGCGAAAGCGGATTAGGCCAGCAACAATTTTAAGATAACCTAAATAGTTTGGAAAAACTAACCATAGAAGGTGATAGTCCCGTAGGGGTAATGCTTAATATTGTTCTTGAGTAGAGCGGGACACGTGTAATCTTGTTTGAATATAGGGGGACCACCCTCTAAGCCTAAATACTCTTCAGTGACCGATAGTGAACTAGTACCGTGAGGGAAAGGTGAAAAGAACCCCTATTAGGGGAGTGAAATAGAACCTGAAACCGTATGCCTACAAACAGTCGAAGCTCTTTTTAGAGTGACGGCGTACCTTTTGTATAATGGGTCAGTGACTTAATTTGTCCAGCAAGCTTAAGCCGTAAGGTGTAGGCGTAGCGAAAGCAAGTCTTAAATGGGCGTTAGTTGTATGAATTAGACCCGAAAACGAATGAGCTTACCATGAGCAGGTTGAAAGCAGGGTAACACTTGCCGGAGGACCGAACCAGTTGACGTTGAAAAGTCTTTGGATGACTTGTGGTAAGGGGTGAAAGGCCAACCAAATTCGTAGATAGCTGGTTTTCCGCGAAAACTATTTAGGTAGTGCGTTGAGTAAATTAATGTTTGGAGGTAGAGCACTAAAGGGGCTAGGGGAGAGAAATCTTTACCAACCCTCATAAAACTCCGAATGCCGAACATTTTACCTCAGCAGACAGACTGTGGGTGCTAAGGTCCATGGTCGAAAGGGAAAAAGCCCAGATCACCAGATAAGGTCCCTAAATCATGATTAAGTGTGAAAGGATGTGGAGATTCCTAAACAGCCGGGAGGTTGGCTTAGAAGCAGCCATCCTTTAAAGATAGCGTAACAGCTCACCGGTCTAATAGAGTTTCTGCGCCAAAGATGTAACGGGGCTCAAATCATGTACCGAATCTGTGGATTTATAATTTCTTCGGAAATTATATCTGGTAGCGGAACGTTCTGTAAGCCTGTAAAGGAATACCCGTGAGGGATTCTGGAGGTATCAGAAGTGCGAATGCTGACATAAGTAACGATTAACAGAGTGAAAAACTCTGTCGCCGAAAATCCAAGGGTTCCTGCGCAAGGTTAATCCGCGCAGGGTTAGTCGGTCCCTAAGACGAGGGCGAGAGCCGTAGTCGATGGAAACAAGGTTAATATTCCTTGACCAGATGGAAGTGACGGATTTCATAAATTGTTAACTCTTAATGGATTGAGTTAGCTGTGAAGAAGTCCCAGGAAATAGCTCCATCATTAGACCGTACCCGAAACCGACACAGGTGGATTATTAGAGTATAATTAGGCGCTTGAGAGAATGATGTTGAAGGAACTCGGCAAAATGCCTCCGTAACTTCGGAAGAAGGAGGACCCATTATAAGGCAACTTAAAGTGGGTGGCACAAGCTAGGGAGATGCGACTGTTTATCAAAAACACAGGGCTCTGCTAACACGTAAGTGGATGTATAGGGTCTGACGCCTGCCCGGTGCTGGAAGGTTAATGCGATTAGTGCAAGCTAATTTCTGAAGCCCCAGTGAACGGCGGCCGTAACTATAACGGTCCTAAGGTAGCGAAATTCCTTGTCGGGTAAGTTCCGACCTGCATGAATGGCGTAACGATATCTCCGCTGTCTCCAACATCAACTCAGTGAAATTGAATTCTCCGTGAAGATGCGGAGTTCCCGTGGTTAGACGGAAAGACCCCGTGCACCTTTACTACAACTTTATATTGGTGTTAGGAATGATATGTTTAGCATAGGAGGGAGACTTTGATACTTTGGCGTCAGCTAAAGTGGAGTCACCAGTGAAATACCTCTCTTATTATTCTTGACATCTAACTGCATGCCGTAATCCGGCTGCAAGACATTGTATGGTGGGTAGTTTGACTGGGGCGGTCGCCTCCCAAAAAGTAACGGAGGCGTGCGAAGGTAGGCTCAGAACGGTCAGAAATCGTTCGTAGAGTGCAATGGCATAAGCCTGCCTGACTGCGAGACTGACAAGTCGAGCAGAGTCGAAAGACGGTCATAGTGATCCGGTGGTTCTGAGTGGAAGGGCCATCGCTCAACGGATAAAAGGTACGCCGGGGATAACAGGCTGATACCCTCCAAGAGTCCATATCGACGAGGGTGTTTGGCACCTCGATGTCGGCTCATCACATCCTGGGGCTGGAGCAGGTCCCAAGGGTTTGGCTGTTCGCCAATTAAAGTGGTACGTGAGCTGGGTTCAGAACGTCGTGAGACAGTTCGGTCCCTATCTGCCATGGGTGTAGAAGAATTGAGAGGATTTGTCCCTAGTACGAGAGGACCGGGATGAACATACCACTGGTGGACCGGTTGTAGCGCCAGCTGCAGTGCCGGGTAGCTAAGTATGGACGGGATAACCGCTGAAAGCATCTAAGTGGGAAACCCACCTCAAAACTAGTTCTTCCTATAGAGCCGTAGTAGACCACTACGTTGATAGGCTGGATGTGGAAGCGCGGCAACGCGTGTAGCTGACCAGTACTAATAGCTCAATTGGCTTGATTTATGCACTGAAAAAAATTTTTACTACAGTAATATAAATTGATTATATAACTCCATATTGTTTTTAAATTTATTATCCTATGAAAACGAAAATCATTTGTACGTTAGGACCTTCTTCTTATAAAAAAAAAATTCTTAATAAATTAAAAAAAGAGGGCGTAGATATTTTTAGAATAAACCTTTCACATACTCCGGAAAACGAGATTGAAAACAAAATAAAGTATTTAAAAAAAAACAAAATTAAAAATATTTGTATAGATACAGAGGGAGCTCAGGTAAGAGTAACAAATGTTGAAAAAAATATTTTCTTAAAAAAAAATAAATTAGTGAAAATATTTTGCGGAACCACAAGAATTTTTTTTTACTTTTAAATACAAATATACATCTTTTAAGAAATTTTACACATTCTACAGGATAATTTCCAATTGCAGTCTCTGCCGCCATAACTAAACCTTTAGCCCCTTTTTCTAAACTTGAGTATATATCATTGCTTTCTGCTCTAGACGGTAAGTTTTTTTTGATCATTGTCTCTAATAGATTTGTAGCTACATAAACTGGTATGTTAATTTTTTTTGAATATCTTATTATTTGCTCCTGAGCTAAAGGTATTTTTTCAATTGGAATATATCTTGATAAATCACCTCTATCGATTAAAAGCGCATCGGACGAATTAGAAATTTTTTTGATATCTTTTATCGCTTGTAAAGTTTCAATTTTAGAAATTATTTTATTTTTTTTTCCAATAATTTTTTTTACAGCCAAAATATCTTTATAACTATTTACAAATGATATTGCATAATAATTAATTTGATATTTTAAAGCTAATTTCATTGCATAAATATCTTTATCACTCAAGCACTCAAGT
>JAOINI010000002.1 GCA_028139285.1 Candidatus Pelagibacter sp. | reverse complement strand
TTTATATAGCTCTGCCATAAATTCAGGTATAGAGCCGAACATAATTATTGAGTTCGCAAGGATATTTGGTTTTGAGGTAGATTTTCAAAGAGATATTAGAAAAGGGGATTGGTTTGAGTTATTGTATGAAAGATTTGAAGACGATAATGAAAAAGTTAGAGATACAGGAAAAATAATTTATGCTTCAATGTTTGTTAATGGAGAAGAAATAAATCTTTATAATTTTAAAGATAAAAACAATGATGATTTTTTTGATATTAAAGGACAGAGTATCACAAAATCTTTGATGAAGACTCCAATAAATGGAGCAAGACTATCATCTTCATTTGGAATGAGAAAACATCCTATTCTGGGATACAATAAGATGCACAGAGGCACTGACTTTGCTGCACCGAGTGGAACACCGATAATGGCATCTGGATCAGGTACAGTTACGAGAGCTAGATGGTGTGGAGGGGGAGGTAACTGTGTAAAGATTAGACATAATTCTACATATGAAACAATCTATGCTCATATGAAATCTTTTGCAAAAGGGGTGAAAGAAGGCAGAAAGGTAAAACAAGGACAAATAATTGGTTATGTAGGATCTACAGGAATGTCTACTGGTCCACATTTGCATTATGAAGTTATAGTAAATGGAAAAAAAGTAAATTCACAAAAACTTAAACTTCCTTCAGGAAAAAAACTTAAAGGTGAGTCAAGAAAAGAATTCGAGCTAAAAAGAATTAAAATTGATCTTAGGCTATCTGAGCTTAGATAAAAACTAGTTTGTTGTTGACATCCTATCTTTATCTAAATTTTGCGATTGATCTTGTGCAACTTCTCTTTTTTGACTCAGTTCGTTGAATCTTCTCAGGTAGTGATCGGCATGTTGAAAATAATTCTGAGCTAGAATTGGATCACCGTTGCTTTGTGCATCTTTTGCTAATTGTTGAAACTTCTGCATAGCCTTTTCTACGGCATGTAAATTATTCTGAGATCCGTTTCTATTGAAATTGATATTCCCATTACTAGTTAGACTTGAAGCATTGTTAGTGCTTATTGTGTTAGATCTTCTTCTAAAATTATTTTTTTGAGATCTCGGTCTAAAATTTCTTCTACGGTTATTTAAGGTCATTTATTATTTCAATTTCTTTGCAATTATGCATCTTGTGTTATCCCCATAATCGTTGATCCTAAATTCAATTTTAAAATTGTTATTAATTAATATTTTCGAAACTTCTCTAAATTGTTTATTCCCTATTTCTAAGGCAAGAGTTCCATTTATTTTTAAGATTTCTCTTGTTTTGTAGATAACTTTTTTTATAAGGTCAAGCCCATCATTTCCTCCATCTAAGGCAATTCTGGGTTCAAATTTCTTAATATCCTCACTTAGACACTGAAATTCTCTTGTACTAATATATGGTGGATTTGAAACAATTAAGTCATGCTTTTTGTTGAAATATTTAGAAAATGAGATATTTAAAAACTTAATTTTAGAGCTAACACAATTACTAATAGCATTTTTTTTTGCTATTTTGAGAGCTTTGTGAGAAATATCTATACCAACTCCACAAGAGTTTTCAAGTTCGCTCAATAAGCTTATTATTATGCATCCACTTCCGGTACCCATATCTAAAATGGAGATATTTTTTTTATTTTGATATTTCTTTATTAACTTATCTACCATAAGCTCTGTCTCTGGTCTTGGTATCAAAGTATCTTTTGTAATATAAAACATTTTACTCCAAAATTCTTTCTTTTTAAGGATATATGCGACTGGTTCATTAGTTGATCTTCTGTAAATTAAATTTGAGTACTTTATGAAATCTTCTTTATGAATATTATTGTCTAAATTTCTAAGTAAGTCTTGTCTTTTTTTTCTCAAAATTTTTGATAGTAAAATCTCCGAGTCTAGGCTGAAAGACGTAATTTTTTTTTCTTTAAGTATTTTTGATCCTATCTTTAATAATTCAACAGTATTCATATTTATTTTAGACTTTCAAGTTTCAAGTTTTGTTCTTTAAGCCGTAATTGCTCATTCATCTCTTCATGAATTTCACCACTCAAAAACTCATCTAATTTATGCAATGTAAGATTAATTCTATGATCTGTTACTCTACCTTGAGGAAAGTTATAAGTTCTTATTCTTTCAGATCTGTCTCCGGTTCCTATTTGGCTTCTTCTATTACTTGATCTTTCCATATCTTTTTTTCTTTTCTCAGCTTCATAAACACGGGACCTAAGAATTTTTAATGCTTTTGCTTTATTTTTGTGTTGAGATTTTTCATCTTGTTGACTTACTACAACTCCGCTTGGTAAATGAGTAATTCTTACAGCGCTGTCAGTTGTATTAACTGATTGCCCTCCAGGTCCACCAGCTCTAAAAACATCTATTCGTAAATCTGATTCTTTTATTTGAACATCTACCTCTTCTGCTTCCGGTAACACTGCTACCGTAGCAGCTGATGTGTGCACTCTTCCCTGGGTTTCGGTTTCAGGTATCCTCTGTACACGATGAACGCCTGATTCGTATTTAAGATAAGAATATATGTCACTTCCGTTAACCAAAAAAATTACTTCTTTAAAACCACCCGCGTCACTTTTAGAGATATTTATTATTTCTAATTGCCACTTTTTTTTAGAGCAAACTTTTTCATACATCTTAAATAGGTCTGAACAAAAAAGTGAAGCCTCTAAACCACCAGTTCCTGCCCTTATTTCTACAATAGCATTTTTGTCATCATCTTCGTCTTTAGGTAATAAAAATATTTTCAATTGATTTTCATTTTTTTTTCTTTTTTTAATAAGATCATCTAAATCTTTTTTTGCCATTTCGATAATTTCTGTGTCTGATGATTTATCCTGTAGAATAAGCTCTAGATCTTTTTTTTCATTATCAAAATTGATGTATTCTTTTGCAGTAGAAATAATGTTTCCTAGATTAGCATACTCTTTTGATTTGGTAACAAACAATTTCGGATCTAAATTTCCTGAAGAGAGTTCTGTTTCTAAATTATCATATTTGGAAACAATTTCTTTAACTTTTTGTAGAGGCAACATAAATTATTTTTTCTCTTTCACTCTATTCTCTACAAGCTCAACTATCTTATCAATAATTTTTGAGTTGGGAACTTTTGTATGTGGCAAACCTTTAAGATATAGTAAATTACTATCTTGTCCTCCTCCAGTTAAACCTATCTCTGTTTGAGCCGCTTCGCCAGGTCCGTTAACAACACATCCGATTATAGATAAGTTAATTGGTTTTTTTATATGAGCTAATTTTTTTTCTAATTCTTTAACTGTCTCTATCACTGGGAAAGCTTGTCTAGCACATGAGGGGCAAGATATTATATTTACACCTCTTGAACGTATACCTAAAGATTTGAGAATTTCAAAACCCGCCTTGATTTCGTCAACTGGGTCAGATGAGAGAGATACTCTTATTGTGTCTCCAATGCCACTCATTAAAAGTTGACCTATTCCAATTGAGGATTTTATGCTACCTGTGAATAATCCTCCAGCCTCTGTTACTCCAAGGTGTAACGGATAATCACATAACTCTGAAAGTTTTTTGTAAGCTTTTACAGTTAAAAAAATATCTGATGATTTTACACTTATTTTGAAATTGAAAAAAATCATTATCTTCAAACAGTTTGATATTATAATTTGCACTTTCAACAAGTGCCTCCGGACAAGGTTCTTTGTACTTTTCTAGTAAATTTTTATCTAAAGACCCTGCATTAACCCCTATTCTTATTGAGCAGTTGTTATCTTTGGCAGCCTTAATAACTTCAATTATTCTCTCTCGATTTCCAATATTTCCTGGATTAATTCTTATACAACCCGCTCCCATCTCTGCAGCTTCAATAGCTCTTTTATAATGAAAATGTATATCTGCTACTATAGGGGCTTTTACTTCCTTAATTATTTTTTTTAATGCCAAAGTAGAAGCTTGATCTGGACAAGACACTCTTACAATATCTGCACCAGCCTCCTCCAATGCATGTATCTGATTTATTGTTTGTTTTACATCTGTTGTCAAAGTGTTAGTCATTGATTGGACGCTTATTGGTGAATCCCCGCCAACTTTAATTTTTCCAACACTTATTACTTTGGTTTTTTTTCTTTTTATAATTCTATGAGGTCTTATTTCCATTTTAATCTAAATCAAAAACAGTATGTAATTTTTTTACTGCATTTAAGACATTTTCTTCATCAATAATTACAGATAGCTTTATTTCTGAAGTAGATATCGCTAAAATATTAATTTTTTCATCAGCTAAAGCTCTAAACATTTTGTAAGTAATACCTGGTGTAGAAACCATACCTGCGCCTACTATAGATAACTTTGCAACTTTATCATTAAAGGTAATTTTTTCAAAATTTATATTTTTATTTTCTTTAAAAATACTTTTAGTTTTCAAAAGGTCTTCTCTTTTAATTGTAAAGGTTACATCAGTAGTTCTTGCGTCTGATGAAATATTTTGAATTACCATATCAACGTTTACTTGAGATTTATTTAATGGCTCAAAAATATTCGCTGCAACACCTGGTTTGTCCTCTACCCCGATTAAAGTAATCTTAGCATCATCTTTTGAATATGCCACACCTGTAACGCTTTTTGTATAATCAATACTATCATTCCCAAATATTTTTGTTCCGCTTCTATTGGTAAATGTAGATTTTACCTCTAATGGAATATTGTAAATCATTGCGGTTTGCACTGCAGATGATTGCATGACTTTTGCACCAAGGGAAGATAGTTCTAACATTTCGTCATACGAAATTTTTTCTATTTTTTTTGCTAGCGGAATTTTATTAGGATCTGTTGAAAACACTCCATCCACATCTGTATATATTTCACAAAAATCTGTATTAAAAATTTTTGCGATTGCTACCGCAGATGCATCGGATCCACCCCTGCCGATTGTAGTTATATCTCCGTT
Source organism: Candidatus Pelagibacter sp. (assembly GCA_028139285.1). Next base: position 115,908 of record JAOINI010000002.1, on the reverse strand, counting down.
ACTTGAAATTCCTTGAAATCCAGGAATAATAGCAACTCCTTTTTTTGATAAATATTCATTAATTGCATTCGTGTGAATATTTATTATTCTTGCGTTTGTGTGTTCTCCCTCTGTGAGAATTGGGATTTGCCAATTTAAATAAGACTTTGCTTTAACATCAAGATCAATTAATGCACCAGCTAAAAGAGCTGAGGTAACTTGTTCCCCAGACGACAACAGTACATCTAGTTCCCTTTTATTAAAATCATCAGAAATATTCTTTGATAAATTCAATAGTTCGTTAGTTTTGCCAGACATAGCTGATACAACAACAATAAGTTGATTGCCGTTTTTATACTCTTTTTCTATAATTTTTGCGACATGTTGGACTCTATCTATCGATCCAACTGAAGTGCCACCGAACTTTAATACTTTTTTAACCATTTGCAGAGTTTTTATATTATAAAAAAAAGATTATAATGTAATTAATTTTAATAATTTAATAGTATGACTACTATAAATAAAGAAGAAATTCAAAAGTTTTCAAATTTGGCCAACGAGTGGTGGGATGTAAAAGGTAAATTTAAACCTTTACACATGTTTAATCCAGTTAGAATTGAATACATCACTCAAATGATAAGAAAATATTTTGAAATCTCTGACAAACAAATAAATCCTTTAAAAAAATTAAGAATACTAGACATTGGTTGTGGAGGTGGTTTAATTAGTGAGCCTATGGCAAGACTGGGTGCAAAAGTTACAGGTATTGATGCATCTGAAAAAAATATAAAAGTAGCTAAAATTCACTCAAAGCAAAATAATTTGGAAATAAATTATCTTAATTGCTCTCCAGAAATGTTAAAAGAAAAAGAAGAATTTGATATTATCTTAAATTTAGAAATAATCGAGCATGTAGAAGATGTTCAGCTATATATAAATTCTTGTAGTAAATTGCTAAAAAAAAATGGGCTAATGTTCACCGCAACATTAAACCGAACGATCACTTCATATATTAAAGCAATTATTGGTGCAGAATATATTTTAAGATGGCTTCCAATCGGGACACACGACTGGAACAAGTTTATAAGACCAGAGGAGTTAGAGGAGAAACTCTCGACTGAAAATTTTAAAACAATTGAAGTAAAAGGCTTGGTTTTTAACCCTTTTAATAATAAATGGAAAAAGTCTGATAATTTATCAGTAAACTATATTATTTGCAGTTCAAAGATTTAGTTATCTTTATCTACCCATGGAATAGATAATAAATCTATTCCCTCCTCAGCTAATTCTTCTCTTTCTTTTTGTGTTGTTGTGCCATAAATAGTTTTTTTACTATTTTTATCGAAGTAGATTTCTCGAACTTTTTTACTGAAATTTTTCCCAACAAACTCATAATTTTTTTCTATATACTTTCTTATTTGTTGCAACTTTTGTTTTTCTTTTAAAAGAACCTTTTCAAGTTTATTTTGAGAAGTTTCTAAATTATATAAATTTGAGATCATTGGAGACATTATTGATTTTTTAATCTTTTTAGAAGAACAATATATACATTCCAGTAATCTTTTTTTTTTAAGATTTTCAAATTCATGTGAATTTGAAAACCAACTTTCAAACTCATGTTCTCTTTCGCAAATAAGATTGTATTTTATCATTCAATTTCTATAGTCAGCATTTATATCTATATAATCATGTGTAAAATCACAAGTAAAACACTTGAATGCGTCATTGCCTAATTTTAAGTTGACTTCAATTTCAATTGAATCCCATTCCATATATTCTTTGAGTTTTTTTTCATCGTAATTTTCCGAAATTTTTCCATTTTCAGCAACTATAAAATTTCCAATTTTTATTTTAAGTTTTTTCTGATCAATTAATTCACCAGATTTACCTATTCCCATTGCTATTCTACCCCAATTAGGGTCTTCGCCCGCAATTGCTGTTTTGAAAAGAGGTGAATTGGCAATCGAAAAGGCAATATTTTTTGCACTGCCTAAAGATTTTGCATTAATAACGTTTATAGTTATAAATTTCTTCGCTCCTTCGCCATCAACTACTATTTGTTTTGCTAAATTTAAACACAATTTTTTAAGCGCTATCTCAAATTTTTGTATCAGTTTATCGTTTAAAGATAAGTTATGGCCAACTTTTAACGATCTGGTTGAAAAAATTGAAACCATATCGTTAGTAGATTGGTCGCTGTCAACAGTAATTGCATTAAACGAATTGGCTACCGATCTTTTTAGAAGAGTTTTTAATAAATTGGAATTGATATCTACATTTGTAAAAATAAATGAGAGCATTGTTGCTAAGTTAGGAGCAATCATTCCTGATCCTTTTGCTATTCCACAAATTCTTATTAACTCATCACCTACAATTATCTCTTCTGAAGCTATTTTAGGTTTAGTATCTGTAGTCATTATAGCTGATGCAACTTTCAACCAATACATTTTATTGTGTTCACCTCTTAGTCTCTCAGCTAGTTCTTGCAATCTATCTTTAATCTTATCGGTTGGAAATTCTTCTCCAATTACTCCCGTAGATGCAAAAATTAAATCTTTTATTTTTACAGTTTCATTTGTACCTTTTTTTGATTTAGACTCTTTTAAAGTCAATATTCTTGATAAGTTTTTTGCCAAAATATCAATGCCCTCTTTTCCTTGTTTTCCGGTAAAAGTATTTGCATTTTTTGTGTTTACTAATAAACCTTTTATTATTTTTTTATGAGAATTATTATTCCACGGAATAAATTCAGATGTTATACTATTAGTTGTGGTTAAACTTGCATAATTGGCTCCTTTGCTAAAATAAAACAAAGCTAAATCGTCTCTTCCGTCACCATACAAATCAGCAGATATTGATGACATTTCCAATCCATCAATTTGCTTTAAATTCTGAAACTCTCCCATTTTTGATAATTTTGTTTTATCTTTAAGAAAATTTTTAATGTTTATTGTCATAATTACTATTTAATATAAATTATATATGCATATATAGAATTATAATGAATTTATTTACAAGAACTTTTAGTAAAATATTTAAAAGCTCTAATCAACAAGAATTAGATAGAGTCCAAAATATCGTTTTAGCAATTAATAATAAAGAGAAAGAAATTAAATCTTTATCTGAAAGCGATTTTAAAGAGAAAACAGCGAATTTCAAAAAAAAAGCTCAAAATGGCTCGTTAAAATTAAACGAAATAATTCCAGAGACTTTTGCTTTGGTAAGAGAAGCAGCTTATAGGACTTTAGGAGAGCGTCATTATGATGTTCAGTTATCTGGTGGACTGATACTTCACAATGGGCAAATAGCTGAGATGAAAACTGGAGAAGGCAAAACTCTTGTCGCGACCTTGCCTGCGTATCTAAATTCACTTACTGGAAAGGGTGTTCATATTGTTACAGTTAATGATTATTTGGCTTTAAGAGACTCGGCTTGGATGGGAAAAGTTTTTAATTATCTGGGCTTATCAACTGGTTGTATAACTAATAATTTAGAAGATCTTGAAAGAAAAAAAAATTACTCGTGCGATATTACGTATGCCACAAACAATGAGCTTGGTTTTGATTATTTGAGAGATAATATGAAATATGAAATAAATGACATGGTCCAAAGGGGCCACAATTTTTGTATTGTTGATGAGGTTGATAGTATACTTATAGATGAGTCTCGTACACCTTTAGTAATTTCCGGAAAAGTAGAGGATAAGACAACACTTTATTCAACTTCAAATGAATTTATTAAAAATTTACAAAAAAATGATTTTGAGTTGGATGAAAAAAATAAGAATGTAATTCTCACTGATGCAGGTGTAGATAAAATTGAGAAGCTTGCGTTACAAAAAAATATTTTAAAAAATAATAATTTTTATGATCCATCAAATTTAGATCTTGTTCATCATACAAATCAAGCTTTAAAAGCAAATTTAATTTATAGAAAAGATACTGATTACATCATTAAAGACGGGAAAGTACAAATAATTGATGAATTCACTGGAAGAGTTTTAGGTGGAAGGAGATTTTCTGATGGCTTACATCAGGCCATTGAGGCAAAAGAAAATGTGGAAATTCAGGAAGAAAATCAAACCCTGGCATCAATAACCTATCAGAATTATTTTAGACTCTATAAAAAACTATCGGGTATGACAGGAACTGCAATGACCGAGTCAGAAGAATTTTATGATATTTATAAATTAAATGTAGTTGCAATACCTACAAATGAAAAAATGTTAAGAAAAGATTTTAATGATCAAGTTTTTAGAACTGAAAAAGAGAAATATAATGCAATTACAAAAAAAATAATTGAATGCAATTCTAGAGGCCAACCAGTCTTAGTGGGTACTACAAGTATTGAAAAGTCAGAAAAAATTTCTGATTTTTTAAAGATTAGAAATATTGATCATAACATTCTAAATGCCAAACAACATGAGAAAGAAGCAAAAATTATTGCTGAAGCTGGTAAAATAGGTGCAGTTACCATTGCTACTAATATGGCTGGAAGGGGCACTGATATTAAACTTGGCGGCAATAAAGAATTTATTGAGGAAGTTGATACCACAAAATTAAATGAGCAAAAGAAAGATGAGACAAAGGTAAAAGATTTAGGAGGTCTTTTTATTATTGGCACAGAAAGACACGAGAGTAGAAGAATTGATAATCAACTTAGAGGTAGATCTGGAAGACAAGGTGACCCTGGATCCACAATATTTTTTATTAGCTTACAAGATGAATTGATGAGAATATTCGGTGGAGACTCTATTGATGGAATGCTGAAAAAGCTTGGATTAAAGGAAAATGAATCAATTGATCATCCTTGGATAAATAAAGCGATGGAAAGAGCACAAAAAAAAGTTGAAACGAGAAATTTTGATATAAGAAAAACATTAATAAAGTTTGATGATGTAATGAATGATCAAAGACAAGTCATTTTTTCTCAAAGATTAAATATTTTAAAATCGAACAACATTAGCGAAATATTAAATGATTTTTTTGAGGAGATAGTCAAAGATTTAGAAATTACCAATTCTGAATATCAAAAATCAAAAGATGAAAAATACCTTACTCAAATAAAAAATTTAATTGGAAATGCTCTAAATGATGAGGACTTAACTAAATTAGCATCAAAAAAGCAATCAGAATTTATAGAAGATTTAAGGAATTTATTTGAAGATAAAAAAGTTAGTAGAATAAAGATTTTAGGAGAAGATCAAAACAAGATTCTTGAAAAAAAAATATTTCTTCAGATAATTGATTTTTCTTGGCGTTCTCATCTACAATATTTAGAGCAATTAAGGCAAGTTATCGGCTTGAGACAATATGGTCAAAAAGATCCTCTATCAGAATTTAAAAAAGAGGCTTTTGTTCTCTTTGAAGGGCTTCTTTCTAAAATTAAGAGTGATTTAATTAAAATATTATTCAACTTGAATATTGTTGTTTCATCAAATGAAGATAAGCCTGAGGGCAAGGAAAAAGTTGATTATAAAAAAGTAGGAAGAAATGATAAATGCCCTTGTGGTTCTGGGAAAAAATTTAAACATTGTCACGGTAATATATAGCTCTAGATTTTTTTAAATGCAGCAAGCGCTCTAGACCTCGCCTCCTCATGTTTTACAACTGGTGAGGGGTAATCTTTGTTTAGAATTAAGATACTTTTATCTTCTAGCTCCCATGGTTTATGAATAAATTTTTTTGGAACCTTTCTTAATTCTGGAACCCATTTTTTAACGTAATCACCGTCCTTATCAAATTTTTCACCTTGTAAGATTGGGTTGAAAATTCTGAAGTAGGGGGCAGCATCAGCGCCACAACCTGCAACCCATTGCCAACCAGAAATATTATTAGCCTCGTTGTAGTCGAGCAAGCATTTTCTAAAATGCTTTTCACCTTCAACCCAATGAATCAATAAGTGTTTTACTAGAAAGGATCCAACTATCATTCTTACTCTATTATGCATCCAACCTGTCGAATAAAGCTCTCTCATCCCAGCATCAACCACGGGATAGCCAGTTAACCCTTTTTTCCAAGCAGATAAAAGTTTTGAATTTTTTTCCCACGGAAACTTATCAAATTTTTTTGAGTAATTTCCTTGAAGCATGTAAGGAAAATAATTTATCAAAGAGTGGTTAAACTCTCTCCATCCTATTTCAGCTAAAAATTTATTTACTCCTTTATTCTTAATTTTATTACATTCCTCCCATATAGTCTCAACATGTAGTTGTCCGTGTTTGATGTATGGAGATAACTTCGATGTTCCGAGTAAATAAGGAAAATTTCTTAAGTCTGAATAATTTTGAATTCTTTTGGCTATAAAATTTTTTAATTCTTTTGAAGCATTCTCTTCACTTGGTATCCAGTATTTTTCAAATTTTTTAAACCACTGCTTATTTGGATAAATTTCTTCATCGTCCATTGTTTTTTTGAAAAAGGTTATCTTTTTTATACATTTTGATATTTTTTTTTCTTTTGTAGGAATTTTTTCCATATAATATTTTTCAGCATTTCTCCAAAATGGAGTAAAAACTTTAAATGGAGTACCATCATTTTTTTTTACCTCATTAAATTCATTTAAAATATTTCCTTTAAAAATATCGTATTCTATATGATTTTTTTCAAAATTAGTTTTAAGATATTCATCAAGCTTAAGATAATTTGGTTCATAGGTTTTATTCCAATAAATTGAAAAACCTTTTTTTTGAAACAATTTTTCAAAAAAAGATTTATATGTGTCGATTGCAATTACCTCAAGATTGATGTTGTAGTTTATTAATCTTTTTTTAAACTCTTTAAGAGACTCACTAATCCACCACTTCTGGGCCTCTTGATTATCAAATTTTTTTTTTTTATATAAAAAAAATGTAACTACTTGATCATGTTTTTTAGTAGCTTCTATCAAAGCTAGATTTCTTTTAAATCTGAAATCATCCTTTAACCAAACTAGTCCGATATTTTTTGTCATAGAAAAAACTATCAAATTTTTAGTATTTTTTCGATGCGCATTATTCGCTTGAAGGTGGCCTTGGTAAGAATCGCACTTACGACACATACCTTTTCAGGGTACTGCTCTACTACTGAGCTACAAGGCCTAAAATCTAAAAGTTATTCTACCTTTAGTTAAATCATATGGTGTCATTTCAACCATAACATTATCTCCAGCAAGAACTCTTATTCTATTCTTTCTCAGTTTTCCAGCTGTATGAGCCAAAATTTCATGATTGTTTTCTAACTTTACTCTAAACATAGCGTTAGGTAACAGTTCAGTTACTTTTCCTTTAAATTCTAAAGTTTCCTGCTTTGCCAATTAATTTTTCCTTTTTAATCTCATTTTTACTGAGTTGGCATGACCAACTAAATTCTCATGCTTTGCTAAATTTATAACCGATGAGCTTAATCTTTCAATACCTGTTTTTGTTATTTTTATTAGCGAGTGTCGCTTTAAAAAATCATTTACAGACAAACCTGATGAAAATCTTGCTGAACCTGAGGTTGGAAGAACATGATTTGGTCCAGCTAAATAATCTCCAAGCGCCTCTGGCGAATACTTTCCTATAAATATAGATCCAGCATTCTTAACACCTTTTATAATTTTATCATCATTGTTAGTGCATATTTCTAAATGCTCTGGAGCTATGGTGTTAATAATTTCAATTATTTTTTTATTGTTATTAACTAGAATAGCTAATCCAAATTTTTTTAAACTTTTGAAAGCTATTTTCTTTTTTGGGAGTTTTTCTAATTGTTTTTTTAGTGAATTATTTACTAAATTAATCAAATTCTTATCATTAGATATTAAAATTGACTGCGCGTAGACATCGTGTTCTGCTTGAGCAATTAAATCCGCGGCCACAAGATCGGGATCTGCTGTTTTATCAGCTACTATACTTACCTCTGATGGACCAGCAACCATATCAATTCCCACATCCCCAAATACCTCTTTTTTGGCACTAGCGACATATGCATTTCCTGGACCGACTATTTTATCAACTTTTTCTATTTTTTTTGTTCCATAAGCTAAAGCTGCAATTGTGTGGGCACCACCAGTCTTATAAATTTTTTTAACTCCACATTTTTTTGCAGCATAAACTACAGCTGGATTTATTTTTGAATCTAGTGAAGGAGTGGTAAGATATAAATTTTTTACACCTGCCACTAACGCTGGAATACAATTCATTAAAACTGTACTTGGATAACTTGCCGTACCTCCAGGAACATATACACCAACTTTGTCTATAGCAGAATATTTGTATGAAAGTTGATTTTTATATTTATCTTTTAATTTAAAAGATGAAAATTTTTGTTTTGAATGAAATCTTTTAATTCTAGTAAATGCTAGATTAATGGCTTGTTTAATTTTTTTGTCTGTTTTTTTTGAAATTTTATTAAGTTCTTTATTTGAAAAATATATTTTTTTAGATTTTGTTTTTACTTTTGAAAATTTTTTTTCATAATTCAAGACTGCTTTATCACCACTCTTTTTAACATTATTGATAATTTTTTTTACAATTGATGATTTGCCCTTTTGAATAGATTTTCTTTTGTCTAGGAATATTTCTAATTTCTTTAAAGAATTATTTTGGTTAAATTTAAAAATTTTTAACATTATATAGTTTTATGTTTCGGTTTATTTTTTGTATCCCAAGCTTCGCCTTGGTCATCTAAAGTGACTTCGATTACTTCAGAAATAACCCTTATAATAGAGTCGCCCGCAAAAATTATTTTCATTTCATAGTTATTATCAGGCGTCATACTTGTTTCAATAGCTAGAAAATCCAAAAATTTATCTTTTTTTTGTTGATTGATGTTTTTTGAGTATACATTTAAAACATTTTCAAATTTTAATACGGTTCTTATACGTTTATTTTTTCTAAATACTCCTTTTTCCACATCTTCCCACATAAATCTGTTTAGCTGCATAAGAAAAATTTTATTTTTTTGTAAATTTGCTATGTCTGAAATGATAGCTATTGAGTCCTGAAGATGGGCAGAAACTACTCTTAAATCCTCCTCTGTCCTAGCAATTAGTTTTAAATTTTTGGGTTCCATTTAAACTCTCTTTATTTCTGCTTTGCAATTTTTCAATTTATTCTCTAAATACTCATAACCTCGGTCAAGATGATAAATTCTATTAACTATCGTTCTATTTTCTGCAATCAGTCCAGCTAATACTAAACTCACTGATGCTCTAAGGTCAGTGGCCATTACTTCAGCGCCAGTTAATTTTGTGGGTCCACGTATTATTGCGGTTTTATCTTTTATTTCTATTTGTGCGCCCATCCTTTTTAATTCTGGCACGTGCATAAATCTATTTTCAAAAATATTCTCTTTTATTTTAGATATGCCATTTGCTTGAGTGAGAAGTACCATAAGTTGAGCTTGTAAGTCAGTTGGAAAACCCGGATAAGGTTTCGTTATAATATTTATTTTTTTTAATTTTTTGGCTTTATTAATAATTATTGATTTTTTTTTTTGTATTATTCTTACACCTATTTTTTTTAAAACGTCTATTTCACTCTTTACAACTTTAGGATCAATTTTATCAATTATTAATTTTTTTTTAGCTAATAAAGCACTTGCTATCATGTAAGTGCCGAGCTCTATTCTATCAAAAATTACCTGGTGAACAATTTTTGAACTTTTGAATTTACTTTTCAAGATAGATATTGTTCTTCCTTTTAAATTAATACTTGCTCCTAATTTTTTTAGAAATTTTATCAGATCTTTTATCTCTGGTTCCACTGCACAATTTTTTAATGTAGTTCTTCCTTTAGCTTTAAAAGCAGCTAATAAAGCATTTTCAGTTGCTCCTACAGAAACTGAGGGAAATTTTATTCTTGCTCCCTTAAGACCTTTTTTTGCTTCGGCAAATATATAGCCATCTTTAATTTTAATTTTTGCACCTAATTTTTTTAAGGCAAATAAATGTAAATCTACTGGCCTCGTTCCGATGGCACATCCGCCAGGCAAAGAAACTTTTGCTTTTCCATACTTTGTCAATAAAGATCCTAGGACTAAAACTCCTGCTCTCATCGTTTTTACAAGCTTATACGGTGCTAAGGTTTTAATATTTTTCTCTTTATTTTTTATTTCAATTGTATTTTTTTTTCCTATTATTTTTGTTTTTAGTCCAATAAAATTTAATAGTTCAACCATAGTAAATATGTCTTTTACTAATGGAACGTTTTTAATTATTGTCTGATTTGAAAGAATAGAAGCTGCTAAAATTGGTAGTGTTGCATTTTTAGATCCAGAAATAGAAATTTTTCCAATTAATTGTCTTCTTCCTTTGATAATAAGCTTTTGCATTAAAGAAATTAAACTTTTGGAAGTGTGACACCTTTTTGTTTCATGTATTTTCCTTTTCTTTTTGCGTAAGAAACATCAGGTTTTTCATTCCCTTTTAAAAAAACAAATTGTGCTACCCCCTCATTTGCATAAATTTTTGCAGGAAGAGGAGTTGTATTTGAAAATTCTAAAGTAACGTGCCCCTCCCACCCAGGTTCGAGAGGAGTAACATTTACAATTATACCACACCTAGCATACGTTGATTTACCCAAGCAGATTACCATTACATTTTCAGGAATTTTAAAATATTCAATTGTTCTTGCTAATGCAAAAGAATTTGGAGGAATAATACACTCCTTACTTTTTTTTGTAACAAAACTATCTTTTTTAAATACTTTTGGATCTACTATGCCAGAATTTACATTTGTGAATATTTTAAATTCATTAGAAACTCTCGCATCATATCCATAAGAAGATAACCCGAAAGAAATTTTTCCTCTCCTAACTTGTTTGCTAACAAAAGGTTTGATCATGCCTTTAGTTTGAGCTATTTTTTTAATCCACTTGTCTGAAAGTACTGGCATTTTTTTGTTTGGTTAATAATTTATAATTTTTTCTTTTTTTTAAATTTTTTTTTAATGCAGCCTCACGTTTTTTCAATAATAAATCTTTCTTAGCAAAAGATTTCATTAAAATATTAATTTTTGTCTGGATTTGTTAAATCCTCAAGCGTAATAGGCTTATTAATGTCGTGCATTGTGTCGTGCTCTGAACCTTTGGGATTTGTGCTTGATCGCCTAGCTCTTCTCTGCTCAATACGTGCTTTTCTTTTTGCTTCTTTTTTCATAGCTTTATCACCACGTGTCGATTTGTAATCATAGTGAATTCCCATATTAAGCGCTCCTTCATTATTTATCGAATTTACTTCTTGAACTACTTTTTTTCAAGTATCTTGATTGTAGCAATTCAATAATTATAAACAAAATCGACAAAATTACGGCAACTGCTACATCTTGAAATGGTGTAGCTTGTGGGAAACCATAGTTCCATAAAATTATAAGGACCAGCCAAACTATCCAATTTACGTTTTTAAACATCAATTTTACAACCTTGTTCGTTGCAATTTTTTCCGTCTTTTATGTTATTAAAAAAATCAATAGCCCTTAAAGAGGTCATCATGTGGTTTTTATAAATATTCAAATATCCATTTAAACTTTCTGATAGTTTTTTTGCTTCTTCCATCATACCAAGTCTTACAAAATTAATGAGCATAATTGCATTTCCATTGGGAATAGTATTATCACCAATATCAATAGGTTTAAAAAAAACATCGCAATTTGTAATAGGATTTTTCTGAAAAATATTTTTATCATTTAAATAGAATTTATTAATTGCTTCATGTGAAAATTTTTTGGCTAAATCTTTGTATTTAAAATTCATAGTTTTATCAGAAAGATCAATGAGTGAACTTACAAGAAAAGCGTAGTCTTCAATAAAGACTATATTTTCGGAATAGCTATGAAAAATTTTATTTTCTAAATATTTTTTTTCAATTTTGGAAAAAAGCTCTTCTGCTAACTTCAAATATTTTTTTTCAGGTAATATTTCATTAGCAGCAACTAAAGCGCTTACCATTAAAGAGTTTAAATCTAATTGTGTCTTATCATCAAAAAATGGTTTATTTCGTTTCATTCTTATTTCTGAAAGTTTTTTTAAGATGGTTTTATTTGGCTTTTCTTTTTCTACTAATATAATTTTATTCTCCCAATTTCCCTCGGGTTTGATTTCAAAATACCTATCAATATTCTCTATTTCTTTAATTTCATGATACGAGAAAACATAATATTTACCCTCTTCTCCATCGCTATCTGCATCATAAGCTGAGCCTAAAAAGCCTTCGTTATTTCTGAAGTTATTTATTAGGAACTCAATTGTTTGCTCTAATTTTTCTTTGAAATAAACTTCCGATTTTATTTTACAATACTTTGATAATAGTAAAACAAATTGTGAATTATCGTATAACATTTTCTCAAAATGTGGAACTATCCAATCTTCATCCACTGTATATCGTGCAATACCTCCATCAACATGATCATAAATTCCTTTTGAGCAAAGTTGTTTTATTATAAGTTCTACCGGCTCAAAGTATTTTTTATCTCTTGATTTATTATAAAAATAAAGAAGAGTTTCATATAAATTAAACGTAGGAAATTTTGGTGCACCTTTGTAACCGCCTTTTACTGTATCTAAATTATTCAAAGATATTTCAATAATAGGTTCGAGTTCTTGACTTAAAACGGCATTTTTTTTTAAATCTAAATTTTTAATTATTAAGCTTTTTTGTTTTATTATATTTTCTCTTTGTTCTTTATAGGTATCTGAAACTTTTTGAAGAATTTCTCTAAAGGAAGGCAAACCATGTCTTGGCTCTTTTGGAAAGTAAGTGCCACCCATAAAAGGAACTCCATTTTCATCTAAAAACATGGTTAAAGGCCAACCGCCTCCTGTTTGATTAAATAATTGAAATGAACTTTGAAAAATAAAATCTAAATCAGGCCTTTCCTCCCTATCAACTTTAACATTTACAAATAATTCGTTCATTAACTTAGCAGTTTCAATATCCTCAAAACTTTCATGAGCCATAACGTGGCACCAATGACAGCTAGCATAACCAATACTTAATAAAATTGGTTTTTTATTCTTTTTTGCAAATTCTATACAATCTTTAGACCAAGTTTGCCAATGAACCGGGTTATCTTTATGTTGTTTAAGATATGGACTTAAATCTTCTGATAAAATGTTTTTATTAATTTGTATCATTAAAAAATTTTTTTTTTAAAATTATCGAAAAAAGCATTAAAACAGAAAACATGAGAATTGGTAAATAAATCTCTGGAGTAAAAATGAAATCAAGAGTACTGAAATTATCTGCTTGGGAAATATAAGTATTTAATCCAGCCCCAATTGTATTAATTATAAAAAACCCAGGTATAAATCCAAAAAAACTGGCTAAAAAGTAATTTAACTTTTTCATTCCAAATAAAATTGGAATTAAATTTTGCAATCCAAATGGAACTCCAAGTCCACCTACAAACCTATATATAAAAAAATAGAAGAATTCATTTTTTTGAAATAATTGAATATATTTAATAAATTTTTTTTCTAAAATAGATTTAATTAGATCTCTAAAAAAGAAATTACCAATAGAATATAATAATAAAGCTCCTATTGAAATTGAGATCACTGAAATTAATGTGCCAATGACTTGTCCAAATAATATTCCTGAGATAATTAAAATAGGTGACCCAAAACCTAGCAATGTTACCCAAAATATGGCAAATACAAAAAAGTAAATTGCATTTATGAGAATATTGTTACTTATATAAGCTTCTAAATTTGATTGAATTTCTTTATAGTAAGCGAAATCATTAAGTCTGTTAATCTCAATAGATATGAAAATAAAATATAGGAAAAAAAACAATATTAATAAATAAGAAACTCCCAAAAATATTTTCAAATTTTTACCCATAATTTACCTGTACAACAGACTGCAATTAAAATATATACCTTTAAATATTTATGAAAAGAACTTATCAACCTAGCAATTTAGTAAGAAAAAGAAGACATGGTTTCAGATCCAGAATGGCAACTAAAGCTGGTAGACAGCTTATCGCACGCAGACGAGCTAAAGGAAGAAAAACACTATCAACTTAAATTTAAATGGTTAGGCTTGAAAGTTTAAAAAAAAGCAACCAATTCAAAAAAGCTCTTAAAGAAAAAAAAGTTCATTCTGATTATTTTTCTATTTTTGCAGCAAAAAATTTTTTCAAACCTAAAGATAAAAAAAATTTGCTTATAAGTTTTGTAATGAAAAAAAAAATTGGAAATGCGGTAAAAAGAAACAAAATTAAAAGAAAATTAAAAGCAATAGTTCAAAAATTACTAAAAAAAAGAGGTGCAATTAATAAGGATTACACTTATATAGTTTTTGGTAAATCTAATGCTTATGCTCAAAAACAAGATGTGCTTTTGCCATTAATGGAGAAAAGTTTTAGTAAATTAAAAAAATGACAAAATTTCTAGTTTTTATAATTAAAATCTATCAATATCTTATTTCGCCATTACTAGGAAGTAGGTGTAGATTTTTACCGACTTGTTCAGAATATTTTATTGAGGCTCTTAAGACCCAAGGTCTCACACAAGGTCTTAAATTAGGTTTGAAAAGAATTTTAAAATGTCATCCCTTTAAAATTTTGGGGGGAGGAGATGGTTTAGATTTTGTTCCAAGCACTAATAAAAAGGAAAGTAAAAATGGATAATAAAAATGTTTTTGTAGCAATTGCTCTTTCAATGTCAGTTTTACTTTTTTGGGGTGCATTCTTCGAAACACCCAGAAAACCTATAGATCAAAAAGATAATCAAAAAATTGAAAAGAAAGTTGAACAAAATTCTATTGCTCCAACAATTAATCAGCAACAAACAGTTAAAAAACTCACAAGAGAAGAGTCTATTAGTAATAGTAAAAGAGTAAAAATTGAAAATGATAGTATAACTGGTTCAATAAATTTACAGGGTGCTTTAATTGACGATATATCTTTTAAAAAGCATAAACAGAAAGTTGAAGATGGAAAAAATATTATTTTTTTGAATCCGTCAAACACTGAAAATGGTTTTTATATAGAGACAGGATGGACAAGTATTGGAAACAAAATTAAAGTTCCGACTAAAGACACTATATGGAGAGTTAAAGGAAATAATATTTTAAGTAATACGTCACCGGTTACTTTACAGTGGAACAATAAAGAAGGAGTAACTTTTGAAAAAAGGATTGAGTTAGACAATAAATATTTATTTAAGATTTCCCAGCAGGTAAAAAATAATTCTAGTTCCTCAATAGAGCTATTTCCGTATGCTCAAATGACAAGAAATAAAATCCCAGATGATATTCAAAATTTTTATATTCAACATGAGGGTTTTATTGGAGTTTTTGATGATGAACTAAAAGAGGATGATTATGACGATGTTAAGGAGAAGAAAATTGTTAGAGAGTCTAACGAAGGTTGGCTTGGAATAACAGACAAATACTGGATGACTGCTTTTGTTCCTGAGACAGGTAAAAATTTTAAATCTACTTTTCTTTATGAAAATGGTTTTAAAGCAAATTACATAATTAATAAACCCACAACTATTAGCAAATCATCTTCAGGAGTAAATGAATTGAGATTATTTGTTGCTGCTAAGGAAGTTGAGACAATTGATGGTTACGCAGCAAATCAAAATATTAAAAAATTTGACTTAGTCATTGACTGGGGTTGGTTCTATTTTTTTACTAAACCCCTATTTTTTATAATAGATTATTTATTTAAAATTTCTGGAAATTTTGGAACAGCTATCGTTTTATTAACTATTGCAATAAGACTAATTTTCTTCCCACTGGCCAATTTCTCATTTAGATCAATGGCAAAAATGAAAGCAGTTCAGCCAGAGATGATGAGACTCAAAGAGCTGCATAAAGATGATAAAGTAAAATTGCAGCAGGAGATGATGGCTTTGTACAGAAAAGAAAAGATTAATCCTGCGTCAGGGTGCTTACCTGTATTGATACAAATACCTTTCTTTTTTGCAATATATAAGATGCTCTTCATTTCTCTTGAAATGAGACATCAACCATTTTTTGGCTGGATAAAAGATTTGTCAGCTCAAGATCCAACTTCATTATTTAATTTATTTGGCTTAATACCTTGGGATCCTCCAGGGTTTATGATAATTGGAATTTGGCCAATCTTGATGGGAGTCTCAATGTGGGTTCAGCAAAAATTAAATCCAGCACCTGCTGATCCAATTCAAGCAAAAATATTTGCCTTCTTTCCATTATTTTTAACAATAATACTTGCATCTTTCCCTTCTGGTTTAGTTGTTTATTGGACGATAAATAATATTCTTACAATAGCTCAGCAATATGTAATTGTTAAAAAAACGACTGTGAAAACAAATTAAATGTCAAAAAATATTTCTCTAGACGAGATAAAAAAATTTTGGCCTGAGAAAGCACCAAATATTAATGTTGTTCAGAAATATGTAAAAAAATATGAAAAGGAAAAAATAGTAATCAAATACGGGGGAAATGTTCTTATAGATAGAAACGTGTTTAATAACTTTATATCAGATATAAATGTTTTAAATAAATTAGGTTTATCTATTATAGTGGTTCACGGTGGTGGCCCAAGGATCAAAAGAGAGTTAGAAAAGAAAAAGATTATATCAAAATTTATTAATGGTTTAAGGGTTACTGATAAAAATATAATTAATACTGTAGAAGAAGTCTTAATCGATTTTAACAATGATATAGTAAGCTCTCTAAAAAAATTAGGCTCTGAAGCAACATCATTTCATACTAAGACTAAAAATATAATTGAAGTTAAGCCTGAAAGAGAGGAACTTGGTTTTGTTGGAATACCTAATAATATAAACGATAACTTAATTCAAAGTGCACTCAACGATAATAAAATTCCGATTATAGCTCCTTTAGGTTTAGGAAAGCATAATCAAACATATAATATCAATGGAGATACAGCGGCTAGCGCGATTGCAAAAAAAATTAAATCAAGAAGACTTATTTTAATGACAAATGTTGAGGGTGTATACGATGATCAAAAACAATTAATATCGGAAATTAAACCTCTCGATCTTGAAAATCTTATAAAATGGAAAGTTGTGCAAGGTGGGATGATTCCCAAAATAGAAAATTGTGTTGATGCTGTTCAAAATGGGGTCAGGGGTGTGGTAATTCTAGATGGAAGAAAACCTCATTCGATTTTACATGAAATATTTTCTGATAAGGGATCTGGAACACTAATAAGAGAATGAAAGACTTAACAAATATAAAATTTTGGTTATTTGATTTAGATAACACACTTTATGATGGGGCTACTAAAGTGTTTGACCAAGTTGATAAAAAAATGTCAAAATTTATCTCTGATAAATTAAACATCGGGCTTGAAGAGGCCAGAAAAATTCAAAAAAACTATTTTCAAGAATATAATACGACCTTAAACGGAATGATAAAAAACCATAAAATAGATGCTGATGAATTTTTAGAGTTTGTTCATGATGTAGATCTAAGTTTTTTGGACAAAGACAAAGATTTAGAGGACGAAATTAAAAAATTAGAGGGAAAAAAAATAATTTTTACCAATGGTTCTAGAGCTCATGCGCTAAATGTTACAAAAAAAATTGGTATAGATAAGCTTTTTGATGGAATTTTTGATATAAGAGATTGTGAATTTATTCCAAAGCCCTCCAAGGAACCGTACAAAAAATTAGTAGAAAATTACAAAATTGAGCCACAATATTGTATATTCTTTGAAGATATTGCAAGGAATTTAAAGCCAGCATACGAATTAGGGATGAAAACTGTTTGGATTAAAAATGATGAACCATGGGCAGCTAAATATTCAGACTCAGAATTCATTGATTATAAGACTGACAACCTGGCAAAATTTTTAAAGGAGATTAATGAACTACGATAAACTTGAAAAAATAATTAATGAAAGTTTTAAGAAAAAAGAAAAAGTCGGCCCGAAGTCTGACAAAAAATTAGTAAAAGCTATTAATGAAACTATTAATCTAGTCGATAATGGGAAAATTAGAGTAGCAAATAAGCTAAATGGTAATTGGGTTGTAAATCAATGGATTAAAAAAGCGATTTTGTTAAGCTTTAGAATTAATAAAATGGAAATGATGAAGGGACCTTACACTACATGGTATGACAAAGTGCCTGGAAAAACAGTTAAATGGAAAGAAAAAGATTGGAAAAAAGCAGGTTATCGACATGTGCCTAATGGAGTCGTTAGAAAAGGAGCATACATTGCTAATAACGTAGTTTTAATGCCAAGTTTTGTGAATCTCGGAGCTTATATCGATGAAGGCACAATGATTGACACTTGGGCCTCTGTTGGCTCATGTGCCCAAGTTGGTAAAAATTGTCATATCTCAGGAGGTGCAGGTATTGGGGGTGTATTAGAACCACTTCAAGCTGATCCAGTTATTATTGAAGATAATTGTTTTATCGGTGCTAGATCTGAAATTGCTGAAGGTGTTTTAGTTGAAGAAGGTGCAGTATTATCAATGGGAGTTTACATCGGTGCATCAACAAAAATAGTAGATAGAAACTCAGGAGAAATACATTATGGTAAGGTTCCTGCATATTCAGTTGTAGTTCCAGGAAGCTTACCTAACAAATCTAATGCTAATGGGCCATCGTTGTATTGTGCGGTTATAGTTAAAAAAGTTGATGAAAAAACTAGAAGCAAAACTTCTATTAATGACTTGCTTAGAGATTAATGACAATAATTAACGAATTACAATTATCTAAAGATTTAATTAAATTTCCAAGTATTACTCCTGAAGACATGGGAGCAATAAAATTTTTAAGCAATAAATTAAAAAAATTAGGTTTTAGCTGTAAAATACTTGAGTTTAAAGACAAAAAAAGTAAACCAATAAAAAATCTTTATGCGCGAATAGGTAAAAAAGGACCAAACCTTTGTTACGCTGGGCATACTGATGTTGTTCCGCCTGGTAATTTAAAAGATTGGACGGTCAATCCTTTCAAACCAATGGTAAAAAAAAATTATTTGATTGGAAGAGGTGCCAACGATATGAAGAGTTCAATAGCTTGTTTTGCTGCAGCTGTAAGTAATTTTTTACAAAAAAACAAAAAATTTAACGGATCAATTAGTTTTTTAATTACTGGTGATGAAGAAGGACACGCAATAAATGGCACTAAAAAAGTTGTAGATTATTTAAGAAAAAAAAAAGAAAAAATTGATTTTTGTATAGTGGGAGAGCCAACCAACCCAAATAAACTTGGAGAAATGATTAAAATTGGGAGGAGAGGTAGTTTGTCAGGAAAAATTGAAATTTCTGGCACTCAAGGGCATATTGCATATCCTCACCTTTCGATAAATCCTATAAACACACTAGTGGCTATATGTAAAAAACTTAAAGAAAAAAAATTAGATAAAGGGAACAAAAATTTTCAACCTTCAAATTTAGAATTTACTTCAATAAATGTAAATAATAAGGCACATAATGTTATTCCTGCAAGAGCAAGAGCACAGTTTAATATAAGATATAATAATTTACATACTTCTTCATCTTTGAAGAAAAAAATTAATTTGATTGTAAAAAAAATAAGTAATAAAAATAAGTGCAAATATAAAATTGATTACATTGCAAATGGAGAGGCTTTTCTTACAAAGCCAGAGAAAACTATATTTTTAGCTAAAAAAATTATTAAAAAGATAACAAGAATAAATCCTAAATTTTCTACAACTGGAGGCACTTCAGACGCAAGATTTATTAAAAAGATTGCACCGTGTCTTGAATTTGGTTTGGTAAATAAAACTATGCATAAAGTTGATGAATGTGTCTCATTAACTGACTTAAAAAAACTAACAAAAATATATACCAATATTTTAGTTGAGTACTTTAAGTGAAACTATACAAGGTCAAAAAATCAAAGATAGATAAAAATGGTTTGTACGCTAACTGTGATATAAAAAAAGGTACTAAGATTATTGAATATAAAGGAAAAATAATTACCAGACGACAGTCACAGGAAAGTTCTAAATTTGATAATGAAAAGGCTATTTATCTTTTTAATTTAAATAAAAAATACGACCTCGACGGAGATTTTAAATTCAATGTAGCAAGATTAATAAATCATTCATGTGATCCAAACTGTGAAGCTGCTGGATCTGGCTTAAAAGTTTGGGTATATGCTCTTAAAGATATTAGAAAAAATGACGAACTATCTTACGATTATGGTTTTAGTTATGACGAAGACTACAAGCAGTTTCCTTGTAGGTGTGGGTCAAAAAATTGTATTGGTTACATTGTGAGACAGGGATCAAGATGGAGAATAAAAAAAAAAAAATTGAAAAGATTAAGTAAAAAATGAAAAAAAAGATTTTATTTATCACGACTAGAAATCCATACTCGGGTCGCTACTCAGGTGACGTAATTAGATCTTCTAAAATTATAAATTTATTAAGAAAGAAACATTTTTTAGATGTTGTTTGTTTAAAAGAAAGACAAGTAAATCTTCAAGAAAAAAATGTAAATTTTTTTTCTTACCCAAATTTTTTTTTTAAGTTTTTGTATTCCTTTTTGTCTTTAATAAAATTAAAACCTCTTCAATTTGGATTATTTTTTTCAAAAGAAATGAAAATTTTTATTGAAAATAATGCAAATAACTATGATTGTCTATTTTTCCATACGATTAGGTCGAGCCAATACTTACCAAATAATTACCTGGGCAAAACTCTGATGGAAATGGGCGACCTATACTCTGATAATTATTTTCAAACTTATAAATATTTGAATTTTTTAAATCCCTTAAAATATATTTATTATTTGGAGAGTTTGTTGGTAAAAAAAATTGAAAAAAAGATTTTTTTTGATTTTGATAAAACTATTTTGTTTTCAGAGAATGATTCAAAAAAAATTAATTTAGAATTTAAAAAAAAAATTGTTCAAATAGATGAGTCTATTGAAAAAACAGAGAATAAATTTTCTTTTTCAAAAAAAAATAATAGGATTTTATTTATTGGAAATCTTAATTACCTACCAAATCTTTTAGCATGTAAAGATTTTATTTCAAATATTTTGCCTAGATTAGAAAAAGAATTACCTTTAGTTAAATTTAGCATAATTGGGAATATTAATTATTACAATAAATTTTTCATTTCAAAAAAATTGAATGTCGAGTTACTTGGACCTAAAAAGAATTTATCTACTTACATAAAAAATTCTTTTTGTGGTTTAGCTAATTTAAAAATAGCTACTGGTGTTCAAGGAAAAGTTCTTACTTATATGTCTTACGGACTTCCAGTAATATGCTCAAGAAAAGTTTCCTTAAATTTTAGAAAGAGTGTCTTATCTTTCAAAAGTAATGAGGAATTAATTAGAGAAATTATAGATTTAAAAAAAGATAAAAGGAAAAGTAATTATTTTTCAAAAAAATCAATTCAATTTTCAAAAAAATTATATTGGAAAAAAGTTGGAATTAAATATTTAAAATTACTAAATTTTTAATAAAAAATTTTTTTTAAAAAGAGACCTTGAGCTGGGGCTGGAGGTGCGCACATATGTCGTTTTTTTGATTTCATAACTTTAAGTATTTTTTTAGAGCTCCACCTTTGTTCACCTACATATTTTAAACAACCAACCATTGATCTTACTTGTTTCTGAAGAAAAGACTTTGAAACAAATAAAATAGAAATTTTATCTCCACTTTTTTTCACTTTTGCTTGCGATATTGTTTTAATTGGATTTTTTGCCGTGCAAGAAGATGCTCTAAATGCTGAAAAGTCGTGAGTGCCTAAGAAATATTTTATTCCTTTTTTCATCTCCTTTATGTCAAGTTTTTTTTTCACTAACCATGCTCTTTCACAATCAATAGCAAGCTTTGCTACTCTATTTATTATTATATATTCGTACTGCCTTCTTTTAGCACTACGTCTTGCATGAAAGTTAGAGCTTCTTTTTTTTAGTTGTAAAATTGAAATTCGACAATTTCGTAAAAAATAATTTACTGTCGATAAGAATTTAAAGTTATTAGAAATTTTTTTTTCGTAAAAAAAGTTTGCACTTTGTGCAATCGCATTTACACCAGCGTCGGTTCTTCCCGATCCAATTACATTTACTTTTGATCTTAAGGTTTTACTGATTGCTTTTTCAACCTCAGCCTGGATTGAATTACTATTTTTTTGAATTTGCCATCCAGCAAAATTCTGGCCGACATATTCAATTATAATTTGATAATTAAATTTCAAAATAACTCTTCGCCTTTGCCAATTTTAAATCCTGCTAAAAATTGCTCAGTTTTAAGAATTTGCTTACCTTCTTTTTGAATTTCAATTATTTTAATTGCTTTTTTTCCACAAGCAATTGTGAGCTTGTCGTCTAAAGTTTTTCCACTTAAACCACTTTTGTCAACCTCTTGAGCTTTTAAAATTTTAAATCTTGTATTTTTGTAATTAAACCATGCCCCAGGAGTCGGGCTGAGTGCGTTAATTTTCGCAACTACTTGGTTTGCATTTAAATTCCATTTAATTTTTGTCTCATTTTTTTGAATTTTTTTTGCATATGTGGCTTTGTCCTCTTCTTGTTCAAAAAAATTAAGTTTGTTACTTTTTAACATATTTAAAGACTCTAATATTAATTTCGAGGCCAGAATTGATAATTTCTCACTTAAGCTTTTATAATTGTCATGTAGCTCTATATCCATTTTTTCTTGCAGAATATATGGACCTGCGTCGAGTTTTGGGATTATCTTCATAATAGAAATACCAGTTTGTTTATCCATTTGGATTAAAGATCTCTGAATAGGTGCAGCCCCTCTCCACTTTGGCAACAAAGAGGCATGTGCATTGATAAACATTAATCCTTTTATATTTAAAATTTCTGTGGGAATTATTTTTCCATAAGCTGCCACTATAACAAAATCTGGTTTGAGTTTTTGGATGTAATTTTTCTCTATATTGTCAAGTTTTAAAGGTGTTCTAACATTCAGATTTTTTTCATTAGAAAATTTATGTATTGGAGAAATATTTATTTTTTGCCCTCTTTTACTTTTTTTTGGATTTTGAGTATAAACAGCAACAATTTTGTGACCATATTCAATTATAGTTTTTAAAATTGGAACAGCAAAATCTGGTGTCCCCATGAAAATTAATTTTAGTGCCATTATTATAAAACAATTTTATTAATTTCTTTTTTTTGTTTTTTTAATTTTTTTATAATCATATCTTTTTTTAATTTGGATAAATAATCAATAAATAAAATTCCATCTAAATGATCAATCTCATGTTGAATGCAGGTTGCTAAAAGTCCTTGCGCTTTTAAATTTTTTTCTTTTCCTGAATAATCTATGAAAGTTAAATGACATTCAGCAGGTCTTTCTATTTCCGCAAAGTGACCAGGTAAAGACAAGCAGCCTTCTTCATATACTGATGTATTTTTAGACTTAAATGTTAACTTTGGATTTATTAAAAAAAGGGGCTCTTTTTTTTCTTTATTCTTTGAAATATCAATAACTATAAGACGTTTTAAAATCCCAACTTGAACTGCAGCCAGCCCAATACCTGGAGCTTCGTACATTGTTTCCAACATGTCATTTAATAACTTTCTTAAGTCATTATTTACTTCTTCAACGGGTGTGCTTCTTTTTCTCAAAATAGGATCAGGTTCGATAACTATATTTCTCTTAGACATTTTAGGTTATTATATTCTAATTAAACTCTTTGGGGTAGAGCTGATATTAACACTTTATTTCTAATTTTTATTAAATCCATTTTATTTAGGAGATGTGTAATGAAGTAAATGGTTTCTGGATCAAGTTGATAAGGTTCGTCCTCACCAATTATCTCAACTATTTTTAATGCTAGAAAAGCATTTTGATTTTTTTCAATTAAAGATAATAAATTTTTTGGCACATCATATTTTGCTGATAATTCTTCTATTTTAAAGTTATTTGGAATACTAAATCCATCTCTTGAAAGGGTATCAACTAGTGCTAAGTCTTTTGCAGAAAAAAAATACTTTTTATTTTTATTAATTTTTTTAAAGACTTTGTTGATTTCTTTTTGGATTTTTTTTTCTTCTTCATTTTCAAGATAAAATTTCAAAATCTTCGATTGATGTAAAATTTTGTCGTTATATTTTACTTTTCCTAAAACAGTCTTTTCGTTTTTTCCGATTCTAAATTCCACTGTTTCTTTGTATTTTTTAGGTATATTTTCAATACCTATCTTTTGCAAATTTTCAGTTAATACATTAGCAAAAACATTTGATATTTTATCTTTTTTAAATAATTCCTCTAATAAAAAAAGATATTCCACTTTTGTCTCAACGTTTTCTGCTAATAAATATTTTTGATAAATGAGTGATCTTGCATCACTTGAGTCAAGTGTTTGATAAAGATTTTTCGCATTGATCAAAGTAATTAAATTAAAGGGGATTTGTTTATAAATATTAAAAATGATGTCGGAATTAATTTGACCATTATTAGCTGCTTCTTCTAAATCTTTAATTTCTTTTTTATTAGTTAAATCCTCAATATTAATAAGATTAGCAGCATTTAAATATTTCCAAATTTCTTTATTGGTTTGTTTTGAGGGTTTATAATTAAAATCTTTTATAGTCACACTTGAAAGATAGAAATTAAGTAAGTTTTTTTCATTAATTTTATTCGTAGTTTTGTCTGAAATTTTTAAAAGAAAATTTATTTTATCATCAAAAAATTTATCTGATTGATTTTGTTCTCTCAATAAATCAAGTAGTAACCGAGCTTGAGAATTTTTTTTGTTAAAAACAAGACAGTATATTTTAAATTTTTCTAGATAAGAGTCTCTGATCGTGCTATCGATAAATTTAATCTTTTCACATCCTTTCTTAATATTGGCCTGCGAAATATTTTGATCTACAAGATATTGAACTGCCCTTCCTTTTCCTTCAAAATCTTTATTTTGTTTTAAAAAGCTCTCGATTAAATCTGTTCTATCATTTTCAATAAGCCAATTAATCTTAAGATCTGCAAATTCTTTTTCGTTCATTCCAACTGGTGGATAAGAAAATGAAAGTAATATATTTTCTAATATATCGCTTGATGTCTTTGAAAGTTTTATTTTTCTTAATCTTTTAATGCTTGATCTAACATCCTCAGCTTTAGTATTTGACCACATATTTAGATCAAAATTATAATTTTCAGGATCGTATACGCCGAAAACGTTGGTCTCTTCTGAAGTTTCAATAGGTCCATCGGTAATTTGAATTTTTTGGTTCGTTTCTGCTTTTTTTAAAGAAATTATACCTTTGTTTGTATTTGCTAATGAATCGTCTTTAGAATTATCTAAACTGGTATCTTTTTTTAAATTTTTTTCTTTCCATATATCTATTTTTTCTTCACTGTAAATTGGAAAAGAAAATAAAATAATAATTAATAAACTTAAAAATTTGCTAAAGTTTTTTAATATCATTTGTAATGTCAATATTGTATTTTTTTTCTGGGCTAGGAAAATTTATTTTCTCTATTAAAAATATAGCTAAAATAAAAAATATGATTATCAAAAATAGTTTTACCAATGTCCTTAATAAAGAACTTCCAAAACTTGGTTGTCTATTGTATTTAAGTTGCATAGTTTAAGAATTAATTTAAACTCAATAAATAAGACAAATTTATGAAAAATCAAATTGAAATTGGTAATTAAATTGAAAAAAAACGTTGTTTTGACAGGAATGATGGGTGTTGGAAAATCAACTATTGGAAAAAACTTAGCAAAAAAGCTTTTTTGTACTCATAAAGATATTGACAGAATAATAGAGGAAAAAGAAGGATGTACAATTAATAATATATTTAAAAATAAGGGAGAAAATTATTTTAGAATGCTTGAGTATAAAACTACTTTAACAGAGTTGAAAAAGGATAGTTCTGTTATCTCTCTTGGGGGTGGAGCTTTTCTGAATAAAGAAATAAGAAAAGCGGTAAAAAAATCATCTATCAGTTTTTGGTTAGATATAAATTTAGGCATTTTAATAAATAGACTAAAAAAATCAAAAAAAAGGCCTTTACTATTTAGAAAAAATATAAGTGATACCATTGGTAAAATTTACTTTGAAAGAAAGAAAACCTATAGTGAAGCTGACTATAGGTTGAAATGTGACAAGCTTAAAACTGACACTATTGTAGGTAAAATATTGGAAAAATATGAAAATACATGAAGTAAAATTTAGAAATTCCACTGATAATTACTCAGTTATCATCGGAAATAATTGTTTAAGTTTAATTCAAAAAAAAATTAAAAAATTATGTCCTAAAACAAAAAAAATTGCGTTAATAATTGATTCTAAAGTTCCAAGGAAATACGTAAATATACTAAAAAAAAAATTAACAAATTTTGAAACATTTTTTTTTTCGTTTAATGCTAATGAAAAATCTAAGTCATTCAAAAGTGTAGAAAATTTACTTCAAAAAGTTTTGTTAAAAAATTTAAATAGATCCGACTTAATTATAGGTGTTGGCGGAGGTATAACCGGGGATGTTTCTGGTTTTGTAGCAAGTATTTATAAAAGAGGAGTAAATTTTATTAATGTTCCAACAACTCTTCTTGCACAAGCAGATTCAGCAATAGGTGGAAAAACTGGAGTAAATTCTAATCAAGGAAAAAATTTAATAGGGTCTTTTTATCAACCTAAAATAGTAATTAATGATACTTCTTTTTTAGACTCCTTGCCTAAAAAAGAAATGATATGCGGATATGCAGAGATTCTTAAACACTCTATTATCAAGGATAAGAGTTTTTTTTATTGGTTAAAAAAAAATACAAAACATATTTTATCACGAAGAGTAAAAGAGTTAGCTTATGCTATAAAAAAAAGCTGTAAAATAAAAATGTATTTTGTAAATAGAGATGTTGATGAAAAAGGATTAAGAATGATTTTGAATTTTGGGCACACATTTGCTCATGCAATTGAGGTAAAAAATAATTATTCAAAAAAAATTAGCCACGGAGAGGCAGTTTTGACTGGGATGATTTTAGCAACTAGGCTTTCCTATGTAAAAAAGGTCTGTGCCAAAAATATTCTAGATGAAATTGAGGATATTTATAAAAAGAATAATTTAAAATATACTCTTGTAAAATATGATAATATCAAATCGATTGTCTCCTTAATTCCTTTTTTAAAAAATGATAAAAAAAATGACGATGATAGAGTAAATTTTATATTACTTAAAAAAATTGGTGAAACAACATTTCCTGGAAAATTTAAAATTTCAACAAAAAATTTAAAAAACAAAGCAAATCTATTGCTCAATGCTAATTTCTAATGCATGTAATTTAGACTTTAGATCCTCCTCCAAAGTTTTCATAATCATTTTTTGAGCTTTTAATTTAGGTAATGAGTTTAAATATGATGATTTAATTTTTAAATGTATATGAAATTTACTAGGAGAAAAAAATTTGTGTTTTTTGTGTTTATAAGAATTATCAACAATTTCAAGATTTTCAATTTGAAACTTATTTAATAATTTTTTTTTTATTTCATCAAAATAAATATTCATTTTAAGAATTTTACTATATAGATAAAATTAATGAAAATTATTTGTGATTGGAAAAACTGTAATGAAATTGGAACTTATAGAGCTCCCGTTGAGAGAGATAATAGTAAAAAGTATAGATTGCTTTGTTTAAAGCACATAAAAATTTTCAACAAAAGCTGGAATTATTTTGAAAATATGAATAATCAAGAAATAGAGTATTTTATCAAATCTGACTTGACCTGGCATAAAACAACTAAAAAATTTGGTTCATCTGAGAATTTTTTTAATATTTTATGGAATAATGCTCTTGAGGATAAATTAAATATTTTTAAAAGTTCAAATTTTAGGGATTTTAAAAAAACGAAGATTTCACAGACAGATAGAGATGCTCTTCATGTTATGGAGTTAAATGACGAGGTAAAATGGGAGCAAATACAGTTAAAATTTAAAGAACTTGTAAAAAAATATCATCCTGATAAAAATCAAGGTAGCAAAAAGTTTGAAGAAAAATTAAAAAAAATTACTTTGGCTTACAGTCAGTTAAAAAAAACTCTAGGAAAAAAATGAGGGCGGAACAACTTTTACAAAAACCTGATATAAAACTTTCTGTAAAACAGACTTTTGGTTTTGACAGTGATATGAAAGTTGGTGCTTTTTCTAAAAAAAATGAGTATGTCCCAAAAATTGACCCAGATTATAAATTTAACAAAGATACAACCTTGGCAATTTTAGCTGGGTTTTCTTTTAATAAAAGAGTTTTGATACAAGGATATCATGGAACTGGAAAGTCTACGCATATTGAACAAGTAGCAGCAAGGTTAAATTGGCCTTGTGTGAGAGTAAATTTAGATAGTCACATCAGTAGAATCGATTTGATAGGTAAAGACGCTATTGTTTTAAAAGACGGAAAACAAATTACCGAATTTAAAGAAGGTATACTTCCTTGGTCGATTCAAAACCCTGTTGCCTTAGTGTTTGACGAGTATGACGCTGGTAGACCAGATGTAATGTTTGTGATCCAGCGAGTGCTTGAAAGTGATGGTAAGTTTACTCTGCTTGATAAAAAGAAAGTTCTGGAGCAACACGATTTTTTTAGAATGTTCGCAACTACAAACACTGTCGGATTAGGTGATACTACTGGTCTTTATCACGGTACTCAACAAATTAATCAGGGGCAAATGGATAGGTGGAATATAGTGTCGACACTTAATTACTTACCATTTGATAAAGAATTAGAGATAATTCTCTCCAAGAATAAAAGTTTTAATAATAAAGAGGGAAAAGAGATTTTATCAAATATGATCAAGGTAGCTGACTTAACAAGAAAAGGTTTCGTAAATGGAGATATCTCGACTGTTATGAGTCCAAGAACAGTTTTACACTGGGCTGAAAATTCTGAAATATTTAAAGATGAAGGCTATGCATTTAGAATAACATTTCTTAATAAATGTGATGATTTAGAAAAAAAAATAATTTCTGAGTATTATCAGAGATGTTTTGGTGAAGATTTACCTGAATCTTCCATCAACGTAACATTATAAAAGTGGATTATAAAAAAGAGAAGCTAGAAAATTTCAAAACTGCAATTAGTTCAACAGTGAGATCAATATCAAACTCCAAAAAGGTTGAAATTTGTTTTGGCAATCAAATCTCTAATTCTAGTAATTCTACAATAAAATTACCTGAATTAAGTCAAATAAGTAATAAATTAAATTTTGAAGAAATAAGAGCAATAGCAGACTCAAAATCGTTAAATTTAAGATTTTCAAATAATAAAACTTTTAAAAAATATGAGCCAAAAGGAAAAATATCAAAAAAACTTTATAAAATTTCAGAAAAAATTAGGTGTGAAAAGATAGGAACTAATTACTTTAAGGGGGTAAAAAATAATATTGAGAAATTTTATTTAAACCGTATATCAGGTCTAGACCTAAAAAGAAGTGAAGAAAAAATTGTTGAGTCTTTCGAAAATTATTTGAGAGTAAAATTTTTAGATTTTAAGAGTGAAGGTAAAATCGATAGAAAGTTAAAATCTTACAAAAAAAGATCTTGATGATCAATTTAAAGACAGAATGGCTGAACTTAAAGAAATAACACTTGAACAAGAAAAATTTAATTCCTTAATCTCGAAATTAATTTCAAGTATGAGTTTAGATGAAAATATTGAAAATGAGGAAGAAAAGAACGAAGAAAATAATAACGAAGAAAGAAAGTCAAAACCTCAAAATCAAGATTCTAAAATAAAAGAAAAACAAGAAAAACATGAAGAGATGTCAATTGAAAGTGGTGTTCCAGATTTGGAAAATGAAGCCAAAGAATCTGACAATTCTGATGAGAAAATAGAAATAGAGGATAGTTCTAGACCTGACTTAAAAAAAAGAACAAATTCTAATTTTGGTGATTTAAAATACAAAACTTACACGGAAGAATTTGATGAAATGATAAAAGCTGAAGATCTAGAAAGCGCAGAAGAACTTGCAAGACTAAGAAAAAATTTAGATCAACAATTATTACAACTTAAGAATTTTATATCTAAGTTGGCTAATAAGCTACAAAGAAAATTGTTGGCTAAACAAAATAGATCTTGGAACTTTGATTTAGAAGAAGGTTTATTAGATACCTCAAAACTCACAAGAATTATAATGGACCCATTTAATTCTTTGTCTTTTAAAAAAGAAAAAGATATTGAGTTTAAAGATACTTTAGTAACAATTCTTATAGATAATTCTGGTTCAATGAGAGGAAAGCCAATATCAGTGGCAGCAATATGTGCAGATATACTATCAAGGACTTTAGAAAGGTGTATGGTAAAAGTAGAAATTTTAGGTTTTACAACAAAACATTGGAAGGGTGGATTGTCTCGAGAAAAATGGATGAAAAATGATAAGCCAAGATTTCCTGGAAGACTAAATGATTTGAGACACATAATATATAAATCTGCAGACACGCAATGGAGGCAATCTAAAAATAATATGGGTCTAATGCTTAAGGAAGGTTTGTTGAAAGAAAATATTGATGGTGAGGCTTTAAAATGGGCTTTTAATAAGATGAGCAGAAGAAAAGAAGATAGAAAAATTTTAATGGTAATTTCTGATGGTGCGCCAGTAGATGACTCGACGCTTTCTACTAATACTAGTGACTATCTAGAGTCTAATTTAAAAAAAACAGTCAAATGGATTGAGAGTAAATCTAATATAGAGCTTTTAGCTATTGGAATTGGCCACGACGTTACTAGATATTACAATAGAGCTGTAAAAATTACAGATGTTCAAGATTTAGGTGACGTTATGATAAATCAATTAACTGATTTATTTGTAGAAAATAAAAAAAAAACTCTTCATTAGAGCTTTATATTTGAAGTAGAATTTTCAGAAAAATCTCGTATCTTGCTTAACAAAATTTTAAAAGGAATTAACATTAGCAAGGCTATAATCATCTTAATAGCTAGATCACCTAGTGCTAAAGTTAACCAAGGTATACCAGTAGCGTAGAAGGCTATTGAAAAAAATAAGAAAGTATCAGTTACTGACCCTATCGTTGAAGAAGTCAAGGGAGCGATAAACCAACTCTTTCGCCTTAACCGGTCAAATATTTGGACATCTAAGTTTTGGGCAACAAAAAATGCTACTCCAGAACCAATTGCAATTCTTATTGAAATAATATCTGAAAAATTTGTTGATATAAATAAACTTAGCAATATCCCAATTATAAATCCAATATAAACAATTTTTCTAGCTACAATTTTTCCGTAAGCACGATTAGCTAAATCAGTAATCAAGAAAG
The DNA here is from genome assembly GCA_028139285.1 of Candidatus Pelagibacter sp. The sequence continues at coordinate 84,768 of JAOINI010000002.1, read as the reverse complement.
TAATAGGATAGCTAAATGCGCCGTATGTTAAAACTTCATCTAAGCCAAACTTTTGAACAGGAAATTGAACTAAATAATTTGAGATTAACACTATAAATCCCATCAAAATTGATAGTTTATAATACAAATTCATTCTATAATTTAGCTGTGATAGAAGCTTTAATTCTTCTTACTTTTTTTGAAAGTTTTGCGTTTTTTGTGGAAGTTAAAAATTTATCAAGTCCGCCTTTAAAATCTACAGTTCTTAAAGCGGCATTAGCAACGTTTAATTTAATATTTCTTTTTAAGATATCACTTCTAAAAGTTACTTTTTTTAGATTTGGCAAAAATCTACGTTTAGTTTTATTTTTGGCATGACTTACGTTGTGACCTTTTAAAGGTGATATTCCTGTTAGCTCGCATTTTTTTGACATATGAATTTCCTACAGCTATATAAGTGCAGTGATGATAGCGGTCAAGTGTTAATTCCTACTGCTTCTGCTATATTTTTAAGATTTTCTTTTTTTAAAATTGAAATCAACTCTTTTTTAATATCTTTAACCACTCCTGGACCCTTATAAACCATACCAGTGTATAGTTGAACTGCGTTTGCGCCTGCACTAATTTTTTCGAATGCAGCTTGACCAGAGTCTACTCCTCCTACGCCAATAATTTGTATTTTTCCTTTAGTTTCTCTATAAAATTTTTTTATTAACTTGGTAGAAAGATTTCTTAATGGTTGTCCAGATAGCCCTCCTGCCTCACTCTTTTTAATATCAGTTAAATTTTCACGGTTGCTGTCAGTTGTGTTTGAAACGATGATTCCATTTATTTCATATTTATTAATTAACTCTATTATACTACTAATTTCGTTGTCATTAATATCAGGAGAAAGTTTTACAACAAGAGGTTTTGAAAGATTTTTATCTTTTTTAATTTTGTTAATACCTTTAAGTAACTTTTCAAGTTCTTTCTTGTTATGAAAATCCCTTAACCCCTCTGTATTTGGAGATGATATGTTGATTGTTAAATAACCAGCGTGAGTCCCCAGCCTTGATAAACATAAATAATAGTCGTCTTCTTTATTTTGAGTTTCTTTGTTTGGTCCAACATTAATTCCTAAAAAACCACTTGGTAAATTTTCTGCTATTCTTTTTGAAACTATTTCAGAACCATGATTATTAAAACCAAGTCTATTTATAAGGGCTTGTTCTTTTTCAAGTCTAAAAACTCTTGGTTTAGGATTGCCAAGTTGTCTTTTTGGAGTGATTGTACCAACCTCAACAAACCCATAACCTAGTTTAAATAAAGAATTGTAAACCTCTGCACTTTTATCAAATCCAGCGGCTAGACCTATAGGATTAGGTATTTTTTCATTTAGCAAATTAGTTTCAAGAAGTTCCTCTTTTTCAACATTAAAAATACTTTTTGGTAAAAGATTAAATTTAAGAGATTGAATAGCTAAATCATGTGCTACCTCTGGATCTAGGGAAAAAATGAAAGGTTTAAGTTTTGAAAACATTATTTTAATTTATTATTTATTAACTCAATTGTTTCTTTAAGTCCAAAAAAACTTATGAAAAATCCCATTCTTGGTCCATTCGCCTCACCAAACACTACCTCGTAAATTAGTTTAAACCAATCTCTTAAATTTTTTTCATACCCATTTTCTTTTCCAACTGTATAAACATAAGTTTGAATTTCTTCTGGTTCTAATGACTGATCTAATTCTTTTAATTTTAAAACTAAATTTTCTAAAGCTTTTTTTTCTTTTAAATTTGGTTTTTTAAATTTTTTATTAGGCTCAACTTTATCTTTAAAATAATTTATTGCATATTCTGTGAGTTCATCAAAGATCTTATGTTCTTTAGGATCTATTTCTTTGTGAAATCTATTTATGAATTTCCAAAGTATTTCTTTGCTGTCAGCATTACTTGAACCTACCAAGTTTAAAAGCATTGAGAAGGGCATAATAATTTTTTCATCTGGTGGTTTGCCATTATGTATGTGCCATACAGGATTTAATAATCTATCTTTTAATTCTTGAGATGGGTATTTTTCAATACAGGTCAGGTATTCATCAACAGTTTTAGGAACTATTTCAGAATAAAGTTTTTTTGCTCTTTTGGGATTAGGATACATATATAGAGCTAAGCTTTCAGGTGATGCGTACCTCAACCATTGTTCTATAGAAATTCCATTTCCCTTAGATTTAGAAATTTTTTCACCTTTTTCATCTAAAAACAATTCATAAGCAAATCCATTAGGTGGAATTTTTCCTAAAGCACGACAAATCTTATTGGATAATATTGCACTTTCAGTTAAATCTTTGCCATACATTTCAAAATCAATATCAAAAGTAAACCACCTCATTGCCCAGTCTACTTTCCACTGTAATTTGCAATTTCCATCTAACACATTAGTTTCGATCTTTTCACCTTCATTATCAAAAACTACTTTGCCAGTTTTTTTATCCATACTTAATAAAGGTACCTCAAGAACTTTACCAGTTTTTGGACAAATGGGTAAAAAAGGACAATAAGTTTTACGTCTTTCATCTCTTAAGGTGGGTAAAATGATGTCCATTATTTCCTCATATTTTTCTAATACTCGCATTAAAGAATTGTTGAACTTTCCATTTTTATAATTCTCAGTAGAACTTTGAAAATTAAAATTAAATTTGAACTTTTTCAAAAATTCTTTAAGCATTTCATTATTATGTTCACCGTAACTACTAAATTTTTTAAAAGGGTCGGGAATGGAAGTAAGAGGTTTACCTAAATTTTTTTTAAGGACTTCATCATTAGGAATGTTCTCTGGAACTTTTCTTAATCCATCCATATCATCAGAAAAAGTAATAAGCTCATGATCAACTTTTTTTATGTGAGTAAGGGCATTAATCATCATAGTAGTTCTAGCAACTTCACCGAATGTTCCAATGTGAGGTAACCCACTAGGACCGTAGCCAGTTTGAAAAATAATTTTATTTTTTTTCTTTATCAGTTCTTTTCTATCTTTAAGAAGCTTCCTAACCTCGACAAAAGGCCATGATGAAGTAGATTGAATTAAGTTGATATCAAGCATAAATAAGGTTTATTAAATTTTATGTGCAAAATACAGATATAATTGTATGATATTAAGTTGAATTTTCGAACTATTTAAATAATCTTAATTTTAATGGCTACAAACAAAACAGTTTTTTTTTTAATAGGTATATTACTAATTGTGTTAGGTGGATCTATGTTAGCGCCTTACACTTTACAGGTTGTCTTGAAAGAAGGCAGTCATAGCTTCATATCGGCCTCATTTGTTACAATTTTTATCGGGGTTTTGTTCGTTTTAGCTAATCTTGAAAAAGAATTTAAACTTAACTTAAGGCAAACTTTTTTATTTTCATCATTAGCTTGGGTTATGGTTGCAGCTTTTGGAAGTTTGCCTTTTTTATTATCTTCACAAGGTTATAGTCTAAGTGAGGCATTTTTTGAAAGTATGTCAGGGATTACAACCACTGGTGCTACAATAATATCTGATTTAGATAGTAGCCCAAAAAGCATATTATTATGGAGAGCTATTATGCAATGGTTAGGTGGTATAGGAATAGTTGTTATGGCAATTACAATTCTACCACTTCTAAAGGTTGGAGGAATGCAACTGTTTAAGATGGAGGGTCCTGACAGTACCGAAAAAATTTTACCTCGTACAATTGAAGTTGCGGCTATAATAATTTCTACTTATATCATTCTTACATTTCTTTGCGGTTTTTTTTACTGGATTTTTGGGATGTCAATATTTGATAGTGTAAGTCATTCGATGACTACAATTGCAACAGGTGGTTTTTCAACTCACAATGAGTCGATTGGTTTTTTTAATAATTCTAATATTGAGATTGTAGCAAGTATTTTTATTATTTTAGGGAGTATCCCTTTCATTTCATATTTAAAATTTGTTCAAGGAAATAAAAACGTATTTTTTCAAGATGTCCAGATAAAAGGTTTAATATATTTACTAACAATCTCAACAATAATTATGTTTATTTATCTTTTGTTTATTAATTACGAAAGCAGTATTTTTGACAAAGTTAGAATTTCCTCTTTTAATGTAATTTCAATTTTATCGGGAACAGGCTATGTAACTGATGATTTTGGTCTTTGGGGAAAATTTTCTTTAGTTTTTTTCTTACTTTTAATGTTTATTGGTGGATGTGCTGGATCAACAGCATGTGGTATAAAGATTTTTAGGTTGCAAATGTTGTTAATATTTTTAAAGAATCAAATCAAAAGGCTTATTTCACCAAATAGCGTAATAATAACTAAATATAACAACCAAAAAATATCAGATAATTTTATAAATTCAGTTATAATTTTTATTTTTACATTTTTATTTATTTTTTTGATTATAGCGATGCTTCTGTCGATTAGTGGCTTAGATTTTATAACATCTATTTCTGGAGCAGCTAGTTCGATTTCAAATGTAGGTCCAGGATTAGGAGATATAATCGGACCTAATGGAAATTATAAAGATATACCTGATGTATCTAAATGGATTTTGTCATTTGGAATGTTATTAGGAAGACTAGAACTTTTCGCAGTATTAGTTTTATTTTTTCCATCTTTTTGGAGAAATTAAATTATGGATATATACAAAAAACAATCATTTGCTGAAACTTTCAAAGTTTATTTTGATCGTAGAATGTTCAAAATTTTACTTCTTGGCGCCATTAGTGGTTTCCCATGGGTTATAATAGGAAGTAGTTTAAGTCTTTGGTTAAAAGAAGATGGTTTAAGCAGAAGTACTATAGGTTGGGCAGGTTTGATTTTTGCAGTTTATGCTTTTAATTACTTATGGGCTCCAATAATAGATAGAATTAGAATTCCATGGTTGACTTCAAAAGTTGGTCATAGACGTGGGTGGATAATTACAATGCAAACTATAATTTTAATTAGTTTAGTTTGTTGGAGTTTAATTAATCCGACTGTTAATTTAGCATTGGTAATTAGTATCGGGCTAATAATTGCAATCGCATCTGCTACTCAAGATATAACAGTTGATGCTTTAAGAATTGAGCAAATAGGAGAACATGAAGGAAAATCAATGCAGGCTGGTGCTGCAATGGCTGTGGTAGGTTGGTGGACTGGATATAAATTAGGTGGAGTTGTAGCTCTTAATTCAGCGGAGTTTTTTCAGCAGGCAGGTTTTGATAACTACTGGCAAATTACATTTTTAGTTTTAGGAACGATTATAATTGCATGTAATATTGCCCTTTTATTTATAAGTGAGCCACAATCTACTGATAGAAAAGAAAGTCAAAGACTGACTGATAAAATGATAGAAGATAAGTTAGGATCTTCTAACATTTTTACAAAAATTATTGCTTGGTTAACTGGAACAGTAATCGGCCCAGTAATTAGTTTTTTCAAAAAAAATGGTTTCAATATAGCTATAGCAATTCTTGGCTTTGTATTTCTATTTAAAATAGGTGAAGCATTCTTGGGCAGAATGTCAGTAATTTTCTATAAAGAAATAGGATTTACCAAATCTGATATAGCTCTTTACTCTAAAGGTTTAGGTTGGATCACTACGGTAATTTTTACATTATTAGGAGGCTTATTTGCTATTCGTTCAGGAGTAATTAAAGCAATGTTTGTCTCGGGTATATTAATGGCTTCAACAAATTTATTGTTCTCGCTTTTGGCTTGGTATGGAAAGTCTGAATTATTATTTGCAATTGCAGTAATATTTGATGATATGGCAGCAGCATTTGCAACCGTTGCATTTGTGGCTTTTATTTCAATGTTAGTTGATAGAACTTATACGGCTACTCAATACGCTCTTCTTGCATCAATCGGCACGGCAGGTAGAACAACGCTAGCCGCTTCATCAGGGGCTTTAGTCGATTGGTTAAATGGTGATTGGGGTATATTCTTTATATTGACTGCTGTAATGGTAATACCTTCTCTTATATTTCTATACATGATTAAAGATAAGCTAAAGTTGAATGACTAAAAACCTGTCTAATAGTTATTCAATAATAAACATTTATAAAAAGCCAACTACAAAATCAGAGATAGTAACTCAAATGCTTTATGGTGAAAGTTTTTCAATATTTAAAAGAAATGGTAGATGGCTTAAAATTAAGATCAAAGAAGACGGCTATAAGGGTTTCATTCAAGATAAAAATTTTTCTGTTTTTTTAAAACCAAGCCATAAAGTTTGCGTTTTAAAAGCAAAAATTTATAGACTTCCTAATAGAAGTAACAGAGTAAATATATTGCCTTATGGTTCAAAAATAAGAATCTTAGGAGGAAAAAATAATTTTTTGAAATTTTCAAAAGGCTGGATTCATAAAAACGATATTAAACCAATGTCATATGTTGAAAAAAATCCATTTAAAAAAATAAACATATTCAAAAATATTAAATATAAATGGGGTGGTAAATCTTTTAAAGGAATTGATTGTTCAGGATTAATACAAATATTTCTGAATTTTAATAATAAATATTGTCCTAGAGATACTAAAGATCAATTCAAATACTTCAAAAAAAATGTTAAATTAAAAAATATCAAAAGGAACGATATTATATATTGGAAAGGTCATGTCGCTTTGGCTCTTTCAAATAAAAAACTTATTCATGCTTACGGTCCTAAGAAAAAGACAATAATTATGGGTATAGAACAAACGATTGAAAGAATTAAACGAACAGCTAATTTAAAAGTAATTGGAATCAAAAGGGTATAAATAGCAAAGGCAGCTTCAGTCTCCCTCCACTGCCCTTAAAATTAATTTATCTGATTCGTAAAATTATTTTAAGACTCTTTTAAATTGAATGTGGATATCTAGTGGCGGAGAGAGAGGGATTCGAACCCTCGAAACGGTTTCCCGTTTACACGCTTTCCAAGCGTGCGCCTTCAACCTGGCCTTCTAGAATTATTGATTAGCGCGAAGTATTTTTTGCAAATTTTAAAAAAGTTGAGCTACTGACGATCAGGCGGAGTCAAATTATTTACAATTTGCTGGATTCATTTGAATGTCTAAAAGTAAAACTGATTTAGCCCCTATGAACCATGACCTCCCTGGATCGTTAGATGCTCCTGTTAAACTGAACGCACCTTTGTCGGAAATAGTTACATTAGAATAATTTATAGTTATTCCTAATGACGTTATCTCCTTAGCAGATGATCCGTTAATCCTAATAGTTGAATAGCCATTCTGATAGGAACATTTAAAAGATCTAATTAACGTATTAGTTTTTCCAAGCGATGAGATTGGTGCTTTGTTACTTTCTGATGCAATTTGATCTGAACTTTTTGAACATTTAAACACATAATATGTTTTAAACCATAACTTTAAACGGTCTGTTTCATCTTTAGTCATGACCCTTGAATTAACATGTTTTGAATTATTTAGATTAAAAAAACTCTTACATTTATCACTAGCAATGAACTTAACTTTAGAAAGCTCTCCGTAAAGAAGTCTACCTGACGAACCTTCTTTTCTTGAGTCAAACGGAGTTCTCACACCCACATAAATGATATTACTATCACCATCAAAAAGATTAGGTCTAGCATCTCCATTTTCAATTATCGCAAACTTCTCTTTAGTGCTAAGTTTTGTCCAGTCTGAATGTCGATGAAGATCGTAAACGAAAACACCATTGCAAGCGTTCAACAATAAAATACATACTAATAAAAGTTTTTTCATCTAATGACGACAATACGACGACCAAAATATTTTATTATATATTTCAGGTTGTGCAAGACTATTAAAAAATGGCGGAGAGAGAGGGATTCGAACCCTCGAAACGGTTTCCCGTTTACACGCTTTCCAAGCGTGCGCCTTCAACCACTCGGCCACCTCTCCTATTTATAGTCTTCAATAGCTTTTACAAATTCATCAATGAATTCTTTGTTTGTTGGAAGTTTGTTTTTCATCATATCTTTTTGAATTTTTTTATAATTTTTCTTAATGTGATTAAGTATTCCAAAAAAGTTTAGAAAATTTCGTTTTGCTACAAATATTCCTTTTTTATCACCTATTACATGTTCGATATCATCAAATATAACGACTGGTCTTCTTCTGGCTAAAGCTTCAAGTAAAACCATTGGGTGCCCTTCAGTAAAAGAGGGCAATATAAATATATTATGATCGTCATAATATTTTATTAGTCTTGCCTTATTGCTTTGCGTTAATTGAATATTGATATTACTTTGATTTATTTTATATGATGTATTTTTTTCTGCTCCAACAATAGTTAATGAAATATCTCTCTTATTTTTAATTAAACTTGCTAAAGAAAAAATTCCTTTTTCAACTTTTATTCTTCCCACATATAATAATTGAAAGTTTTTAAATTCTTGGATTTTAGGTTTTTTAAACCAGACAGAATCTAATTGAGACGGATATACTACTTTTCCTTTTTTTCCTTTTAATATATAATTTCTACAACTTATTAAGTTTGATACCAATGAGGTAAGGCTAAACATCAAATGGTAAATAAATTTACCGAAGCTACCTAGAATAGCATTATATTCACCATATCCGTCACTTCTTAAATAAACAATTGGAGTTTTTCCAAATAATCTTAAAAATAAACAAATTAAAAAAGTATATGGAGAAATTGAAATTATTAAATATTTTGTGTTTTCAATTTTTGTTGATTTAACTGCCTCTGACAAATAACTGAATATATTAGAGAAAATTTTAATTTTTTTTAATTTTATCTCATGAGTTCTTTTCTTAGAAGATTTTCTCCCAAAAAGGTTTACTTCAAATTTTTTATTTAATCCTTCTGGACTTGATTTTAAGTCTATATTGTCACAAAAATACTTTTCATCTTGAATAAAAATACTTTCATTTGAAAAAATAAATAATTTTTTTTTCATTAGGTTTCTTTATTTATTTTTAAAACTCCAATAAATGCCTCTTGAGGTATTTCAACTTTACCAAATTGTTTTGATCTTGCTTTTCCTCTTTTTTGCTTCTCTAAAAGTTTTCTTTTTCGATCAGTTGCACCGCCGCCATGAATTTTTGTTAATACATCTTTTTTAAATCCTTTTATAGATTCCCTAGCTACTATCTTTCCGCCGATCGCTGCTTGAACTGGGATCATGAAGTTATGCCTTGGAATCAAGTCTTTTAATTTTTCACAAACTTGTCTTCCAGTTTTTTGGGCAAAATCTTTGTGAATGATCATCGCCAATGCGTCTACAGGTTCAGAATTTACTAATATTCCTAATTTCACAAGATCTCCTTCTCTGTAACCGGATATTTCATAATCAAAACTAGCGTAGCCGCTTGAAACCGATTTTAATCTATCATTAAAATCAAAAACAACTTCATTAAGAGGTAAGTCGTAAGATAAAACTGCTCTATTTCCAGAGTAAGAGAGATTAGTCTGCACTCCTCTTTTATCCTGACAAATTTTTATTATTGATCCTAAATATTCATCTGGTGTTATCACGGTAGACTTGATCCAAGGTTCTTCAATTTTTTCTATTTGAGAGGGGTCAGGCATATTTGAAGGATTTTGTAAATCAAGGACTTCGCCTTTTGTATTGTGAACTTTATAAATTACCCCGGGAGTTGTAGTAATTAGATTAACATCGAATTCTCTTTCTAATCTCTCAGTGATTATTTCAAGATGTAACAATCCTAAAAATCCGCATCTGAAACCTAAACCAAGAGCACTTGAAGACTCTGGTTCGTATGAAAAACTGGCATCATTTAATTTCAACTTAGCTAGTCCATCTTTCAATTTCTGATACTCAGAACTATCTACCGGAAACAAACCGCAAAATACCACTGGCTTACTTGGTTTAAAGCCAGATAAAGGTTCACTTATCGGGTTGGATGCGTCACATATTGTGTCTCCTACTTTTGTTTCTGATAAAGATTTTATTCCTGTAATAATAAATCCTATTTCACCTGTGTTAAGCTCTGGGGTATCGTTTGCCTTAGGCGTAAAAACACCAACTTTTTCGATTACATACTCTTGATTATTTGACATTAATTTAATTTTCATACTCTTTTTTAATTTACCGTTAATAACCCTTACAAGAATAACGACGCCTAAATAACTATCGTACCAACTGTCTACTAATAAACATTTTAATTTTTCATCTGGTAAACCTTTTGGAGCAGGTAATTTACTTATTATTGCTTCTAAAATGTCATCTATACCTTCACCTGTTTTACCTGAGCAAGAAATTGCATTCGTTGTCTCTATTCCAACCACGTCTTCTATTTCTTTTTTAGTTTTCTCAATATCAGATGCAGGCAAGTCAATCTTATTTAAGATAGGAATAACTTCATGATTAATCTCGAGTGCTTGATAGACATTAGCTAGTGTTTGTGCTTCTACGCCTTGGGTGCTATCTACTATTAAAAGTGAGCCTTCACAAGCAGATAAAGAGCGACTAACCTCATAACCAAAATCCACATGTCCAGGTGTGTCTATAATGTTTAGTACGTACTCTTGACCATCTTTTGCTTTATAATTTAGTTTAACTGTTTGTGCTTTAATTGTGATACCACGTTCTCTCTCTATATCCATAGAGTCTAGAACTTGTTGTTTCATCTCACGTTCAGTTAATCCTCCACACTTATGAATAATCCTATCTGCAATAGTTGATTTACCATGGTCGATATGCGCAATTATAGAAAAATTACGAATTCTGTTTATATCTGACATTTAGGACCTAATTGTAGCGCCGGTTTTTTTACTTACTGTATCAATAATTTTTTTACTAATTTCATCTAAATCTTTCTCGGATAGAGTTTTATCGATAGACTGTAAAGTAACATTAATGGCAACTGACTTTTTATCTTTTGGAATATTTTCTCCCTCATAAACATCAAAGGTAGATACATTTTGTATTAAATGTTCATCTACCTCTCTTATAATTTTCTCTAATGACCCTATCTTAAATATTTTATCTATGACAAAAGCAAAGTCTCTTTCTGATTTTTGAAAATCTGAAGCTTGGAAGCTTTTTTTGCTTTGTCTAAATTTTTTATTTGGTTCAGGAATATTTTTCAAAAAAATTTCAAACCCGAAGATATTTTTATCTTTATAATCCAAGTTTTTACTAATTGCTGGATGGATCTCACCAAAATAAGCCAAATGTGGTCCTTTTTCTGATTTAAGCGTAACAGATCCTGATCTTCCAGGATGATAGCTGTAGTTAGTATTATCGCTAACAAAAAGATTTTTCTCTTCAATTCCGAGTTCAACTAAAGTTCTCATAACATCGCCTTTGATATCAAAAATATCTACATCTCTTTCTTTATCTAACCAACTTTTTCTATTTATTTTTCCAGATTTCAAACCTCCAACTACAATTTGCTGTTCTCCTGGATTTTTTCCAAAGAACGTTGGGCCAACTTCAAATAAAGATAAATCTTCATATCCTCTATCTTGGTTTTTCTTAAGATAAATAGCTAAATTAGAAAAAATTGAACGTCTCAAAACATCAAGATCAGACGAAATTGGATTAAATATTGAAATTTCTTTTTCACTTTTAGAAAACTGTTTATCAATTTTGGAGTCTGTAAAAGACCAAGTTACTATTTCCATATAGCCCTTAGACGCTAAAGATCTTTGTGACAAATGGAAAAGCTTTTGTGCAAAATTTAAAGTATCTTGAATTCTATTTTTAACAGGTTTAATTAATTTTATATTTTTAAACCCCTTGATCCGGATTAGTTCCTCAATTAAATCTTCGTCCAAACTTATGTCTGGCCTCCAGCTTGGTACTTCTACTTTTATTACTTTTGAACTTTTTTTACACTTAAAACCTAGAGAAGATAAAATTTTATCAATCTCGTTAACTGTGATTGGAATACCAATCAGTTTTTCAAATTTTTCTACTTGAAAGTTAATTATCTTATTTTTTTTATTAATCTTTCCAGTAATTTGAAACTTGCTAGCTTCCCCTCCGCAAATCTTTAAAATTAGTTCAGTTGCAAGTTGTAGTCCTTCTTTGATTGAGTTAGGATCTACTCCTCTTTCAAATCTGTATTTTGCATCAGTGTTAATATTTAGTGCTCTAGCTGTTTTTCTTATTGAAGATGGGGAAAAATATGCAGCCTCTAAAAGTATATTTCTCGTGTCTATTTCAGTAGAAGTAGTTGTTCCTCCGATAATTCCACCTAATCCAAGAACGCTGGATTTATCGGAAATCACGCACATATCTTTTTTTAATTTGTATTTTTTATTATCTAATGCCTCGAACGCTTCACCCTCTTTAGCGTTTCTAACAATAATTTCTTTATTAATTTTGTCTGCATCATAAGCATGCAATGGTCTATTTAGGTCAAACATTACATAGTTTGTAATATCCACCACAGCTGAGATAGGTTTTAAACCTAATGCAATTAATTTATTTTTAAGCCAATCAGGACTTTCTTTATTAGTGATGTTTTTAATATAACAGCTTCCAAAGATATCACAGCCTTGGTTTTTTTCTTTTGTAATCGATGTTTTTATTTGGTGTTTTATATTTTGTTTGATTTTTTTTCTTTTTATTTGAATTAATTTTCCAACTCCTGTGGATGAAAGATCTCTTGCAATCCCCCTAACTCCTAGACAATCCGCACGATTAGGGGTAATGGAAATATCAAGAACTTTTTGCGAGCTACTTTTAAAATAGCTTTTTCCTATTTCTTTCTCTTTATTTTTTAGTTCAATAATTCCATCACTTTCATTGGATAAATTTAATTCACTTTCGGAGCAAAGCATACCTCTTGACTCCACACCTCTTATTTTAGCTACCTTTAATTCAAAATTAGTTTTTGGTATTACAGCTCCAGGAGGTGCATAAATTGTGATCAAACCCTCTCTAGCATTTGGAGCCCCACAAACAACTTTTAAATTCTCTTTGCCACCGATGGTAACATCACAAACTTTCAATTTATCAGCGTTTGGATGTTTTTCAGCTTTTAATATTTTAGCAATTTTAAACTTACCCAAGTCTTCAGAGTTTTCTTTTACGCCTTCTACTTCAAGCCCAATATTTATAAGCCGGTCAATAATCTCACTTTCTTTGGCTGACGTTTTAAGATGTTCCTTGAGCCATGGAATTGTGATGATCATTTACTTAGTCCCCTATAATTTGTTGGAACATCTAATGGGTCAAATCCAAAATGACTTAGCCATCTATAATCTGCCTCAAAGAAAGCTCTTAGATCATTTATTCCATATTTTAACATTGCTAAACGATCAATACCTATTCCGAAAGCAAATCCTTGATATTTTTTCGTATCGATTTTTACATTTTTTAATACATTAGGATGAACCATTCCACATCCTAAAACTTCTAACCATTTATCCCCTTCACCAATAACAATTTTTCCTTTTTCAATTTTGTAGCCAATATCAACTTCTGCTGACGGTTCCGTAAAAGGAAAATGACTTGGTCTAAATCTCATTTTAACATTTTTTACTTCAAAAAATTCCTTTATAAAATAATCTAGGCAACCTTTAAGATGTCCCATTGTGATACCTTTGTCTATGTGAAGGCCTTCAAGCTGATGAAACATCGGAGCGTGAGTTTGGTCACTATCACATCTATAAGTTCTTCCAGGCACTATTATTTTAAAAGGTGGTTTGCTTGACATCATTGTTCTAATCTGAACTGGAGATGTATGTGTTCTTAATAGTAATTTTTTATTTTCCTCTAAATAAAAAGTATCGTGCATGTCTCTTGCAGGATGTTCTTCAGGTGTATTCAAAGCCGTAAAATTATTATATTCTGATTCAACATCAGGCCCCTCGGCAACTGAAAATCCTATTTCTGAAAAGATAGAAGATATTTCATCTATAACCTGTGAGACTGGATGAATTTTACCCTGCCGACTTGGTCTTATTGGAAGCGTTACATCAACCTTTTCATTTTTAAGTTTTTCATTAATTTCACTAGTTTCAATTTCAATATTTTTTTGGTCTAGCTGATGTGTAAAATTCTCTTTAATTTCATTCAAAATTGAGGCAAACTTTTTTCTTTTTTCCGGATCTAAAGAGACTAAAGTTTTAAACTGTTTTGTGATTTGGCCATTTTTACCAAAAAACTCCGTTTTGATGTTCTGTAAATCTTCCTTAGTTTTAACGGAGTCAATTTTAGCATTAAATATAGAATTTATTTTATCCAAATCACTCATTAGATATTTGATTTTTTATATTAAAGTTTGATTTAAATCAAAGACCCTTTTAACTAAGGGAGGATTGAACCTTTTTAACCACAGATTTAAAGACTTCTGGATTATTGTAGGCTAATTCAGCTAAAACTTTTCTATCTAGTTTAATTTTAGATTTTGCCAAACCATTAATAAATTTTGAATATGTTATTCCCTCAGCTCTCACTCCAGCATTAATTCTTTGTATCCACAAGGATCTAAATTCTCTTTTTTTTGCTTTTCTATCTCGATAAGCGTATTGCATTGCTTTTTCCATAGCTTGACGAGCTATTCTGATGGTATTTTTCCTTCTTCCGTATTGACCTTTTACAGTTTTCAAAACCTTTTTATGTTTTGCTCTGCTTACTACACCTCGTTTAGTTCTTGCCATGTTATCCTCTTAAATTATATGGCATGTACGATTTAACAATCTTTGTATCTTGTTTCGTCATTATCGTTGTGCCCCTTTGTTTTCTTATTTGCGAATTTGTCCTTTTAATCATGCCGTGTCGTTTACCTGCTTGAGGCATTTTTATTTTACCTGAAGCAGTAAATCTAAATCTTTTTTTTGCTGAGCTTTTAGTTTTTAATTTTGGCATAAATATTTCGGACTTATATAGACAATAGCTGATGTTAGCAAGTCGCAATTATTATTGATTTAAATGGGTTGAATTATCATTACCATTTGTTTGCCTTCGAATTTAGGTTCGCTCTCAACTTTTGCTATATCTTTCGTTTCTTCAATAATCTTTTTCATCAATTCTTTTCCTAATTCGGTATGCTGCATTTCTCGTCCTTTAAATCTGACTGTAAATTTTACTTTATCACCTTTGCCGATAAATTTTTTAGCATTTTTTATTTTAAAATTATAATCGTGAATTTCTGTTCCTGGTCTTAATTTAATTTCTTTTAAGGATACAATTTTTTGTTTCTTCTTTGCTTGATTTGCTTTTTTTTGTAAATCGTATTTATATTTCCCCATGTCCATAATCTTACAAACAGGTGGGTTTGTATTAGGTGATATTTCAATCAAATCTAAATCTTCCTTTTTAGCTAATTCAATTGCTTTATTTAAAGGCATTGCGCCTAGATTCGCACCATCACTTCCTATTACTTGAACATCTAAAGCTCTTATACGTTCATTAGCTCTGGGCCCTTGATGCTTTGTTCGTCTTTGAAAGTAATTTGGTTTAGAATTTGACACTTAGTTTAGAGGCAACTTGTTTAAGTCTAACATATTTTTGATGAGTTTTTCTTTTTTGATTGTCTCTTGTTTTTCAGAACCTAGTTTTCGAATTGTTACAGTATTTTCTGAAACTTCTTTTTTTCCGCAAACTAAAATGTACGGAATTTTTGCTAAAGAATGTTCTCTTATTTTATAATTAATCTTCTCATTTCTCAAATCCATTTCACATTTTATACCTTCTTTAAACAGATCTTCAAATAACTTTTTCACATACTTATTGTTCTCATCAGTTATTGAACATACTACTGCTTGTGCTGGAGATAGCCAGAAGGGCAGCTTGCCCGCATAATTTTCTATTAATATTCCAATAAATCTCTCTAGCGAACCAAACAAGGCTCTATGTAACATAACAGGAACTTTTTTAGTTCCATCATTAGCTACGTAAGTTGCACCTAATCTTCCAGGTAAATTCAAATCAACTTGAAGAGTTCCACATTGCCAATCTCTTCCTATGGCATCTCTTAAAACAAATTCAATTTTTGGCCCATAAAAAGCTCCCTCTCCTTTATTAATTGTATATTCTAGTTTAGATTTTTTAATGGCTGTCAATAAAGCAGCTTCAGATTTATCCCAAATTTTATCTTCGCCGACTCTTTGCTGTGGCCTATCAGAATATTTTAAAATTACATCTTTGAATCCCAAGTCTTTGTATATTTCCAAAATTAAATTTGTAACCGATAATGACTCTTCAGTAATTTGATCCTCTGTACAAAAAATGTGTGCATCATCTTGGGTGAAGGCTCTTACTCTTAGCAATCCGTGTAAAGCTCCTGACGGTTCGTATCTGTGTACTTTTCCAAATTCTGAAAGTTTTAAAGGTAAATCTCTATAACTCTTTAGGCCTTGGTTAAAAACTTGAACACAGCCCGGGCAGTTCATAGGTTTGACGGCAAATGTTTTTTCATCTGGTGTTTCAGATGTGAACATATGTTCGCCGAATTTTTCCCAGTGACCAGATTTTTCCCATAATGTTTTATCTAAAAGCTCAGGTGTATTAATTTCCTTGTATCCCGCAAGCCTTTGTTTCATCCTCATATACTCTACTAATCTTTGAAATAGTAACCATCCTTTTTCATGCCAGAAAACAGATCCAGGACTCTCCTCTCTGAAATGAAATAAGTCCATTTCTTTTCCAAGTTTTCTATGATCTCTTTTTTCAGCCTCCTCCAAGCGATTGAGATATTCATCTAGATCTTTTTTTGAACTCCAACAAGTTCCGTAAATTCTTTGTAACATCTCGTTATTTGAGTCTCCTCGCCAATAAGCGCCGGATACCTTGGTTAGTTTAAAAGCTTTTCCAATTTTACTTGAAGACGCTAAATGTGGGCCTCTGCATAAATCATGCCATGTATCTCCATGATGATAAATTGATAATTCTTCATTTTTTGGGATACTTTCGATTATTTCAGCTTTGTAATTTTCTCCAATTTTTTTAAAGTGCGTTATGGCTTTTTTTCTTTCCCAAACTTCTCTTTTTGTTTTGACGTCTCTGTCAATTATCTCTGACATCTTTTTTTCAATTTTATTTAAGTCATCGTTTGTAAAAGGCTCTTTTCTTGCAAAATCATAGTAAAAACCATTCTCAATAACTGGACCTATAGTAACTTGTGTCCCAGGGTATAACTCCTGAACCGCCATAGCCATTATGTGGGCAGCATCGTGTCTTATAACTTCTAAACCTTCCTTGTCTTTAGAAGTTATTATTCTTACATCAGAGTCTTTTGTAATCTCATAACTTAAATCTTTCAACTTCCCGTCTACCTCCATAATCAAAGCAGACTTTTCCAATGATTTACTAATTTTTTTAGATAGCTCAAAACCACTTATTGATTTTGTAAAAGAAATTTTGTTACCATCTAATAATTTTATCTGGGGCATTAATTTTTTATTAATTTTTTATACTCTCTCAAATTTGAGTCACACATCAGTTCTACATCAAATTTTTTTGTTACGTTTTTTCTACCTTCGTTTCCCATTAATTTCAACTCCTCTTGATTTAATTGAATAACAGTATTTAAGCTTTTAGCAAGTTCTCTTGGATCATCATGTTTATATAAAAACCCGGTTTTTTTATTTAGAACCGTCTCTTTTGATCCTCCAATATTACTTGCAATTATTGGTATGCCCATAGACTGAGACTCGACTGATACTCTTCCGAAAGCTTCTGGCTCTATAGAGGCAGATACAACTACATCTGCTAAAGAGTAAGCCAAAGGCATTTCAGGGCAATGATTTATAAAACTAATTTTCTTAGACAAACTATATCTCTCGACTAAACTGAAGAGCTTTTTACTATACACTTTTCTTCCTTGATCAGATCCAAGTAAAATTGCGTGAAAATTTGTAAAATTATAGTCTTCAATTAAAATATTTAGTGCCTCAATAAATTTTTCGTGCCCTTTCCAATATGTTAATCTACCTGGCATCAATATTATGAATTTATTTGGATCTATTCTCCATTCTCTTTTTAATTTTTCCTGTTTTAAAATTGAAATATTTTTAGAATTAAAATAATCAACGTTAATACCTCTAAAAATTACTCTCAATTTTTTATTTTTATTTAAATACTCGCTGTAATTATCATTAATATGCCCAAAAATAAAATTAGAACCTGCTATTGTAAGTTTTGACCTTAACATTATGCTATTATAAAATTTTTTTAATTTAGATTTGTAATTATAAGTGCCATGAAATGTTGTGACAAAAATTGTGTTGGTTAATAAACAGGCTAAATAACATGACCATGCTGGTGCTCTACTTCTTGCGTGGACAATATTTATTTTTTTAAATAAGATTAAGATAGAAATTATGATTGTATTAAAAATAATTATTAAAGGATTTTTTGAATGAACTGGGAGTTTGAATACTTTTACTTTATTCCTTTTAATAAATTTCAGCAATTCTCCACCCGAAGTTGCTACATAGGAGCCGCAATTTTGTTCAGCTAGATAATGAGCTATATCATAACAACCAGTTTCTGCTCCTCCATATCCAAGTTTTGGAATTACCTGTAAAACATTTATTTTAGAAGTCATATTTTTTATATATAATAACAAATTAACAGGCTCTGATATGAAAAAATTTAAATTTTTAAAAATCTCTCATGCGAAAAGGCTTAGATATATCGACAATTATTTCAAAGAAAAACTTTATTTAATTTTTTTACCTGGTTTTATGTCTGATATAGCGGGAAAAAAACCGCAAACCCTTTTAAAATTTGCTAAAAAAAAAAAACTGGGTTTTTTAGCTTTAGAATACTCAGGACATGGAAATTCAACAGGGATTTTTACAAAAGGAAATATAAGTATTTGGTCAAATGATGCAAAAAAAATAATAAAGAAAATTGTTAGGAAAAATAATTTTATACTAATTGGATCTAGTATGGGTGCCTGGATTGCTCTAAATCAGTTTAAATATTTCAAATCTCAAATAAAGGGTTTTATTGGTATAGGCGCAGCGCCTGAATTTTTATCCAGATTAATGTGGAGAAAATTTCCTAAGAAAATTAAAAAAGAAATTTTTAGGACTGGCAAAGTTCTAGTTAAAAGTGGTGGGTACGAGTATCCGATCACTTCACAATTAATTAAAGATGGAAAAAAAAATAAGGTTTTAAATAAAAAAATAGATTCTAATATAGGCGTGACGATGATACACGGCCAAAAGGATGAGGTTGTGCCAATCGTCTTCTCCAGACATGTGTTAAAAATTTTTAGTAAGGCAAAAAAGAAAATTTTAGTTGTAAAAAACGGTGACCATAGTTTAGCTGATCAAAGCTCTTTAAAAAAAATAGTGAGGGAATTAAATTTTATTCTCAAAAATGTAGTTTAGACCCTCTTTATAAGTAGGATATTTTAAGCTGTAGTTAAAAAAATTTTTCATCTTTTTGTTATCAACTTTTTTGGAGTCTTTGTAAAAATTTTGAAGCATCTCACTTTCAAGCTCCTCAAGTTTTACTTGATTTGGTTGCTGTAAATTTAATAATTTAGCACCAAAAGACGCCACCTCTCTTTGCGAAGCTGGTTTATCGTCACAAATATTATAAATTTCATTATTTTTAAAATTAAAAAGGGACTCAAATAGAATGTTGGCTACATCCTCAACATGAATTCTTGAAAAAAAATGGTTTTTTTTATCGACTATTTGAACTTTACCAATCTTTAATCTTTTTAATATATTAAATTCTTTAGAATATATTCCTGCAAGTCTAAAGATTTGTAGCGGAAACTTAATTTTGTTTGACAAACTTAACCAAGTATTTTCTGCTTTTAGTCTATTTATACCGCTCGGTGAAGTTGGTTTAGTTACACTTTCCTCGTTCACCCAATTACCTTTGTGATCTCCGTAAACACTAGTAGCTGATAAATAGGTAATCCATCTGCAATTTTTTAAATTTTTAAAATTGCTATCAAGATAGTTTGCAACAATATCTTTGCCATCAATAGGTGGAATAGAAACCAAAATATAATTTGCTTCCTCTAATTTTGGTTTCAAAGATGAATCGAAGTTATCATCTTTTAAAAAAAATGATGTTATTTTTAAGTTGTTATATTCTATCTGGTGAGTTTCGTCTCTTGAAGTAACAGCTAAATCTAGATCTTTGTTTTCTTTAATTAGCTTGTTTACAAAACATTCTGCAACTTGGCCAAAACCAAAACAGAAAACTTTAATTTTGCTCATTAGCCTGCTTTCTCAATGTGAGGCTTTAAACTGATTGGGTTATCTAATTTATCAAGCATCTCAATTGGGCAAATTTGTTTGAAATTTTTTAATTCTTCCTCAAAATTTTTCAATATTCTGCTAGCTTTTTGTGAGAAAGTAACAGTCTCAAATTCTTCTATGCTTTCTTTTAAAAATTTCTTCCAATACTCCGTTTCAATTGGTTGCCATATTATTGAGGTAGGATTGACGAAGTTCTCAAACTCATTTTTTTCATCATAAATAAAAGCCATTCCACCGGTCATTCCAGCTCCAAAATTATCTCCCACTGGTCCCAATATGATTGCATTTCCACCTGTCATATACTCACATCCATGAGCACCGCATCCTTCCACAATAGCAAAACTTCCAGAATTTCTCACCGCAAATCTTTCGCCTGCTTGCCCAGATGCATAAAGTTTCCCTGAAGTAGCTCCATATAAAACCGTATTACCAATAATTGTGTTTTGTTCTGCAATTAATTTGCTTTTCTTAGAAGTCCTTACAATTATTTTACCGCCCGACAAGCCTTTACCAACATAGTCATTACAATCACCTTCTACAGTCAGGCTTATCCCTTTGGTTAAAAATGCTCCTAGAGACTGACCTGCTGAGCCCTTTAATTTAATATTAATAATCCCATCTTTCAGTTTTTCGTTACCATATTTTTTGTAAATATGATGAGAAAGCCTTGTTCCAACTGATCTTGAAGTATTTCCAATTTCGTATTCAAAATTATTTTTCTGTGACGGATTAATCTTATCTTTTATATCAGACCATATCTTTTCATCTAAAGTTTCAGGAACTTTATTAATATGATTATCTTTACAATATCTTAGATTTTCAGCCGGATCTGCTTGAACTAATAAAGGATTTAAATCCAAGTCATCTAAATTTGATGCGCCTTTATTTACTTGAGATAACAAATCTGTTCTTCCAATTATTTCATTAATAGACTTAAAACCTAATGAGGCTAAAATTTCTCTTACTTCAGTTGCTACAAATTTAAATAAGTTTACTACTTTTTCTGGAGTCCCAGTAAACTTTTCTCTTAATGAAGCATCTTGGCTACATACACCAACTGGGCATGTGTTAGAGTGGCATTGTCTTACCATTATACATCCCATAGCAACTAAAGATGATGTTCCCATTCCATATTCTTCAGCGCCCATCATCGCAGCGATCACTACGTCTCTGCCAGTTTTCAATCCTCCATCAGTTCTAAGAGTTACGTTATGTCTTAAATTATTAAGTGTTAAAATTTGGTTTGCTTCAGTTAATCCCATTTCCCAAGGTATTCCAGCATATTTAATACTAGTTTGAGGACTTGCGCCTGTTCCACCTGAGTGGCCAGAAATTAAAATTATATCTGCTTTTGCTTTTGCAACTCCCGCCGCAATAGTTCCAATTCCAGTAGATGCAACTAGTTTAACACCTACACGTGCTTTAGGATTGATTTGTTTTAAGTCGTAAATTAATTGAGCAAGATCCTCAATTGAGTAAATATCATGATGTGGAGGAGGAGAAATTAAAGTCACACCTGGAGTAGAATGTCTAAGTCTAGCTATTTCATCTGTTACTTTAAAACCGGGTAACTGTCCGCCCTCACCTGGCTTTGCTCCTTGAGCAATTTTTATCTCTATTTCATTTGCATTGTTTAAATAGTCTACAGTCACACCAAATCTTGCTGAAGCGATCTGTTTTACTCTTGAATTTGCACTGTCACCATTAGAAAGTACTTTAAATCTTTTAGCATCTTCACCTCCTTCACCGCTACATGAAGCTCCTTTAATTCTGTTCATTCCCATTGCTAAAGTTTCATGTGCTTCTGCTGACAAAGCTCCATGTGACATGCTCCCACTCCCAAATCTTTTTAATATATTCTCTAGAGGCTCTACTTCTTCTATCTTTATCTGCTTTTTAGGTTTTTTAAATTCCAATAAATCTCTAATATTAATTGGTGGTAGATTATGAATACCTGATGAATACTTTTTATATTGTTCATATGATCCGCTTCCAACAGCACTTTGAAGAAGATGAATTAATCTTCCTTGATATTGATGATCTTCTCCGCTTTTTCTATACCTGTAAAGACCGCCAATGGGTAAAGTAAAAACATTTTTTGCATTAAATTTCGTATGAAGTTCTTTAATTTTTTTCTCGATTCCAATTATACCAATACCTGAAATTCTAGATGACATTCCTGGAAAATAATCAGATACAATTGCTCTGCTTAAGCCAACAGCTTCAAAATTACATCCGCCTCTATAAGAGCTAATTACAGAAATTCCCATTTTAGACATTATCTTCAGTAATCCAGCATCAATTGATTTTTTAAACTTTATAATACAACTTTCAAAATCAGATTTACCAAATAATTTTTTCTCAAATCTTTGATAAATACTGTCTATTGATAGATAAGGATTTACAGTTGTCGCTCCTACACCTATTAAGACTGCAAAAGAGTGTGTATCCAAAGCGTCTGAGCATTCTACGTTTAATGAGCAATACCCCCTAAGTCCAAGTTTAACTAAGTGGGAGTGAACAGCTCCAACCGTCAATATACTTGGTATACTTGCCTTATTATTGGAAATATTTTTATCTGATAAAATTAAGCAAGTGCTTCCCTCTCTGACAGAAATTTCAGCCTCTTCTCTGATTACCTCAATTCTATCTTTCAAAGATAGATTTATATCAAATGTACAATCAATAACTTTAGTTTTTTTGGAAAAAAATTTTTTAAACTTTTTAAATTGTGAATTTGTAAGAATTGGACTGTCTAAAACATAAATGTTTTCCTCAGTTAAATTATCAAAATCTAAAATATTCCCTAAATTTCCAAATCTTGTCTTTAAACTCATTACTTTATTTTCTCTTAAAGAGTCAATTGGAGGATTAGTGACTTGACTAAAGTTTTGTCTAAAATAATGAGAAACGGGTCTGAAATGACTTGAGAGAACTGCTACGGGTGTGTCGTCTCCCATAGAACCTGATGCCTCTTTACCTTCTTCGGCCATTGGGTGTAGTATTAATTCCAGATCTTCAACACTTAAGCCTGATAAATACTGTCTCTTTCTTAAATCTTCGCCAGTGAAATTTGGTTTTTCTTCTTGATCAGAAATTTTTTTCTCTAAATCTATGATTTGTTTACTATATTTTTTGTAGTCTCTAGCTAATAAATCTTTGATTTCTTTATCTTTAAATAATTTTCCTTTTTTTAAATCTATCGCGATAATTTGGCCTGGGCCTAGTTTTCCTTTTTCAACAATCTTTTCTTCAGGTATTTTTATCATACCAGTTTCGGAACCTGCAAAAAATAAATCATCTGAGGTGACGGTATATCTTAATGGTCTTAGTCCATTTCTATCTGAGGAGGCTAAAACCCATTTGGCATCTGTTGCACAAATAGCTGCTGGACCATCCCATGGTTCAATAGTGCTATTTAGAAAATTAAATAGATCTTGATGATTTTTTGGAACTGTTTTACTTCTTTTAGACCATGCGTCTGGAATCATCATTAATTTGATTAATGGAGCTAATTTTCCTGAATGCACTAATAGTTCAAATACATTATCAAGCGCTCCAGAGTCAGATGAACTTCTAATTACTGGCTTAAGATCTTTTACGTTTTTAAATAAAGAGCTAGACATGTCTTGCTCGTGTATTTTCATCCAATTTATATTTCCTTTAAGTGTATTTATTTCTCCATTATGTGCTAGTGTCCTAAAGGGCTGTGCTAAATCCCAACTAGGAAAAGTATTTGTAGAATATCTTTGATGAAAAACTGCAAACCTTGAGGTAAGCTTTTCGTCATTAAGATCAGGATAAAATTCAGATAACATTTCAGCTAAAAACATTCCCTTATAAACAATTGATCTTGAGCTAAACGAGCAAATATAAAATTCTTTTAATTGACTTTCTCTAGCGGTTTTTTCAATTTTTTTTCTTGTTTCAAAAAGATCTCTTTCGAGGTCATTTGTTTCTAAATTGTTATTTTTTTTAAACATTACTTGAGCTATTTCTGGACGGCTTTGATCTGCAGTTTTTCCTAAAACACTTGGATTTATAGGAACTTGTCTCCATCCATAAATATAGTAATTTCCCTCTAATAAAGCTGACTCGATTATTTCTCTACACTTTTCTTGCTCAGAATAATCTGTTCTAGGGAGAAACACCATTCCCACACAAATCCTACTATTATCATCTGGAGTATGACCCGTTGATAAAATTTTTTCTTTAAAAAAATCAGGTGCTATCTCAATTTGTATACCTGCACCATCTCCGGATTTACCGTCAGCATCAACTGCTCCCCTGTGCCAAATAGCTTTTAAAGCCTCAATTCCATATTCAACTACTTTTCTAGTTTTCTTTCCATTTGTTGAAGCGATTAAACCTACCCCGCAAGCGTCATGCTCCATTTCAGATTTATAATTATATGTTTTTTCTAGTAGAGATTTATTTTTTTTATAATTATTCATACTAAGCTGCTTCTTCAGATTTACTTTTTGTAGCTTTTAATTGTAAATATTTTTCAATTTCTGCAGCAGCATCTCTGCCATCTCTAATTGCCCATACAACTAATGAAGCTCCTCTAACAATATCACCAGCAGCAAAAACTCCATCTAAATTTGTTTGCATGGACTTTAAATTAATTTTTATTGTACCCCATTGAGAAATTGCTAGTTCTTTTGCGCCAAATAATTTTGGTAAATTTTCTGGGTCAAAACCTAATGATTTAATAACTAGATCTGCTTTTATTTTGTATTCTGAACCTAATTCAATTTCAGGACGTCTTCTTCCTGAAGAGTCAGGATCACCTAATTTCATTTTATTTACTTCTACTGACTCAACTTTTGAATCTCCAATAAAACTTTTTGGACTTGTAAGCCAAATAAATTCCACACCCTCTTCTATTGCGTTTTCAACTTCTCTAGCAGAACCAGGCATGTTCTCTCTATCTCTTCGATACAAACACTTCACTGACTTTGCTTTTTGTCTTATTGAAGTTCTAACACAATCCATCGCTGTGTCTCCTCCGCCAATTACTACAACATCTTTTCCTTCGGCATTTAAAGTTCCATCATCAAAAAGCTTTACTTTATCTCCTAAACCTTTTTTATTTGATGCTGTTAGAAATTCCATTGCAGGAAATATATTTTTAAGATTATGTCCTGGAATATCTATTTCTCTTGCTTTATAAACACCAGTTGCTATCAAAATTGCATCGTGTTTGCTTTTAAGCTCATATAATGTTTTATCTTTTCCAACCTCGAAGTTTTGAACAAATTTAATACCACTGTCTTTTAAAAGTTTTGTTCTTCTCTCAACAACAAATTTTTCAAGCTTAAAATTTGGAATTCCGTAAATAAGTAGTCCGCCGGGCCTATCGTATCTATCGTAAATTGTTACTTGGTAACCCGATTTTCGAAGTTCCTCCGCGCAAGCCATACCCGCTGGGCCTGCTCCTATGATACCAACCGATTGCTTGAGTTCTTTTTTAACCTTAGTTGGTTTTACCCATCCTTTTTCCCAAGCTGTATCAGTTATGTATTTTTCTACTGAACCAATTGTTACTGTTCCGTGCCCAGATTGCTCGATCACACAATTTCCCTCGCAAAGTCTATCTTGAGGGCAAATTCTACCACATACTTCTGGCATATTATTTGTACTTTGAGAAATTTCATAAGCTTCTTTAAGTCTTCCTTCAGCTGTTAGTTTTAACCAATCAGGAATGTTATTGCTTAATGGGCAATGAATTTGACAAAAAGGAACCCCGCACTGAGAACATCTACTTGATTGCTCTTTAGCTTTCTCAGTAATGTATTCGTCATAAATTTCGTTAAAATCACTTTTTCGATTAGTTATCCCTCTTTTAACTGGAGACTCTTGTTTGAGATCGACAAATCTAAGCATTTTCTTTTTCATAAGTTCGCCAAAATAGTTAAATATTTACAAAATTTACACAAATTAAAGGTCAATATCAATTACCTATATTTTAAAAAACCTTTATTTTACAAACAGATTTATGCATATCTGTTATGCATTTTGTAATGACATTAAAAAAACACCCTTCAGTTTTAATTATTAAAAAATGATTGAAATATTGATTCTGTCTTTGGTGCAAGGAATTACTGAATTTTTACCTGTTAGTTCATCCTCACATTTGATTTTATTTTCAAAATTTGTCGATTTTAAAAATCAAGGTCTATCAATTGATGTAAGTTTACACATAGGTTCTTTTATCGCTGTTTTAACATATTTTTATAAAGATATATTTAACTTTATCGAAAATAGAGAGTTATTTATAAAAATAACAATATCTTCAATACCTGTTATATTAATTGGATATATCTTGGTTCAAACTAATTTTATAGATGAGCTTAGAAATATAAAAATTATTGCCTGGATGACCGTAATTTTTGGAATTTTGTTATACATAAGCGATAAGTTCAAATTGGAAAAAGAAATTAAAACTAGTTTTAATTTAAAAGTTGCGTTAATAATTGGTTGTTTTCAAGCTATCTCACTCATACCTGGTGTAAGTAGGTCTGGTATCACTATTACTGCAGCAAGATTACTTAACTTTAAAAGATTTGATTCAGCAAAAATTTCCTTTTTGCTTTCAATACCTACTTTGGCGGCAGTATCTATCTACGGGCTTAACAACGTTATTACAACAGAAGACTTAAATTTTTCTATAATAAATTTATCTTCAATTTTTTTATCTTTTTTGTTTTCATTTTTCACTATAAAGTTTTTTTTGAAATATATTCAAAAATTTAATTTAAATCTTATAGTAGCCTATAGAATAATACTGGGATTAATACTTCTTTACGTTGCTTATTTATAATAAAAAAGTGAGAAGTAATAAAATAAAAAAAATTATGATAAAAAAAATAATTACCGCATTTTGTAATGAAATATTTTTTAAGAATTGCATCTAAGTTTTTAATAATAAATTTAACAAATATCAATAAAAAATTGGTGCGCCTGCTAGGATTTGAACCCAGAACCTCCTGGTCCGTAGCCAAGCGCTCTATCCAGTTGAGCTACAGGCGCATTGTAGTTAATATTTACTTTATTAAAATATTTTTTGTTGATCATTTTTTTTATAAATTTTATATTATTTAATGTCTTTTCCAAACGTTTTTTCAAAAAATTTAGCTATAAATTTTTTATTATTACTAATACCAATAACTAATATTGTTGGTAATTTAGCTCTAAATGCTAATATTGTTCTCCTTATATTATATGTTTTTTTTTCATATGGGCTCAAAGTTTTTCGTATAAAATATAATCTAATTGATAAATTAATTTGTATTTTTTTTATTTATGTCTTTTTAAATGGTGTATTTAATAATTTATTTAATTTCAATTTTCCGACAGCAGCAGATGAAAACTTAATACTAATAAAATCTTTATTTTTCTTAAGATACCTTGTCTTGTATTTTGTTATTAGATTTTTAACAACTAATAGAATTATTAACTTTAAATTATTATTTTTTATTTTTGGGTTAAGTGCTTTTTTTGTTAGTTTTGATATTTTAGTTCAATTTTTATTTGGTCAAAATCTTTTTGGAATGGAAGGAACGGGTAGAAGATTATCTGGAATTTTTGGGGCAGAATATATAGCAGGAGGATTTATTCAAAAATTTTTTATTTTTTTACCGTTTGCAACTCTATTTTATTCAAAAATAAAAAGCCCTTTTTTTACCCAGCTTATTATTTTTTCTACATTATTGATTAGCATATTTGGTATTTTAGTTTCAGGTAACAGAATTCCATTAATTATGTCTTTTTTAATAATATTTTTGATTTTTTTTTACGAAAAAAAATTTCGAAAAACTATAACTTCTTTAATTTTAGTATTTCTTTTAGGGTTTTCTTTTTTGTTAAAAACAAATTCTGACGCTTATAATCATTTTAGTGGGTTCAAAGATAGGTCGTTAGAATTTATCATATATTTTCAAACAAAGATTTCTAATAAACAAGCTAATGAGAATTATTACGGGTTCACTGCAAGAAATTCTTATGTGAAGGAAGTCGAGTCGGGAATTTTAACGTGGCAACAAAATAAAATATTTGGAGGCGGATTAAAATCATTTTATTTTCATTGCAATAAAATTAGCAAGATAGATAAAGAAAAATACCAAAAATATATAGGTAATTGTAATACACATCCACATAACTACTATTTAGACATTGCTGTTTCATTAGGTATTATAGGTCTTATTCTATCAATATTGATTTTTAGTTTAACTTTAAAAGAGTCTTTTAAATCTATAAGTTCTAGTAACAACAATGAATTTAAAAATATTTTAATACCATTTTATATTCTATTTATAGCCGAAATTTTTCCATTCAGGACCACTGGTGGTTTTTTTACTACTATTACTGGAAATTATTTATTTATTATTTTGGCTATTATTGTAGGGTTGATAGAATTAAATAATATAAAAAGTATTAATGAAGAAAAATAATGTATATATAACCTCCGCTGTGCGAACTGCCGTAGCATCTATAGGTAAATCTCTTAAAAATATTCCAGCGGATGATCTTGGAGCTTGTGTTATAGAAAATGTTTTAAGTAAATCGGACATAAAAAAAAATGAAGTAGATGAGATTATTCTAGGACAAGTTCTCACAGGTGGTACAGGGCAAAATCCTGCTAGGCAGGCAGCTATTAAATCAGGTATCCCAAAAGAGGTTCCCGCATACATAGTTAACCAAGTTTGTGGATCAGGCATAAGATCAATATCATCCGGTTTTCAAAGTATAAATTCTAAAGATAGCAAGATAGTTGTTGCAGGAGGTCAAGAAAGTATGTCCCTAGCGCCTCATGCGATCCATCTTAGAGATGGGAAAAAATTAGGGGATACAGATTTAGTAGATACGATGATTAAAGACGGGTTATGGGATGCTTTTCATGGTTATCACATGGGTATTACCGCTGAAAATGTTGCAGAAAAATTTCAAGTAACTAGGGATGAACAAGATAAATTTGCTTTAAAGTCTCAAGAAAAGGCACTTAAAGCTCAAAAAGAAAATAAGTTTCATGATGAAATAGTTAATTTCAAAATTAAATCTAAAAAGGCACAAATTGATTTCAATAAGGATGAACATCCAAGAGCAGGTATCAATTTAGAAGCTTTATCAAGATTAAAACCTGTTTTCAAAAATGAAGGTACTGTCACGGCTGGAAACGCTTCAGGAATTAATGATGGAGCTGCAGCTGTAACATTAATGTCAAGCGAAGAAGCAGAAAAGCGTGGAATTCAAAAACTGGTATCAATTAAATCATGGGCAAGTTGTGGTGTAGACCCTGCATTAATGGGAACTGGTCCTATTCCCTCCTCAAAAAAAGCATTAGACTTGGCAGGTTGGTCTGTGAAAGATGTTGACCTTTTTGAAATTAATGAAGCCTTTGCTGCTCAAAGTATTGCTGTTATAAAAACCCTGTCTATTCCAGAGGAAAAGGTGAATGTAAATGGAGGTGCGATAGCTTTAGGTCATCCTATAGGAGCTTCTGGAACAAGAATACTTGTTACACTTATCCATGAAATGATTAAAAGAGATGCAAAAAAAGGCTTAGCGACTCTTTGTATCGGCGGGGGAATGGGTATTGCAATGTGTGTTGAAAGATAAAATATTATCTTTAAATGGAATTACCCGTAGTAAATCATCCTGATTATGTTGCAAAAATAAATGACGATAATAAATTTCCAATTAAGAAATTTGGTGCATTAGCAAATCATCTCCTTGAAGCAAAGGTAGTTCAAAAATTTCATATTCCAGAAGAATGCTCAGTTGAAACAATGAAAACTTCTCATTCTCTAAAGTATATTAATGATATTAAAAATAAGTCATTAGATATTAAAGCTCAAAAAAAAATTGGTTTTCCAATTAATGACAGTGTTGTCAGAAGATCTTTTGTTGCTACCGGAGGGACGGTGCTAGCTAGTAAACTTGCTTTGGATGCAAAACTAGCTTGTAATACTGCTGGCGGAAGTCATCATGCTACCTTTGATCACGGAGCGGGGTACTGTGTTTTTAATGATACAGCTGTTGCAGCTAATTATTTAAAAAATAAAGGCTATGCAAGAAAAATCCTGATACTAGATTTAGATGTACATCAAGGTAATGGAAATTCAGAAATATTTCAAAATGATAAAGATGTTTTAACTTTTAGTATGCATTGTGCTTCAAATTATCCTGCAAAGAAATCTAAAAGCGATATAGATATCGAGCTCAAAGATAACATGGAAGATAATGAATACCTTAATATCTTAAATAAAAACCTGGGTGAGCTTAATAAAAACACATATGATTTCATTTTCTATGTTGCCGGAGTTGACATTCATCATGAAGATAGACTGGGAAAACTTAAAGTCACTGACGAAGGTATTAACAAAAGAGATCAAATTGTTATAGAAAATTTTTATTCAAAAAAAATTCCGTTGTGTGGTGTCCTTGGAGGTGGATATAACAAAAGTTTTGATAAACTCATAGAGCTTCACTCGATGCTGCACAAAAATTGTGCGAATTATTTTTAGTCCAATTGTGGTAAATTTTCGAAGAATTTAAGTGCTTTAGGATTTGCTATCGCTTCTTTATTATTAATTTTTTCCCCATTTATTATCTGTTTAACCGCTATCTCAACAATTTTTCCACTTTTTGTTCTTGGTATTTCTGGAACTTTAATAATTATTGCAGGCACATGTTTAGGAGAGCAATTTTTTCTTATTCTAGATTTAATTAATCTTATTTTTTCGTCATTAATTTCTTGATTATTTTTAGTTGTAACAAATAAAATAATTCTTACATCATCATCAAAGTCTTGGCCAACAACTAATCCCTCAGTAATAAAATCAATATCTTCAACTTGCTGATAAATTTCTGAAGTTCCAATTCTTACTCCTCCTGGATTTAATGTAGCATCAGATCTTCCACGCATAATAAATCCGTTCTTATCAGTTCTCTCAATGAAATCTCCGTGATGCCAAATATTTTCAAATTTTGTGAAGTAAGCCCTGTGATATTTTTGACCATCATTGTCTCCCCAGAATTTTACTGGCATAGACGGAAAAGGTTGTTTAACAACTAATTCTCCTTTATCTCCATCCTCTGTACTTTTTCCATGATCGGTGAAAACATCTACTGCAATTCCCAAACTTTGTCCTTGTATTTCTCCTTTGTGAACATTAGAGAAAAGATTTCCTAGCACCAAACATCCAACTAGATCAGTTCCTCCAGCAATGGAAGCTAAATGAACATCTTTCTTAATATTGTTATATACATATTTAAAACTCTCCTCTGCTAAAGGCGAGCCAGTTGAAGTAATAATTTTAATAGAATTTAAATCTAAATTCTTGCTATTGTATTTTTCATTCTTTAGGTGATCGATATATTTTGCGCTTACACCAAATAAATTAATTTTTTTATTCTGACAATACTCAAGAAGAACATCTATCTTTGGATAAACTGGGGATCCGTCAAAAAGAAAAATTGATGATCCTGTTGCTAGTCCACCGACTAACCAATTCCACATCATCCAGCCTGTAGTGGTGTAGTAAAATAACTTTTCATTATCTCTTATATCACAATGAAGCATAAACTCTTTATTATGTTCAATTAATACATTTCCTGCTCCATGCGTGATACATTTTGGTTTTCCTGTTGTACCGCTTGAGAAAAGAATATAAATGGGATGATCAAATTCAAATCTTTCAAAGATTTCATCTAAATTACCATTTAAAGTCTCCTCAAAATTAATAAAGTTTTTTAAATCTTCTTTTTCTTTATTGTTATAATTGTATGCAACCACTTTTTTTATTGATGTTATCTCTTTGAGAATTTGATCAACCTTGTCTAAAATACTTATTTTTTTTCCATTGTAATAATAGTAATCACAAGTGATTAAAACTTTTGGTTCAATCTGTTTGAACCTATCAACAACACCCTGAACTCCAAAATCTGGTGAACAAGAGGACCATATAATTCCATTCTTAGCACAAGCTAAAAAACAAATAATAGACTCAATTTTATTTGGCACATAAGCTGCAACTCTATCTCCTTTTTGAAGATTAAGTTTTTTGAGATAGGATGAGAATTTACAAACTTTTTCATACAAATTATTCCATTTAATATTTTCCTCAAAACCTTTTTCGGACAGAAAGCTTATTGCTAATTCATTAGATTTTTTTCTTAAAATATTCTCTGCATAATTTAATTTTGAGTCAGAAAAAAATTTTGTTTTATTAAAAACTTTATTTTTTTTAATTATTTCAAATCCCTTATCTCCGATAATTTTTGAATAATCCCAGAACTTAGACCAAAATTCTTCCGGATTATCAATCGACCATTGCCAAATTTCTTTAAAATTTTTCGGTGATTTAAAATTTATAAATCTACAAAATTCTCTTAATAAAGAGTTTTCTTTTAATTTTTCAGAGGGTTGCCAGAGCGGTTTATTCATAAGAGCTAATTTAGCTCTTATGAAATTATCTTAATAGATATTTTTTTAATAGAAATTTCTGAACAATCTGACCTTGATTGCTTCTTATTTCTCTCTTTTTGAACAATAAATTAATTAGCCATTTCATAGCTAATAGAACCATTCAGAGGTGACAAAAAATAGCAAAAAATGTGTCAAAAGTTAAACTATTCAACTAATAAGCGCTATTCTTTCTAGTTTATTATTCAATAACTTTTTTATATGTTCCATCCAGTTTATAATAGAGATATGGCTCAAAATATTTCAGTTCCGGATATAGGTGATTTTAAGGACGTCGAAGTTATAGAAATTTTAGTCAAACCTGGTGATCAGATAAATAAAAATGATCCGATAGTCACAATCGAGAGCGATAAATCTAGTGTCGAGATTCCATCGCCTTCAGCAGGTCTAATAAAAGATTTAAAAGTAAAAATTGGAGATAAAGTATCTGAGGGAAGTTTATTAGCAACTATAGAAAACGGTCAAGCGACCTCTGCACCACAACAAGAAATAAAAAAAGAAGAAGTAAAAGAAGAATTAATCCAAGAAAAACCAAAAACGAATGGTAACTTAAATCCTGTAAAAAAAGTTAAAAAAGTTTTTGCCGAACCCGCTTCAAAAGACGACATTGATCCAATTGAAACAAATGAATGGATAGAGTCGTTAAATTCAGTAATTGAGTCTGATGGAGCTCCACGAGCAAGTTATCTATTAAATAAAGTTATCGATCAGGCATACAAATCAGGATTAGTTTTGCCTGATACTAGAACAACTCCGTACATAAATACTATACCGCCAGAAGCAGAAGCTAAATCTCCAGGTGATCAAAATATTGAAAAAAAATTAAGAGCAATTATTAGATGGAATGCTGCTGCCATGGTTGTGAAGGCAAATAAAAAAAGTTCTGAGTTAGGTGGGCACATAGGGACTTTTGCGTCAGCAGCAACATTATATGACGTCGGTATGAATCATTTTTGGAGAGCAAAAAATAACAAGTTTGGTGGAGACTTAATTTATTTTCAAGGTCACTCAGCTCCAGGAATGTATGCAAGAGCTTTTTTAGAAGGAAGACTTACAGCTAAACAGTTGGACGGGTTTAGACAGGAAGTTGGTAAAGATGGCCTTTCTTCTTATCCTCACCCATGGTTGATGCCTGACTTTTGGCAATTTCCAACAGTATCGATGGGTCTTGGTCCGATCATGGCAATTTATCAAGCGCGGTTTCTAAAATACTTAATTAATAGAGGTTTAGTTAAAGATGAAGGTAGAAAAATTTGGGTATTCTTAGGAGATGGAGAAATGGATGAGCCAGAGTCTATGGGAGCAATTGGTTTAGCTGCAAGGGAAAAATTAGATAATTTAATATTTGTAATTAATTGTAACCTTCAAAGACTTGATGGGCCAGTTAGAGGAAATGGAAAAATTATTCAAGAACTAGAAGGAAGTTTTAGAGGAACAGGTTGGAATGTGATTAAAGTTATTTGGGGATCTTACTGGGATAAACTTTTAATGAAAGATAAGTCTGGTCTACTTGTAAAAAGAATGAATGAATGTGTTGATGGAGAGTACCAAGCTTTTAAAGCAAAGGATGGTTTGTATGTTCGAGAAAAATTCTTTGGTAAGTATCCTGAATTAAAAGAAATGGTATCTACAATGACAGATAAAGACATTTGGAGATTAAATAGAGGAGGCCATGATCCACATAAAGTGTATGCTGCTTACCATTCAGCAATGCAGCACACTGGTTCTCCAACTGTTATTCTTGCTAAAACCATAAAAGGTTACGGTATGGGTAAATCTGGTGAAAGCATAAATACAACTCACCAACAAAAAAAATTAGATGAGGAGGATTTACTTTATTATAGAGACAGATTTGGTGTACCTCTCACTGATAAACAGGTAAAAAATATTGAGTATTACAAACCTGATGAAAACTCTGAAGAAATTAAATATCTAAAAGCTCAAAGAGTAAAGCTTGGTGGTTTTATTCCAGAAAGATCTTCCTTTGCAAAACAAATAAAAGCTCCTCCTAAAGAAATTTTCGATAATTTTATGAAATCTACAGGAGATAAAGAAATGTCCACTACGATGGCATTAGTTAGAATGCTCACTGCATTGCTAAGAGATAAAAATATATCACCAAGATTAGTTCCTATCATTCCAGATGAAGCAAGAACTTTTGGGATGGAAGGTTTTTTCCAAAAAATTGGAATATATGCTCATGAAGGTCAAAAATATGAGCCTGTAGACTCAGAACAGTTAAGCTCTTATAGAGAAGATAAAAGTGGCCAAGTGTTAGAAGAAGGAATAAATGAGTCAGGAGCAATGTCATCTTGGATTGCAGCTGGCACAGCTTACACAAATCATGATTTAGAAATGATACCGATTTATATTTTTTACTCTATGTTTGGTTTTCAAAGAGTTGGAGATTTGGCTTGGGCCGCTGGAGATTCTCAAGCAAGAGGTTTCTTGATTGGGGCTACTGCAGGTAGAACTACTCTAGCTGGAGAAGGACTTCAACACCAAGATGGTCATAGTCACTTGCTAGCATCGAATATTCCAAACTGTATAAGCTATGATCCTACATTTGCTTATGAAATGGCAGTTATTCTTAGAGACGGTTTGAAAAGAATGCACGAAAAAAAGGAAAATATTTTCTATTACATAACTGCAATGAACGAAAATTATTCTCACCCAGAAAAGCCAAAGGGTTCCGATGAAGGAATTTTAAAGGGAATGTATTTATTCAAAGAAAATAATAACAAAAATAAAACTAAAGTGCAGCTTTTAGGTTCGGGAACAATTTTAAGAGAAATCATTGCTGCTGCAGAAATTTTATCAAAAGATTATGGTGTAGATTCTGATGTATGGAGTGTAACTAGCTTCAATGAATTAAGAAAAGACGGTATGGAAACTGAAAGATGGAACTTATTAAATCCAAATGAAAGAAGGAAAAAATCATATGTTCAAAAGTGTTTAGAAAAAACAGATGGACCAGTTATTGCTGCATCGGATTACACTAGATCATTTTCAGATCAAATAAGGCCTTACACAGAAAAACCTTTTTACTCTTTAGGAACAGATGGTTATGGAAGAAGTGATACCAGAAAAAATTTAAGAAAGTTTTTCGAAGTCGATAAAGAACATATAGTTGCTTATACATTAAGTGCTCTAGCAAAAGAGCAATTAGTTGAGACCAAGAAAGCTGAAAGTGCAATCAAAAAATTTAAGATTGATAAAGATAGAGATTTTCCATCTAATTTATAAATATGGCTAGTACAAAAATTTTAGTTCCAGATATGGGTGACTTCAAGGATGTAGAGATTATTGAAGTTCTGGTCAAAGAAGGTCAACAAATAAAAAAAAATGATTCTCTTATTACATTGGAAAGTGACAAATCAAGCGTTGAAGTGCCATCAACGTACGAGGGAGTAATTGAAAAAATTAATATTAAAGTAGGTGATAAAGTCAACAAAGGGGACTTAATTCTTAGTCTTAATGCTGACAGTGCTACTGAGGAAAAAAAAGAAGCAGTCAATAAACAAAAAGAAATTGAGAAGAAAGAAATAAAAAAAGTCAGTCTGCAAAAACCAAAAGAGATTATTCCTGTAGCGCCTACTTCACAATCAGGTAGTAAGTCAGCAAGTCCAAAAGTTAGAAAATTTGCAAGAGAGTTAGGTGCCAATGTTGTTGAAATACCTGGTTCTCAAAGAGGTGGTAGAGTTACCGAGGAAGATGTTAAAAATTTTGTAAGATCGCAGGTAACAGTGAGCGGTGGGAAAGTAGAAAAGAAAGTTCATAAAGAAGAGTATCCGCACGAAGAGTTTGGTGAAATCGAATTAAGAGATATACCAAGAGTTAAAAGATTATCTGGTCCTCATTTAGTAAGATCTTGGACTGAAATTCCCCATGTAACACAACATGATGAAGTTGATATAACAGAAATGGAGCAATTTAGATCCTCATTATATGACTACTATACTGGTGAGAAAATAAAAGTAACACCACTTGCTTTTATAGCAAAAGCACTTGTCAGTGCTTTGAAAAAATTTCCAAATTTTAATGCTTCAATTGATAGTGCTAACGACAAAATTGTTTATAAAAAATATTTTCATGTTGGTTTTGCAGTAGACACTCCTCATGGTTTAATGGTGCCTAAAATAAGAGATGTTGATCAAATGAGTATAAAAGAAATTGGAAGCGCTTTAAGAAAAACAAGTAGACTTTGCAGAGATTTAAAAATTGATAAAAAAGAGTTTTTTGGCGGCTCAATGACAATATCAAGCTTGGGTGGTATTGGAGGAACTTTCTTTACCCCAATTATAAATCCTCCTGAAGTAGCCATACTTGGAGTTGGAAAAAGTTTTGATAGGTTAATAAAAGTTAAAGATAAATTTGTTTCAAGAAAAATTTTACCTATTTCACTCTCATATGACCATAGAATAATTGATGGTGCGGAGGGTGCTAGGTTCTGTGTTTATCTTGGAAAATGTCTTGGCAAAGACTTTGCTTTTAAACTTGCCGTTTAATCAATTATAAAATAGTACAAAGCATGAATAAAAAAGTTTTCTCTCTTATTTGTGCTATCAGCTGTTCTTTAATTTGGGGTTCAGCTTTCGTCGCTCAAGATATGGGAATGGATTATAACGGACCATTTACTTTTACTTTCGGCAGACTCTTTCTTGGATTTCTTACGCTAGTCCCATTTTTATTTATTTTCGAATATAAAAAGGTTAATTCAATAATTTTTAAAAAAGTTAACATTTTAAATCTATTGCTTATTGGATTTCTTCTTTCAATGGGTAATGTTTTACAGCAATATGCTTTACTTTACACAGATGTAGCTAATACAGCAGTATTCACAATTTTTTATGTAATTTTAGTTCCATTTGTTGCTTACTACTTTTTTTCAAAAAATATTCATAAATCTGTTTGGCTATCTATTATTATTTGTTTATTTGGAGGTATCCTTTTAACTGAGTTCGATAATATTCAAGTAAGAATAGGAGATAGTATTGCAGTTTTTAATGCATTATTTTGGGCGTTCCATATTGTTTTTATTTCAAGATTTTTAAGAATATTTAATTATCCAATTACTATTGCATGCCTTCAATGCTTAATTGCATCTATATTTGCATTGATGCCGGCTTTTGTTTTTGAGAGTGTTAAATTTTCAAACATGGTTTTGGATGGAAAAGAGATGTTATACGCTGGAATTTTATCAAGTGGAGTGGCGTTTCTTCTTCAAATTTACGGACAACAGAATCTTTCTCCAGCGCCTGTAGCTATTATATTTTCACTAGAAGGTGTATTCGCTTCAATTTTTGGCTGGATTATTTTAAGTCAGTTTTTAAATGAAATTAAGATTATAGGAATAATTCTTATTTTATTTGCAGTTATTTTTTCACAATTAGCTCCGTTATATGATAAAAAAAAGTATGGACGAGTCTAATCAAGGGTTTATGAAACATCTTGGCGGGTTAGAGCTAAAAAAAATTAGCAATACTCAATACGAGTTTACAGTAGAGATAAAAGAAATACACTTAAACACCGGTAAAATTGCACATGGTGGATTCCTCTCCACTATCGCCGACACTGGGATGGGAACTGCTGCTCATAGAATTGCGGGGGACAAGAGATGTGTAACAATAAATTTGGATATGAAATTTATCTCTGTAGGCCAACTTGGCGATAAACTTGTTGGAAAAGTAAAAATATTAAAAAAAACTAAGACTTTAGTTTTTATAAGCTGTGAAATTTCTAACGATAAAGAAATAGTAGCTTCTGCTTCTGGAACCTGGAAAATTCTTTAGACAACTCTTCTATAATTAAAATATCCAATTACTAATAAAAATAAAAGTGCAAAAGGATATACTATTGCTTTATTAGGTCTGTCTGGGTTTTCAATTTTGAAATTACTTATAATATCACCCATTTGAATACCAGATTTTTTTGCTTCCCCTTTCCAGTTTAATTTATCAACCGTCAATTGATCGTTCTGGTCTGTTAATGTCACACCATATTCTTCTAAGTTATAATTGTTTTCAAATTTACCTTTATCGATAACAAATAATTTATATCTTTCTCCGTATTCAGTAACTCGAGTGACTTTAATATGGACCTCTTTTGAAGGGTCAAAAGATAAATTTTGAATACTTTCTGCCGAAAGATTTTGCTCATTATATTTAGGGTAGAATTTACTCAAAACGTAGTCTGGAGCTAAAAATGATAAAGATATAATTAAAAAAGCTACAATCTCATACCATCTTAATTTATTTATAAACCATTGTTGTGTGGCTGCGGTGAATACTAAAATTCCAATTAATGAAGTAGCTATAACTAATAAAGCTTGCCATATGCTATCTACTCCAATCAATAAAAGTTCGTGATTAAACAAAAAGACAATCGGTAAAATTCCTGTTCTTAAGCTGTACCAAATGGCCTGGAGTCCTGTTCTTAAAGGATCCCCTCCAGAAATTGCGGCTGCAGCGTATGAAGCTAAACCAACAGGGGGTGTTACATCAGCCATCAATCCAAAATAAAATACGAATAAGTGAACAGCAATTAATGGGAAAATAAAGCCCGAAGCGTTTCCAACATCAACTAAAACTGTAGCCATTAGTGACGCGACTACTACATAATTTGCAGTTGTAGGAAGACCCATACCAAGTAACAAGCAAAGTATAATAGTTAACAATATTAAAATTATAACATTGTCTCTTGCTATCGTTTCAATAACAATAATTAAATTAGTACTAAGCCCTGTCGACCCCACTGCCCCTACAATTATTCCTGCTGTAGCAATTGCAATCCCTACCCCGACCATATTAATTGCACCTTTTTGCAGTCCAACTATTGTTTGATTGTACCAGTCGATTAAACCAGTTTTAAAATCTGGGTTTTTTATTATACGACTTACTAAGTTAACTAATATTAAAGATAAGGTTGCGTAGAAGATAGAAAATCCTGCTGTATATCTCATATAAACGAGTAAAAAAATCAAAACAAAAATGGGTATTAAAAAATGTAAACCAGATAAAAAAGTTTTCTTTAAGTGAGGAACATCAGCATCATCCATTCCTTTTAATCCTAATTTAAGAGCCTCTAAATGAGAGATATAAAATAAAGCAATGTATGAAATGATAGCTGGTAAAAAAGCATGTTTTACAACTTCAAAATAAGTAACACCTATAAAACTTGCCATTACAAAAGCTGCGGCTCCCATTACCGGAGGCATTATTTGACCGTTAACTGAGGAAGAAACTTCTATAGCCCCAGCTTTTTCTTGAGAGAAACCAGTTTTTTTCATTATAGGAATTGTAAAAGTTCCAGTTGTTACAGTGTTTGCGATTGAAGAACCTGAAATCATGCCCGTCATTCCAGATCCTAATATTGCAGCTTTAGCTGGGCCTCCTCGCATTTTACCAACCATTGCAAAAGCTAAGTCTAAAAAATACTTTCCACCTCCTGCAGTTTCTAATAAAGCTCCAAATAATACGAATAAAAAAATGAAATCTACTGAAACTCCTATTGGAATTCCAAATATTGCTTCTTGATCAAACCATTGAAATCCTACTAATCTTTTTATTGAAAGCCCCCCATGAGAAATAATGTCAGGAGCATATTTTCCGAAATAAGAAAATAAAAGAAAACAAACTGCGATTATGACTAAAGGCAAGCCTATGGCTCTTCTAGTTGCCTCTAATAAAATTAATATACCTATAGCCCCAATTATAAGTTCAACTGGAACTTTAAAACCGAATATTTCTTTTACTAAAAGAATCCCGCCTCTATTTACTAAATCATCATAGAAAAAATAAATATATAAACAACTTAATGCCCCAGTTATACTAATTATAATATCAAGTATTGAAATCTTTTTTCCCCTAACTGCTGGAAAAATTAAAAAAGCCAAAGTTAAAGCAAAACCTAAGTGAATGGCTCTAGCAGGCAATCCTTTGAACATTCCAAAATTGAACCAAAAAGGAAAAGGAGATGCATACCAAAGTTGAAAAAATGTCCAGAGTATTGCAATCCCAAAAACTATTTTTAAATGAACCCCGGACAAATTTCTTGTTGGTGAAATGTCCTCTTGAATTTTATCTTTTATCTTACTTTGAATGTTTTGATTCATTTTAGCTAAGATACATTATTCTAAAAAAAAAGGCCCAAGAAATATTGGGCCTTTTTTAATTAAACTATAAAGTTGAATTACATTAATCCAGCTTCTTTGTAATACTTAATTGCACCTG
Source organism: Candidatus Pelagibacter sp. (assembly GCA_028139285.1). The sequence goes on along the minus strand of JAOINI010000002.1, from coordinate 43,933 downwards.
GATGTAATGGAGCTGATAAACCATCAGCTATCATGTTTTTCTTTTCCAGTGGTCCAAAAGCAGGGTGTTGAGCTCTGAAATCATCAAAGTTTTCCATTACCGCTTTTGTTACTAAGTATACAAGCTCTTCAGAAACATTTGCGCTTGTAACAACAGTAGCTTTTACACCAAACGTTGTAGCGTCTTTTTTCTGATTTGAGTAAGTTCCTTTTGGAATTACAGCTTTTGCATAGTAGTCAGCACCATCAATTAAGCCTTGAACTGGCGCACCAGTTAAATTGATTGGGCTAGCTTTTGCTTTACAAGTGGCTGCCTGCTCCATAGCACCATTTGGAAATCCTACTGAGTAACCAAATGCATCTATTTTACCGTCGCAAAGAGCTTTTACTTGTTCAGAAGAAGTAAGTTCAGTAGTTGCTTTGAACATACTCATATCCGCTCCCATAGCTTTCATTAGTTCTTCCATAGTTCCTCTTTGACCAGAACCTGGGTTACCGATGTTTACTGTTTTTCCTTTTAGGCTTTTGAAATCTTTAATTTTTGATTTTTTACTTGCCCAAATTTGGAAAGGTTCATTGTGAACAGAAAATACAGCTCTTAAGTCACTAAACTGTTTTCCTTCCCATTTGCTTGAACCATTGTAAGCATGGTACTGCCAGTCTGACTGAGCAACACCAAATTGAAACTCACCATCTTTGATTTGTCCAATATTGTAGTTTGATCCACCTGTTGAAGGTGCAGTACATCTATAAGCTTTTGCTGTACCTTTTTTTCTACCGTGGTCAGCACTTATTGCTGATTTATGTAACATTTTACAAATAGCGTTACCTGTTTGGAAATAAACTCCAGTAGGTCCACCTGTTCCTATTGTAAAGAACTCTGCTGATTTAGCGATTGATGTAATGGGGCTTGAAAAAGCAAACATTACTAGTACCGCTGAAATCAATGACATCATTTTTTTCATGTGTACTCCTCTTGTTATAATGATTAATTTAACTACGTAATCAGTTAGAGGTCAAAGAGATTCTTATAAATTTTTGGCCCAATTTGATAGCTTAGTTACACCTTCAACTACATTTGGGGCATAGGTCTTGACCATTTCCTCACTAATAGATTTATGGCTTTCTACATTTTTAAAAAACTCAATTCCGTCAAAGTCTGTATAGCTTAATCTTGTGAGCATTTTTTTTGGTTTAAAGCCAAAATCCGATCCAGGAAGCATTGCAACACCTGTCTCTTTTAGTATTACGTCACATAATTGAGCTGAAGTTTTAAATTTTTTATTTTTAAATTCGGGCATCAAGTAAAATGCTCCTTGTGGTGGATTTATTAAAACTTTATTTGATTTTAGATTAGTGTAAACATATTTGCCTACAGCATTAAGTATCGCTCTGACTTTCAATCTATAACTCTCGTAATTGCCGTTATACGCTTCTACTGCAGCAAACTGAGTTGGGGTATTTACAGTTGAATAAGACTCGCTTGCTAATGATTTTAAACTTTTCATAAATTCTTTCAATCCGTTTGGCACTGCTAAGAAACCTAGTCTCCACCCACCTGCACCACACCATTTGCTTAGACCACCACTAATAAATGTATTTTCTGGATAATATTTAGAAATAGATTTGTAATCATTGTCAAAAGATAAATCCGTATAAATTTCATCAGAAAGAATAATTAATTTATATTTTTTTGCCACAGAAGCTAACTCTTTTAAATTATTGCAAACTGCTCCAGATGGATTGTTTGGTGAATTCAATATTAAAATAATATTTTTTTTTCTGCCAATTTTTTTTAGTTTATTTTCAAGTTCTTTTGCTGTTGGAAACCAGTTGTTAGATCTTGAGGTCTCTAGCCAATGGACATTATTAGATCCAATTTCTGCTTGTGGTTCATAAGAAACCCAACATGGAGCAGGAGTTAAAATTTCTCCATTAAATGTTATGTGCATTAATAACATGGCTTCTTTTGAACCTGGTGTTATTAATATGTTTTCTTTTGAGTATTTTACTCCTGTTCTATCCAACAAATATTTTGATATTTTTTCTCTTAGCTCTGGCAGCCCCTGTATAGGCAAATATTCTTTTCTATGAGCATTTGATTTTAATGCATCAACTATATTTTCTGGTATTTGAAAAGGAGACTGTCCAAATCCAAATCTATAAATTTTTTTTCCGGATTTAATTAGTTCTTTTGATCTTTCATTAATTGCTAAAGTGGAAGACTCTTTAAGCTTTAAAATATTTTTTTTTACTTTTGGTGTCATTAAAACACGTCTACCTATACGGGGACTGACCATTAGAAGTCAAATCAAATGTTAAAAACAGGAACATTTGACAAATCGATTCGGTCATGTTTTAATCTTATTTTGTTCTCAACCTTGATCTATATATAGTGTAAATAAAATTAACTGACACAAAAATGGAAAATCAATCTCAGAAAATTACTGCTTTGCTTGGGCCAACTAATACAGGGAAAACATTTGTAGCTATAGAGAAAATGCTTAGTTACGAAAGTGGTATATTTGGATTGCCATTAAGACTGCTTGCTAGAGAAGTTTATGACAAATGTGTAAATAAAGTTGGGATTAAAAGAGTTGCTCTCATAACTGGTGAGGAAAAGATTATTCCTAGTAGTGCCAACTACTTCGTTTGTACTGTTGAATCAATGCCAAAAGATAAAGTCGTTGAATTCGTTGCTATTGATGAAATTCAAATGTGTGCCGATAGAGAGAGAGGTCATATTTTTACTGAGAGATTGTTAGAGTTTAGAGGAACTAAACTTACTATGTTTTTAGGGTCTCAAGTAATGGAAAATTTAATTAGTGAACTGGTAAAAAACGTAGAGTTCGAGAAGATGCAAAGATATTCTAAACTTAGCTACTCTGGTATTAAAAAAATTTCGAGACTAGATAGAAAATCTGCGATTATAGCTTTTTCAATTGAAGAAGTTTATGCAATTGCAGAATTAGTAAGACGACAAAAAGGTGGCGCAGCTGTAATCATGGGATCGCTTAGCCCAAAAACAAGGAATTCCCAAGTTGGCTTATATCAATCAGGTGATGTTGATTATTTAATCGCTACAGATGCTATAGGTATGGGTTTGAATATGGATATTAATGAAATTTATTTTTCTAATTTAAAAAAGTTTGATGGAAAAAAAACTAGAAGATTAAACTTAATTGAAATGTCCCAAATTGCAGGTAGAGCTGGGAGATATAAAAATGACGGTGGATTTGGTACTACTGGTGATTGTGAAACTCTTAATTCTGATGAAATAGAAAAAATTGAAAAACATCAATTACCTTATACAAAGACAATTTTTTGGAGAAATTCAAATCTTAATTTTGAAAATCCTGAAAAATTAATTAGTTCACTTGAATTGAAACCAAACAAAAAAAATTTATTAAGAACTAACGACTCTCTTGACGAAAGTGTACTAAGATTTTTTTTAAAAAAGGGAGCTAATAATATTATTTACCATAAAAATTTAGAAATACTTTGGGAGTGCTGTCAAATTCCTGACTTTGAAAAAAAAGCTTACGGACAACATATAAATGTGGTTGATAAAGTATTTCAATTTTTAACTACACGAAAAAAAAAAATACCAAGTATCTTTATGAAAGAGCAACTTAAAGGCTTAGAAAAAGATCACGGAAATGTAGACTTGCTTTCACATAGATTGTCAAATGTAAGAACATGGTCCTATGTAGCAAATAAAAAAAATTGGGTTGAAAATTCAGACTATTGGGTTCAATTAACAAAAAGAATTGAAGATAAGTTGTCTGATAAATTGCACGAAGAACTTACTAAAAGTTTTATAGATAAGAAAATAAGCATTCTCTCAAGAAGTTTAAAGCAAGATTTAATTTTAAATACGGAAATAAACGAAGAAAACAAAATTCATATAGATGGCCAAAGAATTGGAGAACTTAAAGGACTCAAATTTATTATAGAGGTGACCTCCAAAACTTTAGATACAGATATTAAATCAATAAAGAAGGCGGCAAGAAAAGGAATTGAGGGAGAACTGGTAAAAAGAGTTGAGGAAATTTTAACAAAAAAAGAGATCTCAATAAATAATCAAAATCAAATAATTTGGAAAGAAAATTCGATAGCAAGATTAAAAAAGGGGAATGATTACTTAAGTCCCGAAATAGAGATAATTGCTGATGACACATTGAATGAAGAGTCGAAAATTAAACTATTAAAATTTTTAAACAATTGGTTAGCAGATTACATCAATGAAGTTTTGGGTGATCTTATAAAATTGACAAAACATAAAGTTTCAAACCAATATCTGAGAGGGCTCATATTTCAATTATATGAAAATAATGGTGTTATTAAACGTAGCGCTGTAGAAAATATTGTTAAATCAATTCCCTCCGAGGAAAGAAAAAAACTGTGGGGAATGGGAATTAAAATTGGAAGATATCATATCTATCTACCAAAAATGTTAAAGCCTAAAGCTGTGGAGTTTCGAATTAGTTTGTGGAAAATGTTTTTTAATCTCTCTGATGATAACGTAATTCCAAAATCAGGTTTAAATTTTTTAACAAATATGAAATTTGACAAAAGTTTTTTACTTTTATGCGGGTTTGAAAAATTTAAGCAATTTTTCGTAAGAATTGATATTTTAGAGAAATTATTTCTTAAAATTATAGAAAATACTAAAGACAGAAAGTTTAAAGTAAATTCTGAAATGATGAATTTATTAGGTTGTTCCAAAGAAAATTTTTATAAATTAATGGTAAATATGAATTATAAAAAGGATAAAATAGTAGATACCTATATTTTTAAAGGAGAAAAGAAGAAAAAAGAGAAAATAATACGATTTGACAAAAAAGAAAATCCATTTAATAAACTTCTCACTTTAAATATTAAATAAATGAGTGAATTAGATAAAGAAAGTGTGGTTGGGATATCTGCGTTATTAGTTCACGCAGCTAACATAGATGAGATTTATTCTGATCATGAAAAAAACTTAGTAAAAAATTTTATAAAATCATATCTTGAAGACGCTGACACTAATCAGATATTAAAAAAGGCAGAAGAGATTGAAAATAATTCAAATCAATTACTTGATTACACTAATATAATTAAAAAAAACTCGATGGATGTTAAAAAAGATATTATTGAACATCTCTGGAAAGTAATAATTTCGGATAATTCCATAGATCAATATGAGTCAAATTTAATGAGAAGAATTTGTGGCTTAATATATTTTCCAGATAAAGAGTGTGCCGAGATAAAACTTAAGTTAATAAATAAACAATGACATACATAGTGAAAGACGAATGTATTAAATGTAAACTTACGGATTGTGTAGAGGTTTGCCCGGTAGACTGTTTTTATGAAGGTGAGAATATGTTGGTTATAAACCCAGACGAGTGTATAGATTGTGGTGTTTGTGAACCTGAATGTCCTATAGATGCAATTAAAGCTGATACCGATGACTCTGTAAAAGACAAAGAAAAATGGTTGTTGCTTAATAAAAAGTTTTCTGCATTATGGCCTAATATTTCAAAAAAGAAAGAACCTATGAAAGAGCATGAAAAATTTAGAGAAATCAAAAATAAATTCGAAAAACACTTTTCAGAAAAAGCTGGAAAATAATTATGTCTAAAAAGAAAAAAGTTAAAAAAGTAAAAAAAGTAAAAAAAGCAAAAAAACTTAAGTCAAAAGTAGCATTAAAAGTAACTGAAAAGAAAAACATCTTGCCCGGGCAAGATGAAAAACCAGAAATTAAAAAAGTAAAAAAACAACCTTCTGAAAAAAAAGCTTACAATATAAAAGATTTTGTTGTGTATCCAAAACATGGTGTCGGAAAAATTATTGCTATTGAGAAAGCCAAGATAGGAGAAATAGATATACAATTTTACAAAATTTTAGTTGAAAAAGAAAAATTAACTTTAACTGTTCCAATAAACCAGCAATCCAAGCTAAGACCAATATCCTCAATCAATCAAATTAACAAATGTATATCCATATTAAAAACTAAACCAAAAATTAAAAGGACAATGTGGAGTAGAAGGGCACAAGAATATGATCAAAAAATTAATTCAGGGAAAATTTATGAATTAGCTGAGGTCGTTAAAGATTTAAATAAAAATACTGATATCATTGCTGATCAGTCTTATTCTGAAAGACAACTTTTTGAAAAGGCTTATGACAGGTTAAAATCAGAATTTGAGGCTGTCCTTAAAACAACTTCTGAAGAAGTGCAAAAAAAAATGGACAAGGCTCTTGGAAGAGTTAGTCTTTCTGAACAAACAGAATAAAAAAACGCCCTTTTTAAAGAATAAAAAGGGCGTTTAGTTAAAGAGAAAACTATCTTCTTCTTCTTCTCTTTTTTGCTTTCTTTTTAGTTTTCTTTTTAGCTTTTTTTCGTCTTTTAGCCATCTTTTCTCCCTTGTTATTAAACAAATCTTAATGATTCGTTTGTTAATTAAACATTAATTATTAAAAGATTCATGTCAAATACAAATTAATTTGTAAATTTGTTTTAAAATTTAATTTTTATAATTATTTTTTTAATTTTTTTAAAAATTTAAAAAAGTTAGTAATATCAATGTTTTTTTAAGCAAATTAAATAAGTTAAAATTTAATTTTTAGTAAAGATTTTCTAGTTGTTGTTTATAATTTTTAATTATTTCTTTTCTTTTTAACTTTAAAGTTGGTGTAAGCATTCCGTTTTCAATTGTAAATTCTTCGTGAATTAATACAAATTTTTTAATTCTTTCTGTTAAATTCAAACTTTTATTTGTATTTTCAATTATAAGTTTAATTTTTTCTTTATTAGTTTCTTTTTCACTTACAATTAACGCGACTAAGTAATTTTTTTTATCTCCATAAACAAAAGATTGTTTTATATTTTCATCTAAACATAAAATATTTTCAACTTTAGTAGGAGAAATGTTATCTCCACCAAGATTTACGATAATATCTTTTTTTCTATCAGTAATTTTTAAATAATTATTACTATCTAATTCTCCTATGTCTCCAGTGTGAAGCCATCCATCTCTGATTACCTTTTCTGTCTCTTCTTTCAAATTCCAATATCCCAACATAACGTTTTCACCTTTAATAAGAATTTCTCCATCCTCTGCAATTCTGACTTTATTAGTTCTGAACGGTGGTCCTACCGATTCAACCTTAACTAAATCTGGCAAATTACAGCTCACAACTGGAGAAGCTTCGGTAAGGCCATATCCTTGTAATGTAGGTAAACCAACAGCATTTAAAAATTCTCCTATATTTTGATCTAAGGCTCCTCCCCCAGATACAAAGGCTTGGAGATTTCCTCCAAACTGATTTCTAATTTTTTTTCTAACTAATTTTTCACACAAAAAATTTGTGATTTTTTCGCTTAATTTTAATTCATCTTTTTTGAGTATTTTTTTACCTAAATTTAATGTCTGGTTTATAAGTGTTCTTTTTAATCCAGATTGCTTCTCAAAATTCATATTTATTTTTGTATAAAGATTTTGATAGAATCTTGGAACAGCTGTCATAATTGTAGGTTTTGCCATTCCCATATTTGAGATCAGTTTTTCTAAACTTTCGGCATAAAAAACTTTTGCTCCAACTATAATTTGTATAAATTGAACTGTGTGTTCATAAGAATGCGATAAAGGTAACCAAGTCAAAAATACTGGATCTTTTTTTTTAGTTAAAACTTCTAATAATTCAACTGCGCCTTCACAGTTAGACAGAATGCCGCCATGACTTAAAACAACTCCTTTTGGATTTCCAGAAGTACCTGATGTATAAATTATACAAGCAGGCATATTGCGTTTTAAATCTTTATTAATTATTTTTTCATTAACTTCTTCACTTAATATTTCTTTAATTAATAAACTGTCACTGTCTATTTTTTCAAAAGAGATTATTTTTTTAACATCGCTATTTATAAATTTTTTAATTTTATTGAATTGATCTTGATTTGATACAAATATCAATGAGGGCTTACAATCATTTAAAATATATTCATAATCGTTTGCTGAGTAAGTTGTAAAAATAGGAACTGAAATACCGCCTGCATTCATGATAGCAATATCGGTCATTAACCAATATGGTCTATTTTCAGAAAGTATTAAACATCTATCACCTTGTTGTATTAACGATTTAATTTTTGTAGTAAGCTTATAAATTCTTTCAGTTATATCTTCCCAATTATAAGTTTGTTTATTTGGTTTTAACCATTTTAAAAATGGTCTTTTACCATCAACTTCCTCTGTCTTTTTAAAGTAAAGTTCAACTAAGCTATTTAATTTACTTATATCCATAACTTGGTGGGCGAAGAGAGACTCGAACTCTCAAGGTATTGCTACCACCGGATTTTGAGTCCGGCGCGTCTACCAGTTCCACCATTCGCCCTTTTTTTCTAATAATCTAATTGATTTTTCTTACTATGAGAACAAAAATAATTGAGGTGCAAAACATTATTAAAGCGTAAGCTGCTGTTGGTACCATGAATACAATATCATCAAATAATTGTGTTGTTACGAACACTGCTAAAGTTCCGTTTTGTAAGCCACATTCTAGAGAAATACATTTTCTTTGTGCAATTCCTGATGTCAGGAATTTTGCAACATAATATCCAACAAAAATCATTGTCATGTTTAAAATGAAAGCTATTAACCCTGCTCTAGTTATATAAGAAACAATTCTGTCCCATTCCTCTACCCAAATTGCAATAAATACTATTAAAAATAAAATTACTGATAATCTTTGAATAATTAGAGTTTTGGAAATAATAAAATTAGTCATTAAACTTCTAATAATCATTCCAAAAATAACAGGAACAGTTACTACAAGGAACATTTTCAATGCTATATTAAGCATTGATATATCTTTTGCAGTCTCTATCCCTAAAAATTCAGCCGAATTAAAGACTATTAATGGTACGATGAAAATACTTAATAAATTGACAATCGCTGTTAAACTTACTGATAAAGCAACGTCTCCGTCTGCAAATTTAGTAAGAATATTTGATGTTACTCCTCCTGGTGCTGCAGCAATTACCATCACTCCTAAAGCTATTTCTGGTGGCAGTGAAATAATATTAATTAAAATAAAAGCAATTATTGGAAGCAAAATAACCTGGCATAAAAAACCTACTAAGAAGTCTCTTGGATTTTTTAAGACCCTTGTAAAATCGCCAATCGTTAAGCCAAGACCTAAACCGAACATTATTATGGCAAGACAAACGGGTGCTATTGTAGTTACAATTTCCATAATTTCATAAGCTCCTATTCTACTTTAAAGGAAGAGTTTTTCATGAGGTCGAAAATTGTAGTTACGAAACCAGCTTTATGCTTTTGGTTTTGCATGTAGTTTTCTTCAAAGGATTTGATATTTTTAGGAGAAGGTAAAAGCATATATTCTAGCTTTTTGTTTTTGATAACTAATTTTTGTTTTAAAAGGTATTTTAATTTTCTAATCACAGTGGCTCTAGGGATTGTTGAAATTTCGGAAATAGAAGATGCATTTATTCCATTTTTAGGAGTATGTCTTAAAAGGTGCAAATATAAGTCTGCATAAGTTCTAGGATCTTCAACAACTCTGCCTTTTACTTGTTTTGAATAATCTGTAAATTGTGAGATACCAATCGCACCCCAAACATTCCACGTTTCTAAATCACCAAAAAAAGTTCTGTGTCTTACTAAAAAAGGAATCTGAAGTCTTAGCCAATGCTGCCAACATATAGTAAAGTATGAATCTATAAATTTCTCGATTTCTTCTTTTGTGAATGGTCTTCCAAACCAGTCTTCTTTACCAAGAATAGAGCTAGTTTTTTCTAGAAAATTTGCCATCATTTTTTTTGAATTAGATGGTTTTTGCACACGATTTATTGAATTATTAAAAATAATAGATTTCCCTTTTCTAAAAATTATATTTTGATTTTGCAAAAAATTAACTTTTCTTCTTATTGTTTCTTTAGGAATATTAAGCTCTTTTGAAATCTCAATAAGGTTAATCTTATCTATATTTAATTCGGCTTTTTCATAAAATTCTTGAAATGTAAGATATTGAAAACGATCTGAATATTTTTGGAAAACTTGATTTACCAAATAAACTAAAATTAAATAACTATCGTAATCTTTAAAGGTGCTATAAGCATTATTGCACCATGATTGTTGTAATTTGAACCACAAAGTTACTGTTTCATTAGAATTATTAGATAAGACTTCGTAAACTAGGTCAGAATTTAATGTATTAAAAATTTTGTTTTCAAAAGACGGTTTTTTTTTTAAAGGCTCAAAAATTTTTACAGTTTTAAGATCTATTGGTTTGGACATTTATTTTTTCCACGTTACACTTTGATTAATTAAAATAGCCATTAAAATCCAAATAATAAATGTTCCCTCCGGCGAAAACCCGTAATCAGCGCCAAACATTCCTGCAACTATAACGATTGAATAAATAGCAACTGTAGATAATATTAAACTTGCCAGATACCTAAGGATTGTGCATTTTAAATTCATGATTTTAAAAAAATTATACGATAGATGCGTTGAGCTTGCTAGACATAAATTTTCAAAGCCTTTATTAGGTTTTGTAGCATTTATCGAAAGTTTCTTTTTTCCAGTTCCACCTGACTTAATGATTGTTCCAATGGTAGTGGCAAAGAGAGAAGATTATCTTAAAATATTTCTTATAGCTACAACGGGCTCTGTTATAGGAGGGTTGTTTGGATACATGCTAGGAGTTTTCTTTTTAGATGCATCGATGGTCATTATTGAATTTTATGGTTACGAGGAAAAAGTTTTTGAGATGCAGGATAAGATGTCTACAAAAGGTGGTTTTTTAGCTTGGCTAGGAATTATGTTTTTAGCTGGCTTCACCCCTCTTCCTTTTAAAGTTTTTACTATTACCAGTGGAGTGATCGCCTATAATCTTCCAGTATTTTTCTTTATATGTTTATTTACTAGAGGGCTAAGATTTTTCTTAGTTTCTTATTTAACATTTCTTTTTGGTAAAAAATTTGGTGAATTCATAGAAAAAAGAGGTGCGCTATGGTTTACTTTAACTGGAATTTTTATTGTAGTTTTAGCCGTCGTCCTTTATATAATTTTCACCTAATGTTGAGTAACAATAAGTTAATTTTAAACAGTATATTAGCTTTTAGTTTTTTATCTTTGGCTATAGCTTATTTCATTCAATACGTATTAGGGCATGAACCTTGTAATTTATGCCTAATTGAGAGGATACCTTATTTAGCTTCTTTAATACTTATTTCGTTAATATTTATACTTAATAAATTTGAAAAATTAATTGCTGTTAGTGTGCTGTTATTTTTTATTTTTGGTTCAATAGTTTCTTTTTACCATGTAGGGATTGAACAAGGATTTTTTAACGAGTCTTTTGTGTGCGATTTGGGTTCATCTAATACAAACATGTCTAAAGAAGATTTGTTTAAACAACTTCAAAATAAAACTCCAATAAGCTGCAAAGACGTAACTTTTAGGTTTTTTGGACTTTCACTTGCTACAATAAATACAGTTATATCCATATCATTAAGTGGTATTATGATTAAAGTAATTAAAAATTATGGATAAAACTAATAAAAAAACTTTAGAGGAAATTATAAGAGTTGATCACGCTGGAGAACGTGGGGCTATTAAAATCTACGAAGGCCAATTACTTGCTCTTAAAACTTTCAAACAAAACGCATCTTTGAAAAGAAAAATTGAAGAAATGAAAGAGCACGAAAGAGAGCATTACGAGTACTTTGATAACGAAATTAAAAAGAGAGATATAAAGCCAACTAAACTTTTGCCTCTGTGGGATTTAATGGGAGTTACTCTAGGTTTTGGAACGGCAATGCTGGGGGAGAAAGCAGCTATGTTATGTACCGCTTCAGTTGAAGAAGTAATAGATGGTCATTATAAAGATCAAACATATAAACTTGGAAAAGATGAAGAAGAGTTAAAAAAGAAAATTATGAAGTTTAGACAAGATGAACTCGATCATAAAGATATAGCTTATGACAATGGTGCAACAAAAAAAGGTTTGTTTGGGGTACTAGATAAAGTAATCAAAACTTCATCGAGAATAGCTATTACAATTTCTGAAAAAATTTAATTACGGTTCTAACTCAATATCCCAGTAAAGATAGTCCATCCAACTTTCGTGTAAAAAATTCGGTGGGAAATTTCTCCCATTTCTGTGGAGATCTTCTACAGTTGGAGCGTAAGGCTTATTTGTTAATTTTAAATCACAATCCTTATAAAGTTTACCACCTTTTTTAACGTTACAACTTGAACAAGCTGTAACTACGTTGTTCCAGTCTGTAAGACCGCCTTTGGATTTTGGAAGAAGGTGATCAAAAGTTAAATCTTTTTTGTCTCCACAATATTGGCAAGCAAACTTATCTCTCAAAAAAACATTAAATCTTGTAAAGTTTGGATTTTTTGATGGTTGTATAAAATTTTTTAAAGCTATTACACTCGGTAAATTCATTTCAAAAGATGGACTTCTAATTTTTCTTTTGTAATTCGAAACGATACTTACTCTATCTAAAAAAACTGATTTGACTGCATCTTGCCAGCACCATATTGAAAGGGGATAGTAACTCAAAGGTCTAAAATCAGCATTAAGAACTAACGCTGGGCATTTTTCTAATGGAACTTTTTCTACAGAAGAAATAATCATAATTGAAGCTAACTGATAAGAAAAATTTTATCAAGTTATAATTATGTATCAGGTAAAATACTTATTAATTAAAATGTTTTTTAATGAATTGAAGACCCAAACTTGACCCCTCGGTTGGTATACGATGTTCACAGTGTTTAAATATTTTTGTTTCAATTTCGTAATTATTTTTTCCAAAAAATTCTTTTGCTTCAAGAAGTGATTCTATTGGAACAACTTGGTCAAGATCTCCATGCATTAAGATAATATTCGGTCTGGAAATTATATTTTTAGAGAGATGTTCAGTACTTATAATTCTACCAGAATAGCCAACAACTGAGTTTATAGTATCTTTTCGCTTTATTCCTGTTTGTAAGGTTATCATACAACCTTGACTAAAACCACCAATGATAATTTCGTTAGCTTTTAAATTATATTTTTCCTTAACTTCATCTATAAATTTATTAAGTTTATTCTCAGCTACTAGAGATTTCGATAAAATTTGTTCAGGAGTTTGATCCATTAAGTCGAACCATTGAAAACCTGTTGGGTTTGCAGCGCATTTTTCAGGTGCATCTGGGCAAATTATAATAGTGTCTGGCAGGTGTGCTCTCCAATAGCTGGCTAAAATTGAAATATCTTTTCCATCTCCACCATAACCGTGACAAAGAATTACTGCATTCTTTGGTTTTTCTTTAGAAAGTGGCTCTAAAATAATTGTATTTAATGAAAAGGTCATATAGATAAAATACCAATGTCAGAATTTTTATTTAACTTTATAGGTTTTACTTTATTAGGTGCTGTCGCCATAGTTTTAATAATGGGTATTTATACTTTATTTAAAGGTGGAAGTACTAGTAAAAAATATTCAAATAAACTTATGCAGTTAAGGGTACTGTTACAATTTATTGCAATAATAGTTTTAGTTTTACTTGCCTATTTTTTTAAAGACTAAATATATTTTCTTAAAAAATTAACAAATTCATCACTAGCAAAATCGATTTCACCAATTACTTTTCCAAATTCTTTTCCTTCTTTGTTAATCAATATGCTTGTTGGTAAGCCTCTTAATTTAAACCCTTTGACTAGTCTCAATTCAGGATCATAATAAGTTTTAAGGTCTTTTACTCCTATATCTTTGAAGAATTTATCTACTTTTATATTATTTGGTTTTTCCATATTCACTGCAAAAATATCAATTTCTGGTAACTTGGTACCTAATTTTTCTAAAGAGGGCATTTCTTTTCGACAAGGTGCACACCATGTAGCCCAAAAATTAATTATCATGATCTTGCCTCTTTTGTTCATTAAATCAACGTCTTGAAGATTTGAGTCTTTAAATCTTAGTTCGCTTATAATTTGAGGTTTTTCATGAATAATAACGTTTTTTGAAAAATCTTCTGCTCCAATAAGATTTTGGCTAAGTAGAGATAGAACTATTATGTGAATATAGATTTTAAAAGATTTACTAATTTTCATATTAATTTAAATTGTAAATAACATAGTAAAATGAAAAATAAAACTGTTTGGGCGAATAGACTAAAGGGAAAGACATCTCTTTCTTTTCAAAAAATAGGGTCATCAATAGGTGTAGATAAAAGACTTTATGAGCAAGATATAGCTGCGTCCATTGTTCATACCAAAATGCTTGTTAAACAAAAGATTATTGGCAAAAAAGAAGGATCTAAGATTATTAATGGTCTTAAAAAAATTAAATCGCAGATTGATAAAGGAAAGTTTAAATTTCAAGAAAAATTTGAAGATATTCATTTAAATATCGAAAAAAAATTATTTGAATTAATTGGTCCTTCAGCAGGCTTTTTGCACACAGCGAGATCAAGAAATGATCAAGTTGTTACAGATTTCAAATTGTGGATTAAAAAATCATCAAAAGAAACTATAGTTAACGTCGACTCTTTAATGAAAATTTTAATTAAGAAAGCAGAGAAAAATGTTAATACTGTTATGCCTGGCTTAACACATCTTAAGAATGCTCAACCTATTTCATTTGCGCATTATCTTCTGTCTTACTTTGAAATGTTTAAAAGAGATAAAAAAAGATTCGAAAATAATATAAAACTTTTAGATGAGTGCCCATTAGGTTCAGCCGCGCTAGCGGGAACTTCTTATAAAATAGATAGAAATTATACTTCAAGACAACTTGGTTTTAAGAAACCAACTGATAATTCAATAGACTCTGTTGCAGACAGAGACTTTGCAGTGGATTTTTTATATGCCTCTGCTTTATGTGCAATGCATTTATCTAGATTGGCTGAAGATTTTATAATTTTTAATTCAAATGCATTTAATTTAATTTCATTTGATGACAGTATGTTGACTGGCTCATCGATAATGCCACAAAAGAAAAATCCTGACCCTGCTGAATTAATCAGAGGTAGAGTTGGTTTGAACTATGGCAATTTAAATTCAATGCTTACTATAATGAAGGGACTTCCAATGTCTTATTTCAAAGATCTTCAGGATGATAAAAAACTTGTCTTTGATGGGTTTGATACTTTAAATGATTCATTGTTTTTAAGTCTTGAATTAGTAAATTCAGTAAAACCGAATAAAAAAAATATGCTAAAAATGGCTAATGAAGGTTTTACCACTGCTACTGATTTTGCTGATTATTTGGTAAAGAAAAAGAAACTCACTTTTAGAGAGTCTTATTTGGTTGCAGCAAAATTAGTGAATTACGCCGAAAAGAAAAATAAATTGTTAGCTGAATTATCTTTACAAGAAATAACGAAAATTTACAAAAATTTAGATAAAAAAGTACTAAAGATATTTGATGTAAATAATTCTATGGACTCAAAAAAATCCCATGGAGGGACTTCTACTACTAACGTTAAAGCAATGATTAAAAAATATAAAAAGGAGGTAAAATGAAAATATCGGTATTAATTTGTATAATAATTTTAACTCTATCTGGATGTGGAAAGAAATCAGAACCAAAATATCAAGGAAAATTTAATCATATACAAATAATTTTATAATCTTATGCAAAATTTAAGATATGTAGGTAAAAATTTATTTCTGGAACGAGTATCTATCCAGAATTTTTTAAAGAAAAATAAAACTCCTTTTTATATTTATTCTGAAAATCAAATAGTTTCTAATTATTTAAATTTTGTAAAAACATTTAAAAAAACTAATCCTTTAATATGTTTTGCTGCAAAATCTAATAGCAATACAAATATTTTAAGAATTTTAGGTAAACTTGGTGCTGGAGCTGATGTTGTGTCTGGTGGAGAGCTATTAAAGGCTCTTAAAGCAGGCATTAAACCAAAAAAAATCGTTTTTTCAGGAGTAGGTAAGTCTGAGGATGAGTTAAAAATTGCAATTAATAAAAAAATTTTATTGATCAACTGTGAGTCTGAGAGTGAAGCGAAATTAGTCAACAAATTAGGCAAAAGGTTAAGAAAAAAAGTTTCTATTGGCTTTAGGTTAAATCCTAATGTCGATGCAAAAACACATAAAAATATATCAACTGGTAAAGCTGATAACAAGTTCGGTTTATCAATAAAAAATTTTAAGTCTTTTCTCAAAGAGATAAATAAATTTAGAAATATTAAACTTGAAGCGTTAAGTGTTCATATAGGAAGCCAAATTTTAAATGATGGGCCCTTTAAAAAGACACTTAATGTAATGAATAAATTAATTAAGGAACTTAAATTAAATTTAAAATATGTCGATTTAGGTGGAGGTTTTGGAATTAATTATAATGATAATGAAAAACCAATAAATTTAAATAATTACGCAAAATTAGTTAATAATTTTGCAACTAAACTTAATTGTAAAATTATCTTTGAACCTGGTAGATCCATAATTGGAAATACCGGTTTACTTATCAGTAAAGTTCAATTTATAAAGAAAGGGGTAAATAAAAACTTTATAATTTTAGATGCAGGTATGAACGATTTTATGCGACCAGCTTTATACGATGCATTCCATAAAATTATTCCTATAATTAAAAATTCATCTAAAATGAAAACCACAATTGAATTTGTAGGGCCAATATGTGAAAGTACTTGTAAATTTGGAGTTTATAGAAAATATCAAAAATTAATTGAGAATGACTTTGTTGCAATAACAAATGTTGGTGCATATGGCTCCTCATTATCATCAAATTATAATACAAGACCTTTAATCGCTGAAATTTTAATCAATAAGAATAAATTTAAATACATTAGAAAAAAACAAAATTTACTAAAATTGATTAATTCCTAATGCAATTTATTAAATCATTAATTTTTAATGTCTTCCTATATTTTGGACTTATTCTAATTTTCATATTAGCAATACCAACATTAGTTCTTCCAGAAAAATTAACCATTTTTTTTGGGAGGTTATCAGCAAAATATATTGTTTTAATTTTAAAGCTTGTAATGAATACTAAGGTAATTTTTCATGGTGAAGAAAATTTAAAAAAAGTTGATCAATTTTTTGTTGCCTCTGCCCACCAGTCAATGTTTGAAACCTTTGCTTTACAAATTCCGCTAAATGGTCCAATTTTTATTTTAAAAAAAGAACTATTAAATATTCCTTTGTTTGGCTGGTATTTAAGAAAAATAGGCTCTATAGCAATCATAAGAGAGACAACTACTAAAGAAAATTTAAATTTTTTTGATAAAATAAAAGAAAGATTAGAGAAAAATAAAAGACCACTTTTAATTTTTCCTCAGGGGACAAGAGTTAAATTAGATGAACAGCCTCCCTTTAAAAAAGGAGTTGGTAGAATATATAAAACATTAAACTTACCCTGTATCCCAGTTGCATTAAATACAGGAAAGGTTTGGCCAAAAAATAGTTTTATGAAATTTTCAGGGACTATTCATATTTCATTTTTAGATCCTATTATGCCTGGTAAAGATAGTGATGAATTTACAAAAGAAATTGAAAATAAGATTTATACAGAAATAAGAAAATATTCTTAATTATTTTCTTCCAAAGTCTGGTTTTTCTGTATCCTGCCCAGCTTCAATAATTTCTTTTCTTACTTTTTTAGTTGATGAAAATATTTCTAGAAGCTTTTTACTATCTTTATTTTTGATGGCGCTTTTAATTTCATCAAGATTTTTGGAATAATTATCTAAAACTTTTAAAATATTCTCACTATTATCAAAGAAAATATCTTTCCACATTAAAGGGTCTGAAGCAGCAATTCTTGTGAAATCTCTTAGCCCCCCTGCACTATATTGAATCACATCATTTTTAAATTTATCCTCGTTGTTAATGGCGGTTCTTACAATACTGTATGCTACCGCGTGTGGAAGATGACTTGTTAAAGATAGGACGTAGTCATGATCTTCAAATGACATAATTTTAACTTTACTTCCTAGTTTAGACCAAAATTTTTCTAGGTTTTCTATTTTATCTTTAGCAACTTGATTGTCAGCTGAGAGAATGCACCATCTATTTTTAAATAAGCTTGAAAATCCTGCTGCAGGACCGCTATACTCAGTTCCAGCTATTGGGTGTGAAGCTATCCAACTAATATTTTTTAAACCTAAATTGTTTACAATTTTATTAACTTCTTTTTTAGCTGATCCAGTATCAGTAAGAATAGAACCTTCCTTTAAAGTTGATTTAATTGAAAGCAAAATTTCTTTGTAACTACTTAATGGTGCAGAAATTATTGTCAGATCTGCATCTTTTGTACTCTCAGACACGTTAGGACAAATATCAGCTGTAAAATTTTTTTTTACGTATTCTATGACTTTATTTGACTTATCGTAAATACTAATTTTCGTAGCCAATTTTTTTTCCTGTGTTGCTCTCAGAATTGAGGAGCCAATCAATCCACAACCAATTATGCTTATTTTACCGAACATTTAAAATTTTTCTCATTTTTTTTATTAATGCGATATTCTCTGACGCTGTCCCAATAGTTACTCGTAAAGAATTTTTAATTCCATAAACATCCATTTTACGAACAAGTATTCCTGCTTTCGCAAGTATTCTAAAAACTTTAGAGGAGGTTGTTTTAACTTTGTCGAATTTTACCAATAAGAAATTAGTGAAGCTTTTATTTGTCTCTATTCTCATTTTTTTGAATTCAGAAAACATTTTTTTGTTCCATTTATTTACGTGTTTTATTTCTTTATTAAGCCATGAACTATCTTTTACAGCAGCAGAAGCTGCGAACAAAGCTGGTCTACTTACATTAAAAGGTGGCTTGACCTTGTTTAGTGCAGAGATAATTTCTTTTGATGCATATCCCCAGCCCACTCTGAGCCCGGCTAAACCATATATTTTTGAAAAAGTTCTTGTCATAACTACATTTTTAAAATTTGTAAAAGTTTTTAGACCAGACAAATAATCTTTTTTTTTTACATACTCAAAATAAGCGTCATCTACTACCAATAAAATATTACTTCTTAGTTTTTTTCTTAAAAGAAGTAATTCTTTTTTTGGGATATATGTTCCAGTTGGATTATTCGGGTTAGCTAAGAAAACTATTTTAGTTCTCTTTGTAACTTTTTTAAGTATATCTTTAACTGATGCAGTAAATTTATCTTCCTTTGAATAAATAACTTTTGCTCCGTTCATTCTGCTATAAATTCTATAAATTATAAAACTAAACTTAGGAACTATAACTTCATCTCCTTTTTTTAAGAACGACTTACATATAAGTTCAAATATTTGATCAGAGCCTGAACCTAAGATTATTCTATTTTTATCAAGCTTAAATTTATTAGCCAAAGTATTCCTTAAAAAAGTTCCATCAGAGTCAGGGTATCTTGCAAAGTTTTTTGAAACTTCTAAGTATTGTTTTCTTGCTCTAGGGCTGGGTCCAAGAGCAGACTCATTAGCTGATAATTTAATCTTGGCTAATTTACTCTTGAATAAGCTCATTCCAGCCACATATTTTTCAGCAACGATGTTATTTGGTTTCGGTAATCTCATTTAATTAATGTATTATCTAAATTGTTTAAGTTTTTCTATAGGTCTTTATCGTATATAAAATTGACAAGTTTGTGATGATTTAGTAAACATTACTCGCGCTGATTTAACCATATTGCAAGCGCATAATAAATGTAGCTAAAAAGGGGATGCCCAGTTTAGCTGGGCTTTTTTTTTGGATGAATATAAAACTTGAGAATATAAAGAAATTAGACGTTACCAAGCCGCTTAAGCTAGACTGCGGAAAAACTATAAAAGATTTTCCTCTCGCTTACGAGACTTACGGAAAATTGAATGATAATAAAGACAACGCGATACTTGTTTTTCATGCACTGACAGGAGATCAATTCGTAACTGGAACTAATCCAATTACTAATAAAGAGGGTTGGTGGGTAACCGCAGTAGGGCCCGGAAAGGCAATAGATACAAATAAATATTTTGTAATCTGTGCTAATGTGATTGGTGGTTGTATGGGATCATTAGGTCCTAGAAATATAAATCCAGATACAAAAAAACCTTATGGTTTGGATTTTCCAGTAATAACGATCAAAGATATGGTTAGAGCTCAAGAATCTTTACTTGAAAACCTGGGCATAAAGAAAATTTTATGCGCAACTGGTGGTTCGATGGGGGGAATGCAACTGTTACAATTTTGTGCGACTTTTCCGGACAAAGCATTTTCGGCAATTCCGATAGCTTGTAGTTCAAGTCATAGTGCTCAAAATATTGCTTTAAACGAATTAGCGCGTCAAGCAATTATGGCCGATCCTGTATGGGATAAAGGGCAATATGTTTTAAAAGACGTTCAACCAAAAAATGGCTTAGCTGTTGCAAGAATGGTTGGTCACATTAGCTACCTATCGGAAAAGGGTATGCAAGAAAAATTTGGAAGAAAATTACAGGAGAAAGCAGATTATGAATTCAGTTTTAATGCAGATTTCCAAGTTGAGAGTTATTTAAGACATCAAGGTTACGCTTTTGTAGAAAGATTTGATGCTAACTCAGTGCTGTATATTACTAGGGCAATGGATTATTTTGATCTTTCAAAGCAGTTTAAAGGGGGGTTAGTAGAGGCATTTAGAAATCAAAAAACAAAATTCTTAATCATATCATTTTCGTCCGATTGGCTTTACACAACTAAAGAAAATAAGGATATAGTTATAGCATTAAATGCGTCAGGTGCAGATGTATCTTATTCTGAAATTATTACAGACAAAGGCCATGATTCTTTTTTACTTAATGAACCGCAATTTTTAAAAACTCTCAAAGGTTTTATCGATTCAATGTATGAAAAATTTAGAAATGAAAAAAGAATTTAAAGTAATAGCAGATTTATTACCTAAAAATACAAGAGTTCTTGATGTTGGCTGCGGTGATGGATCTTTGATGAATCTCCTTAAGAAAGAGAAAAATGTAGAAGTTCGTGGATTAGAGCTTAATCAAGAAAATGTTCAAGAATGCATTCACCGAGGATTGCCTGTTATCCAAGGTAATGCGGAAACTGAATTACACCAATTTCCTGATAAATCATTTGACTATGTAGTTCTAAGTCAAACTTTACAGGCTTTTTATGAGCCTGAAAAAGTTTTAAAAAATCTTTTAAGAATTGGAAAATCAGTTGTTATTTCAATACCTAATTTTGGATTCTGGAAAGTAAGAATTAAACTTTTATTTTTTGGCAAGATGCCAGTAACAAAAACATTGCCAAATACATGGTATAATACTCCTAATTTACATATGTGTACGATAAAAGATTTATTCGATTTTTGCGATGAAAAAAAAATTAATATAAAAAAGGTTATTGGTGTTAATGAGAATAAAACTTCAATGATTAAGAAGAGTAATCTGGAAATCAAAAACCTTTTTTCAAAAGTTGGAATTTTTTTAATAGGTTAAAATGATGGTAGAAATTATTCCGTGTTTGAGTGATAATTATAGTTATTTAATTCACGATAGAAAATCTAATACTGTTTCAATTGTTGATCCTTCAGATTTTAAGCCTTGCGATGAGGTAATTAAAAAGTACAAAAAGCTAGATTATATTTTGAATACTCATCATCATGCTGATCATGTGGGCGCAAACCTAGAACTTAAAAGAAAATATAATGCAAAAATTTTAGGCTCAAATTTAGACAAAGATCGTATCCCAGGAATAGATATATTACTTAAGGAGAAGCAAAAACAAAAAATTGGAAATTTGGAATTTGAAGTAATTTTTATTCCAGGCCACACAAAAGGTCATATTGCTTTTTTTTTTAGGAAAGAAAAAATTGCTTTTACAGGAGATACATTATTTTCATTAGGATGTGGTAGAGTTTTTGAAGGAACCCATGAAGAAATGTTCATTTCTTTAAATAAAATTAAAAACCTTCCACATGATACAAAAATATATTGTGGACACGAATACACTGAATCAAATTTAAATTTCTGTTTAAAATATGATAC
Source organism: Candidatus Pelagibacter sp. (assembly GCA_028139285.1). The sequence goes on along the minus strand of JAOINI010000002.1, from coordinate 21,941 downwards.
CAAAAATATTTTTTTAAAAGAGAAAGAAATTGAAATTCAAAAAAAATTAAGTTCTAATGTGCCAACTATCCCAACTACTTTAGGCCAAGAGATTAAAACAAATATTTTTTTTAGGTGTAATGATCCTGAAATAAGGCATACTTTAGGACTAAAAGATTCATCGGAGGCTGAAGTTTTTTCAAAATTAAGAGATTTAAAGGACTCTTTTTAACTTCAATAATCTTGACTTGCTAGCAATGGAGGCTATATTGCGTGGAAATTAAAAAAAGAGAATTTATGTCATTTGCTATAATTGAAACAGGTGGAAAGCAGTACAAAGTATCTGCTAGTAAAATTTTAGAAATTGAAAAACTTAACGCTAAAGTTGGAGAAACTATTAAATTTAATAATGTTTTACTTTTAAATGATGACAAAAATACAGAAATTGGAAACCCTAAAATTGACGGGGCAACAGTTGAAGCTAAACTTTTAGATAATGTTAAAGATAGAACTGTATTAATTTTTCATAAAAGAAGACGAAAACACTCAAGGAAGAAAAACGGGCATAGACAACGCCATTCTAAAATACAAATCACGAAAATTTTAGCTAAAGGTGGTAAAGTTATAGGTGAGGCTAAAATCGTCGAAAAAAAGAAGCCTATTAAAGAAGAGAAAAAAGTTATAAAAAAAGTGGCAAAAAAATAGGAAATTAAATGGCAACTAAAAAAGCAGGTGGATCATCGAAAAACGGCCGAGATAGTAAAGGTAGACGTCTTGGAGTTAAAAAATATGGTGACCAAGTTGTAATACCTGGAAACATTATAGTTAGACAAAGAGGGACAAAAATTCATCCTGGTGACAATGTTGGTATGGGTAAAGACCATTCAATTTTTTCTTTGATTAAAGGAAAAGTAAAATTCAAAAAATCTAAATTAAACAGAACTTTTGTTTCTGTAATCCCCAATTAAATATATATAAATAACCAAAGTTATTTATATTAAAATAAAAATGAAATTTTTAGATCAAGCAAAGATTTATATTAAAGCTGGAAATGGTGGATCAGGATCTGCAAGCTTCAGAAGAGAAAAGTTTGTGGAGTACGGTGGACCAGATGGTGGTGACGGTGGTACTGGGGGGTCTATAATTATACAATCAGATAGAAACCTTAATACGTTAATTGATTTCAGGTATGCTCAACATTTTAAAGCACAACATGGAAAACCTGGGAGTAAAAGAAATAGAACTGGAGCGAATGGGGAAGATTTAATTTTAAAAGTTCCATTAGGAACTCAAGTATACGAGGAGGATAACAATACCTTAATTTACGATTTTACAAAAAATAAAGAAAAATATCTTGTGGCATCGGGAGGTAAAGGTGGACTAGGCAACGTAAGATTTAAAAGCTCGACAAACAGAGCGCCAAGAAAAAAAACTAATGGAAAATTAGGTGAAGAATTTTGGATATGGCTTCAATTAAAAGTAATTGCTGATATTGGAATTATTGGTAAACCAAATGCTGGTAAATCAAGTTTGCTTGCAGCGTTAACAAGAGCAAAGCCAAAAATAGCTAACTATCCTTTCACAACAATTAACCCAAATTTAGGAGTTTCTTATCACGGAGGGAAAGAGATTACTATAGCTGATATTCCTGGTTTAGTGGAAGGTGCGCATAAAGGTATTGGTCTTGGAGATAAATTCTTAAGACATATAGAAAGGTGTAAAATTTTACTTCACTTAATTGACTTATCAGAAGATGATTTATTAAATTCATATAAGAAAATTAAATCAGAATTATCTAATTATGATAAAAGTTTAATAAAAAAGAAAGAAATCATTTTTTTTAACAAATCAGATTTATTAGATGATGGAGAGATTAATGGAAAATTAAAAGAATTTAAAAAAAAAGTTAAAAATGATTATGAAATCGTATCTGTTTATTCTAGCAAAGATATTCAAAAAATAAAAAAATTATTGATAAAATATGCTAATTAAAAATGCAAATAAAATAGTATTAAAACTTGGATCTGCGACTGTAGTTGATAGTAAAGGTATTTTTAAAGAAAAGTGGGTAACTTCTCTTATTAAGGATATTAAAAAATACGGAAAAGGAAAAAACTTTGTAATTGTTTCTTCAGGCGCAATAGCTCTTGGTCAAAAATATCTGAAAATTAAAAAAGGAAAAATTAAATTAGAAATGAGTCAGGCTATTGCATCAGTTGGACAAATTCATCTAGCAGGAGAATTTCAAAAAATATTTAATAAATATAAAATTAAAACTGGTCAAATTTTAATTAGTCCAGATGACACCGAACAAAGAAGAAGAGCTATAAATGTGCGAAGAACATTTGACAATTTATTTAAACTTAAAGCTATTCCTGTGGTCAATGAAAATGATTCAACTGCAACAAGTGAAATTAAATATGGAGATAATGATAGACTAGCTGCAAGGGTAGCTCAAATAATTGGGGCTGATATGCTGATTTTATTCTCTGATGTTGATGGACTATACGACAAGTCAAAAGGTAAAAAGATTGTAAAAGAAGTAACTTCAATTAATGAGAAAATTACTTCTTTGATAGATAACAAGAAAAATAAACTTGGCTCAGGGGGAATTGCTACAAAGTTAGATGCTGCTAAGATTTGCATGAATTCAGGTAGTCACATGTTTATCGCTAATGGTAAAGTAAATAATCCGATTTCAAATATGATTAAAAATAAAAAATATACCCATTTCTTGCCAAAAATTTCCACATTAGACGCCAGAAAAAAATGGATTATTGGTTCTCTTAACTACAATGGAACTATTTATATTGATAATGGAGCGGCTAAAGCTTTATCAAATGGTAAGAGCTTACTCGCAGCTGGTATAACTAAGATTAATGGAAATTTTAAAAAAGGAGAAAATGTAATGATTTTAGATCAGAATAATAATCAGTTAGCTCGAGGATTGTCATCTTTTAGCTCTACCGAAATAGATAAAATTAAAGGGAAACAAAGTAAAGAGATTGAAACAATTCTTGGTTACCTGAGTAAAACTGAGGTTATTCATAAAGATGATATGGTATTATTATAAATGAATTATTTAGAACAAATAGGAAAAAATGCCAAAAAAGCCTTTACAGAACTTAAGGACGTGAAGCATAAAGAAATTAAAAAAGTTTTAGATAATTACAATCAATCACTCAAAAAAAATACAAATAAAATAATCAAAGAAAATTTAAAAGATGTAAAAAACGTTAAAAGAAAAAATTTAGTTGATAGATTAATTTTAAATAAAAAAAGGATAGAAGGTATTAGACATTCAATAAATGAAATATCAAAGTTTAAAGATCCGATTGGAAGAGTTTTAGAAACATGGCGTAGGCCTAATAATCTAAGTATAAAAAAAGTAACGACTCCAATTGGTGTTATAGGTGTAATTTATGAAAGTAGGCCAAATGTGACTGCGGATGTAGCAGCATTATGTTTTAAATCAGGTAACTGTTCAATTTTAAGAGGTGGATCTGAAGCTTTTCGTTCAAATAGATTATTAGCAACTTTATTTAGAGACAATTTAAGAAAAAACAATATCAATCAAAACTGTGTTCAATTTATTGAGAATAAAAATAGAAAAATAGTAGATCAGTTATTATCAAAAATGAGTGCATACATTGATGTAATTGTGCCAAGAGGAGGCAAAGGACTTGTTGCAAAAGTGCAAAAATTTTCTAATGTACACGTAATTGGACATCTTGAAGGATTGTGCCACATTTATGTTGATAAAACTGCAAACATAAAGATGGCAAAAGATTTAATTTTAAATGCAAAGATGAGGAGAACAAGTATTTGCGGAGCAGTTGAAACTCTTCTGATCGAAGAAAAAGCTCTTAACTCACATGCTAAACAAATAATAGATGCTCTTTTAAATTCAGGCTGTGAGGTCAGAGCTGACAAAAAAGTTAATAAAATTTTTAAAGGAAAATTAAAAAAAACTTCAGAGAAAGATTGGAAAACTGAGTATCTAGATGCCATTATTTCAGTTAAGACAGTTAAAAATGTTCATGGAGCTGTCGATCACATTTTGAAATATGGCACAATGCATACCGATAGCATTATTACTGGTAATAAAAAAAATGCCGAGATTTTTTTAAATGATGTTAATAGCTCAATAGCGATGCATAATGTTTCAACTCAATTTGCTGATGGTGGAGAATTTGGTTTTGGCGGGGAAATCGGTATCTCAACTAATAAGCTTCCACCTAGGGGTCCTGTAGGAATAAATCAACTAACATCTTACAAATATATTGTTTCTGGAAGAGGAATTGTTAGACAATAGTTGATGGCAAATACCCAAAAACAAAGTATTGGTTTATTAGGTGGTAGTTTTGATCCTGCACATAAAGGGCATTTGGGGATATCAAAAATTGTTATACAAAAATTAAAACTAAAAAGAATTTACTGGGTTATTACAAGAAAAAATCCATTTAAAAATAAAACATTTTATTCTTTAAAAGAGAGAATCAAGTTTGCTAAAAAAATAGCCAAAACCGAAAAGAAGATTAAATTAATCTATTTAGAAAATATTATTAAATCCTCTAGAACTATTGATGTGATTAATTTCTTTATAAAAAAAAAGAAGATAAAAAATATCTACTTTATAATTGGCTCTGATAATTTAGCTCGATTTCACAAGTGGAAAAGCTGGAAAAAAATACTAAAATTAGTAAAATTAATAGTTTTTTCTAGAAGAGGATATGATAGAAAGGGTATGAAATCTACTGTGGTTAAAAATTTTAAAAATAGAATCATCTTTATAAAAAATAAACCAATATTTATATCATCAACACTATTAAAAAAGCGGTCAAAATTAAGTACTTAATGGGAATTATTGATATTAAAAATAATATTGAAAAAATATTAGACGATAATAAAGCGCTAAATATAACGTGCATTGACTTAAAAAATAAATCATACATTGCAGATTATATGGTCATTGCTTCTGGAACATCTTCAAGACATTTACAGGCATTATCTGAAATACTTGTTACTCAATTAAAAAAATTAGGCTTAGACAATTGTCGTATAGAGGGTAAAAATAGTAATGATTGGAAATTAGTTGATGCGCATGATGTAATTGTTCATATTTTCCATCCAGAGAAAAGAGAGCTTTATGACTTAGAAAAAATGTGGTCAGAAGAAATTCCAAAACAAAAGGCGATTATATGAAAAAAATTTTTGTAATTTCTATTTTTTTCATCAATTTATTGTTATCTCCAGTTTATTCAAAAAGTGATCTCTATGAAAAAATAGATTTATTTGGCGAAGTTTTAGAGAATATAAAAAAAGATTATGTTGACGATGTGGATCAGGCAGAGATGATGGACTCTGCTATTAACGGAGTTCTTCAGTCTCTAGACCCATATTCGGCATACATGAGTCCAGAACTTTTCAAAGAGATGCAAACCGATACAAGAGGTGAGTTTGGAGGCTTGGGAATAGAGATTGGGATGGAGTCAGGAGTAGTAAAAGTAATTTCCCCTATTGATGATACTCCCGCTGCTAAAGCTGGTATTAAAGCTGGTGATTTCATTGTAAAAATTGGAAATGAACAAGTTCAAGGAAAATCTTTATTAGAAGCAGTAAAATTAATGAGGGGTCCTGTTGGTACATCTATAGACCTAACTATTAGACGTAAAAATGTAAAAAAACCATTGGAGTTTAAAATAGTTAGAAAAATTATTGAGGTTCAATCTGTCAGTTCAAACACAATCGGTGAGAAAAAAAATCTTGGCTATATAAGGTTAAAATCATTTAATGAAAATAGCGATAAACAATTTTTAAAATCTGTGAAAGAATTTGAAAAAAATAAAAAAATTAGAGGGTATGTGCTTGATCTTAGAAATAACCCAGGTGGTTTACTTCAGCAAGCAATTAATATTACAGACTTTTTTTTAGAAGACGGTGAAATAGTATCAACTAAAGGAAAGAAAATTTCTGAAACTAGAAAATTTTTTGCCAGAAAAGGAGATGAAATAAAAGGCAAACCAATTATAGTCTTAATCAATAATGGTTCTGCATCAGCATCAGAAATTTTTGCCGGAGCATTAAAAGATCATAAAAGAGCGATTATATTAGGTGAGAACTCATATGGTAAAGGTTCTGTTCAGTCTATTATTCCTTTGAGAAACGGGGGAGGCATGAGATTAACTATATCGAAATATTACTTGCCATCTGGAAAATCTATTTCTGAAGTGGGAGTGACACCTGATATTTTAGTAGAAGAAAAAGGCGAAGATTTTTTAATTAATTCAGAAAAAGATAACCAGCTTAATTACGCCATCAAACTTTTTAATTCTTAAAATATGAAAAGTAAAAAATTACCTATGCGAGACGGGGTGGGTGTAATAATTCTTAATAAAGATAATCATGTTTTTGTTGCTAAGAGAAAAGATAATCCAATAGACAAGTGGCAAATGCCTCAAGGTGGAGTTAATTCAGGAGAAAGTTATCTATCAGCGATGAAAAGAGAACTTTTTGAGGAAACTAGTATAAAAAGTATAGAAATTTTAAAGGAGATAAATGGTTTTTTTGAATATGAACTACCAGATAATCTCGTAGGTATTATTTGGAAAGGTAAATTTCGAGGTCAAAGACAAAAGTGGTTTATTACAAAATTTACTGGGCATGAAAATGAAATAAATCTCAGAACAAAACACCCAGAGTTTATAGAATGGAAATGGATCTTACCTAATGAGCTTCCAAATGTAATTGTTAATTTTAAAAAAAATTTATATTTAAATTTATTGAGAAATTTAAAAAAATTTATTGATTGATATTTTTTAGGGTATTTATTTTATAGGAAAGTATGTATTTTTCTTTGTCTGATAATTTATTATCACTCATTTTTTTTTCTGCTTTAATAATACTATTTTTAATATAGTTTTGATCAATATCCGTTAATTCTTTAGCTGTTGATGTTAAGATTAAAAGACTATTGTTCACAAACTCTACCGTGCCCTCCTCAACAAAAAAACTTTTTTTCTCATTATCTTTTATTTTTATAATCCCAGGCCTCAAGAAAGTTATAAGTGGAATATGCTCATTTAAAATACCCATTTCGCCCTCATAGGAGGGAATTATTACCTCGCTGGTCTCACTTTTAAATAGAGTCCCGTCGGGTGAAATAATTTCAACTGTAAATTTCTCCGGCATTATTTGCTTTCTTTAGCTAGTTTTTCTGCCTTTTCTACTACTTCTTCTATACCACCAACCATATAAAAAGCTGCCTCTGGCAAATGATCATATTCTCCTTTGCAAATAGAGTCGAAGCCTTTTATAGTTGCATCCAAATCCACTAACTTTCCAGGAGATCCTGTAAAAACTTCTGCAACAAAGAAAGGTTGTGATAAAAATCTTTGTATTTTTCTTGCTCTAGCAACAGTTAATTTATCTTCCTCGGAGAGTTCGTCCATTCCTAGAATAGCAATAATATCTTGAAGAGATTTATATGCTTGTAAAATTTTTTGCACATCTCTAGCTACTCTATAATGCTCTTCTCCAACTACTCTTGGATCTAATATTCTTGAAGTTGAGTCTAACGGATCTACAGCAGGATAAATTCCTATTTCTGCGATTTGTCTTGATAATACTGTTGTTGCATCTAAGTGTGAGAAAGATGTAGCGGGCGCTGGGTCTGTTAAGTCATCAGCAGGAACATAAATGGCCTGAACAGAGGTAATAGAACCTTTGTCTGTAGACGTAATTCTTTCCTGCAAATTACCCATATCTGTAGCAAGTGTTGGTTGATATCCAACGGCTGAAGGAATTCTTCCTAATAGAGCTGATACTTCCGAACCGGCTTGAGTGAATCTGAATATATTGTCTACGAAGAATAAAACGTCTTGACCTTCTTTATCTCTAAAATATTCGGCAACCGTCAATCCAGTTAAAGCAACTCTTGCTCTTGCTCCTGGGGGTTCATTCATCTGTCCATAAACAAGCGCTGCTTTTGATCCTTTTCCATCGGTTTTTATTACTCCTGACTCAATCATTTCATGATACAAATCATTTCCTTCTCTAGTTCTCTCACCAACACCTGCAAAAACTGAAAATCCTCCGTGTGCTTTTGCAATGTTATTAATTAACTCCATGATCGTTACAGTTTTTCCAACTCCAGCTCCGCCAAATAATCCAATTTTTCCACCCTTCGCATATGGTGCTAAAAGATCAATAACTTTTATGCCTGTAACTAATTGTTCAGTTTCAGTTGCTTGATCAGTAAATTTTGGAGCTTCTCTGTGTATTGGCCATTTTTCTTTTGTCTTAACTTCACCTTTTTCATCTATAGACTCACCAACAACATTAATAATTCTTCCTAGTGTTTCAGGACCAACCGGCACGCTTATCGGCGCTTCAGTATTTATGACTTCATCACCTCTTTTAAGACCTTCTGTTGCGTCCATCGCAATTGTTCTAACATCGTTTTCTCCTAAGTGCTGAGCAACTTCTAAGATCAGTTTATTTCCGGAATTGTTCACTTCCAAGGCTGTATAAATTTCCGGTAAGTCAGACTCAAAATTTACGTCAACTACTGCACCAATGATTTGTGTTATTTTTCCTTTTTTGCTCATGATTATAAACTTTCTGCTCCTGATATAATTTCTATTAATTCTTTTGTAATAGAGGCTTGTCTGCTTCTATTATAATCAATTGTAAGCTTATCGACTAATTCTCCAGCATTTCTCGTTGCGTTATCCATCGCCGTCATTCTTGACCCTTGTTCACTTGCTGCATTTTCAAGCAAAGCTTTGAATACTTGAGTTGAAATATTTTTTGGTAACAAGTCCTCTAAAATTTCATCTTCTTCTGGTTCAAACTCATATGAAAAGTTTTCGTCATTGTTTTCTTTTAAATTTTTTGTCTCTGCTGGAATTATTTGTTGAGCTTGCGGTACCTGTGTAATTACATTTTTAAAATTATTGTAAAATATAATACATTTATCAAATTTATTTTTGTTGAATAAAGATATTATTTCTTTTCCTACCTCATCTGCTTCGTTGAAGCTTATGTTTTTTTTATCTTTAAAACTAAATTTTGTAATAACATATTTTCCATATTCTCTTTTAATTTGATCATGTCCTTTCGAACCAACTGTAATAATATTAAGTTCTTTTCCTTCACCTAGAATTTTTCTAAAATTAGTCTTAGCTAATTTACAAATATTTGAATTAAATCCTCCGCAAAGCCCTCTGTCAGCAGTTAAAACTACACACAAATACTTTTTATCTTCTCCTGTTCCGACTAACAGTTTTGGGGCGTTTTGAGGGTCATTAATGGATTTAGTCAAATTCAATATTATATTTTGCATTTTTTGACTGTAAGGTCTGCCTTTCTCTGCGCTTTCTTGAGCTTTTCTTAGTTTAGCAGCGGCGACCATCTTCATTGCCTTAGTAATTTTTTGTGTAGATTTTACACTTTTAATTCTTTTTTTTAGATCATCTAAACTAGGCATTATTTTTTCTTATATTCCTCTATAATTTGTTTTAATTGATTTTCTGTATCTTCGTCTAATTTTCCAGATGATTGAATTGCTTCAATAATTTCTGGTTTATCATTTTTGACTTTTTCAATTATATCTTTCTCAAATCTCTTAATTTTTCCTAAATCAACGTCATCCAAATATCCTTTTACTCCAGCAAAAACTGAGATTACTTGTTCTGCAACTGTCATTGGAGAATATTGATCTTGTTTTAATAATTCTGTTAATTTTGCTCCTCGATTTAATAGCTGTTGAGTAGAAGCATCTAAGTCTGATCCAAATTGAGCAAAAGCTGCCATTTCTCTATATTGAGCAAGTTCTAATTTGATTGAGCCAGCTACTTTTTTCATCGCTTTAGTTTGTGCTGCTGATCCTACTCGAGATACTGATAAGCCAACGTTAACTGCAGGTCTTATTCCTTGGTTAAATAATTCAGTTTCTAAAAATATTTGTCCATCAGTAATAGAAATTACATTTGTAGGAATATAAGCAGAAACATCGCCTGCTTGTGTCTCAATAATTGGTAGTGCAGTTAATGATCCCCCTCCATTAGCGTCACTTAATTTTGCAGATCTTTCTAAAAGTCTACTGTGAAGATAAAAAACATCACCAGGGTAGGCTTCTCTTCCTGGGGGTCTTCTTAGTAAAAGTGACATTTGTCTGTATGCTACTGCTTGTTTTGACAAGTCATCGTAGACTATTAAAGCATGCATTCCATTATCTCTAAAATATTCACCTATCGTGCAGCCAGTATAAGGAGCTAAAAACTGAAGTGGCGCAGAGTCTGATGCTGTTGCAGCAACTATAGTTGTGTATTTAAGTGCGCCTGCTTCTTCTAATGTCTTTGTTATTTGAGCTACAGTTGAACGTTTTTGTCCAATTGCCACATAAACACAATAAAGTTTTTTCTTCTCGTCAGAAGACTCATTAATTTTTTTTTGATTAATAATTGTATCAATTGCAACTGCGGTTTTACCTGTTTGTCTGTCACCAATAATTAATTCTCTTTGGCCTCTGCCTACAGGTATAAGCGAGTCGATAGATTTTAGTCCTGTCTGCATTGGTTCACTTACAGATTGTCTTGGAATTATACCTGGGGCTTTTACTTCAACTCTTTTTCTTTCTTTTGAAGAGATGGCTCCTTTTCCATCTATTGGATTCCCTAAACCATCTACAACTCTTCCTAATAATTCTTTTCCGACTGGAACATCCACAATTGCATTTGTTCTTTTAATTGTATCACCTTCTTTTATTTTTCTATCATCTCCAAAAATTACAACTCCAACGTTGTCATTTTCTAAGTTTAGAGCCATACCTTTAGAGCCATCTTCAAACTCAACCATTTCTCCAGCCTGAACATTATCTAAACCGTAAACTCGCGCTATTCCGTCACCAACTGATAAAACTTTTCCAATTTCTGAAACTTCAGCTTTTTCACCAAAATTTTTAATTTGATCTTTAAGTAATTTAGTAACTTCTGAAGGGTTTATAGACATATTAACTTTCTAACATCGCTAGTTTGTATTTATTTAATTTATTTTTTATTGAGGTATCGATCATAAAGCTTCCAAGTTGAAGTTTTAATCCTCCAATAAGTTCTTTATCAACCTTATAGTTAAGTTTTATAGTTGAGCTTGTTGAAGAAGATAGTTCATTACTTATATTTTTAAGTTCAGTCTCTGATAGTTCTTTAGAAGATATTAAAGAAGCTTTAACTTCTCCTCTTTTTTGTGCACATAATTTTAAAAAACTATCAATAATTTTTTCAACAAAAAATATTCTTCTTTTTTCAATTAATAAAAAAATAAAGTTTTTTAAATTTTTTGAAAGGTTCAGCTTTTCAGCTAATAGTTTTAATACGTTATTTTGATTTTGTTTACTTTGAGTTGGATTGTGTATGAAATTTTTTATCTCTTGGCTATTATTCAAAAGGGAAGCAAAGTTCTTGATGTCATTTTCTATTTTCTCTAATTCATTAGCTTCTTGGGCTACTTCAAAAAGTGCGCGAGAGTATCTTTCTGAAGTTTCTGTTGAGAAAGATTTATTTGTGCTCATTTTTTATTGAAATTATTGTGAAATAATGAGGGTGTCGTATCATAAGAGTTTACCTTGATCAAGTTACCAATTTATAAATTAACCAAAATTTACAGGATCGACATCAACCGTAAGTTTAATTTTACTTGAAATTTTCAATGAATTTAGAAGGTTAGAAACCATTTTTTGCTTTAAGCTTTTCTCATTAAACCTAATTAATAATCTTGATCTAAATTTTTTTTTTATTTTCAGAAAAGGCGAGTCTACAGGACCCATGATTTCTAAACCAATAATTTTACTAAGACGTGTTTTAATTTGTCTAGCTCCTTCAATACTTAAAGATTGATTATTTGCCGATATGATAATTGCAATGAGTCTACAAAAAGGAGGAAGGGAATTTTCTTTTCTAGAAATAAGTTCTTTTTTTAAAATTTCATCAGGATTATTTTTGATTAACTCATTTAGAGTAATATTCTCTGGAGATAATGTTTGATAAACAATTAAAGATTCAGAGCTAAATCTACCAGCTCTTCCGCTTAACTGATTATACAATTGAATATTCTTTTCAGTAGTTCTTAAATCATAACCTCTTCCCGAAAAATCTGCATCAATTACAACTATACAATTTAGTTTAGGAAAATTAAAGCCTTTTGAAATCATCTGAGTTCCAACTAAAATATCTACCTGATTATTTTTAATTCTATTAAACAGAGAATTAGTATGATCTTTTTTTTTCATATAATCGCTTGAAAAGATTTCTATTTTTCTAGTAGGAAATAATTTACTTACTTCCTCATAAATTTTTTCAACACCTGGACCATACATTATAAAATCACAATTTTTTTTATCTATACATTTATTAGATATTTTTTTTTCAGAAGAACAATGATGGCAGATAGCTTTATTTTTATTTTTATGAAATGTTAAATACATCGAGCAATTATTACATATCTGTTTATATCCACAGTTTTTACAAATCAGATATGGAGCATATCCTCTTCTATTTAAAAAAAATAAAACCTGTTCATTTTTCTCAAGAAACCTTTTAACTATTTTAATACTCTCATCAGAAATAAAACTATTTTTAATTTTTTTTAAATTTAAATTAACAATTTTTGTTTTTGGTAAAGGATAGTCAGCATATCTTTTGTTAATTTTAAAATGTCTAAATTTTTTATTTTGAATATTATTAAAAGTTTCGAGTGATGGTATCGAAGTGACCAAATGGATTGGTATTTTTTCAAAGGAAGCTCTGGCTATTGCCATGTCTCTTGCATGATATATTACACCTTCATCTTGCTTATAAGAGGTATCATGTTCTTCATCAACAATTATAACTCCAAGTTTTTTAAAAGGTAAAAGTAAAGAAGATCTTGCTCCAACTACTAGTTTAATATTATTTTTAATTATACCATTCCAAATAATTCTTTTATTTTTTGGCGTTATTTTTGAGTGCCAAATTGCAGGTTCGAAACCAAAAAAATCATAGAATCTTGATTTAAATTCATTAGTTAAAAAAATTTCAGGAAGTAAAACCAAAGCTTGCTTATTTTCAGCAATAATTTTTTTTATTCTCTCAAAATATACAAGTGTTTTGCCTGAACCAGTTGTCCCTTGAAGGACAGAAACATCAAATCTATTATTTTTTGAATTTAAAAATTTTAAAGCATTATTCTGTTCTTGATTTAAATTAAATTTTTTTGCTTTAATAATTCTTAGGTCAAAATTTTTATCATTTTTTACAAGCAAATTTTTATTTCCTCCAATAACCATTTTAAGAACAAGGCCTAAGGGTGTTATGTTATACATCGCAAACCATTTTATAAAATTAATGAAATTTTTATTTAAAGAAATTTTATTTATCTTTTTATGGATATTTTTAATTTTTATGTTTTTTGGCGCAAAGATTTTATCTGGCCACACAACACCAGTCGCCTTTTCTTTTCCAAAAGGGACTTCAACAATATCACCTGGAGCCAATTTTTCTTTTTTTGTTTCGTACGTGAATGAAAAATTAAATATTTTAGGCAGCAGTACTTGCGCTTTCATATTTTAATAGTAGTTGAATTTTTCTTTTTTAAAAATGAATTGGTCTTTTATCAACAGCTAAAGCTGCTTCTTTAATGGCTTCTGTATGTGTAGGATGGGCATGGCACGTTCTAGCAATATCTTCTGAACTTGCTCCAAATTCCATCGCTAAAGCCATCTCTGCAATCATGTCTCCACAATGCGGGCCAATTATATGCACGCCTAGTACTTTATCAGTTTCACTATCAGCTAAAATCTTTACAAACCCATCTGTTTCGTTGTTAACTTTCGCTCTTGAATTAGCTAAAAAAGGAAATTTACCAACTTTGTATGATTTTTTTTCCTCTTTTAGTTGTTCTTCTGTTTTGCCAACCGAAGCTACTTCGGGAGATGTATAGATTACTCCTGGAATTACATCATAGTTTACATGTCCTGCTTGACCTGCCAAAATTTCAGCAACTGCGATCCCTTCCTCCTCTGCTTTGTGAGCTAACATTGGTCCTTTAATCACATCTCCTATCGCATAAATATTTTTAATTGATGTTTGAAGCTTATTATTAACTTCGATTCTACCTTTGCTGTCTTTTTTTATTCCGACTTTTGTCAAATTTAATCCTTCTGTGTATGGCTTTCTACCAACCGAGACCAAAACCTTATCAAATTCTAATGACTCAGCTTTTGACGTTTTTACATCTGTAAAATTTATTAAAATTCCTGTTCCAATAGTCTTAACAGAATTCACTTTTGATCCCATCTTAAACTTTATTCCTTGTTTAGTTAAAATCTTTTTAAATTCGTCAGATATTTCTCTATCCATTCCAGGGGTTATATGATCGAGATACTCAATTACAGTAACCTCTGAGCCTAGTCTTGACCATACTGAACCCATTTCTAAACCTATATAACCTCCACCAATAACTGCTAATCTCTTTGGTACCTCATTCAAAGATAATGCTCCAGTTGAAGAAATTATATTTTTTTCATCAATTTCTATGCCTGGTAGAGAAACAACTGCAGACCCTGTGGCTATAACAATATTTTTTGCCTTATAATTCGTTCTCTTGTTATTTTCATAAACTACAATATCATTTTTAGAAAACAAAACACCTTTGCCTTTGATATATGTAACTTTATTTTTCTTAAATAAAAACTCTACACCCTTTGTTAGTACTTGAACTGACTTATTTTTGTTTGACATCATTTTTTCGATATTTAATTTAATACCTTCAATTTCTATTCCCTGTTTATTGAAATCTTTTTTTGCTTTATGGAAGTTTTCAGATAAATTAAGTAGACTTTTTGATGGTATGCAACCAACATTCAGGCAAGTTCCGCCTAACGTTCCTCTGGATTCTACACAAGCAGTTTTAAGACCTAATTGTGCAGCTCGTATCGCACAAACATAACCTCCAGGTCCTCCACCAATAACTATTAAATCAAAATTTTCCATATTATATATTTAAAAAAAGTCTCTTTGGCTGTTCAAGAGACTCCTTTACAATTTTCAAAAATGAAACAGCTTCTTTTCCATCAATTATTCTATGATCATAAGATAGAGCCAAATACATAACCGGTCTAACTTCTACGTTGCCATCTACAGCAATTGGTCTTTGAATAATATTGTGCATACCAAGAACAGCGGATTGGGGCGGATTTAAAATTGGTGTAGATAACATCGATCCGTATATACCACCGTTTGTAATTGTGAAAGTACCACCTTGTAAATCTTCAATAGTAATTTTTCCGTCCCTAGCTTTTTGCCCTAATTCGCCAATATTTTTTTCGATATCAGCAAATGACATTTCGTCAGTCTGTCTTAAAACAGGTACAACTAAACCTCTGTCAGTACCCACTGCTATACTTATATTGTAGTAATTTTTATAAACTATATCTTCGTTTTGAATTTCAGCATTAATTGCTGGATAATTTTTTAAACCTATAACACAAGATTTAACAAAAAAAGACATGAAACCTAATTTAACACCGTAGTTTTTTTGAAATTCGTCCTTGTATTGATTTCTCATTGCTATTACCTCGCTCATGTCTACTTCATTAAATGTTGTAAGCATCGCTGCATTTTCTTGGGCTTCTTTGAGTCTTTTAGCAATAGTGAGTCTCAATCTAGTCATTTTTACTCTTTCCTCTGGTCCGTGTTTGATTTTTCTTTCCGAAGGAGAAGGTTTAGATCCCATTAGACTCATTATATCCTCTTTTAATATCACTCCATTTTTACCGGTCCCACTTATTTGATTGATGTCTACATTTGCTTCATTTGCCATCTTACGTGCAGCAGGAGATATCAAAGTATCTTGTTTTACAGAACTTGGTTTTTTAACAGCTTTTTTTTCTTCATGTAGCTCGTTCAAAATCAAAGGCTCTTCCTTATTAGCAATACTTTCGTTATTTAATTTTAATACTGGCTCTACTAATTTAGATTTATTTGATCTTTTAGGGGTAGGTTTTTTAATTTCTTGTTCAAATAATTTTGGCTCTTTAGAAATCTGTTTTTTTGGAGGATTATAGTTTTTTATTTCCTTTGGTATATTCGCTTCTTGACTTGACTTATCATTTATAGTGCCTAGCAATGATCCAACATTTACTGTTTCTCCCTCTTTAACAGCAATGCTTCCTAAAATGCCGTTTGAGGGAGCCGGCACCTCAACATTGACTTTGTCTGTTTCTAATTCAACGATAGGTTCGTCAGCGACTACTTTGTCCCCTTGAGATTTTAGCCATTTAGAAACTGTCGCCTCAGTGACTGACTCGCCTAGTGTTGGAACTGTAATTTTTTCTGACATTTAAACTTTAAATACCTTTTCTAATATTTCTTTTTGTTGTGCAAGGTGTTTGTTTGCATTTCCAGTCGCAGTTGATGAAGAAGCTTGTCTTCCTACGTATTTTACGTTGATATCTTTGAAGTTTATTATCTCTAGAGTTCTATCTATATAGTTTCTAACAGTATTCCATCCTCCCATATTTTTTGGTTCCTCTTGACACCAAATGAAATTGGCATTTTTGTATCTTTTTAATATGCTAGCAAGAGTTTTAGCTGGAAAAGGGTATAACTGTTCCAAACGGACTATTACTATATCTTTATTTTTTGATTTTTCTCGTGCATCTATTAAATCATAATATATTTTTCCCGAGCAAATAACCACTTTCCTAATTTTATTATCTTTATTTAAGGTAACTAAATTATTTATTTCTTTATAAGCATCATCTTCTAAAACTCTATGGAAAGTACTTTTTTTTGAAAATTCTGATATATCAGACATACATCTTTTATGTCTTAATAATGATTTAGGTGTCATAACAATAAGTGGTTTTCTAAATTCTCTGTGCATTTGTCTTCTTAGTACGTGAAAATAATTTGAAGGTGTAGTGCAATTTACTACTTGTATATTTTCTCCAGCACATAACTGTAAAAATCTCTCTAATCTTGCAGATGAATGCTCAGGCCCTTGACCTTCATAGCCATGGGGTAGCAACATTACTAAACCACTGGCTCTTCCCCATTTTGACTCTCCTGAAGTTATAAATTGATCTATAATTATTTGAGCGCCATTTGCAAAATCACCAAACTGAGCTTCCCAAAGAACTAGCGTCTCTGGTTCAGATAGAGAGTAGCCAAACTCAAAACCTAAAACTGCTAGCTCAGATAATAAACTATCAATTATTTCAAAATTTTTTTGATTTTCTTGTATGTTATTAATCGGAATAAATCTTTCGTGATTATCTTGATTTCTTAAAACAGCATGTCTTTGACTAAAAGTTCCTCTACCTGAGTCTTGGCCAGATAATCTTACTGAAAATCCCTCAGTTAATAATGTTGCAAATGCTAAATTTTCAGCTGTTGCCCAGTCGACTTGTTTAGTTTTATTAAAAATTTCAAATCTTAATTCAAAAATTCTCTTCAATGTTTTGTGTACATTAAAATTTTCAGGTATTGTTGATATTTTTTTTCCTATCTTAATTAAATTCTTTTCATCAAAACCACTAGCGCCTCTTTTATCTTTTCCTAGCCCTGGTTTAAACCTTGACCAAACTCCATCAAACCACTTCAATTCGGATTTATAATTTTTTGATATTTCAAATTCTTTTTCTAAATACTTTTTAAAGTTTGACTTTTCTATTTTAAGTTGTTCATTAGTCGTAAGACCCTCTCTGTTAAGCTTGTTGCCATAAATAGTTAATGTAGTAGGGTGAGATTTAATTTTTTTATACATTAAAGGTTGAGTAAATGATGGTTCGTCACCCTCGTTATGTCCAAAGCGTCTGTAACAAACCATATCTATAACGACATCACGATTAAATTTTTGTCTGTACTCAGTGGCTATTTTTGCACAATGAACCACGGCCTCAGGATCATCTCCATTAACATGAAATATTGGAGCCTGAGCTATTTTAGCAACATCGGATGGATATGGAGATGAACGAGCAAATCTAGGCGCTGTAGTAAATCCAATTTGATTGTTAACAATTACGTGAATAGTTCCACCAATATTATGTCCTGGCAAACCTGACATTGCAAAACACTCTGCAACAATTCCTTGGCCGGCAAAAGCAGCATCTCCATGCATTAAAACTGGAATTACTTTTTTTCTATTTTTATCTTTGTGAAAAAATTGTTTAGCTCTCACCTGACCTAAAACAACTGGGTTTACGGCCTCAAGATGAGAAGGGTTATCAGTTAAGCTAATGTGAACTAAATTTCCATCAAACTCTCTGTTAGAGGAGGCACCCAAATGATATTTGACGTCTCCCTCAAAATCTTTACTTGCGTTAACCGATTTTCCAAAAAATTCACTAAATATTGCCTTATAAGGTTTTCCCATTACATTTGCTAGCACATTAAGCCTACCTCTGTGAGGCATTCCTATTTTTATCTCTTTAGCACCAAGGTTTCCCCCCCTTTTAATAATTTGCTCTAAAGCTGGTATTAAGGATTCTCCGCCGTCTAATCCAAATCTTTTTGTTCCTACAAATTTCACATGTAGATACTTTTCAAATCCTTCTGCTTCAATAATTTTATTCAAAATTGCTTTTTTTCCGTTATTTGTAAAAGTAATATCTTTTTCTGGTCCTTCAATTCTATTTCTTATCCAGGCTTTTTCCTCAGGATCACCAAGGTGCATAAATTCGTATCCGATAGTAGAACAATAAGTTTTCTTAAGAAGTTTTATAATCTGGTTTAAATTAGCATACTGAAGTCCAAGTACTCCATCTAAAAATATTTTCCTTTGATAGTCCTTTTCTGTAAAACCATAACTTTCAGGTTTTAATTCTGGGTGCTCATCTTTTTTTTGAAGGGAAAGTGGATCTAAATTAGCTATTAGGTGACCTCTAATCCTGTATGCTCTGATTAACATAATAGCTCTTACTGAGTCTTGTGAAGCTTGTTTAATTGAAGAGGAGTTAATTTCTTCTTTTTCTCCTTTCTCTTTTTCAACTTTTATGAATGAAATATTTGTTCTATTAATTTTTTTAGTAGGAGACCAGCTTGGACCATTCAAATCGTTTAAAACGAGTTTTTCATTCTCACTCAATCCTTCAAAGAACTTTCTCCATCCCTCTGGTAAAGATTTCGGATCTGATAAATAGTCTGAATAAAACTGATTAATAAACTCGGAATTTATACCAGATAAAAAAGAGGTTTTTTTATAAGTAGTATTATTATTTGATGAGGACATTAGATTTATTTTAACACAAAATCTTAAAAATCAACTATTTAGTTTATCAAATAAAGTTTTTCCAATATCTGCTGGTGATTTTGATATAGAAATTCCAGCAGATTTCATCATTTCAATTTTATCTTCGGCTCCCCCTTTTCCCCCAGATATAATTGCGCCAGCATGTCCCATTCTTCTACCAGGAGGTGCTGTAAGCCCTGCAATAAAACCAACCATAGGTTTTTTTATTTTTTCTTTTTTAATGAAGTCTGCAGCCTCCTCTTCAGCGGTTCCGCCTATTTCCCCTATCATAACTATTGATTTCGTCTCTTCATCTTTAAGGAAAAGCTCTAAACAATCTATAAAATTTGTTCCATTTATCGGGTCACCACCAATACCAATGCAGGTTGACTGTCCAATACCATTAGATGTGGTTTGAGCTACAGCCTCGTAAGTAAGTGTTCCAGATCTCGAGACAATTCCTACAGAGCCTTTTTTATGAATGTTACCTGGCATAATACCTATTTTACATTCATCGGGCGTTATTATGCCAGGACAATTTGGTCCAATTAATCTTGATTTACTTTTTTTTAAAATCTTTTTTACTTTTAGCATATCAATGATAGGTATCCCTTCCGTTATACAAACTATTAAATCTATTTTTGCTTCTACTGCCTCAATAATTGCAGCGCCAGCAAATTGTGGAGGAACATAAATCATTGTTGCGTTTGCTGAAGTTAAATCTTTAGCCTCTTGAACAGTATTAAACACTGGTAAATTTAAATGTTTTTGCCCACCTTTTTTTGGAGTAACTCCTCCCACAAGCTTTGTTCCATATTTTAATGCCTGCTCAGAATGAAAGGTTCCATGAGTACCGGTGAAACCTTGACAGATAACTTTTGTTCTTTTATTAACTAATATTGACACTTATTTTACAGCCTCCACAATTTTTTTAGCCGCATCATTCAAATCAGCTGCTGATAAAATTTTTAAATTTGATTTTTCTAAAATTTCTTTACCTTCTTTATAATTAGTTCCTGCTAATCTTACTACTAAAGGTACCGAAAGGTTTACTTGTTTTGCAGCATCAACTACACCTGAGGCTAATACATCACATCTCATTATTCCTCCAAAAATATTGATTAATATCCCTTTTACGTTTTTGTCTGCCAAAATTAGCTTAAACGCTGCAGTGACTTTTTCCTTTGAGGCTCCACCACCTACGTCTAAAAAGTTTGCAGGCTCTTGACCATATAATTTTATTATATCCATTGTAGCCATTGCTAGTCCTGCTCCATTTACCATACAGCCAATTGTGCCATTTAATTTTATGTAAGCTAAATCGTGTTTACTTGCTTCTATTTCAGTCGACTCTTCCTCGTTAAGGTCTCTTAATTCTAAGATCTCTGGTCTTCTAAAAATTGCATTATCATCGAAATTCATTTTTGCATCTAAACAAACAATCTTATTATCTTTTGTAATTATAAGTGGATTAATTTCTATTAGACTAGCATCCTTTTCAGTTAAAATTTTATAAAGCGATTTTACTAATTTTGTTGCAACATTTTTTTGTAATACATCAAAATTAAATATTGAAATAATATTTTCAATTTCCTCATTACTTGGACCTTCACTTTTAAAATCGATTTTAGTTGTAATTATTTTATCAGGTGTTTCTTCAGCTACTTTTTCTATATCCATGCCTCCCTCGGTACTACTAATAAAAGCTATTTTCGATGACTCCCGATCAATTAAACATGAAAGGTAAAATTCTTTTGAAATATCTGACGCTTCCTCAATATAGAGCCTTTTGACCTCCTTGCCTTCAGGCCCTGTTTGGTGGGTAATCAAAATTTTTCCCATCATTTTTTTTGCCTCTGACACTAAGTCAGATAAATTTTTAATTAGCTTTACTCCACCAGCTTTACCTCTTCCTCCTGCATGGATTTGGGCCTTCAAAACATATTGTTTACCTTTGAGAATTGAAATTTTATCTTCAATTTCATCTTTAGAGTAAATTACAACCCCGTTTGAAACTGGAGCTTCAAACTCTTTTAAAATTTCTTTAGCCTGATGTTCGTGAATATTCATATTATTTACTACAACTAACTATTTCGTGTATTGAAAATTTATTTTCCACGAGCGTTTTACTTTTAAAACAAACATCGGTAAAGTAATTTTTAACTTTATCAAAAATTATCTCATTTTTTTGCCCTAAAAGATAAATAACTTCAACATTATTAGATTTAATGTTTTTATTTACCAAAGATTTATAATTATCGAAATATTTATGGTTTTCTGTAGGATGAGTATTGTTGTCCCAGAGATACCATCGATTTAGTATATTAAGATTTTCGTCCAATACCGTAGATATAAACTGGTAGTGAGTTATCAATGTTTTTTCCCTTTTATCATTTTCTATTACTCTGATTGCCTTTTGTAAAACTTCCACCTCAATTTCAGGTACATCATTTTTACTTAACCATTTAAGGCTATCAAGATTTTGATGAATTTGTTTTGCATTAATAGCTTTACTTTTATCTAGGCTTTCTAAATCATGAAACTTTCTTTCTACATTATATCTGTAATGAAATTTTATTGTTGCAAATAAAACAACAAAAAAAACCAAGAAAACTACTTTTCCATTAGCTTTTGATAATTCAATATTTAAATGAAGCAATGCACCTAAAATAGGGATAAGACTAAATATATAA
>JAOINI010000019.1 GCA_028139285.1 Candidatus Pelagibacter sp. | reverse complement strand
AAAAAAAGAATATGGAAGTCTTACTTTAAAAGAAATTGAGAAAAATTGTAAAGATTTTGCCAGCAAAAATAATATTAAACTTTCTTTATTTCAATCAAATATTGAGGGTGAACTAATTACTAAAATACAAAATTCAAGAAATGATCAAGATGGTATAGTTATTAACGCTGGAGGTTATACTCACACATCTGTAGCTATTCATGATGCTTTAAAAGTATTAAGAATTCCAATTATTGAATTGCATATAAGCAACATTTATAATAGAGAAGAGTTCAGGCATAAATCCTTAATTAGTAAAGTTGCTAGTGGTATTATTTGTGGTTTTGGGTCTGAGGGTTATATAATGTCTTTAAAAGCTATGAAAAAAATTTTAGAAAATGAAAATAGATAAAAAATTAATAAAAGAACTTGTAGATAATCTAAAAGAGTTTGAGCTATCTGAGTTAGAGTATCAGGACGGGCCAACAAAAATTAAAGTATCAAAAGGATCAAAATTAATTGATCAAGTAAAAACAAGTGCGGTTGTCTCTCCTAATAAAGCAGTGTTAAAATCATCTGATGAAATTGATGGTGTAAGAATTAAATCTCCAATAATCGGTACAGCTTACTTAGCGCCAGAACCTGGAGCAAAAAAATTTGTTGAAGTAGGTGATAAAATTAAAAAAGGACAAACTGTAATGATTGTAGAAGCAATGAAAACAATGAATCATGTTCCTTCTACCGCTAATGGAGAAGTTAAAAAAGTACTGATCGAGGATGGTCAACCAGTAGAATTTGGTCAAACTTTAGTTCTTTTAAAATAATTTAATAATGTTTAATAAAGTCTTAATAGCTAACAGAGGTGAAATAGCTGTTAGAGTAATTAGAGCTTGCAAAGAATGGGGAATTAAAACTGTTGCAGTGCATTCTGATGTAGATGCAGACTCTATGCATGTTAGACTAGCAGATGAAAGTGTATGTATTGGCTCGCATCAACCTCAAAATAGTTATTTAAATATTTCATCTATTATGTCTGCTGTAGATTTAACTGGAGCTGAAGCTGTTCATCCAGGATATGGATTTCTATCAGAAAATGCAAAATTTTCAGAAATTGTGAATAAACATGGGATAAAATTTATAGGCCCAAGTGCTAAAATAATTTCAATGATGGGAGACAAAATAGAAGCTAAACGTGTTGCAAAGAAATATGGTTTGCCAGTTATTGAAGGTTCAGAGGGCGGGGTTAAATCTTTGGATGAAGCTAAATCAATTTGTAAAGAGATTGGGTATCCAGTTTTAATAAAAGCTGCTGGGGGTGGAGGTGGAAAAGGTATGAAAATCGTTGAGGAAGAGGGAAAATTAGAAAGCCTTTTCCTTACAGCAAAATCAGAAGCTAAAAAATTTTTTAATAATGATGAACTCTATATCGAAAAATATTTTAAAAACCCAAGGCATATAGAAGTTCAAATTATGTCAGGAAAAAATAAAACTGTTCAACTTGGTGAGAGAGACTGCTCTGTTCAAAGAAGGCATCAGAAACTAATCGAAGAGACTCCTAGTCCAGTGATAAATGATAACGAAAGAAAGGATTTATTGGAAAAAACAGTTAAAATGGTTGAACAAATTAATTATGAAGGCGCTGGAACAGTAGAGTTTATTTATGAAAATGGTAAGTTTTATTTTTTAGAGATGAATACTAGAGTTCAAGTTGAACATCCTGTGACTGAAGTTCAAACAGGTATTGATATCGTTAAGGAGCAACTTTGGATCGCCTTTACAGGTGAAACTGCTTTAAAACAGAGCGATATAACTCCTCGGGGGCATACTATTGAGTGTAGAATTAATGCTGAAAATCCTTCATTGAATTTTCAACCTAGTCCTGGCACAATTAGTGTTTGTCATCAGCCCTCAGGTTTTAGAACTAGAGTAGACGGTTCAGTTTTTCAAGGTTGTAAAGTGACTCCTTATTACGATAGTTTAATTGCAAAAGTGATTTGTAAAGGAAGAAACAGGACCGAAGCTATTCAAAGAACTTTAAGATCACTTGACGAATTTGTTCTTGAAGGAATAACTACAACAATCGATTTACATAAAAAAATACTTAAACATAAAAAATTTTTAAACTCAGATTTTGATACTAACTGGTTAGAAAAAGAAAAGTTTTTCTAAACTTTATTACAATGTAGTAATTGCAAATCATATATTGCATGGTCAAAGGGAGTTAAATTCGGGTCAGATGAAAAAGTCCATCCGTTAAAAATGTAAACTTTTTCATTTTCGTTTTTGGTAAGATCCTTAACTTGCATATATGCTACATCATTTACTTGATTGTGTACTTTGACCTTACCACATTTAAGAATTTTTATTTCTAGTGGACCGAATTTTTTAATTTCATCTAAATTTACTTGAATTTTTGACGATTTGGCAGTTATTTTGTCTAAACCAATTAAAACAGCATGCGAATTAATTTTTTCATTTTTTTTTTCTTTGATTTCATTATTTACAGATAAACTTTCATTTTCATCATCGGAAACTTCAAAACTTGGTTGAATTCGATCAAGATTTATTAATGGCGTACTTAAAATTTTTTCCTCGGCTGAAAGTACATTTGATGAAAATAACGCTAAAAAAAAGTAAATTATTTTTATATTACTTCCATGTTTCATATTTTTTCAAATTATTTTCTTTTTTTATCTTTACAGGTTTAAAACTTTCTGTTGTCCCGGTTTTATTTTCTAAATGTTCTTTTTGCCAATTATATTTTTTATCACTCTCACCGGGAATCTTGTCATTTGTATGATGGATCCAATGATGCCAGTCAGCGGTTATTTTAGTTGCCTCTACCTCTTTTGAGTAAATTACCCACCTTTCATCATTTTTATTTTTGTAATATTTGTTTCCAAATTTGTCTTTTCCCACAAATTTACCTGTAAATAAGGTTTTCAAAAACGTTCCTAATGTTTGTCTGTTCCACCAAGTAAAAATTACTTTTAAACTCATATTTGAAATTTTAAATCCACACAATTAAGAAGTGTATAATAAAATAATAGACACTTCTAACTTTTAATATATATCTTAAAAATATAGATTCCAATATATTATGAAAAAATTCATTGTTGAAACTTATTATACTTGTACTTTTAAAACAGTTCATACTTTGAGTGATCTAAATGATAAAGAACTATCCAAAATAGATGAGAGAAATGATGGTAACGTTGAAATTATTGACGTTAAATTAAACAATAGGAAAACAAAAAAAATTGGTGAAAAAAAAGAGGCCAAAAATGAAAACGTAAAGGATAATTCCACGATCTCTAAAAAAATTTCAGGAAATTTAAGCAGAAAACCAATAGAGAGCACAAATATTAAACAAAAAAACAATACTAGATTCAAAATGCCAGATAGAAGAAAAGGATATATTCAAAAAGCGCAAATAGGAGATCATAAAGTTTATCTTCATACGGGAGAATATGATGATGGTAAAATTGGTGAAATATTTATAGATACCAACAAAGAAGGGGAATTAGTTAAAGCGATGATGAATAACTTTGCTATAGCTATTTCGCTTGGATTACAGTACGGAGTCCCTTTGGATGAGTATGTTGATGCATTTATTGACACAAAATTTGAACCTTCAGGAAATGTTATAGGAAATGATAGGATTTTAAGCGCATCGTCAATTTTGGATTATGTTTTTAGAGAATTAGCCATTTCTTACCTAGGTAAAGAAGAACTTGCTCACACACCATCTATAGCAAGTTCTAAATCTGTACCAAATGAAGATACTGACGATAAATTTCTAAAAATTGTCAAAAATATCACCTCAAAAGGTTTTGTGAGAAGCAACTTAGAAGAAAAATTAATAGATCTCTCAGATGTTAGAATTAATTTAAAAACTAAAAATTAGTTTTTCTTAATATCCAATTTAATACCAAGTTCTTTTAGCTGTTTAGTTTCAACATTTGAGGGAGCAGACATCATCAAATCTTGTGCATTTTGATTCATAGGAAACAATGTTACTTCTCTAATATTATTTTTATTAGCTAGTAACATTACTATCCTATCTATTCCAGGCGCAATCCCTCCGTGAGGTGGCGCACCATAACTTAAAGCATTAATCATTCCGCTAAATTTTTCTCTTACATCCTTTTCACTGTACCCAACAATAGAAAACAATTTGTACATCAACTCGGGTATATGGTTTCTAATTGCTCCTGACGACAGTTCCACTCCATTACATACGATATCATACTGATAGGCTTTTATTTCTAAAGGTTTATCAAAATTCATACTTTTAATATCTCCTTGTGGCATTGAGAAAGGATTATGACTGAAAACAATTTTGTTTGTTTTTTCATCTTTCTCAAACATTGGATAATCTACGACCCAACAAAATGAAAAAATATTCTCTTCTATAATTTCTAAATCTTGAGCGATTTTATTTCTAGCTAAAGATAAAATTTTTTCTACTTCATTTTGTTTACCACAAGCAAAAAATATACTATCCCCTATTTTTGCTTCACACTGAGATTGAATTGCTATTAGTGCGTCCTCACTAAAAAATTTACCCACGGGACCTTTGGCAGATATTTTTTTGTCTTTCTCTAGGGTAAGATATGCTAATCCAGATGCTCCCTGTTCTTTAGCCCATTTATCAATATTATCGAAAAAACTTCTTGATTTATTTTTAGTGTTTTTTGTAACAATTGCCCTCACCTTAGATCCAGACTTCACAAGTTTTTTAAAAATATCAAACTTTACGTCGTCTCTTTCAAAAATATTTGTCACATCCTGGATGATTAGAGGATTCCTCAAATCAGGTTTATCTGTACCATATCTTAGCATTGCCTCTTTAAATGGAATTCTTGGAAATTTTTCTGATAGTATTTTTTTTGAAGAAAATTTTTTAAATAAATTCAAAAAAAGCTTTTCTATAACTTTAAATACATCTTCTTGTTCAACGAATGACATTTCTAAATCGAGTTGATAAAACTCTCCAGGGCTCCTATCAGCTCTAGCATCCTCGTCTCTAAAACATGGCGCTATTTGAAAATATTTATCAAAACCAGAGACCATTACCATTTGCTTAAATTGCTGAGGAGCTTGTGGTAAAGCATAAAACTTACCAGGATTTAACCTACTTGGTACTAAAAAATCTCTAGCTCCCTCAGGACTTGAAGAAGTCAAAATTGGAGTTTGATATTCTAAAAAACCAAACTTTAACATTTCTGATCTTATGAATGAAATTACTTTCGATCTAAGTACTATATTTTTATGCATCTCTTCTCTTCTTAAATCTAAGAACCTGTATTTAAGTCTTATTTCTTCAGGATACTCTTGTTCACCAAATACTGGGATAGGTAATTCTTTTGCGCTTGATAAAATTTCTAAACCATGAATTTGTATCTCTATTTTTCCAGTTTTTAGTTCCAAGTTTTCTGTTCCTTTTGCTCTTTCGATTACTTTTCCATTTATTTTGAGTACTGACTCAGGTTTGATTTTCTCTAAAATTGAAAAAAATTTATTATTATTTTCTGTTACACATTGAGTGATTCCATAATGGTCTCTTATATCAATAAAAATTAAATTTCCGTGATCTCTTCTTCTATGAAGCCATCCAGAAATTGTTACATTTTTATCGAGATCTTTTTCACTTAACTCTGAACAATTATGTGTTCTAAATTTATTCATTTATTCAGTACTTTTTTTATTAGATTAATATTTATTGATTTTCCAGAAGATAAAGATAAATCATCAACATCCTTTAAAAATTTGAACATTTTATCATAAGATCTCTCAACATTTTTTATAATATAACCAGTAATTTTCGGACTAATGGTTATTTGTTTCTCTGAGAAAGATTTTGAAATTATAACATGTAATAAATCATCTGGTGGAAGATCTATTCCAATATTTATAAAGCTGCTAATTCTAGATTTCAAGTCATTTAACGTAAAATTGAATTTATTTAAAGGTTTAAAACTATTTACTAAAATATAATTATTTAATTGTTTTGAATGATTTAATAAAGAATAAAATAATTTATCATCAATCTTATTCTTAAAATTATCAATTATTAAACACTCACTTTTATGAAGCCCAGAAACAACTGTATTATCAAGCTTACTTTCATCTAAAACAATAATTCTTTCAATTTTTTTTTCTAGTATTTTAGATAAATGAGTTTTACCTGAACCTGATGCTCCATAAACGTTCAGCCAATTTCCAGGCCAATTTGGCCAACTTTCAATTAGCTTGTACGCAGAAAAATTATTACTTGAAACAAAAAAATCCTGCTCAAAATATTTTTTTTTAAATGGAAATTTAAATGTTAACTGACTCATTTTTTAATTTTCAATTTCCATTGATCGTTAATAAATTCTAGCATAATATTTTGTTGTTTAAGCTCATTAATAATTTTATCTAATTTTCCTAAATATCTTATCTTTAATAGCACATATTTGTTA
>JAOINI010000018.1 GCA_028139285.1 Candidatus Pelagibacter sp. | reverse complement strand
GGCAAAATTTGAAAAAAATCTGGGTAAATATTTCAAAATTGAATATGAAAAACTCACGGAATGTTTTATTTTTTTAAACTCAGGTGGAGTTACCTCAAAAACTAAGTGTATACCTTTAAATAATTTCTTTTTAAATCTATTAAATAAAATTGATAGAATGTTAGTAAAGTTATTTCCTAAAATATTTTGTATGGGAAGAAGAATAGTTCTTAAAAAAAGCTAATTATAAAGAGGAGTCAATTCTTTTCGCGGCATTAAAAAGTTCTTTCACAGCGTCAATAGATTTTTTAAAATTTTCCTTTTCTTGATTAGATAATTTAATCTCAACCACTTTCTCAACTCCATTAGACCCGATTATTACGGGAACTCCAGCATATAAATCTTTTGTACCGTACTCTCCGTTTAAATAAGCTGCACAAGGAAGTTGTTTTTTTAAATCTTTTAAATAGCTTTCTGCCATTTCAACTCCTGAAGCTGCAGGTGCATAAAACGCAGAGCCATTTCCTAAAAATTTAACTATTTCAGCCCCACCACTTTTAGTTCTATCCACTATTTCATTTAATTTTTTCTGATTAATTTTTCCTTCTTTAACTAGATCAAAGATTTTTTTTCCATCAATTTCTGTGGACTCGAGCATAGCAACCATAGTATCCCCATGTCCACCCAATACAAATGATTTAATTTTTTGGACAGGAACTTTTAATTCTTGTGATAAAAAATAAATAAATCTTGAAGAGTCTAGAATTCCAGCCATACCTACAACTTTGTTCTTAGGTAAACCAGAATATTTCTGTAACGCCATAACAATAACGTCTAATGGGTTGGTAATACAAATAACAAAAGCATTAGGTGACGTTTTTTTTATACCATCAGCTACTTGTTTAATTATTTTTAAATTAATGCCAAGTAAATCGTCTCTTGTCATTCCTGGTTTTCTAGGAACACCTGCGGTAATAATTATTACATCAGAGTTTTTTGTGTCTTCATAATTGTCCGTTCCCAACAAATTAATATTAAATTTATTAATTGGAGAAGATTGAGCAATATCTAAAGCTTTTCCTTTTGCAATACCTGCTGCTACATCAAATAAAACTACATCTCCGAGTTCTTTTAATGCAATTAAATGGGCTAGAGTCCCCCCAATCTGCCCAGCTCCAATTAATGTGATTTTTTTTCTCATTTTATCCTTATTTCATAGTAGGCATAACAAATTCAGGGTCTGACCTTAATCCAGATGGCCATCTAGAAGTAATCGTTTTTAATTTTGTGTAAAATCTTACTCCCTCTGGTCCATGCATGTGTTGGTCTCCAAATAAAGATCTTTTCCAGCCTCCAAAACTATGAAATGCCATAGGCACGGGTATAGGTATATTAATTCCAACCATTCCTATTTTTGCTTTGTTATAAAATGTTCTTCCTGTATCTCCATCTCTTGTGAATATGCTAACTCCATTTCCGTATTCATGATCGTTAACTAATTTAAGAGCTTCATCAAAATTTTTGGCTCTTACTACTGATAGAACTGGCCCAAAAATTTCCTCTTTATAAATCCTCATGTCTTTTTTTACATGGTCAAATAAACATCCTCCAATATAAAAACCTTTTTCATATCCCTGTATCTCAAATTTCCTTCCATCAACAACTAATTTTGCTCCCTCTTTAACACCAATATCAACATATCCTTTTACTTTTTCTAAATGCTCTTTTGTAACAAGAGGTCCCATTTCAGACTCTTTATCCATACCAGGTCCAACCTTTAAAGCCTCGACTTTCTTTGATAATGCATTCACTAATTTATCGCCAATTCCTCCAACTGCAACTGCAACCGATTGAGCCATACACCTCTCTCCTGCTGAACCATATGCTGCTCCCATAAGCCCATTAACAGCTTGGTCTAAATCACAGTCTGGCATAACAACACAATGATTTTTAGCTCCACCTAGAGCTTGAACTCTCTTTTCGTTTTTAGCGCAATTTTCATAAATATATTTAGCGATAGGAGTTGAACCAACAAAACTCATTGCTACTACGTCTTTGTTATGTATTAAAGCATCAACTGCCTCTTTATCTCCATTTACAACATTGAATACTCCATCTGGTAGTCCTGCCTCTTTTAATAATTCAGCAAGTCGAATTGAACATGTTGGATCTTTCTCTGAGGGTTTTAATACAAAGGTGTTTCCACAAGCAATTGCCATGGGAAACATCCACATTGGAACCATTGCAGGGAAGTTAAAAGGAGTTACGCCTGCACAAACTCCAAGGGGTTGTCTAATTGACCAACTATCGACATTTGAGCCAACATTTTCAGTAAACTCACCTTTAAGCATTTGTGGAATTCCACATGCATACTCTACTACCTCTAGCCCACGAGTTAGCGAACCTTTTGCATCTTCATAAACTTTTCCATGTTCTGAAACTATAATCTTTGTTAATTCATCATAGTTTTTTTCAATTAGCTCTTTAAACTTAAACATAACCCTGGCTCTTTGAAGAGGTGGTTTTTCTGACCAAGAAACAAAAGCTTTATGCGCATTAGAGACTGCATCGTTTACATCTTTTGTTGATGCTAATTTAACTTCAGCGCTTTGTTCACCTGTTGCTGGATTGAACACTTTACTTGTCCTTTTAGACTGACCTGAAAAGCTTTTGCCACCAACAAAATGTTGAATTGTTTTCATGATGTTATTGATTAAATAAGCTTTTAGCTTGTTGCAAGCATTTTTTTAATAGAACCAATAGCTTTAGCAGGATTCAAGCCTTTGGGGCATGAGTTTGTGCAATTCATAATGGTATGACATCTATATAATTTTAACTCATCTGCAACTTTTTTTAATCTTTCTTTTTTATCTCCATCCCTACTATCATTTATCCAACGATAAGCCTGTAACAGAACTGCCGGACCTAAATATTTTTCTCCATTCCACCAATAGCTTGGGCAAGATGTTGAACAACAAGCGCATAAAATACATTCATAATAACCGTCTAGTTTTTCTCTATCTTTTTGAGATTGCTTTAATTCTATTTTTTCTTGACCCGTTTGATCTACTTTTAACCAAGGTTGAATAGATTCATATTGTTTATATAAATTTGTTAGATCGCCAATTAAATCTTTAACCACCTTTAAGTGTGGCAAAGGGTAAATATTTAAGTTTCCTTTAATATCTGTGTGAGATTTAATACATGCAAGTCCGTTTACTCCATCGATATTCATAGCACAAGATCCGCAAACGCCATGCGCACAAGATCTTCTGAAAGTTAAGGATGGATCTATTTCATTTTTTATTTTAAACAATATATCCAAAACTTTAGGACCACAATTATCCATATCTACTTCAAATGTATCTATTCTGGGATTTTTTCCAGTAGAAGGATCCCATCTATATATATTTACTTTTCTTAAATTTTTAGAGTTTGTATTATCTTTAAAGTATTTTCCTACCTCAATTTTTGAATTTTGCGGTAGGTTAAATTGAACCATTTCTTAGTAAACTCTCTCCTTAGGAGGAAAATATTGAACATCGTTAGTAAGAGTTCTGGAATGAACATCTCTGTATTTAATTTCCACTTCTCTTCCTTTTTGCCATGCTAATGTGTGTTTCATGAAATTTTTATCATCTCTTTCAGTAAAATCTTCTCTAGCATGTGCTCCTCTACTCTCTTTTCTATGGTACGCAGAGTCCATAGTAGTTAACGCTTGACTGATCAAATTATCGAACTCTAGAGTCTCAACCAAATCCGTATTAAATAATAATGATTTATCTTTTACAGATACGTCTTTCATCCCCTCAAAAGGTTTTCTAATTTGGTTAACGCCCTCTTTTAAAGTTTTTTCAGTTCTAAATACAGCACATTTAGACTGCATTGTTTTTTGCATTTCTACTCTTAATTCTGAGGTTTTCGTTGATCCGTTTGAATTTCTGATTTTATCAAATCTATCCAAGCATTTATCTGTTTCAGAATTAGAAATTTCCTCGTGCGCACTACCTGGTTTGATAAGTTCAGCAGCTCTTTTAGCGGCAGCTCTTCCAAAAACAACTAAATCAATCAGAGAATTTGAACCCAATCTGTTAGCTCCATGAACTGAAACACAAGCTGCTTCGCCTATTGCCATCAAACCAGGTACTGTTTTTTCAGAACCATTTAGTGTAAGAACCTCTGCTTTATAATTTGTTGGAATGCCGCCCATATTATAATGAACTGTTGGTACCACAGGAATAGGTTCCTTGCTCACATCTACGTTAGCGAAAGTTTTTGCCGCCTCTGATATTCCTGGAAGCCTTTCATCTATAACTTTTTTATCTATATGATCTAAATGTAAATTAATGTGATCTTTATTTTTTCCCGCACCTCGTCCCTCATTTATTTCTACTTCCATTGACCTGCTAACTACGTCTCTAGAGGCTAAGTCTTTTGCGTTTGGAGCATACCTCTCCATAAACCTTTCTCCTTTGCCATTGACCAAAAATCCGCCTTCACCTCTCACTCCTTCAGTTATCAAACAGCCGACTCCATAAATGCCCGTTGGGTGAAACTGAACAAATTCCATATCTTGTAATGGAAGGCCAGCTCTTAATACCATTGCATTACCATCGCCTGTACAAGTATGTGCAGACGTTGCTGAGTAATAAACTTTTCCATACCCTCCAGTGGCAATTATAGTTATGTGAGACCTAAATCTGTGAATTGTTCCATCAGTTAAATTCCAAGCAATTACACCTTTACATTCGCCATTCTTCATAATTAAGTCTAAAGCGAAATACTCTATAAAAAATTCTGTTTGTTGTTTCAAAGCTTGACCGTAAAGCGTGTGTAAAATTGCATGTCCAGTCCTATCCGCAGCTGCACATGTTCTTTGAGCCGTACCATTACCATAATTTTTTGTCATACCTCCAAAAGGTCTTTGGTAAATTTTACCATCATCAGTTCGACTGAAAGGAACTCCGTATCTTTCCAATTCTACAACTGCTCTTGGCGCCTCTTTACATAAGTATTCAATTGCATCTTGATCGCCAAGCCAATCAGAGCCTTTGACTGTATCATACATGTGCCATCGCCAGTCGTCTTCTCCCATATTACCTAGAGCAGCTGAAATACCGCCTTGCGCCGCTGATGTGTGGCTTCGAGTTGGGAAAACTTTTGATATGCATGCTGTTTTTAAACCTGATTCAGATAAACCAACGGCTGCTCGTAATCCCGATCCACCTGCTCCAAGAACTACAACATCATATTCATGGTCTATAATTTTATAAGCGTTCATATGTTAAGAGTATATATACCTAAAATAGTTAATATTGGAATTACTATAGCAAATAAATACAGCACTTTATTTGCGACATTTTTGATTTTTTCATCGTGTAAATAGTCCTCAAATATCTCACTTATAGTTAAAGCTGAAAAAAAGAAAGCAATTACAATAAATACAGAAAATAATATTTTAGATGGTTGTCCAGTAAAGAATTCTAAAATTTTATTGTATTCTTTGTCATAAATCGAGACGAACGTTATTATAAACCAAATCATTAAGGGAATTAGAATCAATGAACTAATTTTTGTAAACAACCATTTTTTTGTAGATACATGCATTAAAAATAATTTCTCCCTAATAAATATAATAAAATTGTTAACACAAAGGAACCAATCAGCACTACTACCCCCGTGATTTTTGCTACTTTTAAATCAAACCCATAACCTGCATCCCAAATTAAATGTCTTAATTCATTTAAAATATGGAAACTAAAGGTCCAGCATAATGAAATTATCAAAAATTTTCCAAAGGTTGAATTTAAAATATCAAAAATAGCTTGATAATTATTTTGACCAAAAAAAATAAATGATGCCCAAACACAAATTAAGATTATTGCAAAGAAATTTATAACCCCAATAATTCTATGTGTAATTGACAATAAAGAAGATATTTGCCATTTATAAATTTGCAAATGTGGACTTAAAGGGTTTTTATTTTCCATATTCGACTTATAAACTAAAGTTACTTTTTTTTCATCAAACACTCTGCAATTTGCACAGTATTTAAAGCCGCTCCTTTAAGCAAATTATCTGAAACTACCCACAAATTAATTGCTTTAATATTAGTGTTATCTTTTCTTATCCTGGAAATGTAAGTTGTATAATCACCTTCTGCCTCAATTGGAGTAATATAACCACCATCTTTTCTCTCATCTATTACTTTGCATCCTGGAGCTGTTTTTAAAATTCTAATAATATTTTCAAAATCGTAAAGATTATCGAATTCAATATTAATCGACTCAGAATGACCCGTTCTTACTGGTACTCTAACGCAAGTTGCTGTTACATCAATAGTATCACCTAAGATCTTTTTTGTCTCATTTGTCATTTTCAATTCTTCTTTCGTATATCCATCTTTATCAAAAGCATCAATATGCGGGATCAAATTAAAAGCGATTTGTTTTGTAAAGTTTTGAGAATTAATTTTTTTTCCGTCTAGATATTTTTTAGTCTGTTCAAAAAGTTCATCCATTGGTGCCTTGCCTGCGCCAGAAACTGCTTGATAAGTTGAAACCACCACTCTTTTAATCTTATACTCATCATGCAGGGGTTTTAATGGCAAT
>JAOINI010000017.1 GCA_028139285.1 Candidatus Pelagibacter sp. | reverse complement strand
AATGATGCAATTAATGAAGTATACTGCTAAGATTGTAGCTAAACAAGCAAAACTACCCTACAGTATAAGTAGATTAACTGCAGATCCAGAATACAACATTAAACTTGGGTCTTATTATTTTAATGGATTGCTTAATGATTATAATGGTGTTTTCCCATTTGCTATTGCTGCGTACAATGCGGGACCAAATAGAGTTAAAACTTGGAGAAGAGTGAACGGAGACCCATCTAAAGGTCAAATTTCTTATATTAACTGGATTGAACAAATTAGATTTGAAGAAACTAGAAATTATGTTCAACGAGTTCTAGAAAACATTAATGTTTACAAATATATTTTAAGAAAAGAGCCGGTTCAAATAGACAGCTATTTTAACTAAATGGCGGTGAGAGAGGGATTCGAACCCTCGGTAGCATAGTTAAATACTACGGAAGTTTAGCAAACTCCTGGTTTAAACCAACTCACCCATCTCACCACAAGCTTTACGTATCTTTATAAAGAAAATTAACTTATATTGCACCAAATTTGTAATGCAACAAAAACAATTATCAGGAATTTTTTATGCAGCTTTTGCATCTCTTTGGTGGGGTGTTGTGGGGACGATTTTTTTCAAATTTGTATCTTTTGCATCATTTATTGAACTAACTGTTCACAGAACTATTTGGACAGCAGTTCTGTTAATTCTAACAACGAGTTTTTATAAAAAATGGCCAGAATTTAATAAAATTTTCAAAAAGAGAAAAAATCAATTATTGCTCTTTTTGTCAGGTTTGTTGGTAAGTATAAATTGGGGCACCTGGCTTTATGCCGTAAGTGTAAATAGATTATTAGACTCAAGTTTAGGATATTATATCTATCCAATAATAAGTGTCTTTTTAGGAAGAGTTTTTTTGAGAGAAAAACTTAATAGAAATCAATTTATTGCTGTAATGCTAGTTGTAATTTCCTTATTTTACTTTTTACTAAAGTTAGGTGAATTACCTTGGATTGGTTTAACAGTTGCAATAACTTTTAGTATTTATGGATTAATAAGAAAAAAAATTCAAGTATCATCAGATATAGGACTGTTAATTGAAACTTTGTTAATTTCTCCAATTGCAATTGCATTATTTATTTATCTAATAAATTTAAACCTTAATGTTTTTTCATATAAAGAACCTCTTTTATCTTTTTATTTATTTTGGTCTGGCTTTATGACCTTAGTCCCTCTTTTTTTGTATACCTTAGGATTTAAGATTATCGGTATCGGTCCAGCAAGTATGATTTTATTTTTAACTCCAACATCTCAATTTCTTTTGGGAATAACTTATTTTGATGAGATTCTAACTTTGGAAAAGTTTTTTGGTTTCGTAATAATTTGGATAGCTGTATCTATTTATCTTAACGAATTACGTAAAGAGTAAGTCGTAATTATTACAAGTGGTACAATTAAAGCTAAAATAAAGGAGATAAATAGTAGGTTTGATAAGATAATTGGACTAAAATTTTCTACAGACATAATATTTCCCACTAGTAAACTTGATTGGAAATTCTGACTTGGAAAAAATAATAATCCTGAGCTTAATCCTAAAATTATTGATATTAAAGATAATCTTGTATTAATTTTCTTATTAAAAAAACCATAGAATACGGTAACAACAGCCGCACAACAAAGGAGATCAGCGAATAAAAATAAATATAAGATACTATAACCTTTAGAAGCAAAAACAAAAACAATCACACATAGTAATAAAATTAATTTATTGCTTTTATTTTTTATTTCTCTACCACTTAAAAATTTATTAATTTCTTTTCCATCAATTATTATAAGACTTGAAATAGCATTAATTAACGTATCGATCGTGCTTAATGTTAAAGCTAAGGCTAAAACTAAAATAGAAACAATTATAAAAACATTATTATTTAATAACATCAATTTAAAAAAAGCTAAATCAGCTATTATTTTAGGGTCGATAGAAAAAGATATAAGACCTGTGTAGCCCATCCATAAAACAATCAAAAAAGAAATAATTGATGAATAAATTAAACTTTTTTTTAAAATAAGGTTGTTTCTTGCGGCGAATACACGTTGCCAATTACCTTGATGAAATAAATTTGTTGCTGCTACAGCAATAAAAAATGTCAGTCCAGCAGTGTAATTTGGGATATAATCTCTACTTACAAGTTTTGTTGAATTTTTTTTGATTAATTCATAACTATTTATTTCTAAGTTTCCTAAAATTAAAAATATAGAAAATAATATTATACCCAGGACTATTAGAAATTGATATTTATCTGTAATAATTGAAAGCTTAAATCCACCTCTTAGTATATATAAAAGACATATGATTAAAGTTAGTCCAGATGTTATCCATAAAGGTGTTTTTGAGATTAAATTTAATAAAAAAGCTATTGCTGTTACTTCTGCTATCAAGAAAATTGTTAAATAAAATAAAATTAAAATTAGTATTATCTTTAAAATTCGAGTCCCAAATCTTCTTTTCACAAACTCAGTTAAAGACATTCCATTAGGAAATTCTTTCCTTATTTTTGGACCAAAATTTAATAAAAATAACATAGGTGCAGCTGTACCTAACGCATATCCAATTACTGCACCTATTCCTCCCCAGGTCGCCGCTGAAGCTGGTCCAAATAATATCCAAGCTCCCAAAGCAGATGCTGATAAACTCGTTGTTAATGAAAAAATACTTTCATTTCTGTCACCGATTATGTAGCTCTTTTTATCTGAAACTTTTTTTAAATTTACATAACCTAAAGCGATAAAAAAAGCTCCTACCCCTAAAGTAATAATTAGCGTTGTTTGTGTTGATAGGTATATATCTTTCATTTGTCCCTCACTGAATTACCGGTCAGGTTCTTTGGGTATGATCTCAGTCTTTATGACACCCCTTATACAAATTATATATTTATTTTAGGTAAGAAGTCAAATGAAGCTGTATCTATTCTAGATGAATGCTCTCTTCTCATTTTCCAATCATTGCTTATACCAGCTTGAGCTATACTAATTGCATTTCGTCCGTATTTTGCATTCGTAAAATCGATTGCCCTCATTAATGGTTGAGATTTATTCTCTAAAATTGGTGCTAATAAATTTAGCTCTTTTTCAGAAGCGTCTCTAAGCTTCGATAAAATGACTCCAGCTTTTTGGTAGAAATAACCATATTTATAAATCTTTCCCAGTCCAGTAATCGCAGTTTTTACAAGTTCGATGCTGTTATTAGTTGCTACCGGCAATTCAATAGTAATAGAATTTGAATAGTATTTTCTATTTTTATCAAATGGGCTTGTTCTGATAAATATTGTAACAGCTCTTGTAGTTTGTTTATCTGTTCTTATTTTTTCTGACGCATTTAAACAATGAGTAGTTATAGACTCTTTTAATTTATCTAAGCTCTCAACTTTTTTTCCAAACGATCTTGATACACAACAACTTTTTCTTCTTGTTTCCTCGATTTCTAAATCTATACAAGAAATTCCTCTTAACTCCATTACTGTTTTCGCGCCTAAAACATTTGTGCTTTTCTTAACCCATGTATTTGAAATATTTTTTAGTTTATAAGCGTTGTCTATCCCATTTTTAATATATAGCTTTGATAACTGTTTTCCTACTCCCCATACATCTGCAATATCAAAATCTTTTAATATATTATCAATATTTTCTTTTAAAAATATTACTCCTGCTTTATTTTTTTTAGCTATATGATTGGCAACTTTACTTAAAGTTTTTGTATTAGAAATTCCTACACTCGTCGGTATTCCTGTCCATTTTAAAACTCTTTCTCTTATTTGTTTTCCGTATTCTTCAACTTGTTCATCTTTGATATGTGATAAATCTAAAAATGCTTCGTCTATAGAATAGATTTCAATTTTATCAGTGAATCCTTTTAAAACTTTCATCACTCGTCTAGAAAGGTCTCCGTATAATGCATAGTTTGAAGAAAATATCTGAACGTTGTTTTTTTTAACCAAATCTTTAACTTTAAAATATGGTTCTCCCATTTTTATTCCAAGTTTTTTTGCTTCAGTAGATCTTGATATTACACATCCATCATTATTAGATAACACTACGACTGGTACATTTTGTATTTTAGGATTAAATAATCTTTCACAAGAAACATAAAATGAATTGCAGTCAATTAATGCAACTTTTTTTCTACTGCTGTTTGTGTATGACATATGTTACTACTCCCCAAATTATTATTTCTGGATTTTCTGTTAAGTTAATTCGATCTGATGTATTTCTTGAACCTGATGTTAAGTAGTTGTTACCCTTACTTTTAACCAGAGTTTTAACTACAAGTTCTTCATTGATATTTGCTATAACAGTGGAAAAATTTTTTGGGTTTAAACTTTTATCTACTATTAATAGATCTCCATCATGTATGCCCACATTAGTCATAGATTTACCCTGTACTCTAATGATGAAAGTGGCTGGTGCATTTGTTATGAGATGAGAGTTTAGATCTATATCGTCCTCGATATAATCTGTTGCCGGAGAAGGAAAACCGGCTCCCACTTTATGTAAATAATAAGGTATTGTTAGCTTCATAAATGTTCTTGTTTTGTTCTTTATAGCTGATAAACTACCTTTCAGTCAACCCCTTTTCAAAAGGTTGTTAAAGTGGGTCAAATTGCAGATCGAAAAAAAGAGAGAGATTGTCTAATAAGGAAATGTAATGAAAAAAATATTAACAATTTTATTATTCTTTATCTTCGCGACAAACGTACAAGCTGAGTCCAAGTTAGATGCAATCAAAAAAAGTGGTGAGTTAAGAGTTGGGACTACTGGTGATTGGGATCCAATGTCAATGAAAGATCCTGCAACAAACAAATATAAAGGATTTGATATAGACGTAATGAACCAATTAGCTAAAGATTTAGGAGTAAAAGTGAAATTTGTTCCTGCAGAATGGAAAACAATTGTTGCTGGAATTACTGCTGACAGATACGATATTTCAACAAGCGTTACAAAAACACCTAAAAGAGCTGAAGTTGCAGGTTTTACTGCAACATATTACAAATACGGTACTGTTCCTTTAGTATTAAAAAAGAATTTAAAAAAATTTCCTACTTGGGACTCTTTAAATAATAAAAAAGTTACAATAGCAACTACATTAGGTACTTCTCAAGAAGAGAAAGCAAAAGAATTTTTTCCTAAATCAAAACTAAGATCAATTGAAGCACCCGCAAGAGACTTCCAAGAAGTTTTAGCTGGAAGAGCAGATGGTAATATTACTAGCTCTCTGGAAGCCAATAAGCTTGTAGTGAAGTACCCTCAATTAGCCATTGTGCCAGATGGTGGAAAAAACCCTGCATTTTTAGCAATGATGGTTCCAAAAGGAGATAAAGTTTGGAACGATTATGTAAGTAATTGGATTAAGAGAAAACAATCCTCTGGTTTTTTTATGACTTTAGAGGCAAAATATAATCTAAAAAGTTTATAATTTAAGTTTAAATACTTCTCATTTGCAAATATAGTAAATCGGTGAAGGTTTTAAAAATTGCATCTTTATGTTTATTGCTACAAGGATGTAGCTCTAACTATGAATGGGGCTGGTATATTTTAAGTCCAGAAAATATTGAGGGACTTACAAATCTAAAATTTTTAATAAGTGGAATTACTACAACTATTTACATTTCAGTTGTATCTATAATATTGGCAATGATTATAGGATTAATTATTGCACTACCATCACTTTCAGATAATAAATTTTTAAGTTATCTAAATATAACATACGTAGAGATTGTAAGAGCTATC
The DNA here is from genome assembly GCA_028139285.1 of Candidatus Pelagibacter sp. The sequence goes on along the minus strand of JAOINI010000017.1, from coordinate 1,015 downwards.
CCTTTATTAGTTTTAATTCTTTGGATTTATTATGGCCTACCAATTATGTTGGGTATAAGTTTTTCACCTTTTGTCTCAGGAATTATAGCGTTAACAATTAGCGAAAGTGCTTTTCAAGCAGAAATTTTTAGAGCCGGTATTAATTCTATTTCGAAAGGTCAACATGAAGTATCTGAGTCACTTGGAATGGATTTTTGGAGAAAAATGAGATTAGTAATTCTTCCACAAGCAATTAAAGTTGTGTTGCCTGCAATGGGAAACCAATTTGTTTATGTTTTAAAGATGTCCTCTCTAGTATCAATTATAGGGATAGGAGATTTAACAAGAAAAGCTAATGAGCTAGTCACTACTACCTATAGGCCCTTAGAAATTTATACTTTTTTAATTCTAGAGTACCTAGTGCTGATTTTAGTTGTGTCTTATTTTGTAAGAAAATTAGAGAATAAACTAAAATACAAATAATTTTTTAAAAGAAATCCTGAATACTCTTTTTAAAAAAAACGGTACAAAAGTTAATACGACTAATCCCATCATCCAATTTGTTACTAAAATTGTATAAAAGATATCTTGATACTCACCATTTCTAATATTTATTACATACCATAGTGACATAAAAGGAATTAGCGTTAGTCTAAGAATTGTCATATACAAGCTGAAAATTGGTCTTTTGAGTGCTTGGAATAAAGCAGAGGTAATAAAGAAAACGGGATAAACGGGCCCAATTAAAGCCGCTACCTGTAAGTAAAGTGATCCTCTTCGAATAACTTCTAAATCATTAGTAAAAAAAGAGATTATAATTTCTGAGGTTAGATAAACGAATATACCCGCCAACACCATAAATCCAGAACCAAACATTAATGCTTTTCCATATACTTCTTTTACTCTGAAATACATTTTTGCCCCAAAATTTTGACCTGCAATTGACAAAACAGCGGTATTTAAACCTATGACTGGTAATAATAAAACTTGTTCTATTCTTACAGCGGTACCGTAACCCGCTGTAGCTAATTCTCCA
>JAOINI010000016.1 GCA_028139285.1 Candidatus Pelagibacter sp. | reverse complement strand
ACCAACCACTGCCACTTCTTTTTCTTTGAAGAAAAATCCGTCACAAGTAGCGCATGCAGAAACTCCAAATCCTCTAAACTCTTGTTCAGATTTTAGATTTAGCCATCTTGCTTGAGCTCCTGTTGAAATTATAAAACTATCTGCAGTATAAACCTGACCACTATCACCTGTTGCTGTAAAAGGCTTTTTTGTTAAGTCAACTTTACTAATATGATCCTGTATCATCTCTGTACCTACAGCCTCTGCTTGGCCTTTCATTTCGTCCATTAGCCAAGGCCCTTGAATCACTTTTGAGTATCCAGGGTAATTTTCAACATCAGTAGTAGTTGTTAATTGCCCTCCGGGCTGAGAACCGTGAACAAGTATTGGTTTAAGCATAGCTCTGGCCGCATAAATAGCTGCTGTATAGCCAGCAGGACCAGATCCAAGAATTAACACTTTTGTGTGTTTTGTTGATTTATTATTCATTATGTAAAGGTATATAGTAACTAATGTTAGAATTAAAAGCACTTCTTTTAACGCAAGGCATGCACGGCATGGTAAGTCAAGTAGAGGGATTGGCTAAAGCTTTGAGCTTGACTTATAAACACCAAAAAATTGAGTTAAAATCTTTCTGGAATTTAATTCCACCTAAAATAAGCCCAATATCAGAAAATTTGGTAAAAAATAAATTTGTATGTGATTGTAAAGTCATTATATCTTGTGGAAGAAAAAGCGTAATACCATCAATAGCTTTAAAAAAAAGATTAGGTAATCAAATTTTCAATATTCACATACAAGATCCAAAAGTTTCTTTTGAACACTTTGACCTTATAGTAAGTCCTGAGCATGATCGTTTAAAAGGAGAAAATATAATTAATACAACGGGAGCTATTCACTACCTAACAAAAAAAGAGATTAATGATAATTCAAAATATCTGGGAATAGAGAAAGACAAAAGAAAGGAATTAGTAGCATTTATTATCGGAGGACCAAACAAATATTATAATTATTCAGAAAAACAAATTCATGAACTTTTTAACAAAGTTAAGACACTATTTACTCCAGATAAATTTAAAATTATTGTAATTCCCTCTTACAGAACACCTGAAAATATTTTAAAAATAGCATTTAATACCTTTAGTATTAATCATCACGTTGTAAAAAATATTGATAAAAAAGCCTACCTTTCCGCATTAGCAATCTCAAATTATATAGTTGTAACGTGCGACTCCACGTCAATGATTTCAGAGGCTGCTATGACTGGAAAGCCTGTTTATATTGCCATGATGCAGTCTTTTAAGCCAACGGGTAGATTTAAAAAATTTTATTCACAATTGAAAGATTTAGGTATAACAAGAGAACTAGAAGACAGAGTTGAGAGTTGGAGTTATAATAGTTTAAATGAAGTTAATAGAATTGCTCCAATTGTAAAAGCAAAAATGAAAAAACATGGAATTATTTAAATCATTAGAACAAAGGACTAAATTATGTAACGATCCTTTCAAACACTTTGAAATTAACCAGCCGTTGACACAAAATGCTATTGATGAGATTTGCAGTGCTGATATAGCTGACCCTAGAAAGGAAAATTTAAATTATGACGGAACAAGAGCTCTTGATGGAGGAGAAGGGGCCTTCAGAGCTGGAATTAAAGATGGTGGAAAAGCGAAAAAACTTAGATGTTATGTTACGAAAGAAAACTCAAATCAATTTCCTAACTTAACAAAATTTATTGAAGAATTAAGATCACCAGAAGTTTATAAAAAGATAGGTTCATTAATTGGAAAAGACTTAAGAAATTCTTATGTGAGATTAGAGGTGATATGTGACAGAGAAGGTTTTTGGCTTAAACCTCATTGTGATATTGAAGAAAAATTAATGTCTTCAATTGTTTTTGTAAATTTACATAATGAGTCAGAAAATTTAGGTACTGATTTTTATGACGCAAAATTAAATAAAGTTAAGACAGTTCCTTACAAACATAATTATGGTTATTTCTTCACAAGCGGACCAAACACTTGGCATGGGATGGAAAAAAAAGAAATTAAAAAAGAGAGAAGATGCATCCAAATAAACTATGTTACTTTCGAGACTGATTGGAAAGTAAAAAGTTAAATATCTTGCAAAGAAACCACATTTATATCTTTTAGTTTGAGAGATTTTATCCCTTCCAGACAAACTTTAGCCGTGGACATATTGGTGCAGTAAGGAACTTTGTTTGCTAAAGTAGCTCTTCTTAATGCAACAGCATCGCTTAACTGAGCTTCACTGTTTCCACCTCCAGTATTTATTACCAAAGCTATTTTTTTAGCATTCAAAACATCTACAATATGCGGGGAACCTTGATTCACTTTATTTATTTTTTTACACTGAATTCCATGCTGGGTAATATAATCAGCGGTACCGCTGGTTCCACAAAGTTTAAAATTTAACTTAACTAATTGTTTAGCTAATTGTACTCCCTCTTTTTTATGACTATTTTTCAGAGAAATAAAAGCCAAACCTTTTTTAGGAAGTGAGTTTGAAGCTGCAATTTGACTTTTAGCAAAAGCCATACCAAAATTTTTATCAAAACCCATAACTTCACCTGTAGATTTCATTTCTGGTCCAAGTAAAAGGTCGCTGTTTGGAAATTTGTTAAATGGAAATACCGCCTCTTTTACTGCAAACATATTTTTTGTTTTACTTTTTAAATTGAATTTTGATAACTTTTCTCCTGCCATCACTCTTGAGGCTATCTTAGCAAGAGGCAAATTTTTTGCTTTAGAAACAAACGGGACAGTTCTACTAGCTCTTGGATTTACCTCTATCACATAAATCTGATCTTTTTTAATTGCAAATTGGACATTCATGAAACCTTTAACTTTTAGAGCCAAAGCCAATTTTTTTGTTTGATTTTCAATTTCTTTAATTAAAAATGGTTTTATTGATACCGGAGGTAAGCTACATGCAGAGTCACCAGAGTGTATTCCAGCCTCTTCAATATGCTGCATAATACCAGCTACAAAAACATTTTTTCCATCTGAAATTGCATCAACATCAACTTCCAAAGCATTATCAATAAATTTGTCAATTAAGATTGGATTTTTTTCAGCGACCTTAAAAGCCTCTTTTACAAAATCTTTCAGCTGACTTTTTTCATGAACAATTTCCATTGCTCTTCCACCTAATACATAAGACGGTCTTACCATTAAAGGTAAACCAATTTTATCTGCAATCTTAATCGCTTGAAGAAAGGTTCTTGCTATACCACTTTCAGCTTGTTTTAAACTAAGTTTATTTAAAAGATTTCTAAATCTATCTCTGTCCTCTGCCAGGTCTATCGAAGTATACTGTGTTCCTAGAATTGGAAGTTTATTTTCATGCAAAAATTTTGCGAGTTTAATAGGAGTTTGACCACCGAATTGAGTAATTACACCTTTAAGATTACCTTTCGATTTTTCTCTTTTAATAATATTGAAAACATATTCATCTATTAAAGGCTCAAAATATAATCTATCGCTTGTATCGTAATCTGTTGACACGGTTTCAGGATTACAATTGACCATAATTGTTTCATATTTAGCATCTTTGAGAGCAAAACTAGCTTGACAACAACAATAGTCAAACTCAATTCCCTGGCCAATTCTATTAGGTCCTCCACCAAGTATTATAATTTTATTTCTATTTGATGGGTCAGCTTCACACTCTGAGTTAGAAGAGAAATTTCTTTGATAAGTAGAATACATATATGGAGTGAAAGACTTAAATTCTGCAGCACAGGTGTCTACTTTTTTATAAACTGGTAATACTTTCAAAGCAGCTCTTTTTTTTCTAACTAAAGACTCGGCAGTATTTGAAAGTTCAGATAATTTTTTGTCAGAAAATCCTATTGACTTAATATAATTAAACTCATTGAAATTTTTTGGAAGGCCTTTTTTCTTTATTTTAATTTCATTATCAATGATTTCTTTAATTTGATTTATAAACCAAGGATCAATTTTTGAAAGTCTATTTATATCCCTTAAATTTATTTTTTTTCTTATAGCCTCTCCAACAAGTAAAATCTTATTAGGTATATTTTCTTTCAGTTTTTTTTTTATTTGCGATGTATTTAAATTAAATATTTGGTCTAATCCTGAAAAACCAGTCTCTAAAGATATCAAGGCTTTTTGAAGAGACTCTTTAAAATTTCTTCCAATTGCCATTGCTTCTCCTACCGATTTCATTGATGTGCCTAAAATAGCAGCAGAAGAGGAGAATTTTTCAAAAGTAAATCTTGGAATTTTAGTAACCACATAGTCTATTGTAGGCTCAAAAGATGCAGGTGTAACTTTCGTAATTTCATTTTTTAATTCGTCTAAAGTGTAACCTACAGCTAACTTTGCTGCTACTTTTGCTATTGGAAACCCTGTAGCTTTGGAAGCTAGAGCTGATGATCTTGAAACTCTAGGGTTCATCTCAATGATTACCATTCTTCCATTTTTCGGATTTATCGCAAATTGAACATTTGATCCCCCGGTTTCTACGCCAATTTTTCTCAAGCAAGCAATAGAGGCATTCCTCATAACCTGGTACTCTTTGTCAGTTAAAGTAAGTGCTGGTGCTATAGTTACCGAGTCTCCTGTATGAACACCCATGGGATCTAAATTTTCTATTGAGCAAATGATAATACAATTGTCATTTTTGTCTCTGACAACTTCCATCTCAAATTCTTTCCAGCCCTCTAAACACTCTTCAACTAAGACTTGGTTAACAGGTGATTCATGAAGCCCATTTTTTATTATCTTATAAAAATCTTTTTTATTTTTTGCGATACCACCCCCCAATCCACCTAAAGTAAAAGCTGGCCTTATAATTGCTGGTAATCCGATTTGTTTTAAAACCTTTGAAGATTGTTTAAAATTATTTACTATTTGTGATTTGGGAAGATCTAAACCAATCTCTATCATATTTTTTCTGAACTTTTTTCTATCTTCTGCATTCGATATAGCTTTTGAGTTTGCGCCTATAAGTTCAATTTTGTATTTTTTAAGAATTCCTTTTTTTTCTGCCTCCATAGCTAAATTTAAAGCAGTTTGACCACCCATAGTCGGCAAGATTGCATCAGGTCTTTCTTTAATAAGAATTTTTTCAAGAACTTCTAAAGTGATAGGCTCAATATAAGTTTTATCAGCGACATTTGGATCTGTCATAATTGTTGCTGGGTTTGAATTTATAAGAATTACTTTGAAACCTTCATCTTTTAAAGCTTTACAAGCTTGAGTACCTGAATAATCAAATTCACAAGCCTGACCAATAATAATTGGCCCTGCACCTACAACTAAAATTTTTTTAATATCTTTTCTTTTTGGCATTTTTTTTCATACTCGTAACAAATTTATCAAACAAATAAACGCTATCTTGTGGACCAGGGTTAGATTCTGGATGATACTGAACTGAAAAAACAGGTCTATCTTTTAATTCGATACCTTCAATACTGTTATCAAATAAAGATTGGTGAGTAACTCTTATATTTTTAGGTAAACCTTTTTTTACTACTTCAAATCCGTGATTCTGGCTTGTTATTTCAACATTGCCCTCAATTAGATTTTTAACAGGATGGTTAGCTCCTCTATGGCCCAACTTCATTTTTTCTGTTCTTGCACCGAGTGCTAAAGCTAGTATTTGATGACCTAGACAGATCCCAAATAATGGAAGCTTTTTTTTGATTAACTTTTGAATTGTTGGAATAGCATATTTACCAGTTGCTGCAGGATCCCCAGGCCCATTAGATAAAAATATCCCATTAGGCTTTAGTTTTAAAATATCTTCTGCACTAGTTTTACATGATACGATTGTAACTTTACAATTAAAATCTGAAAAATATCTTAAAATATTTTTCTTTATCCCGTAGTCTATTGCAACTACGTGTAATAATTTTTTTTTATTTTTTAAATATCCATCTTCTTTTTTCCAGGTTTTGTAATTTTGCCACAAATAATTCTTTTTAGTAGTAACTTGTTTTGCTAAATCTAAGTTTTTAAGACCACTCCATTTATTGGTAATTTTAATTAGTTTTTTTATATTCAATTTTTTTTTGTTGTAAAAAGATATCGTCCCCTTTGGAGCACCTCTATCTCTAATAAAATTTGTTAAATTTCTAGTATCAACTCCTGTTATCCCAACTATCTTATTCTTTTTTAACCATTGATCTAAATGTTTTGAAGATCTGTAATTTGAAGGATTAGTTATTTCTGTGTTTATTATTACTCCTTTAGTCCATATTTTGTCGGACTCGTGATCCTCTTTATTCGTTCCTACATTTCCGACATGGGGAAAAGTAAAATTAATAATCTGATCAGCATATGAGGGATCAGAAATTATTTCTTGATAACCGGTAATTGAAGTATTGAAACATACTTCTCCTGTTGCAGTGCCTTCATAACCCAAGCCCAAGCCCTTAAAAAATTTACCGTTTTGAAGTACTAAAATAGCGGTGGAATCGATCTTATAAAGATTTTTTTTTGAGTTTATATTGTGATCAATCTTCTTCAAATACAACTCATGAGTTAAAGTAAAAAACTTATAAACATGATTTTGCGCAACATATGAAATAGAATTAAAATCGTCAAGAAAGTTCTTTTTATTTTGTATAAGAATTGTGATTAAAATATTTCATTATGTCTCTTAAAAAACAAATTGTAGAAAATCTTAATAATGCACTTAAAGTAAAAGATAAAAAAACTTACCCAACATTAAGACTTATAGTATCAGCCATAAAAGACGCAGAAATTGCAGGACGTTCAAAAGGTGAAAAAGATATTAAAGACAGGGATATTATCGCACTTCTTAAAAAGATGATAAAACAAAGGAATGAGTCCTGTGAAGTTTACAAAAAAGCCGGGCGCACAGAGCTTTTAGAGAATGAAAAAAGAGAAATTGAGGTAATAAATAAATTTTTACCTAATCAATTAAGTGAAGAGGAAACAAAAAAAATATGTGAGGAAACTATTAAATCTGTGAATGCGACATCAATGAAAGATATGGGTAAAATAATGGGTGTTTTAAAATCAAAACACGCAGATAGTTTAGATTTTTCAAAAGTAAGTTCAATTTTAAAAGGTTTATTAAATTAATCATGAAATATCCAAAAGAATATCTAAATGAAATCAAATTAAGATTAAAAGTTTCACAGGTAGTTGGAAAAACTGTTCAATTAAAAAAAAGGGGTAAAGAATTTGTGGGACTTTCACCATTTAAAAATGAAAAAACTCCATCTTTTACTGTTAATGATGATAAAGAATTCTATCATTGTTTTAGTACAGGTGAGCACGGAAATATATTTGATTTTTTAATGAAAACTAAATCAGTCGGCTTTGGAGAGGCAGTTAAAATTTTAGCTGCCGAGGCTGGAATGCAACCTTATAGATTTTCAAATTTTGATAAAAAAAAAGATTTAAGATTTCAAACATACAAACAAATTTTTAAAGATTATACTGATTTTGCAACTAAACAATTATTTCAAGCAAATTATCAAGAACCACTTAATTATTTATTAAAAAGAGGATTAAAGAAAAGCATTATTGAAGAATTTAAAATTGGATTTGTACCTTGGAAAAATAATTTCTATGAAGATTTGGTAAAAAAATATACTGAAGAGGAAATAAGCTTAACAGGTCTTTATTATAAAAGTGACAAAACTGAAAAATTTATTGATAGATTCAATGCTAGAATAATTTTTCCAATTAATAATATTTCAGGGGAAACAATTGCTTTTGGCGGAAGAATAATTCGAGATAGTAAATTAGCAAAATATATTAATTCGCCAGAAACTGAATTTTATAAAAAAGGAAATATGATTTTTAATTTGGATAAAGCAAAAGACTCAAGATCAGAGACCGACAATGTTTTAATCGTTGAAGGTTACATGGATGTGGTAACCCTTTATGCCTCTGGTTTAAGAAATGTTATTTCTAATTCTGGGACTGCATTAACCGAGAGACAAATTGATTTGATTTGGAAATTTTTTTCAAACCCTATAATTTGTTTAGATGGCGATCAAAGTGGACAAAACGCTGCTTTAAGAATAGCAGAAAAACTTTTTCCATTTATAAACGAGAGAAATAAAATTTTTTTCTCTATGATTCCTGAAGGAAAAGATCCTGATGAGTTTATAAGAGAAAATGGTAAGGAACTTTTTGTGAAATTATTGGAAAAAAAAGAAATTATCCAAGATTTTTTATGGAACTATTATTTGAGCAAGATTGACAAAAATAATCCTTTTGAAATTTCAAAATTTGAAAAAGAAATTAAAAAACTTTCTTATTCAATTAAAGATGAGACACTTAAAAAGTATGTTTTAGAGGACTTCCTAGAAAAACTAAATACATTAACTCCAAATCAAACTTATAAAAACA
>JAOINI010000015.1 GCA_028139285.1 Candidatus Pelagibacter sp. | reverse complement strand
ATTTTCTTTTCCAAAATTAAAGGTGACGTTAAATAATAAAAATCTAATTGCACTTCGTTAAGATTTTTTTCTTTTTGTGCAATTTTCTTTGACAAAATATTTATTTTTTTTTCAATTTCTCTAGTTTCATTTTTAATTGATGATGTTCCTATTAAGAAAAATGAAAAAATTACGATTGAAATAAATATTTTTAACTTAAACATTTATTGCCTCAATATCTAAATATTTATTAAACTTTTTAATCAAATCATTTGGGAAAATAAATTTTTTATCACTTCTAATTGCATACCTTAATTTTGCAGATCGTGAAGAATTATTTTCTTTTATCTCATCTTGTGATGGTTTTAAAACTTTATTAGAATATTTCTCAAATAAACTATAATTGTCAGTATTGGCGTCAGGTAAATATCTAGAAGGTTTTGATCTATTTTTGGAAAAATTTTTAAAAAAATACTTGATAATTTTATCTTCAATTGAATGAAAGCTAACAATTAATATTTTTCCCCCAGGTCTTAATAGCTTAGATGCTTTTATAATTCCATTTATAAGCTCTGTAATTTCTTTATTCACAAATATTCTAAGAGCTTGAAAAGTTTTTGTGCTTGGATTAATTTTAGTTGAATAATTTCTTTTTTTACTTCTTTCAATAATTTCAACTAACTCATTTACTTTTGTAATTTTTTTTTTAATTCTAGCTTTCGCTATATTTCTAGCGATTTTTTTTGCATCTTTTTCCTCTCCCAATATTTTGATAATCAACATAAGTTCTGACTCTGGTAAATTATTAATTACGTCTTGGGCAGACTTTTCTGTAAGTCCCATCGTCATATCTAGTTTTTTTTTTGATTTAAATGAGAACCCCCTGTCAAGATTATTGAGTTGGATTGATGAAAGTCCCAGGTCTATTATGATTGTATCAGCATCCTCCTTTAGAACTTCATCCATTTGACTAAATCTTAATTGAAAAAATTTAAATCTATTTTTAAATTTTTTTTTTAATTTATTTGCAATTGAAATAACATGAGGATCTCTATCAATGGCTAATATTTTTGTTTTTGGAAATTCTAGTAGTGCTTGCGAATAACCACCTCCGCCAAATGTGCAATCAACAAATAAACCGCCTTTGTTAGGATTAGAGATTTCAATAATTTCACTCAACATCACTGGAAAATGGGAAAATTCCAGTGATGGTTTTTGTGAGTTCATTAATTTTCAAATTTATCATTAAAATTTTTGTCTTCTTAAGAATGCAGGGATTTCAAAATCCTCATCCTCGCTTGCATCTTGATCGAATAGCCGCTCTGGGGAAGCTAATTCTTTTTCCTCTTCTTGTTCAAGAGCCTCTTGTGGTTGATCATCTGAAAAAAGCTTAGGTGTATACTCTTCCTCACTTGTTGATACAAAGTAATCATTGTTTTGAAGGGTGGTTTTATAATCTTTATTTTCATTGTTGTTTTCCATGTAAGAAGCACTTTCAATTGATACACCAGTCGGAATTTCGTCTTTGTTAGTATGATTTAAAAGAGCCTCCTCTTTTATTTTATCTTCCTCGTCGCTTTCAAAACTGTCGATAAGTGCACTTTGATCTTTGCTATTTTTAATTTCATAACTTTCATCAAGTTTTAAAGCTGTCGCTCCATCAATAGAACTTACAATATTTTGTTCAGTGTTAAATTTTGAGAACAAATTATCTGAATAAGTATTGTTTCTTCCGTTGGATCCGCTCACAACGTTTAAAACTGGTTTTAAGTCAGATGAAATAGATGAGCCTTTTAGAGATGTGGCTACAATCGATACCCTTATTTTACCATTCATATTTTCATCTTTAATAGCACCAAATATCAATTCCGCTTCTGGATCAACCTCTGCTCTAATCTTGTTTACTGCAGCATCAACTTCAAAAAGTTTGATATCGCTTCCCCCGGTAATATTTACAAGTAAGCCTTTTGCTCCTTGCAATGTATATTCGTCAATTAAAGGATTATTCAAAGCTAGCTCAGTTGCGGCCATCGCTCTATTTTCTCCGTCTGCCTCTCCAGTTCCCATCATAGCTTTTCCACTGGCACTCATTACTGTTTCCACATCCGCGAAATCGAGATTTATCATACCTGGTCTTACCATTAGATCAGTTATACTTTGAACTCCATGTTTTAAAACATCATTAGATAAACTAAACGACTCCTCAAAACCTGTAGACTCATTTGCAATTTTGAAAAGATTTTGATTTGGTACAACAATTGCAGTATCTAAATGTTTCTTGAGTTCTTCCAAGCCAGTCACTGCTCTTCTCATTCTTTTTGGCCCTTCATAAGAAAAAGGTAAAGTAGTAACTCCAACAGTTAAAATATTCATTTCTCTAGCTGCTCGAGCTATTACATGCGAGGCACCAGTGCCAGTTCCTCCACCCATACCAGATGCAATAAAGACCATATTACTACCTTGAATATAATTTACAATTTCACTGATTGACTCATCAGCTGCAGCTTGTCCAATATCATGTTTTGCACCTGCGCCAAGTCCTTTAGTTAAATTCATTCCTATTTGAATTTTCGCGTGAGCTTTGCTCATTTTAAGGTCCTGGGCATCAGTATTCACAGCTACAAATTCCACACCTTGCATACCTGCCTCAATCATTGCATTTATGGCATTTCCTCCAGCTCCACCCACTCCAATTACTAGAATTCTAGGCTTAAGTTCTCTAAGTTCTCCACCTCCAACATTTATTGTCATTACAGCTCCCCTTTCTGTTTATTTTCCCATTTTAAATTAGATCTATTTTGAAAAGCTTTTTTTCTAGCGAATGATTTAAATTTCTCAAAATTTTTTGGTTCCCAAATTTGAAATGTTTTGCCCAGTCCAACAAATAATACATTATTTTTAATCTTTGCATGATTTAACAATTTTTCTGATATTGAGACTCTACCTTCTGTGTCAAATTGATGATTTTCACTTTCAGATAAAACAGATGTTGCAAAATAATCTCTTTTTTCCTCAAATGGATTTAGAGAGTCTATTGTGCTTGATAATTTTTCAATTCTGTCTTGTGAACAAGCCTCTAAAGCTGAATGATTAAATGAGGGATAGCTGATAAACCCATTATATCCCATTGTATTTAAATAAGATCTAAACGATGCTGGCACTGAAACCCGACCTTTCTTGTCTATTTTGTTCTCGTAACTTGATAAAAACATATTTTTTAAAAAACACTTTTTTATTTAAATTTTTCAAATCACCCTCCAAAATGGGATTAATTGGGATAGTATGGGTTTTTAAGAAATAGTCAATAAGAATGTATTTTGCTATAAAGTACAAAAGTAGAACAATTATATGCGGAATCTGCTAGATAATCTATAAGCCGGGTTCTGTCATTGAAGATGTCATTTCTCTAGGCTTAAATTCGCATTTAAGCTCAAGCGGTTCACCCAGAAGACTAACTAAAGACAGTTTTTTGTGATTTAACACTGTGTCTTCTCTATTTGACCTTGCTCCCAGTGGGGTTTGCCATGCGTTTTTTGTTACCAAAAAACCGGTGAGCTCTTACCTCGCCGTTTCACCCTTGCCTTGATTAGGCGGTTTATTTTCTGTGGCACTATCCCTGAAGTCACCTTCGCCAGTCGTTAACTGGCACTGTGTCTTTACGGAGCCCGGACTTTCCTCTGTCTAGTAATTTGACAGCGACAATCCAATTATCTAGCAAGAAGTCTTTAAACAAAATTTAAGGCTTTTTCAAGATTTTATGACCGGAGGCTAAATAATAGCTAATTTTAAGGGTTTTTTTATCTAATTTTCCTGAAACATTCTTAGGCAAAAATTTTAGTTGGAATGCTTTTATGATTTTTTTTTCTTTATTAATCATTTTTTCTTTTAATGAAAAATATCTGTATCCTATTTTATGAATATTTTTAAAAAAAAAGGTTCTATTCTCATATTTCTGTATCTTTATGTTTTTAACATTTTTTTTATACCAAATACCTAACTTGTATTTACTCAGTTTTTGCCAAGGGAATTTTTCACCTGGATCAATTTTTCTTAGTGGAGCTATATCAGAATGACCAAGAAAATTTTCATTCTTAATTTTATATTTCTTTTTTAAATTTTTGCATAAATTTATTAAACTTGTAATTTGAATACTTGAGAATTTTTGATAGCCGAATTTATGACCTTTATTCACAAGTTCGATACCGATAGAATAACTATTTAAGTTTACAAAATTTTTCCATCTTGACTTTCCTGCATGCCAGGCTGTTTTCCTGTCTTCAACCATTTTAGTAATTTCACCTTTTCTATTTATTAGATAATGTGAACTCACTTTTTTTTTGGGATCTTTTAACCTTTTTATTGATTCAATTTCTGATTGCATTCCAGTGTAATGTATAATAACAAACTTAATATCCTTTAGTTTCCGAGTTTTTTTTGAGTAATTTGGCGATAAATCTATTCTATTTCTCATTTTTACAATTTTTAACAATAATAAGACCTAAATCATAACAAAATTCAAACTTTTAAAAGTTACAATTTTTATAGCATATATCGTAAATTTATATATATAGCTTAATTATGATTTCTAAAAAAATAATAAAATCACTATTCATATTGTTGATCGCTTCAAGTTTATCATCAAAAATCTACGCAGCTAATGAGTGTTTTGAGAAAGCTAGCAGATCCATCTTTAAATTTAATATGATAGTAGATGATGCAATTATTGAGCCTATAGCTAAAGGTTATAGTAAATTGCCTAAACCATTAAAAGATGGAACGAGCAACTTTACTAGCAATATTTCAACTCTTTTATCTATACCAACATCTTTGCTTCAAGGAAATTTTAACCAATTAGCACATTCAACTGGAAGCGTATTAATAAATTCTACAATTGGAATTTTTGGGTTTTTAAACCCTGCTGAAAAAATCGGATTGAGGCCTAGCAAGGAGGACTTTGGACAGACCTTAGGCTCATACGGTTTGGGTTCAGGGTGTTACTTTGTGCTTCCTATTTTAGGCCCAACTACAGTAAGAGACTCGGTTGGTTTATTAGTTGACAGTTACTTAGATCCTTTTGCGCACGTCACAATTAGAGAAAAAGAATTATTTAGTATCTCTGGAAACAATTTAGATTATTACTCAATTAAGAGCGCTACAGCAGTGGACTTTAGATCGGATAACTTGACTAATTTTGATAGTTTAGAAAAGAACTCTTTGGATCTCTATTCATCTTTTAAGAGTGTTTATTTACAAGATAGGTCAAACAAAATTAAAAATTCTCTCAATGATCAAGATGATTGGGGTAATCTAGAAAATTAATATTTAAAAATGAAAAGGCTCAAAGTTTTTCTAACTTTTGTTTTTTTGATATTTAATAGCTCACTATTAGCTTATAGTTCTGACCCTAAAGAATTTGTTCAAGCTTTAGTAACTGAGGCAATAGAGAAATTATCTGATAAAAATTTAACAAAAGAAGAAAAAGCTAAATTTATTGAGGAAGTTGCTTTAGAAAATGTTGATATTAATGCTCTTGGTCTTTACACATTAGGTGAATTAAGAAAATCTGCACCGGAAAGTGACTTATTAAACTACCAAGAGGCATTTAGTAAATATTTCCTTAAAAGTTTAACTTCAAGATTAACAGATTACTCCTCAAGTAAATTTCAAGTTACTGAGTCTGAAAAAAAAAGTGCTACATATACAATAATTAAATCAATTATTACCCCAGATGACGACAGCCCTGAGATAAAAATAGATTGGCGGATTTATACTAAAAATCCAGATAAACCATTGATAAGAGATTTAATAGTCGAAGGTTTAAGCTTGGCGAGGACTCAAAAAGAGGAATTTGCCTCAATACTAAGTTCTAACAATAACGACATAAAAATCCTGATAAAAAAACTAAGAGAGTTTATTGATAGTTAATATTTGGTGGGCCCGCCAGGACTCGAACCTGGGACCAATACATTATGAGTGTACTGCTCTAACCAACTGAGCTACAGGCCCTTGCTTCATAATACTTTAGTTACTTACTAGGAAATAATAGATTGATCAAGCTGAACTATCTATTTGCTCAATATAACAAAAATATTGAAAGTGAAATATTCCTTCAAAAATTTTAATTTACTTAAAAGCTTGAAAATCATGGCGAATTTGTTTTTTGACACATTTTTTTCAAACATTTCAATTTTGAACCTTGATTTACTAAAAATCGAAACATAATCTTTTAATGAATACATATTTAATCCCAACTCTTTAATTGACTTTATTTTTGAGTGATCTTTCGCATTCACTCGATTGATAATAAATTTATTTGGGAAGATTAAATGAAACCACGGAAGCATTGAGTATGTCCTCCCATGATCTCCGTTAAAAAAATTATATAAAGGTCCAAATCCTGAGTATATTTTTCCATTTTTTTTTAACAAACTATACATAGAGTCCAGAACTCTTCCTAGATCAATTACGTGTTCAAAAGTTTCTTTTGATATTATTATGTCAAATTTGTCTTTCTCATCCCAATTATTAATATCTAACAATTTAAATTCAATAATTTCCTTATACTCTGGAAAGTTATTGTTTAAGTTCTGATTAGCAAAATCAATATAATTTTTTTCTAAATCTATGCCGATTATTTTTTTGGGTTTAAATTTTGCTGCATGTAAAGTTAAAGCTCCATGCCCACAACCAAAATCTAAAATAGTTTTATCCTTAAAGTCAGGTTGGTTACCAAATCTTGACCAAAAATAACTTGTTCTTTTTACCTCATTGTCAAAATAATTTTGATCTTTGGATTTCATCCACTGTATTGTTCTGAAGACTTTAATTTTCTAAAAAAAGCAGTTACCTTTTTTAAAAATAGGATAATAATTTCAACATTAAATATAAGTTTAAAGTTAAGACCTAAGCCCATTGCATTAAGACTTCCTAAAGCTAGTGTTTTTGTAACTTTTGTGAATTGAGAAGATTTTGTTTGAAAACATCCATTAACTGTTAGTGTATCAAAACCAAACTCATTTTTAAAAATAAATAATAAAGAGTCGCTATGCATCGAAATGTCATATGAATTATCTGATGTTTCTTGCAGACCTCTAAAAATTGAAAAAATGTAGTTTTTATTATGGTCCTCTAAATAAATATTTATATCTTGAAAAATATTTAAAAAGCTAATTTTATTTAATAAAGAAATTAAAAACTTTGAATTTTTTTTGAAA
This sequence comes from Candidatus Pelagibacter sp., assembly GCA_028139285.1. The sequence goes on along the minus strand of JAOINI010000015.1, from coordinate 3,995 downwards.
ATTTTATTTTTATATTTTTCAAAGTTTAAATTTAATTCTTCCAGGTTAATACTTGAATTATATTCATCTATTTCAATATTATTTTTGTTCAAATTAAATTTATCATCCCAAAATTCTAATGACTCTTGACTCTGTCTTAAATTATTTAAATTTTGAATTTCTCCAGGGGCCATAATTATTGAATTTATATTCTCTCTAGCTAATTCTTCTTGAACATTTGAAGGCTTATTGACCGAGTCATTCATATAAAAATTCATTTTATTTGAAAAATATATATAGCTTGCAAAGGGAATCACATGCTTACAATTTAGAATTTTATATTGTGAAATTATTGCTTGTATTTTCTCTTGAGCTGCTATTTGTCTTAATGTGACATTGCTCTCACTTCCTTTCCAAGCAGCATAACTAAACTGAGTAAGAAGAATATCAAAATCCCCATGTTTTTTTTGAAAATTATCAATCTCACTTTTTTCCTTTAAAGGGCAATCATTTAAATTTAGAATTTTATAATCGGGTGTAAATATTGCAATTGAGGAGTCATAAAAATCGTGTTTTGAAATTTTTATTTTTACTTCTTCACTTAAATTTATGACTTTATCCAATTTACATTCTTGAACAAAAAAACCACTTTTTTTTAAAAAGTTTACTACACGTTTATCTTTAGTTTCTTGAAATAAAAAAGTTATGTTATTTTTTAGTATTAATTTTTTAATTCTTTCATCTAGAAGAAATTTAGGGTTGAAGTGGTCTGGATGCTCATGAGAAATATAAATATGTGATGATTTAGATAAAACTGACTCCACGTACTTAATTTCATTTTCATGAAGTAATCGCCAACCTTTATTAAAAACTGAAAAAAAATACCAAGGATCTGAAAGGATACCGATTTTTTCATGAGTAATAAGTACTGATGCATGATTTACGAACTCTATTTTTGAATTATTTTTCATAGCTAGTATATCTTTGTGCAGAACCCCATTTCGTCAATTTAAAATTTTTTGGAATATATTTTGAAACAATTTTACCATCAATGTTTATACAATTAATATACTTCCAATATTTTTTATCAATACTAGATATAGTTTTGCTTTCTTCTCCTTCATTATCAACTTTAATCATATCAATTTTTTTATGTTTTAAAATAATTTTTTTGATACAGGAATTTATGTCCCTTACCTTACATTTTTCAAATTTCCCATTCCTATTTTTTTTTGTTTTTAAAGTCAATGAGTTATAAACACCGGTCTCTTCTATTTTAAGAAAAGACTCAAAATTTCTGTTACTCACAGCTTCTTTTTTAAGAAAAACTCTTGATTTAAATTCTTTAAGATTTCTTTTTAATCTATTAAAATTTTGAGAACCAGGCTCATAACAATAAACAATATTTTCATTATTTCTAGTAAGCCAGTAAAGCGAGGACAGGCCAATATTTGAGCCGATATCCAAGATAACTCTATCTCTATCTGATATAAGATAATCTTTTCTACAAAAAATCAGGTTAAATGTTGAAAAATCATCAGCAGAATATATTGTAGCAAATTTAACTCCTATGGGTGTATTGAAGAACAATTTAAGAGGATAATTTCCAAATGAAAAAATTTCTTTTAAAAAAGATTTAATAGGATTTCTATGAACTCTAAAAAAATTAATTAAAGCGAAATAGTTTTCTACCTTAATTATTCTTTGAAAAAAAGTTCCAAGTTTTCTTTTACCTATATAAATCATTTCTGCTTGGCTTAGGTCTTAACTCTTTTTAAATCTGTAACGGTTTTAAACTTATTTTTCTAAAAAACTTTTTAATTGTTTGGATCTACTTGGATGTTTTAATTTTCTTAAAGCTTTTGCTTCGATTTGTCTTATTCTTTCTCTTGTGACTGAGAATTGTAAACCAACCTCTTCTAAAGTATGGTCTGTATTCATACCTATTCCAAATCTCATTCTTAAAACTCTTTCTTCTCTTGGTGTAAGCGAGGCTAATATTTTAGTAGTTGACTCACTTAGGTTTGATTGAATTGCTGTATCCAAAGGTTGTAATGCATTTTTATCCTCAATAAAATCTCCCAAACTGCTATCTTCCTCATCCCCAACTGGAGTTTCTAAAGAAACAGGCTCTTTAGCAATTTTTAAAACTTTTCTAACTTTTTCTAGAGGCATAGCAAGTTTTTTTGATAGTTCTTCCGGTGTTGGCTCTCTACCAAATTCGCTCATAATTTGTCTTTGTGTTCTTACAATTTTATTAATTGTTTCTATCATGTGCACTGGAATTCTTATTGTCCTAGCTTGATCGGCTATAGATCTTGTAATCGCCTGCCTTATCCACCAAGTTGCATAAGTAGAAAATTTATATCCTCTCCTATATTCAAATTTATCAACAGCTTTCATTAAACCAATGTTCCCCTCTTGGATAAGATCTAAAAATTGTAAACCGCGATTTGTATACTTTTTAGCAATTGAAATTACTAGTCTTAGATTTGCTTCGACCATCTCCTTCTTAGCTTTTCTTGACTCTCTCTCTCCTTTTTGAATTCTACTTACAAGTTTTTTAAATTCACCAACTGATAAGCCAATCTTCTTACTAAATTCAACAAGTCTATCTCTTATTTCGAAAAAATCTTTTTTATATTTTTTAAAAAACGCTTTCCATGTTTGATTCTCATTTAAAAAAGACTCAAACTTCGGATTAATCTCATTGCCTATATAGTATTTTAAAAATTCCTCTCGAGAAATTTTATTATCAACCGCCAAGCGTAGTAAAACGCCCTCAAGAGATACTATTTTTTTGTTTTCTTTGTAATGTGCTTGAACCAGTTCCTCAACTACATGCGGTGCTAATTGTAAATTCTTGAAATTATCAACTAAAATTTCTTGTATTTTTTTAAAATTTTTATTTTTTGAGACAGACAATTCTTTTGAGTTCAGCAAACACTCAAGTTTTTCAATTTGATACTTCTGTAGCTTTGAGTAATTTTTATTTAATGAGTCTAGAATATTTATAATTTTTGGTTTTATTTCTTCCTCCATTTTGGCCAGAGAAACATTAAATTCATCTTCCTCTGTTGAAGCGCTTTCTTGGTCATTTTTTTTAGTTTCATCTTCACTTTTTTCTTTAGCTTTGATCTTTTGCTCTTTTGATTTTTTATTAACTTTTAAATCATCATCCTCGGAAAGAGATTCAAAATCCTCATAAGTAGAGTCAATATCTATTATATCCCGAACTAAAAGTTCTTGATTTTCAATTTGTTCTTTCCACTCATAAATCTTTTTACCTACTATTGGACTTTGAGTAAGAGCATTTATCATAACATCTTTTCCTGCTTCTATTCTTTTAGCTATTGCAATTTCACCTTCTCTTGAAAGCAACTCTACGCCACCCATCTCTCTTAGGTACATTCTGATAGGATCATCACTTTTATCTGAAGTTTTTTCCTCTGTTGAAGCTGTGGTTTCTTTCTTTTTACTAGATTGAAATTGAGATTTTTTTTCGACTAAAGTTATTTTTTCGTCAACAAGAATTATGAAAGCTTTTTCTAAATTTTCTTGAGTGCCGTTTCTTTTCCCTAAGGATTTACCTAATTCCTCATATGTAATGAAGCCTCTATGTTTTCCTTTGTCTAAAAGTCTTTCAAAAGATTTTGTAATAATTTTTTCAACCATAATAGAAGCGTTGGATATATATAATGACTGTTTGAAAAAAATCTATCTTTTTTTAATCCCTATTTAGCTGACTTTTAAGCTTAATTAACTCAGAGTATGAATTTTCATCAAGATTATTTAGTAATTTTTTTTCTAAAGATTCTATTTTTCTTAAGTTATTTTGCTCCCTGAAATCATTGATAAATTCGTCAAGAAGTATCAAAATTTCTTTATCTGATTTGCCATTGACAATCAGTTGAATATTGGAATTTTCTTTAATTTCTTTTATTAAGCTTTTATAATCTTCCTCAATTTTAGCTAGAATAGAGCTTTGATCTTCATCTGAACTGTAAGATGAAATA
>JAOINI010000014.1 GCA_028139285.1 Candidatus Pelagibacter sp. | reverse complement strand
ATCGGTTTTTTAATTTTACTCTCACATAATTTTCTAAATTTATCCGCATTCGAAAGTTTTTTTGTGTATTTACTTGAAATAGGATTTATAATTTTATTTTTTAGAAAAGCTTTTACTAGTTTATTAGCGACTAAATTTGAATTTTTATCTTTCATTAAATATCGTCTCCTAAATAAGTTCCCAATGAAAGAGCTGTTTCGACTAAAGAGTCTTTTCTTTCAACATTCTTATATGTTTTAATGCCCTCATCAATAGGTACGTCAACTACTCTTCGATCTCTCCATGCTACCATTCGATCGAATTTTTTTTGATTAAGCAAATCTACGGCATAAACACCAAAAGCACTTGCTAATATCCTATCACTTGCTGTCGGAGGTGCTCCCCTTTGAACATGACCAAGAGATGTAACTCTACATTCAACATCTGTTCTTCTCATTAGTTCTTGAGCTATATAATCACCAATACCTCCAAGTCTTTGTTCACCGTCCATATATTTGTGCACTACTCTGGAACCGTCTTCTTTTTTTACAGCCTCTGCAACTACAATTAAAGAATGTTGAATATCATTTTGTTTCATTAAATTTAGCTTGTTTATTATCCCGTCAATCGAATATTTAATTTCTGGAATTAAAATAATGTCTGCCCCTCCAGCTATACCAGCATTTAAGGCTATGTGTCCGGCATCTCGCCCCATTACTTCAAGTACCATAGATCTTCTATGACTAGCAGCAGTAGATTGTAAATTATCTAAAGCTTGGGTTGCAACATCTACTGCAGTATGAAAGCCTATTGAACTTTCTGTTGCTCCTACATCATTATCAATTGTTTTTGGAATAGCTACTATTTTCATATTGCCGTCTTTTGCCAACTTTTTTAATATTTGCATACTGCCATCCCCACCAATTATTATTAAACCATCTAGTTTCATTGAATGATATCCTTCAATTATTTCTTTAGATTTATCAACATATTTTCCATCACTTGTAGGAATTTTAAACGGGTTACCTTTGTTTGTAGATCCTAAAAAAGTTCCACCTTGTCTTATTAAATAACCTCCAAAAGTTTTATGGTTTAATTGAATAGCATCTACTGGCCGTTTAATTAATCCTGCGGTTCCATCTCTTATTCCGAATACATCCATATTATATTTATTTTTTGCTCTAAAAAAGATCGATCGAATAGCTGCATTTAGACCACCGCAATCTCCTCCGCTAGTTAAAATTCCTATTTTTTTATTACTCATTTAATTTTTTTTTCTTTAATATTCTTTTTTAAGGAAAGTGGTGTTATAACATAAAAATCTCTTAATGGAAAAAAAAGCAAAAATTATAGCTACCCTTGGTCCATCGATTTACAGTGAATCTAAGTTAAATAAGCTTGTACATCTTGGAGTTGATGCTTTTAGAATAAATTTTAGTCATAACACAAGTGGAATTGAGAAAATTATAAAACGAATAAGAAAAATTGAAAAAAAAAAGGCTAAAAAAATTTCTCTAATAGCGGATCTACAAGGAGTTAAGTTAAGAATAGGAAAAGTAAAAGGTGGTAATCAAAAAATTAAATTTAACCAAAAATTTATTTTGGACAACAAAGTACAAGAAGGAAATAACTTTAGAGTAAGCTTTCCATATTCAAAAATAATTAGAAAATTAAAAAAAGGTAGTAAAATTTTAATTGATGATGGAAAATTTTTATTTACTGTTGTTGGAAAGTCTAAAAATTCTGTAATTACAAAGTGTAAAAGTCATAATTGCATTATACGTAGTAATAAAGGTGTCCATATTCCTAATATTAATATGTCATTTAATAATCTTACTACAAAGGATAAAAAAGATATTAAAACTGCCTCAAGACTTGGTTGTAATTGGATTGCTTTATCTTTTTTACAAAATGAAAAACTTATTCTTCAAGCAAGAAAATTAATAAAAAAAGATATTGGAATTATTTCAAAAATTGAAAATAAAATTGCCCTAAAAAACATTAATAAAATAATTAAAGCTACAGACGCTGTAATGGTAGCTAGAGGAGATTTAGCCATTGATATTGGACATAGTGAGGTACCAAAAGTACAATTAAGTTTAATAAAAAAATGCTCCGAAAATTCTAAATCAGTTATTGTGGCTACACAAATGCTTGAAAGTATGATTGAAAACAATACTGCTACTAGAGCTGAAATTAATGATATTGCTACAGCTATTTTCCAAGGTGCCGATACAGTAATGTTATCTGCTGAAGCAGCCATCGGTAAGTTTCCAGCACAAGCTGTGTCTACTATGTCTCAAACGATTATATCTTCAGAGAAATATAAAAAAGATCATATAGAAGATTTTAAAAATTCTGTCATAACAAATAGAGACCCAGTTAAATCTATTCTTTTATCTGTAAAAGATATTGCTTATAACGAAGATGTTAAGGCAATAATTGTATTTTCTAACTCGGGAAAATCAGCAAAGCTGGTATCAGCTATGAGGCCTGCAGCTAAAATTATTACTATCTCTCCAAATATAAATGTTAGTAGACAGGTTTCTTTAATTTGGGGTGTTCAATCAATTAATAGCCGCGATGCAAATAATTGGAAAGATATGATGTCAATTTCAAAAGAAATAATAAAAAAATTTAAATTCATTAAGAAAAATGATTTTGTTATTATTACTGCTGGTTTACCTTTTGGTAAAGCTGGTATGACTAATATGGTAAGACTTTATAAAGTTGGTTCTTAATGGAAGACAATTATAGTATTGATGAGATTCTCTCAGCAGTTGATGATCTTCAAAATTTTAAAAGTAATAAAAATAAAAAAGTTTCTAAAGTTTCAAATGCTAAAACTGATGATTCTGGTATTCCAAAAAATACCTTAAAATTAATTGAGGAAGCTGAAAAATCAAATAACTAAATTAAACCGGCTATTTGTATTGAAGTATCACACATTCTGTTAGAGAAACCCCATTCATTATCGTACCATGAAAGTACTCGACTAAATTTTCCTTTTATCACTTGAGTTTGGGTAACATCAAAAATTGAACTATGAGGATTATGATTAAAATCTTTTGATACAAGAGGTTTTTGGTTTACATCTAAAATTCCTTTTAATTCACCTCTCGCTGCTTTTGTCATAGATTCATTTATACTTTCAGGTGTTACTTCTTTATCAGTAACTAATGTTAGATCAATTAATGAAACATTTGGTGTCGGAACTCTTATAGCTGTTCCATCTAACTTTCCTTTTAAACTCGGCAGAACTAAACTCATTGCTTTGGCGGCCCCTGTAGATGTTGGTATCATTGCTCCTTCTGTAGAGCGAGCTCTTCTTAAATCTTTATGTAATGTATCTAGCAATTTTTGATCGCCTGTATAACTATGGATTGTAGTCATATAACCATAGCTAATTCCAAAAGTTTTTTCTAAAACCATTGCAACTGGCGCTAAGCAGTTTGTCGTACATGATCCGTTAGAAATAATATTGTGTTCTTTTTTTAACTCTTTGCTATTAACACCTTGAACAATTGTAAAATCAACTTCTTTTCCAGGAGCAGAAATTATTACTTTTTTTGCTCCACCCTTTATGTGTTTTTCTGCTGATGACTTATCTAAAAATATACCAGTACACTCTAAAACTACATCAGCTCCTACTTTTCCCCAAGGAATGTTTGCTGGATCCTTTTCTGCAAAAACTTTTATTTCTTGATTGCTGATTTTAAAACCATCATTTGAGGTCTGAATATCCTCATTAATGATACCATGAGTGCTATCATATTTAATTAAGTGCGCATTAGTTTCTATTGATCCTAAATCATTAATTGCAACTACCTGAATTTTATTTTTATAGTTTTCTAAAATAGCTCTTAAAATTAATCTACCTATTCTACCAAAACCATTAATGCCAACCTTAACCATTTAATCTCCTTTAATGAATAATATTTAGACGTATCTAAATACAACAACTGCATACCCAATGCAAATAATTGTTGCAATCCACAATACACTTCCAACTAGAGCCAACCAAAATAAATGTATGAAAGCACTTCCAAGCAAAGAAATAAATAATCTGTCACCTCTTGTAGTGTCTAAACCTAAAATGCCTTTTCTTGGACCACCTCCTGGTGATTTTTTCTCCCAGATAACCATTGCTGTTAAACATAAAACTATAAAAATAAAAAATGCTGCTGTTTGCCAAGTCCATGCCATCCAAGTGATAAATTCAAAATCGAAGAATCCCTTTTCTTTCTTTTTAGCCATATCACCCCATGTGGCGGCATTTAATACATTAAACATCATCATACTCGTCCTAACGCAAATCCTTTCGCTATATAGTTTCTTACAAAGTAAATTACTATTGCACCAGGTATAATTGTCAAACTGCCTGCTGCTGCCAATAAACCTAATTCATAACCAGATGTGCTGGCTGTTCGAGTCATAGTCGCAGCTATAGGCTTGGCTGCTACAGCTGTAAGTGTTTTAGCTAATAATAATTCTACCCAAGAAAACATAAAACAGAAAAACATAGTAATACCTATACCTGCAGTAATAGTGGGTATGAATATTTTAAAGAAAAATCTCCAAAACGAATAACCGTCAACATAAGCTGTTTCATCCAACTCTTTTGGCACAGAAGACATAAATCCCTCTAAAATCCATACTGCCAGTGGGATATTAAATAAACAATGTGATAGAGCCACAGCTACATGAGTGTCAAATAAATTTACTGAAGAATAAAATTGAAAAAATGGCAAGGCAAATACTGCTGGTGGAGCCATTCTGTTAGTTAATAGCCAAAAAAATAAATGTTTATCTCCTAAAAATTTATATCTAGAAAAAGCGTAAGCTGCAGGTAGTGCAGCTGCCACTGAAATCACTGTGTTCATCACTACGTAATAAATAGAATTTAGATACCCAGTATACCAAGTACTGTCGGTAAAAATTTTCTTATAATTATCTAATGTAAATTCTTGAGGCCAAAGTGTGTAAGTATTTATAATCTCAGTTGTCGTTTTAAATGACATGTTAAGTAACCAATAAATTGGAAGCATCAAGAAAATAATATAAATTGTAGGAACTATCCACTTAGCTTTCTTCATGATTTCTCCTCATTTCTCATCATTAATGTGTAGAATACCCAACAAACTAAAAGTACTATAAAGAAGTATATCAACGACATTGCTGCAGCTGGTCCTAAATCAAACTGTCCTAATGCCATTTTAACTAAGTCAATAGATAAAAATGCAGTAGCATTACCTGGACCGCCTCCAGTTAAAACAAATGGCTCTGTATAAATCATGAAACTGTCCATGAATCTTAAAAGTATTGCAATCGTTAATACTTTTTTCATTTTAGGTAATTCAATTTTTGTAAAAATTGCCCAACGACTAGCACCATCAATTTCTGCTGCTTGATAGTAAGCAGGTTGAATAGATCTTAATCCTGCATAAGACAATAAAACTACTAACGATGTCCAATGCCATACATCCATTAGTATAGTTGTAAACCAAGCATCACCAATTTGTTGTGTAAAGTTATAATCAAATCCTAAAGCATTAAGTGAATGACCTAAGAAACCAATATCTGGTAACGCAAAAATATTCCACATTGCTCCTACAACGTTCCATGGAATTAAAAGTGGCATTGACATTAAAACTAAACAAACAGGTACTCCTATTCCCTCTTTAGGCATAGTAAGTGCAATAGCTATCCCTAGTGGAATTTGAATAAATAAAATTATAAAAGTAAATAAAAATTGTCTGCCAAGTGATGCATGAAATCTTTCGGATAACATGATTTGTTTAAACCATCTTGTGCCTTCCCACATAAAAACATTATTGCCGAAAGTTTCCTGGAAAGCATAGTTTACTACTGTCATTAATGGAATAATGGCATTGAAAGCTACCAGCACAAATACTGGTATTACAAAAAACCATGCTTTTTGATTTACTGTTTTATTCATTCAATTATCCAACTATCTCCATATGTATAAGTATATTCTTTTTTAAATTTTAAAAATGCAGATCCTGACGGAATATCTTCATTAGATTTTGCAATAATTTTAATTTTTCCAGTTTCACTTTCAGTATCTACAATTTTATGCCTTCCAGTATTGCTTACTGATAAAACTTTAACTGGAATTCCTTCATTACTAAAAGATATAAATTCAGGTCTCACACCAACTTCCGTCTTTTTAAAATTACTTTTTTTAATTTGTTGGTGAGTTTCTATTTTTTTTCCATTAACAATCACATCATTTCCTTTTATTTGACAAGGCAAAACATTCATACCAGGTGAACCAATAAAATATCCAACAAATGTATGCTTTGGTTTTTCAAACAAATCTACTGGTGTTCCTGTTTGAACAATTTGACCTTCATGCATTACAACTACTTGATCAGCAAATGTTAAAGCTTCTGTTTGATCGTGTGTTACATAAATCATTGTTCTATTAATCTTTTGATGAAGTTCTTTAAGTTTAGATCTTAAAATCCATTTTAAATGTGGATCGATTACAGTTAATGGTTCGTCGAACATAATAGCATTTACATCTGATCTTACCAATCCGCGTCCTAGTGAAATTTTTTGTTTACCATCTGCAGTTAAACCAGAAGCTCTATTATCTAATGTTGAAGATAATTCCAACATTTCAGCTATCTCATGAACTTTTACTTTGATTTCTTCCTCTGGAATTTTTCTATTTCTTAAAGGAAAAGCTAAATTATCAAACACTGTCATCGTGTCATAAATAACCGGGAATTGAAAAATCTGTGCGATATTTCTCTCTACAGGATTTAACCCAGAAATAACTTTATCATCAAATAATATATCGCCTTTAGTTGGTGTAATTAGTCCAGAAATAATATTTAACAATGTTGTCTTTCCACAACCTGACGGGCCTAATAAAGCATAAGCGCCCCCATCATTCCAATCAATGTCTACTCCTCTGATTGCCCAGTCAGCATCTGAAAACTGAGTTTTTAAATAACTATGGCTTAAACCTTTTAATGTAACTTTAGCCATTAGATACTAACCTTTCATTTTGATCAAAATAAACAAACTCATCTGTATTCATGTATAAATTCATCTCATCGCCAACGTTTTTTTGAAAAACTCCGTTAGACAAAGAAACCCAGTTCAAATTTCCATTTGTAAAGTGGATTAAGCTCTCAGAACCACTAATTTCAGAGATTAAAACTTTACCTTTTATCTCAAGTGTATTGTTGCCCTCTTTATACGTGGTAATATTGTGTGGTCTAATACCTACTTTATATTCACCATCTTTGATATTTAATTTAGTTTTCCATTGAATGTCATTTTGTAAAAATGAACACTGGTCTCCTGATTTTTTTATTTTAGCAATATTCATTGGTGGATCACTAAAGACTTGGGCTGAAACTAAAGAATTAGGTTTATTATAAGTATCTAAAGTTTTTCCATATTGAATAATCTTACCTTCTTGTAACGTTGCAGTATTACCGCCTAAGAGTAAAGCTTCTGAGGGTTCTGTGGTTGCGTAAACTACAATACAATCTCTATTTTCAAATAATTTTGGTAATTCTTCTCTTAATTCTTCTCTTAATTTAAAATCTAAGTTTGCAAGTGGTTCATCTAAAAGAATTAAGTCTGAGTCTTTTACAAGTGCTCTTGCTAAAGCAGTTCTTTGTTGTTGTCCTCCGGAGAGTTCATTTGGTTTTTTATTCAACATTCCAGAGAGTTTTAGTAATTCTGCAACTTTCCCAACTCTTTGTTTTGTTTCATCTGAACTTACTCCAGTAATTTTTAATGGAGATGCAATGTTGTCATAAACTGTGAAATTGGGGTAATTAATAAATTGCTGGTAAACCATTGAGACATTTCTTTTTTGAACTTTCATGCCTGTCACATTCTCATTGTTAAACCAAATCTCGCCTGATGTTGGTTTATCTAGGCCTGCCATAATCTGCATTAAAGTGGTCTTACCGGCTAAAGTAGAACCTAAAAGAATATTAATTGTATTTTTTTCTAATTTTAAATTTGTTGAATAAATATGAGTGTCTAATCCTATTTTTTTTTCTATGTTTTTCAATTCTAGGCTCATATTTTTTGAATTCCGTTTTAAAAAAAGGGGGCCGTTAAGCCCCCTTTAAATTTAGATTTAACCTAAATTACTTCCAAGCTCTTTCGAATGGAACTGTTTTACCTTTAGGTTTCTCATCTCGTTTAGCTTTTGGTGATCCTGGTTGTTTCAACCAATAATCAGCGCCTTTCGGCTTAGCTAATCTTGGACCACATCCACCGTATGTATTGTTTGCTTTATCAGCAGCTTCCATACGAGACATAACTAGGTTCATCTCTTCTGCAAGACGATCCATAGCTTGTTGTGGAGTAAACGCACCTGAGTTTACATCTCCAATTTGTTGCCACCAGATTTGTGCAAGTTTCGGATAATCCGGAACATTGATACCTGTCGGTGACCACAGTACTCTGTTTTTAGATCTGTAAAATTCTACAAGTCCACCAAGTTTTGGAGCTCTCTTAGTAAAGTGCTTGTGATTAATTGTACTATCTCTAATGATAGTTAAACCAACATCACTTTTCTTAAGATCAACAGTTTTTGATACTACGAACTGAGCGTATAACCATGCAGCTTTTCTTCTGTCAACTGGAGTAGACTTAAATAAAGTCCATGATCCAGCATCTTGATAACCAAGCTTCATACCTTCATCCCAGTAAGGACCTTTTGGTGATGGTCCCATTCTCCATAAAGGATTACCATTATCATCAACTGTTTTGTTTCCAGTACTCTTTGGAGCAACCATTGATGCCGTGAAAGCTGTATACCAGAAAATTTGCTGAGCAACGTTTCCTGATGATAAAGCTGGCAGAGACTGATAGAAGTCCATCGCTGCAGCACCTGGAGGTGCATAAGCTCTTAACCACTCGTCCCATTTTCTGATTGCATATACGGCAGCAGGACCATTTGCAGCCCCACCTCTTGCTACGTCAGCGCCAACTGGGTTACAAGAACCTTTTTCCATTCTTATTCCCCACTCATCTACTGGTACTCCGTTAGGTTTACCAACTGAACCTGCACCAGCCATTGATAACCACGCGTCAGTCATTCTCCATCCTAAGTCTGGAGCTCTCTTGCCGTAGTCCATGTGACCGTATACTCTAACACCGTCGATATTCTTCACATCTTTTGTAAAGTATTCAGCGATATCTTCGTAAGCAGACCAGTTTACTGGCACACCTAGATCGTATCCGTATTTAGCTTTGAAACCTTTTTTGATTTCAGGTCTGTCAAACCAATCTTTTCTAAACCAGTAAAGGTTAGCAAATTGTTGGTCAGGTAATTGATATAAATCACCATCTGGACCTGTAGTAAACGATTTACCGATGAAATCATCGATATCTAATGTTGGTAAAGTTACATCTTTACCTTCACCTTTCATCCACTTTGTTAAGTTTACTGCTAACTGAAGTCTTGAGTGCGTACCGATCAAATCAGAGTCATTGATGTATGCATCATATAAGTTTCTTCCAGTTTGCATTTGAGTTTGTACAGCTTGTACTACTTCTCCTTCTCCAAGTAACTGATGATTTACTTTGATCCCAGTTATTTCTTCAAAAGCTTTTGTTAAAACTTTTGACTCGTATTCGTGAGTTGGAATAGTTTCTGATAATACATTTATTTCCATTCCTTTGAATGGCTTTGCAGCATCGTGAAACCAATTAAGTTCTTTCTCTCTTTCTTTTGCAGAAATTGTAGAAAGACTAAACTCACCATTTGACCATTTCTTAATTGCAGCTCCGTGTCCGTCAGCTACAGCGTTTGAAATAGTTAATAGAGAAATTGAAACAGCAACAGCTAAAATATTCTTTAATGTTTTAAACATAGATTATTTCCCTCATTGTTGTTGTTTAAAGATTGCATATTCAACCAAAATAAAAGTAAAAAGTACAGCGCAGAAAGTTTAAAAATTACAACTTAAAGGTGTGTATTAATTTATTAAGGCTCTCTTCACAGCTTTTTCCCAGCCCTTAATTAATATTGTTCTAGATTTATTTTTCATTTTTGGTGAGAATTTTTTATCTAAATTCCAATTTTTAGAAATATCTTTTAACGATTTGTATATCCCTATACGTAAACCAGCCATAAAGGCTGCTCCTAAAGCTGTAGTTTCTTGTACTTTAGGTCTTAATACTTTTACATTTACTATGTCTGATAAAAATTGTGAAAACCAATTATTCATTACCATCCCACCATCAACTTTTACAATTTTAGGTCTCAAACCGTCATGTTTCATAGCCTCAAAAAGATCGTGAGTTTGATAAGCAACTGCCTCAATCGTAGCTCTGACTATTTCTTTAGGACTTGTATCTCTAGTAATACCGCTTAAAACTCCTCTAGCGTTAGCGTCCCAATATGGAGCTCCTAATCCAGTGAACGCTGGAACTAAATAAATATCATTGTTGTTTTGAAGAGATTTAACTATTTTTTCAGTTTCAGGTGCTTTCTTAAAAAATTTCATTCTATCTCTTAACCATTGAATACCAGCGCCAGCTATAAAAATAGATCCCTCCATTGCGTATGTTGTCTTTCCATTAATTCTGTAAGCAATAGTTGTTAATAGTCTATTTTTTGAATAAATTTTTTTAGCACCGGTATTTAATAGTACAAAAGCTCCAGTTCCGTAAGTGCTTTTTAATGAGCCAGGTTCAAAACAGCATTGACCAATGGTTGCTGATTGTTGATCACCTACTACTCCATTAATCGGAATTGGTTTACCAGTTACAGAAGGATGGGTTTGACCATAATCATCTGCACAATCTTTTACTTCTGGCAAAATATGTTTTTTAATTTTAAGGAGATTTAATATTGCATCATCCCATTTATTTGAGGAAATGTTATATATCATTGTTCTACTTGCATTTGTTGCATCCGTTGCATGAACTTTCCCTTTTGTAAGTCTCCAAATTAAAAAGCTATCAATTGTTCCAAATAACAACTGTTTCTTATTCATTAACTGCCGTGCTTTTGGGACGTTATCTAAAATCCATTTAATTTTTGTTCCTGAAAAATATGAGTCTATCAAAAGGCCAGTTTTATTAAAAACCATTGTATCCTTATTTTGCTTTCTTAACTTTTTACAAAATTCTTCAGTTCTTCTATCTTGCCAAACAATAGCTTTGTAAACAGGTTTTCCTGTTTTCTTATCCCATAAAACTGTAGTCTCTCTTTGATTGGTGATTCCAATACTTAAAATTTTACCTTTTAAACTTCTGGCTTTTTGTATTACGTCTTTAAGAGTTTTTATTGTTGTTTTCCAAATTTCATCTGCATTATGTTCTACCCAACCACTTTTTGGAAAATATTGAGTAAATTCTTTTTGTGAAGAAAAAACTGGATTACCTTTTATATCGAATAAAATTGATCTATTAGAAGTTGTTCCTGCATCAATTGAAATGATAAATTTTTTCATCTAAAAGCCTCCCAGTTTAACTCGAGTTTTTTGTCTTCAACAATAGCATTAATCATACCCAGCATTAAAGGTAATTGTTTTTCATTAAAATCTTCATTTACTTTCTTTGCGATCTCTTTAGCTAAGTCAGCACCCTCAACAGTAACTTTTTCCATTTTTGTTTTTTTTGCTTCAGAAAATGTTAGTCCCTCTCCGATATAGGCTCCCATTTTTGCATTTCTTCCTCCACCTGAGCTTACGTACAAATCACCTAACCCCGCTAGTCCTTTTACAGTCTCTTTTTTTCCTTTAAGATGTTCTACAAAAATCTCCATTTCGAAAATTGATTGTTTTATCAAGGCTGAAGCTGTATTTAAATAATTCTTTTCTCTAACTTCACTGGAGATATTTTTACCACATAAACCTTTAGCTGCGCCAACAGCCATAGAAAAAATATTTTTTATCGCAGCTGATACCTCTACACCATTTAAATCATTTGAGTATGAAGTGTGATAATAATTAGTATTTAGCATATTAGCTATTTTTTTTGCGGTATTAATATCTTTATTTGCTATAACAACGCTGCTGTGGATTCTATTAGCTAAGCCAGCTGCTAAACAAGGCCCTCCTACTGCTGAAATATTTATTTCTTTAATACCTTTCTCCGATAACAATCTTTCAAGTTTATCTACCAAAAGCTCAAAATTATTTTTGTAAATACTTAATCCTTTAGTGAGCATTAATAATTTTGGTAATCTTTTTTTTTTAAATAGTTTGCTTAATTGATCTGCAACCCAATCAATTCCTTTTGAGC
>JAOINI010000013.1 GCA_028139285.1 Candidatus Pelagibacter sp. | reverse complement strand
CAAAATAATTCTTCTGAAAATTTCAATTTATTAAGACGTGATATTGTTGATAGGAACGGAATTTTGGTTTCAAGAAATGTTAAGTCTTTTCATGCAGCAGTTAACCCTAAACTTATAAAAAATAAAGAAAATTTTTTGATTAAGATAAGATTGAATTTTCCAGAACTGTCTGTAAAACAAATTGAAAAAAATTTAGATAGAGAGAAATATTTTTATTTGAAAAAACGCCTTACTCAAAACGAAAAAGAAACATTATGGGCTTTGGGCGAAAAGGGTATAATTTTTGAGCCTTTTCAATCAAGAATTTATACGCATGCAAATCTTTTTAGTCACGTAATAGGACAAGTTGATTATGATAATTATGGGATTTCAGGTGTTGAAAAATACTTTGATAAAGAATTAAAAAATGAAAGTTTAAAAGGTCGGCCACTTGAATTGACTCTAGATACCAATATACAACATATTATAAGCGAGGAATTAAATAAAGCTCTCATTACCTTCAAGGCAACTGGTGGAGGGTCATTATTAATGGACATAAACACTGGGGAAGTTTTATCTTTAGTTTCACTTCCAAATTTTGATATTAATTTAAGATCAAATATAAAAGACAAAAGATATATCAACAAAATTACAAAAGGCGTTTATGAATTAGGTTCAATTTTTAAAACTTTTACAATTGCATTAGCTTTAGAAAACAACATTGTAAAACCAAATACTATTATTCAGGATATACCTAAAGAAATAAAATGCTCTAATCATAAAATCTCAGATATTAAAGAATTTCCGAAGAATTTATCAGTTGAAGATATTTTGATAAGATCTTCAAACATTGGAACTTTATTAATTGCAAGAAAAGTGGGTGAAGAAAAGTTTAAGCAATTCATTAAAAATACAAAAATACTCAAAAGACCAGATTTACAATTAGAAGAAGTTGGAAATCCAATAAATTTTAAATGGAATAAATGTAAATTAGAAACAGTTTCTTTTGGCCATGGGATTACTACAACTCCTTTACAAGCAGTTGCAGTATATGCATCTCTAGTTAACGGTGGAAAAATGATCAAACCTAATATAATTAAAAATGACAAAATTTATGAAACCAAAAGATTAATTTCTGAAAAAACTAGTCTTGAAATAATAGATATTTTAAGAAAAGTTGTGACTGATGAAAATGGCACTGCTAGTTTAGCTGATGTAGATGGATATTATGTTGGTGGAAAAACTGGTACTTCACAAAATTATGGTAATAAAAAAGAAAATTTAAACACTTTTATATCTATTTTCCCTTCACAAAAACCTAAATATGTTTTGCTAGTTATGCTCGAAGATCCAAAAGTAGCAAAAGATCTAATTTATGACTACAGAGGAGTTAAGATAAAAGGAACCAGAAACGAGGCGGGTTGGAATTCAGCATATGTAACTGGCAAAATAATAGAGAAAATCGGACCAATTTTAGCCATAAAAAGCGAGGAATTTAATAAGCATTATGTTGCTGAAAACATTAATTAAAAATCTTCCAAAAGAAAAAAAAAAAATTAAGATTAATGGCCTTGCGACTGATAGTAAAAAAGTAAAAAAGGGTTATATTTTTTTTGCAATTAAAGGGAGTCGATTAAATGGTGAAAAATTTATTAATGAAGCAATTAAAAAAGGTGCATCTGTAATTATTTGCTCAAAAAATTGTAAATATAAAAACAAATCTCTACTAGTTTTAAAAATATCTAATATTAGATATTTATTGAGTGAAATTTCTTCAAAGTATTATAAACTTAAACCAAAAAATATTATTGCTGTTACTGGAACTAACGGAAAAACTTCTGTAGCAGACTTGTTCTATCAAATATTGTCACTTAATAAAATTCCTGTCGCGTCAATAGGAACATTAGGAATTAAATTTAAAGGAAAATTGATCAAATCTAATCTTACTTCACCGGATACGATTTTGCTTCATAAGTCCCTAGAAAATATTAAAAAAAAAAGGATAGATAATGTAATCATAGAAGCATCGAGTCATGGTTTACATCAAAAAAGAATGGATCATTTAAACTTGAAGGTTGGAATTTTCACAAATTTTAGTCAAGATCATTTGGACTACCATAAAACAATGAAATCTTATTTAAATGCAAAGATGCATCTGTTTAAAAATATTATTCATCCAAAAAAATCAATCATTATTGATAAATCAATTAAAGAATTTTCAAATATAAAAAGAATTTCAAAAACAAGATTATTAAGTTTGATTGATATTAATAGAACCAAAGTTAAATTAGATAAATTATTTGGACACAAATTTAATGATTTTCAAATTAAAAATCTTTCTATGGCTGTTGAGGCAGCTAAAAAATGTAATTTAAAAGAAAATAAAATTTTAAGGATAATAAAAAAAGTAAAAGATATTAATGGGAGATTGCAACTTATAAAAACTTTCCCAAACAATATCAGAGCCTTTGTAGATTTTGCTCATACTCCTGATGCACTATTAAAATCTATCAATGCTCTAAAAAATTCTTACAACTCCGATTTATCTTTGGTGTTTGGATGTGGAGGGGATCGAGATTTCAAAAAAAGACCTTTGATGGCAAAAATAGCAAACGAACATTGTAAAAACATTTATGTTACTGACGACAACCCAAGAAATGAAAAACCAGAAAAAATTAGGAGAGAAATTATTAAAAATATAAATAATTATAATTGTTTTAATATTGCCAACAGAACGAAAGCAATTAAAACAGCAATTAACAATGCAGAGCCGAACGAATTGATATTAGTTGCTGGTAAAGGCCATGAAAACCAACAAATTTATAAAAATAAGATTATTAAAATTTCAGATAAAAAAATTATTGAAAATTTAAAAGTAAATAAAAAAAAAATATCAAATCAGGATCTTAATTTCAAACAAAACAAAGAAATAATAAAAAAAATGAAGAAAATAGTTGTGAAGGACTTTCATGGCTTATCAATAGATACAAGAACATTAAAAAAAAATAATATTTTTCTAACGATAAAAGGAAAGCATAACGATGGGGTAAAATTTATATCTCAAGCTTTAAAAAAGGGGGCAAGATATATTGTTTCTTCTAAAAATATAACAAAACATAAAAATAAAATTATTAAAGTTGAAAGTGAAACCAGTTTTTTAAATCATTTTGCATCACAAAAAAGAGCTCAATCCAAAGCAAAAATAATTGCAATTACAGGAAGCGCAGGTAAGACTTCTTTAAAAAATTTAATAAAAGATCAGTTAGACAGTTTTGGAGAAACTTTTAGTTCGCCGAAATCTTTTAATAATTACTTAGGAGTTCCTCTAAGTTTATCCGAATTAAATGTAGCTCATCAGTTTGGTATTTTTGAAGTTGGAATGAGTAAAGTAGGTGAAATTCATTCACTTTCAAATCTGATCAAACCACATGTAGGAATTATTACAAATATTGGAGAAGCGCATATTGAAAATTTCAAAAATCTAAATGGAATAGCAAAGGCTAAAGGTGAGATAATTAACAATATTCAAAAAGATGGTATTTTAATTTTAAATCGAGATGATAAATATTTTAATTATTTTAAAAAAAGAGCAATATCAAAAAATTTAAGCGTCCTCTCGTTTGGAATTAATAAAAAATCTGACGTTCATCCAATCAGTATTAAAAGAACTAAAAAAGAAAAAGAATTAACTCTGAAAATAAGTGGTCAAAATCTTAAATTAAAAATTAAAAATCAAAATATACATAATGTTCTAGCAACACTAACTTTGTTAAAAGTTTTAAATTTAAATCTTTTTAAAACGGCTTATCGATTTACAAATTTTCAACCATCTGAGGGCAGAGGGAAAATTTACAATGTTAAGAGATATAAAAAAAATTTTAAATTAATTGATGAAAGCTATAATGCAAATCCACTATCAGTCAAAAATGCAATTAAAAACTTTGATTCAATTAAAAAAGAAAAATTTAAAAAATATTTATTATTAGGTGATATGCTCGAATTAGGTAACAAATCTGAGACACTGCACAAAAAACTGTCGAAAGTTATTAACAATTCAGATATTGATAAAGTGTTTATTAAAGGCACAAAAACTCTAACAACCTATAAAAATCTTTCTGAGAAAAAGCGTGGAAATATTTTTCAACAAGAAGAAGATGTGGATTTTACTTTAAATAACATTATAGCTAATAATGACTACTTAATGATCAAAGGATCTAATGCTACTGGTTTAAATAATTTAAGTAAAAAAATTATAAAGGGTTTGTAATGCTATTTCATTTTTTTACCTCGTTAATTGATCAATATTCTTTTTTCAATGTTTTTAAATATTTAACTTTTAGAACAGGCCTAGCTGTAATGACCTCCTTAATAATAGTTTTTATAATTGGAGGACCTTTAATTAAAATATTCTCTGAAAAAATGATTACTGGGCCAATCAGACAAGATGGACCAATTGATCATATTGTAAAAAAATCTGGCACTCCAACTATGGGAGGAGTGATTATAATAATTGGCATTTTACTAAGCACTTTACTTTGGGCGGATTTAAATAATATTTATATTTGGACATTAGTGTTTGTATCTCTAAGTCTTGGTGGACTAGGCCTTTTGGATGATATGTTAAAAATTAAATATAAGAATTCAAGCGGTTTAAAATCAAAATATAAATTTGTAGGTCAATTATTAATTAGTGCTCTGGCATTATTTATCTTAGTAAAATATTCTTCCCATGATTATCTATTTGATCTTTATTTTCCTTTTTTTAAAAATCTAATTATAAATATGGGAATATTTTTTATTCCATTTGGCTTGTTTATCATTATTGGAGCTTCAAATGCGGTAAATTTAACAGATGGGCTAGATGGTTTAGCAACAGTACCTGTAATGTTAGTTGCTCTTTCTTATACACTAATTTCTTATGTTGTTGGAAATACAATTTTTTCAGAATATTTACAAATACAATATATTCCTGATGTTGGTGAGTTATCAATATTTTGCGGTTCGATTGTTGGAGCTTGTTTAGGTTTTCTTTGGTATAATGCACCACCAGCAAAAATTTTTATGGGAGATACGGGTTCTTTATCTTTAGGAGGATCTCTTGCAGCTATTGCGATAATAGTGAAACATGAAATAGTATTAGCAATCGTAGGTGGGTTATTTGTTTTAGAGACGGTCTCAGTTATTATTCAAGTAATATCTTTTAAACTTACAGGAAAAAGAATTTTTAAAATGGCACCTATCCACCACCACTTTGAAAAAAAAGGCTGGGCAGAATCTACCATCGTAATTAGATTTTGGATAATTGCTATTATTCTTGCTTTAATAGGTTTAGCTACATTGAAATTAAGATAGTTGATGATATCCAAAAAAAATCTTAAGCATTATTCATTTTTAGTTTATGGACTAGGCCTAACAGGTAAATCAGTAGTAAATTTCTTTAAGAAAAATGGTATTAAAAACTTTCAAGTATGGGATGACATTTATAAAAATTTATATAGGAATAAAAGAACTAAAAATTTAAACAAAACTTTAAGAGATGTAGATTATATTATATTAAGCCCAGGAATAAGTTTAAGAAAATCTAAAAATAAAAATAATCTCGTAAAATATAGAAAAAAAATAATTACAGACCTAGACCTTTTTTTTTTAGTTAAAAAATTTTCTAAAAGCATTGTGGTCACAGGAACTAATGGTAAATCGACAACTTGCAAAATTTTGGCACATATTCTTAAAAAGACAAAATATCGTCCAGTTTTAGGCGGAAACATTGGAGCGCCAGTTCTTAGTCTCAAAATAAATAAAAAGGATACTATGATAATCGAAGCTTCATCATTCCAACTTTCTTACTCAAAATTCATAAAACCTAATTATGCAATATTATTAAAC
Source organism: Candidatus Pelagibacter sp. (assembly GCA_028139285.1). The sequence continues at coordinate 16,200 of JAOINI010000013.1, read as the reverse complement.
ATCACAAATGATCATCTTGATTGGCATATAAATATGAAAGATTATATAAATTCTAAATTTAAAATTTTTGCAAATCAGAATAAAAAACATTTTGCTCTTATCAACAAAAATTTCAAATATTTATTTAAAGAAAAAAAATTATTAGGAAGATTAATCGTTCCAAATTTAAAAAAATATATCAACCTAAAATTTAAATTAAAAAATAATTATTTAAGACTCAATATGAATGATGAAAATATGTCTTTTGTTTATGAGCTTTCAAAACTATTTAAAATAAGCGAAAAGTCCTTTTTCAATTCTTTAAATACGTTTGTTGGTCTTCCACATAGATATGAGATATTTATGAAAAAAAAGAATTGTATTTTTATAAATGACTCAAAAGCAACCTCATTTCAATCGACTAAATTTGCCTTAAAAAATTCAAAAAATATCTACTGGATTCTTGGAGGAATTCCAAAAAAAAATGACAAAATTGTTCTTAAAAAACTAAAAAAAAATATTCTTAAATCTTATATTATTGGAAAAAATATTAATTTTTTTAAAAAACAAATTAGACATCAAATAACATTTTATGAGGCAGGAACTATTAAAAAATCGATTATTAAAATTTTTCAAGACATACAAAATTCAAATAAACAAAACAACACAATATTGTTAAGCCCCTCATCTGCATCTTTTGATCAATACTTGAATTTTGAAAAACGAGGTGAAGAATTTAAAAAATTAAGTAAGCTATATGCAAGAAAATATATTTAAATTAAGTTTATCAAACTATTGGCGAAATATTGATAAAAAAATTTTTTTTTCATTTATCATTTTGTTTTCTCTTGGATTATTTTTCTCTTTCTCATCAACATCCTCGTTAGCTGGCGAACGGTTAAATAAAGACTATTATTTCTTTTTTTCAAAACATTTAACTTTTACATCTTTATCATTGATAATTATGATTTTGATTTCAATTATAGAAACATCTGTATTGAAAAGAATGATGATACCTTTATTTATAGTATCATTTATTTTTCTAGCATTAGTCCCCTTGATGGGAGTCGAAGTAAAAGGGGCTAAAAGATGGTTAGACTTTTACTTTTTTAGATTACAACCTATAGAAATATTAAAACCATTTTTTATTTTAGTGACTGTAAATATTTTAACAATTGAAAAGTTTCAAAATTCCCAAATAAAATATTTTTTCAGTTTTTTACTTCTATCATCAGTGATAATTCTTTTAATTGACCAACCAGATCTTGGCCAATCTATTTTATTAGTAGGAAGTTGGATAGCTACTGTGTTTATCTCTGGCGTAAGCTTATTTTATATTTTGAGTTTCTTTTCGATATTTCTAATCACCATTAGTTTGATATTATATTTATTGCCAGATAAATTTGGATATATTCTAAATCGTTTAGTTTCATTTATAGATCCAAGTAAAGGTGATAAATTTCAATCCTCTTCAGCATTGGATGCAATAAAGCTTGGTGGATTAACTGGTCAAGGAATGGGAGAAGGAATTTTAAAAGAGAGAGTGCCAGAGGCTCACACTGATTATATTATAGCAATTATTTCTGAGGAGTATGGATCAATAATTTCAATTATAATTATTTTAATATTTTTATTTATCTCATTTAGAATTATTAAACACTGTATAAATCAAAAAGATCAACTAATAAAAATTTCTCTTTGTGGTCTTGCAACTTTATTAATATTTCAAACTTTTATCCATGTTGGTGTAAATACTAATTTAATACCTACAACTGGTATGACGCTACCGTTTCTTAGCTACGGAGGATCATCTCTTGTTGGAAGTGCAATACTTGCAGGTGTAATTTTGAATTACACAAAAAATAAAATTAATTTTTATGAATAAAAATATTAAAGCTTTAATTGCTGCAGGGGGAACTGGAGGGCACGTATTACCTGGTATAAATTTGGCCTACTTTTTGCTTGAAAAAAAATACAGTGTGAAAATTATAACTGACAAAAGGGGATATAATTTTTTAAATGAAAAAGATAAAAAAAATGTCTCAGTTTTTTTGTCGTCACCATTAAACAAAAAGAATTATTTTTCAATAATATTCTCTTTATTTTTGATATTCTATTCAATATTAAGATCATTGATATTCCTGTTATCTTATCGACCAAACATAATTTTTGGAATGGGTGGTTACGCATCTTTTCCGATTTGTATTGCGGCAGCAATTTTAAGAGTAAAGTTTGTTATTTATGAAAATAACTTAATAATTGGAAGAGCAAATAAAAAATTAATTCCATACGCTGAAAAAATTTTAGTTTCTACAAAAAAACTCGAAGGAATTAAACCGAAGTATGATTTTAAGATTATCGAAGTTGGAAATATAATTAATAAAGAAATTATAAATTTTTCATTTGACACTGAAAAGGAGAAAAAAAAACTTAAAATACTTGTACTTGGAGGCAGTCAAGCAGCTAAAATATTTGGAGAAATTTTACCTCAAATTTTTAAACAGTGCTCTGAAGCTGGGATCCCAACAAAGATAATACAGCAGTGTTTACCTGACCAAGAACAAGAACTTAGCTCGTTTTATAAAAGTTTAGAAATAGAATATGAATTATTCAATTTTAGTAAAAACATCATTGAACTTTTCCCAAAAGTAAATTTAGCAATAACCAGATCTGGTTCTTCAGTGTTAGCCGAGCTTACAAATGCAAATATACCCTTCATATCTATTCCACTTCCCTCCTCAGTAGATAACCATCAATTAAAAAATGCCACTTTTTATAAAAATAAAAAATTCTCTTTTTTAGTGGAGGAAAAAGATTTAAAAGACAAACTTTTCAGTCTTTTAAAAGAAATTTATGTAAATGTATCAAAATTAGATGAAATTAGTGCAAATCAAAGACAATATTCTGACAAACATGTCTATAAGAATATTGATAAAGTATTAGATAGAATTTTAAATGAAAAAAATTAATCTGGGACAAAAAGAATTAATCCATTTCGTAGGCATCGGCGGTATAGGCATGAGTGGTTTAGCTTTAGTAATGAAAAATCTAGGTTTTAGAATTCAAGGAAGTGACCAAAATAAAAATAAAAATACAATAGTTTGTTCAAGATCTGGAATAAAAGTTTTCATAGGTCATTCAAAAAAAAATATTAAAAATTCTACAATTTTAGTGAAATCGTCAGCAATAAAAGATAATAATAATGAAATTAAATATGCTAAAAGTAAAAAAATTCCAATTTATTCAAGAGCTGATGTTTTAGCTGATGTTGTTTCTCTAAAAAAGAATATTATCATTACCGGATCCCATGGAAAAACAACTACTACGTCATTAGTTTCAAAAATATTAACTGATCAAAAATTAGATCCAACTATTATTAATGGAGGAGTAATAAACTCATTTAAAAGTAATGCTAAGCTTGGCAAGGGAGAATGGGCTATTTTAGAGGCCGATGAGTCAGACGGCAGTTTTTTAAAACTGCCCATAAATTATTCAATTATTACTAATATCGATTTTGAACATTTAGATTTTTACAAAAATTTTAAAAATTTAGAAAATTCATTTTTAAAATTTATTGAAAAAACACCCCCTACCGGCAAAGCAATAGTATGTGTAGATGATAAAAATATTAAAAAAATTTTAAGCATAGTCAAAAATAAAAATATTCTTACCTATGGTCAGAGTAAAAGTGCAAATTATCAAATTTCGAATATAAGATACAAAATAGATTATTCTATTTTTGATTTGAGTTTTAAAAATTTTAAAAAAAAAAAGAAAATAAAGAACATCCACTTGAAATTATTAGGAAGACATAATGTTCTGAACGCAGCTGCTGCTATATCCATATGTATTAATTTAGGTGTAAATATCAATATTATAAAAAAATCTTTAAAAAAATTTAGCGGCGTACAAAGAAGGATGACTAAAATATTTACAAAAAACCAAAATGAATTTTACGATGATTACGCTCATCACCCAACAGAAATAAAGTCTATTTTAGAAGGAGTTAAAAATGTTTATAAAAACAAAAATATTATTTCTGTTTTTGAACCTCACCGTTATTCAAGAGTATTATCACTTAAAAAGGAGTTTGCTAAATCTTTCAGAAATTCAGATATAGTTCTTCTTTGTCCTTTATATGAAGCTGGGGAAAGAAAGAATCTTAAGTATAACCAGACCAAATTTGCTAAATCTATTTCAACACTTTCAAATTGCCAAGTGGTTGTAATAAAAGGTCAAAATGAATTAAATAAATTTATAAAAAATAATTTGAAAAATAATGAGATAATAATTGGAATGGGAGCAGGTCTAGTTTCAAAATGGATGAAAGAGCTTAAAGCTATTGTATGAGATCAAATCAGGAATTAATAAAAAAATTTGGCGAAAATATTTCCAACAAAACAAATCTTTCTAGTTATAGCTGGTTCAATTTAGGAGGTCCAGCTGAATATCTATTTAAACCAAAAAGCAAACAACAATTAATTGACTTCTTAGAAGAAAATAAACAAAATAAGTTAAAGTTAACAATTCTTGGAGCTGGCTCTAATTTGCTTATAAGAGATAATGGAATTAGAGGAGTTGTTATTAAACTTGGCCCACCTTTTTCAAAAATTAAATTAGCTGAAAGAAATGTAATTGAAGCGGGTGCCGCAGCACTTGACCGAAAAGTTTCCAATTTTGCCAAAGAAAATGGTATTGGAAATCTTGAGTTTCTCTCATGTATACCCGGCTCTTTAGGAGGTGCAATTATAATGAATAGTGGGTGTTACGAAAATGATATTTCTAAAGTTTTAGTGTCTATCAAAGCCATTGATTTACAAAGTTGTAAAGAAAAAGAAATCAAAAGAGACGAAATCAAATTTTTTTACAGGGGATCAAATTTATCTAGTGGATTAATAATAACCTCTGTAAAATTAAAAGGAAAAGAGCAATCAAAAGAAATTATTGAAAAAAAACAGCATGAACTTATCCAAAGAAAAAAGCTTACTCAACCAAGCCAAGTAAAAACTTGCGGAAGCACTTTCAAAAATTTAAATAAAAATCAAAAAGCATGGCAATTAATAAAACAATCTGGGTGTGATAGTTTCAAAGAAGGTGATGCTGAAGTTTCTAAAAAACATTGCAATTTTTTTATAAATAAAGGAAAAGCCAGTGCATCAGACATTGAAAAATTAATAATTAAAGTTAAAGAGACAGTAAGCAAAAAAACAGGAATTGATCTCGAATTAGAGATCAAAATAATTGGTGATTAAAAGAAAATTCAAAAATGTTTTAGTTGTAGTTGGTGGTGCCTCGGGTGAGAGAGAGGTAAGTTTAGCTAGCGGAAGAGCATGCATTAAAGCACTTAAAAAAAAAAAATATAAAGTTTCTACATTCGACCCAAAATTTAAAAACCTTAACTTAATAAATAAATCGAAAACAGATGTAATTTTTAATGCATTACATGGCAAAGGCGGGGAGGATGGAATTGCTCAAAGTTATTTTGAGTATTTAAAAATACCCTATACTCACTCAGGCGTTGTTACTTCCTATAATGCTATGAATAAAATAATTTCAAAAGAGCTTTTCATCAAAAATAAAATTTTAACTCCAAAATATTTTTCTTTAACAAAAAATAAGCTAAAAAATAAAGATTTTAAAAAATTTTTTGCTAAAAAAAAATTAAATTTCCCTTTAGTTATCAAACCAATAAATGAGGGTTCAAGTTTAGGGGTGAAGATTATTAAAAATTTAAAAGATTTAAATATATCTACAAATTTACTCTTCAGAAAATACGATCAATTAATGTTTGAAAATTATATTGGAGGACAGGAGATACAAGTAGCAGTAATTAATAATAAAGTATTAGGGGCGATTGAACTTGTTCCGAAAAGGCAATTTTATGACTATAAGGCTAAGTATAGCAAAGCGGCAAAAACGAAACACATCATGCCAGCAAGACTTAGTCGAAAAAATTATTTTAAAGTTTTAAAATTGGCACAAAGGGCTCATAAAGCATTGAACTGTAGGGGCGTTACTAGAACTGATTTTAAATTTTATAAAAATAAATTCTATTTACTGGAATTAAATACACAGCCTGGGATGACAAGTCTTTCTCTAGTACCAGAAATTTCAAGATATTCTGGAATAATTTTTGAAGATTTAGTGGAAAAGATTTTATTAGATGCAAGTATCAATCGATGAAAAAAAGAATTTTGTTTGCCTTGGTTCTCTTGTTACTATTAAGCTCGTATAATATTCAGAAAAATATAAATTTAAACCCTAGATTAAATATAGAAAAAATTTATGTTGAAAATAATAATTTTATCGACGAGAAAATACTTAAAAACAAACTTTCATTTTTATATAAGACGAATCTTTTTTTACTAAAAAAAAAAGATATTGAATTAAATTTAAAAGAATTAGATATAATTGAAAGTTTTGAAATAAAAAAAATTTTTCCAAATAAAATAAGAATTAAAGTATATGAAAATTTACCCATCGCAATAATTCAAAATAAAGCAGAAAAAAAATTTTATACTAAAAGCGGAAAAACAATTAACTTTTTTGAGTTAGAGGAATTTAGTAATTTGCCTATTGTATATGCTGATAGCGGAAGCTTCACAGATTTCTATAAAGTATTAAAAAAAATTAATTTTCCCTTTAATGAAATTGTTAAATTTTATTTATTTGAGTCCAAAAGATGGGATATTGTGACAAAAGATAAACAAACAATTAAATTACCAATTAAAAACTATGAGACAAGTTTAAAGAATTTTATTGATTTAAAAGATCAGATTAATTTTAGAAAATATAAAATTTTTGATTATAGAATTAATAATCAAATTATTCTAAAATAGTTTATGCAAATAAATCCTCTTAATTTATTCATTGAAATAAATAATTCTGAATTTGTTTTTGTTGTAGTTGAAAGTGTTGACGATAATAATTCAAAAATTATTTTTATAGAGAATATTCCAATTCAGGGCATTAAAGATAACAAGATATTTGATTATAATTTGATTTTAACTATTTTTAAAGAGAAGATTTATTTATTAGAAAAAAAATTAAATTTTATTTTTAAACATGCAGTGATAATTATCGATAATTTTGATTGCTCTATAATAAGTTTTTCAGGACACAAAAAACTAAATGGATCCCAATTGATGAAAGAAAATATAACTTATATTTTAAATTTTTTGAAATCAAAAATTAATGAAATAGAAAATAAAAAAACAATTTTACATATCTTTAATACTAAATTTGTTCTTGATGATAAAGAGATGATGAATTTACCTATTGGTTTATTCGGAAATTCTTATTGTCATGAATTATCATTTTTTTTAATAAATAATAATGATCATCAAAATCTTCAACAAATTTTTAATGAGTGTAATTTAAAAGTTAAAAAAATTATTTCGAAAAATTTTATAGAGGGAGCTACTCTGATTAAGTCAAATTATAATATTAATAACTTATTTAAGATTGAAATAAGTGAGGATGTTTCAAAAGTTATTTTTATAGAAAACTCATCTTTGAAATATACTCAAGAATTTAAATTTGGCTCAAATTTAATTATTTATGATATTTCAAAAGTAACAGGATTAAAAATCGATACTATTAAAAATATTTTAAATAACTCAGATTTTTCTAATAACAAATCAGAAGATTTAATTGAAACAAATTACTTTAAAAATGACAACTATCGTAAAATAAGTAAAAAATTAATAACTAATATTGCAAAGGCCAGAATCGAAGAACTCTCTGAAATTATTTTATTAAAAAATATAAATATGAAATATTTCTTGGAAAAAAACCCAGTAATCTTTTTAAAATTAAATGATATTATGATTCATAAAAAGTTTATAAATTCTTTTAAATTTTTCTTGTCAAAGAATAGTGTTTTTATTTTGAGAATTATTGAAAATGAGGAGTTCAACAATTTGTATCTAAATGCAAATGAAATTGTTCAATTTGGGTGGAAAAAAGAGGCAGTGCCTTTTATCTCAGAAAAAAAGTCAATATTAGCAAGATTATTCAATTACTTATTTGATTAAATTTTGTTTTTTTTAGAAACATTAGTTGTTTTAATGGTTTCAGAATAGTTATGTATAACGTTGTTCATGTTAGGCATATACCAACAAACTATTACAAAACCAATCTTTTTTAGCGGCATAGGTCTGCATTCTGGGAAAAAGGCAGAAATGACAATTCACCCGGGGGTCGAAGACCAAGGTATAGTATTTAAGAGAATAGACTTGCAAAAAGATAATGTTATTTCGGCAAATTATAAAAGTGTTTCATCTGCAAAATTATGTACAACTTTAGAAAATAAATCTGGCACAAAAGTTTCAACTGTTGAACACTTGCTTGCAGCCCTTTATGTTTCAGAAATTGATAATGCTGTAATCGAAATAAATAGTGAGGAAGTTCCGATTATGGATGGCTCAGCTAGAGATTTCGTAGAAACTTTTAAAAAAACTGAACTTAAAACTTTAAACAAAAAAAGAAAATATCTTAAAATTTTAAAAAAAATTTCACTAAGTGATGGTGAAAAAAATATTTCTATAGAGCCTAATAATCAGTCGTTTGAAGTAAATTTCAAGTTGAGTTATAAGAATAAAATTATTGGAAATCAAAATAATAAAATAAATTTTCAAATTGATGATTTAAAAGAAATATGCGAGTCAAGAACCTTCTGTTTATTTGAAGATATTCAGAAAATTAAAAAAATTGGTTTGGCAAAAGGAGGTTCTTTGGAAAATGCACTTGTAGTTGATAATGATAAAGTTCTAAATGATCAAGGATTAAGAAATGAGAAGGAATTTGTAAATCATAAAATTTTAGACCTAGCTGGAGATTTCCTTTTATCAGGTTACAGAGTTCTTGGTAAAGTAATTTGCTACCAAGGAGGTCATGCTCTGACAAATACGTTTTTAAATAAACTATTGGATACGAAATCATGTATATCAGTTTTTGAACTTAAAGATGATGTTGTTTCAAAAAAGGTTGACAATTCACAACCAATAAAATTAGCAGTAAGCGCCTAGATTATATTTTTAACATATAATTTTAATTTTAATCTGTTATTAATTTAACATGCTGAGAAAAATATCTATAATTTTGCTTTATTTAATCATATTTAACGCTTGTTCAAAAAATGAGAAAGAAATTATTTATCAACCCTTGGAAAAAACTAATCCATATGAGTTGTACAAAGAAGGTTTAGCTGCATTTGAAATAAATGATTTTTTTTTTGCTAACAAAAAGTTCTCGGAAGCAGAATTAAATTTTGAAGAAGTAGAGTTTGCAGCAAAATCTGCAATTATGTCAATTTTCTCACTTTATGGATTAAATTTTTACGAAGAAGCTACTGAAAATTTAGAGAGATATTTTAAAACATATCCCTCAGATAAAAATATAATTTATGCACATTTTCTTGAGGCTGTAATTTATTTTGAACAAATTAGTGACGAAAAAAAAGATCTTAAACCTTTATTACAAGCTGATAAAAAAATAGAATTTTTTCTTAAAAATTATCCAAATACCGAATATGCGATAGATCTTAAGTTTAAAAAAGACTTAATTCAAAATCAAATTGCCGCTAAAGAACTCTATGTGGCAAAGTATTATATTTCAATTAAAAAATGGGTGCCTGCGATTCAAAGATTAAAAATTATTATCAATAATTATGATAAAACCATTTTTGTGGAGGAAGCGCTTCACCGTTTAGTAGAAATTCATTATCACCTTGGTTTAGAAAATGAGGCTAAAAAATATGCAAATATTTTAGGATATAATTACAATTCGAGTGAATGGTACAAGCAATCATATAAAATTTTAAATAAAAATTATAAATTTACTAACAATCAAGTTATTAAAAAGGATGATAGCTGGTATAAAAAAATTATTAAAAAAATTAAGTAAATTTGATGATAAATAAAAATGCCGTTACAAAAAACTTCAAAAAAAAAATAGCAGAATTAAAAAAACATAATTTGCTTTATTTTAATAAGGACAATCCAGTAATTTCGGATAAAGATTATGATGAACTTAAAAAAGAAATAATTAATTTACAAGAGAAACATCAATTTTTAAAAGACTTAAAATTAATTGATAACTTAGTAGGATCTCCGCCAGCAAAAAAATTTAAAAAGATAAAGCATTTAAAACCAATGCTATCATTATCAAATGCCTTTGATAAAAAAGACATGATTGATTTCATAAAAAAAATTAAAAACTATTTAAATGATTATAAAAATAATATTGAGTTTTATTGTGAACCAAAAATAGATGGGATTTCGGCAACACTAATTTATGAAAATGGAAATTTAGTTAAGGGTCTTTCCAGGGGAGATGGAATTACAGGGGAAGATATTCTAGAAAATCTTAAGACAATATCAAAAATACCAAAAAATATTAAAGGGGATGATATCCCTAGACTTCTTGAGATTCGTTGTGAGGTTTTTATAGGTAAAAAAGATTTTTTCAAAATTAAGGAAAAATTTGCAAACCCAAGAAACGCTGCAGGCGGATCTCTAAGACAAAAAGATCCTCGTGAAACTTCAAAGATTCCACTTAAATATTTTGCTTATGGATTTGGTGCAATTGAACCAATGAAGTTTATAAATCAATCAGAATTTTTATCTAAAATATCAAGCTGGGGTTTTTCAGTTAATCCATTATCAGAAATTACTTCAAATATTGACGAAATAGAGAAAAAACATAGTGTAATTGATGCACAAAGGTCTTCCTTAGATTATGATATTGATGGTTTAGTTTTCAAAGTAAATAATTTAAATTTACAAAAAAGATTAGGATCAACATCTAGCTCTCCAAGATGGGCAATTGCTTACAAATTTTCAGCAGAGAAAGCAGTTACAAAAATTAAAGATATTATTATTCAAGTAGGAAGAACTGGCGCAATTACGCCTGTAGCTAAAGTTGAGCCAGTTACAGTTGGTGGTGTAGTTGTATCGAATGCAACACTACATAACGAAGAGGAAATTCAAAGAAAAGATATTAGAATAGGTGACGTAATACAAATTCAAAGAGCTGGAGATGTTATTCCTCAAGTTTTAAAGGTAGATGCCTCAAAAAGATTAAAAAGTAGTAAAAAATTTGTTTTTCCTGAAAAATGTTTGTGCGGTTCATCTACAATAAAAGAAATTAGCAAAAGTACTAAAAAAGAGGATGCAGTAAGAAGATGCACGAGGGGATATGATTGTAAATTTACCGCAAGAGAGAAATTAAAGCATGTTGTATCTAAGGAAGCATTTAATATTGATGGCTTAGGAAAAAAAGTGGTAGATCAATTTTGGAATTTAGGTTTGATTAAAGAGCCAAAAGACATATTTCAATTAAATTACGAAAAAATTAAATCTTTAGAGGGATGGGGTGAATTATCTGTGGAGAATTTAAAACAAGCAATTAATAAATCAAAAAAAATTAGCTTAGACAGACTTATATACTCAATAGGCATAAGACACATAGGCCAAGAAAATGCTAAAATTTTGGCGTCTTTTTTTGTTTCAATTGAACAATTTTCTAATTTAATCAAACCCAAAAGTAGAGAGGCAATTCTAAAAAATTTGGCTGATTTAGATGGAATAGGTCAAACTCAAATTGAATCAATTGATAATTTCTTTTCTGATAGCAAAAATATTAAGATAGTTTTTAATTTAATTAAACAACTTAATGTCTTAAATATTTCATTTAAAAAAAAATCAGGTATTTTTTCTGGTAAAAAATTAATGTTTACGGGAGGATTTGAAAGTATAAGTAGGTCTGAAGCTAAAACAATTGCGGAAGGTAAAGGAGGAAAAGTTTTAGGATCGATATCAAAAAAACTGGATTTTTTGATAGTAGGTAATTCTAAGCCTACAAAAAAAAAGATAGATCAAGCTAAAAGTTTAGGCATTAAAGTAATAACTGAAAAAGAGTGGGAAAAAATTTTAAATAGCTGAGCAAGCATTTTTGAGCTCTAAAATTTCACTTTTACTCATCGCACCTTTTAGACTATCAAATACTTTTTTATGATATTTGTTAATCCATTTTTTCTCATTTTTATTAAGAATATTAATATCAATTAATTCTTTATCTATTGGGGCAAGGGTTAAATTTTCAAAATATTTTTTATTTTTTTCTTTTTTTACATATATTAAGTTTTCAATTCTAATGCCAAATTTATTTTTTTCGTAATACCCTGGTTCGTTTGAAACGACCATACCTTCTTGGAGTTTGATTTTATTACTTTTAGAAATAGCTTGAGGCCCTTCATGAACATTAAGAAAGTAGCCAACACCGTGCCCGGTCCCATGAGAATAATCCAGACCAATTTGTTTCAAAAATTTTCTTGCTTTACTATCTATCTTAGAACCAGTTGTACCATTCCTAATCTTGAAATCAGCAACTGCAATATGCCCTTTAAGAACTCTTGTGAAAATATTTTTTACCCTTTTATTTGAATTGTTGAGCGAAATTGTTCTTGTAACATCAGTTGTTCCAAATTCATATTGTCCACCAGAGTCGACTAAATAGATTTCACCTTTTGTTAAAGTTCTATTTGTTTTTTTTGTAGCTTTGTAATGAATTATTGCCCCATTTGGACCCGATCCTGAAATTGTTGGAAAGCTCAAAAATTTAAATTTTTTATTTTTTTTCCTAAATTGGTAAAGTTTATCAGAGCCACTTATTTCTGTAATTTTTTTCTCACTGAAATTTTTTTTTAGCCAAAAAAGATATTTTGTAAGAGCAGCACCATCTAACTTATGGGCTAATTTAATATTTTTAATTTCCTTTTTTGTTTTAATCGCTTTTAAAGAATATATTGGATCTTGAAATTTTAATACTTTATTTTTTTTTAGAATGATATTTTCAAAATAAGCTGAACAAGAATTTATGTCGATAATAAATTTTTTTTTATGAATTTTAGATAGAGTTTTACCTGCCAATTTTAATTCTATAAAATTAACATGTTTGAATTTTTTTTTAAAAGAAGTAGTCACTTTTTTTAAATCGCAAAAAAAATCTACTTTTTTATTTTTATCAATTAAAATATAGCTATCTGGAAGTGGTGAATATTCTGAGTCTCTACCTCTTATATTAAGCAACCAAGCGTTATTTTCACTTGCAGTTATAAAATGAAAATCTGCTCCTTTATTTTTGAGATAAGAAACCACCTTATTAATTTTAGATTTATAATTTTCCCCAACTGAGTGTTCAGGAAGAATAAAAAATTTATTTTTATTTTTTGGGATTTTTCTTTTCCAAATTTCATCTACGAGATTTTCATTAAATGGTTTAAATTTACAATTACTTTTTGCAAAAAATATTTGTAAAGTTTTTTTAGTTAAAAGCTTTGGATCAAAGCCAATTAAATATTTTTTTTTCCTCAAAAGATTAAAAGGCATCTGTTTTGGGAATGTAATTATTTTAAAAAAATTTCCACTTTGCTTATTTGCCTGAAGTGTATATCTTCCATCCACGAATAAATAATTCTTTTTTTTTAAAATTAAAGCAAAACCATAAGACCCATTAAAATTACTTATATAACTTAACCTATCATTGTAATCTTGAACGTACTCACCAAAAAACTCGTTATTTTTTGGAATTAAGTAACCATCGATTTTTTCTCTTTTTAAAATTTTTCTTAATTTATTTATTTTTTCCATTTAAGTATTTTATTTTTTTTATATCTGTTCCACCCGGGACTTCTGTATTCATTATCAAAGTCTATGAAATTATCCTGATTTAATTCAAATTCGTCTTTTTCAATTTCACTCATTTCGTTTTTCTCAACACTTTCATCTGGTATTTCATTAACGAATCTTGACGGTAGAGAGTCCATCCAATCTCCTTGATACGCTCTTTTCATCGCAAAAGACAAATAAGCTTCTTTTTTTGCTCTCGTAATTCCAACGTAAGCAAGTCTTCTTTCCTCCTCTAGTGCGAAGTCTCCTTTCTCCTCTAAAGATTTTTGGTGAGGAAACAGACCTTCTTCCCAACCAGGAAGAAATACGACGTCAAATTCTAAACCTTTAGCAGCATGCATTGTCATTAAATTTATTTTAGCTCCTTCCCATTCTTGATCTATTGAGGTGGCTAAAGCAACATGTTCTAAAAAATCTTGTAAGTTATCGTAATCTTGCATTGCTCGTAATAGCTCTTTTAAATTTTCTAATCTATTTTCATTTTCTAAATCCTTTTTATTTTTGAGCATTGACGAGTATCCTGACTCATCTAATACTAATTTAAGCAAATCAGAATGTTTCATATTTATTGAATCTTTTCGCCATTTTTGAATCATCTTGATAAGCTGATTTAATGTAATTTTAATTTTTGGTTTAAAATCTCCTTTTTCAATAATTTTGATAATAGAATCTTCTAAACATAATTTATTTTTTTTTCCAAAATTATAAATTTGATTAAGTGTGTTTTCACCTACCCCCCTTTTTGGCGCTGAAATTACTCTCTCTAAAGCTAAGTCGTCAAATTTTTGATTGATAATTCTCAAATATGATACTGCATCTTTAATTTCTGCTCTTTCATAAAATTTGATTCCTCCTAAAACTCGATAACCGATGCCGACTTGAAGAAATCTTTCTTCGAATTCTCTAGTTTGATAGATTGCTCTAACTAAAATTGCTGTGTCATTTAAAGAGTATTTGCTTTTAATTTTTTTTTCAATTATGTCGCTAATACCTTGTGCCTCCTCTCTTCCTGTTCTGTAACAATTTAGTTTTACAAGCTCACCCTGGGAAGCCGATGACCATAATTTTTTACCAACCCTGTTAGAATTATTTGATATTAAGTTTGAGGCAGTTTCTAATATATTTTTGGTGGATCTATAATTTTGTTCTAATTTAAAAACTTTACAGTTTTTATATATCTGATCAAATGTAAGAAAATTTTTAATTTCAGCACCCCTCCAACTGTAAATTGACTGATCATCATCTCCTACACAACAAATATTTTCTTTTTCGTTTACTAATAAATTTAACCATTTGTTTTGAATAAAGTTAGTATCTTGAAATTCATCTACTAATATATATTTAAAGTTCTTATTATAAATTTCTTTTATATCTCTATGATCTTCAAAAAGTTTCACACAAAATAAAATTAAATCTCCAAAATCAAAAGCGTTTAAATCTTTTGTTTTATTTTGATATATTTCATAAACTTTTAATATTGATTTTAAAATTAAACTAGATCTTTCAAGTTTAACATCTTTTGGCAATAAACCTTTATTTTTCCATTGATCTATATGATATAAGATTAATTGAGGAGAAAATTTCTTAGCATCTAAATCCTCAGCTTTCACTATATTTCTCAAAAGCTTTCTTTGATCGTCAGTATCTATAATAGTAAAATTACTTTTATATCCAAGAGCCTCTGCGTGTCTTCTTAAAATTTTTACACTAATTGAATGGAATGTTCCAAGCCAAGGAATAGCGTTTCCACTACCTTTTAAATGTTGCATAACTCGGTTTTGCATTTCTTTTGCTGCTTTATTTGTAAACGTGACACATAGTATTTGATTAGGAAATGCTTTTTTAATATTGATTATATGCATTAATCTTGTTGTCAAAACTCTTGTCTTGCCGGAACCTGCGCCTGCAACAATTAAATTAGGACCCTCAGTACTTAGTACCGCATCTTTTTGTTCTTTGTTAAGTTTTTCTATTAATTTATCTATACTATTCATAATCTGAAATTTTCATTTATATACTAGTTATAAAAATAAAAAAAATGATAAATAAAATCTTCAAAACAATTCACAACAGATTTTCAACATTCTTTAAATTTGTTTTTTTTATAAGATATCTTTTTCTAGTTTTCTTTGTCGCAACATTACTTTTCATAGCTATCCCTCATTTTTTTGACTATAAAAAAAAAGAGAAAATTATTTTTGATTATTTGTTTCAATCTTATGACTTAAAAATTAATGAAATTAAAACTATTAAATACAGTTCTTTTCCAGTTCCACATTTAAAAATAATAAATTCTAAAGGTAATTTATTTTCAAAAGACATTAGCATCAAAATAAATAATCTAAAATTATATCCCTCATTTGAAAGTATTTATAATTTCGATGACTATAAAATTAAAAAAATTGAATTACATACAAATAAAATACAAATAGATTCGACGCATATGAAAGAATTTACTAAAGATCTTTTAAGTCTTAAAAAAAAAATATTTATTAAAAATTTAATTTTAAAAATACAAGACGATAAAATT
>JAOINI010000012.1 GCA_028139285.1 Candidatus Pelagibacter sp. | reverse complement strand
ATATCTGAAAAATTTATTAAAGCTAATATTTACTTATCTTCTGATAATAAAGAAAAATCTAAAGAAATTTATGAGGAAATAATAAAAAGTAAGAATAAATTTTATTCAATTCTAGCGTTAAATACGATTCTTGAAAAAAAATTGGAGAGCAGTGAAGAAAAAATAATTAATTATTTTAATATTCTACAAGATTTATCTATTCCGCCTGAACAAAAAGATCTTTTAATTTTAAAGAAAGCACTATATTTATTGCAAATTTCAAAAACTGAAGAAGGCAAAAATTTATTAAAAAAATTGTCCGATTCTAATTCTTATTTAAAAAAAATATCAGATCAAATATTAGAAAATTGAGTTTTTAGATAAATGAAAAATAAAATTATATTACTATTTATTTTATTATTCTATGGTTGCTCGTTTGATAATAAATCTGGTATTTGGAAAAATGAAAATTCAATTACTGAAGATACAACTGATAGCTTCAGAGAATTTAAAAGACTTGCCATTACGTCTTACTCCTTTAACAAAATCATAAATCCGAAAAAAAATCTTACACTCAAAACACCACCATTAGTAGATGTAAAAGAATGGAACGACATTTTTTATAGTAATACTAATAATTTACAGAATTTCAAATACTTAAATCTTAATAAAAAAAATTTTAGAAGTAAAAAAATTTCAAGAAAAAAAATAAATAAATTTATATTATCTGAAAACAATAATATTATATTTAGTGATTTAAGAGGAAATATATTTATATTTTCGTTAAATGAAAAAAAACTAATTAATAAATTTAATTTTTACAAGAATAGATTTAAAAATATTGAAAAAAAATTAAATCTAATTGTCAATGACGGTGTAATCTTTGTCTCAGATAATATTGGTTTTTTATATGCATTTGACTATAAAAAGAATAAAATAATCTGGGCAAAAAATTATAAAATTCCTTTTCGTTCAAATTTAAAAATATTTCAAGATAAATTATTGGCCTCGAATCAAAATAATAATTTATATTTTTTTAACAAATATTCTGGAGATATCTCTAAATTAATTCCAACTGAAGAAACAAGTGTAAAAAACAGATTTATAAATAATTTATCTTTAAGTAATAATTATTTACTTTTTTTAAATACATATGGGTCTTTATATGCAGTAAACAAAAAGAGTATGGAAATAAACTGGTTCGTTAATTTAAACCAATCCTTAGATATAAATCCTAGTAATCTATTTTTAGGAAATCAAATAGTAAACAATAATAAAAAAATTGTAGTTAGCTCAGATCAATTTACATTTGTAATAGAAGCCAAGACTGGAACAATTCTATTTAAAAAGAATTTTAGCTCTATTGTAAAACCAATTATAATGAACGATTATTTTTTCTCAATTAGTAAAAAAAAATTTTTAATCGCAACAAATATTATCAGTGGAGATATATTATTCTCTTTAGACATAAATGAGGAAATAGCTAGTTTTTTAAAAATAAAAAAAAAAGATGTTCAAATAAAAAGCATGATGATAGCGAATAATAAAATTTTTATTTTTTTAGAAAATTCTTTCCTGCTAAAGTTTGAATTAAATGGAAAACTCAAAGATATAAAAAAACTTCCTTATAAAATAAATACTTTCCCAATTATAATCGATGGATCAATAATATTTTTCGATATTAAAAATAGATTGTCGATAGTTAATTAGCTACTAGACTTTCCACTTAATAGTGATAATTGCTTTACTTTTAATCCTTTTAAGTTATCTGCTGGTTCAATTGGATAATCCCCAGTAAAGTAATGATCGCTAAATTGTGGGTAATTGTCGTTCCTTTTTGAACCTGTCAAAGCTTTGTATAGACCATCTAAACTTAAAAATTTTAAAGTTTTAGCATTAATATACTCAGTCATTTCTCTAATATCTTTTTTATAAGCGAGTAACTCCTCTTTAGAAGGCATGTCTACACCATAAAAATCGGGGTATTTTATTTCTGGGCATGCTATTCTAACGTGAACTTCCTTTGCGCCGTTCTCATAAAGCATTTTAACAATTTTGTGGCAAGTAGTTCCTCTCACTAGCGAGTCATCAATTAAAATTATTGATTTGTTCTCTACTATTGTTTTGGTAGAACTTAGTTTCAACTTTACCCCTAAACTTCTTATATTTTGTGTAGGTTCGATGAATGTTCTCCCAACGTAATGATTTCTAATTAGACCTAACTCAAATAATTTCTTCGATTGTTCGGCATACCCGAGGGCAGCTGGTACACCTGAGTCCGGGACTGGGACAACAAAATCAGCATTTAAATCTGTTTCTTTTGCAAGTTCTGAGCCTAAATTTTTTCTATATTCATAAGCACATTTTCCGCTAATCAAACTATCAGGTCTTGCAAAATAAATATATTCAAATACGCAAGGTCTAGACTTTTGTATTGGGAACGGCTTTATGCTTTCAAGTTTTTCGTTTTCAACAAATACTATCTCTCCATTTTCTACCTCTCTTAAAAATTTTGCTCCAACAATATCTAAAGCACAAGTTTCTGAAGCAAAAATATAAGAGTTATTCAATTTTCCAATTACAAGCGGCCTTATCCCAAACGGATCTCTAACACCCACCAACTTTTTATTTGTCATAAGAATTAATGAATATCCTCCTTGAATTTGAAAAAGTGCATCTATCAATTTATCTAAAAATTTTACTCTTTTTGATTTTGCAATTAATTGAACAATAGTTTCTGTATCACTTGTAGTTCTAAATATTGCTCCATCTTTAACAAGATTTTCTCTTAAAAGAAGGGCATTTGTAAGATTTCCATTGTGAGCTACACTCAAACCTCCCATATGTAAGTCAGCGAAAAATGGTTGAATATTTCTTAATGAGGTTTCACCAGTAGTTGAGTATCTATTGTGACCTATTGCAAATTTTCCAGGTAATTTTTCTATAATTTCTGAATTAGTAAAATGATCCCCAACTAATCCTTGTCTTTTTTCAGAGTGATAGTTTTTTCCGTCAAATGATACAATTCCACATCCTTCTTGCCCCCTATGTTGCAAAGAATGAAGCCCTAATGCTACAAGCGCTGATGCATCGATATGATTAGAAATTCCAAAAATTCCACATTCCTCTCTTAATTTATCTAAATTAAATTTTTTCAATTTTATCTTTCGTATCAATAAAATCCTTACTTGAAGGAAATTCCTTAATTAATAATTCACTACCTTTATAAATAATATTAAATGATTTTGCTTTATCTGCAGATATACCCCAATTTTTATAAGGATAAAACCAATTAAATATCGAAAATATACACACACAAACTACATACCCCTTGAAAATACCAAATAAAAAGCCAAAAGTTTTGTCGATAGAGCCAACCCCAGTCCATGTTACTGCTTTACTTAAAACTTTACCAATTAAAATTAGCAGAAATAATGTAAAAATAAATATTGCTATACCTAAACCAAAACTGTTAATAAATTCAGACTCAATATAATCGCTCACATAGGGTTGAAATTTTGGTACCAAAATTATTGTAATAACTGTAGAAAGCACCCATTTCATAAAAGAAATTAAGCTAAGCGAGAAACCTTTCAAAAAACATTGAGCGATGCTGTAAAACATAATAGTGGATGTTATTACGTCAAATAAATTTATATTTTCTAAAACTTTATCAATACTTTCAAACATCACAAAGGTTTTGTGCCATTTCCAAAAGGCTTATAAACTAAAAGCAACTTAGGAAGCAATGTAAGCACTGAAATCATTGCTAGCAGCATTGCTACTCCAGTGAAAAACCCAAAATAAATCGTTGGTATGAAATTTGATAAAACAAGTATAGAAAATCCAAATACAATTGTTATAGAGGTATTTAAAATAGCAACACCAACAGTTTGATGACATCTATCTAAAGTTTGATTATAATCATTTATTTTTTCAAATTCCTCTTTAAATCTATAAATATAATGAATACTATTATCAACTGCTATTCCAATTGTTATCGCGGCAATTGTAATTGTCATCATATCAAGGGGAATATTCATAAAACCAATTATCCCAAGAATAAAAAAAGCAGCAATAAAATTAGGCACTATACCTATTAAAGATAAAATAATGTTTCTAAATAAAACGAAAAACATTAAAAATATTCCAAACATGACTATTCCAAGCGTAAGAATTTGGGATTTGAATAAACTTTGAAGTAGATTATTAAATAAAATTAATACACCAGTTAATTTATATTCCTCTTTTTCTAAATTAAATTTAATGTTTAGATCATTGTTAATTTTTTTTATAAGTTCATTTCTTCTTAAATTTTCTAAAGAATCTTTGACCCTCACAGAGACTCTCGCTTCGTCCTCTTCGACTGAAATATAAGGTGATATAATTTCTTGTTTTATTTCATCTGGAATTTTACTATATAAAACCGCAATTTCTAAACTTTGTAACTCTTTTTTGTTTAAATCTTCTGCAACTCTCAAAATAGACCCAAAAGACAACACCTTACCTATTTCCGGTAACGAGTCTAAATAATCATGCACTTTCAGTATTTTGTCCATTTTATCTCTAGTAAACCAATATTTTGATTTATCTTTATCTTTTTCATTATCCTCATCCCATTCAGAAAATTCATCATCATCAGTTTTTTTATTTTTTGTTGAAGGAAATTTTAGAATTACATTTAAAGGTGTAGTGCCGCCAAGTTCATCGTCAATTTTTTTCATTCCTTTATAAATTTCAGTTTTTTTATCAAAGTAATTTATAAAACTATTTTCTACCTCAAGTTTTAATATTCCGAATATGCTAAAAAAAATTATAATTATTGTTGGGCCAAAAATTAAAATCTTATTTTTTTTTGCTATAGACCCAAGGAATGAAGTTATAAACGATTTATCTTTATCTCTCACGTTGATTTCATTCTCTTGTGCAAAAATATTCAATAGCGAGGGCAATAGTGTAAAAGTTACTATTAATGAAACAAGTAATCCTAGGGTCATCATCCATCCAAAATCTATAATCGGTTTAATCCCACTAAAAATTAACGACAAAAAAGCACAAATAGTAGTTAAAACTGTATAAATAATAGGAGGCATCATTTTTTTACTTGCTAAAATAATTGTCTCCCCTTTTGACAAAAGAGGAAACTCTTTTCTCAATTGTAAAAATCTTACAGTAACATGTATATTCATAGCCATGTTAAGTATGAGCATTAAAGCAATAAAATTAGATGAAATGACAGTAACTTTCCAACCCATTAAACCTAGTAAGCCAATCATAATAATTACCGAAGTAGCGCAACCAAGTAATGGCATAATCACCCACTTAATTTTTTTAAAAATAAACCACAAGGTAAAAATTATAAATAAAAATACCCCAACACCAAAAACAACTATATCATTTTTTATAAAACTCATCATATCATCGGCAATCATTGGAATGCCCCCTAAGTGAATTTTGGCATTCTCTCCGTATTTATTTATTATATCCCTAATCTCATTTATATTTTGATGATTTCGAGTGTTGTAAAGATTTTTATACTCCTCATATTCTTTTAAAAATTTTTTATAATTCTTCTTTTCTTCTTTTTTTAGACCAGTCTCAATTGATTGGTTATAATATTTATCTTTAATTTTTATATATTCAGCTAATCTCTCATCTTTTTTTAAATAAACTACTATTCCTGAGGTTTTTCCATCCTCGCTAATTACATAATTTTTATATAAAGGACTATTTAAAATCTCCTCAAAACCTCTGTCTCTATCGATTTCAGGGTAAGCCAAGGTTTTATAATTTTTTAATCTATCCATTAAATTTTCATCTGTGCTTTTCAATAAAGGAACATCAATTATGGTAATTACACTGTCTACCCAGGTCAATTTTTCTATTTTTGATTTTAACAACTGTAAATTAAGTATAGTTTCTTTATCAGTGAAGCTTAAAACTGGAGTGTAGGTAAGAACTAAGAAGTCCTTAGACTTATATCTTTCATTAACTTCTCTTAAATATTTAAGGTCTTTATCTCCCTCTAAGAGAAGTGCATCTGAAGAGGCATCTAAATTAAAATCTTTAGCTTTATAAAGTGAGAAAACAATTAATCCCAATATTAACAAAAGAGTGAATTTTGAAAAATCCACTACTAATTTTTTATAAATGTAAGACAACATCAGAATAATTCAGATATATCGTAATTTATTTATAACTAAAGAAAAAACTATGACTAATTTTTGCTTAAATCTTTAAATTTTGTATAAATTCCCTCAAACTCGACTTTGACAGTACCAGTTGGCCCATGCCTTTGTTTTCCAAGTATAATGTCTGCAAGACCATTAACATCATTCATCTTTGATTGCCATTCGGCATGTTCAATAGAACCTAATTTAGGTTGTTTTCTCTCTAAATAATAAGCTTCTCTATAAACAAACATTACAACATCTGCGTCTTGTTCAATCGATCCCGACTCTCTAAGATCAGCTAATTGAGGTTGCTTATCATCCCTTTGTTCGACTGCTCT
Organism: Candidatus Pelagibacter sp.; assembly: GCA_028139285.1. The sequence continues at coordinate 16,052 of JAOINI010000012.1, read as the reverse complement.
AGACAATTGTGATAAAGCCAACACAGGCACCGATAATTCTTTAGCCAAAGCCTTCAATCCTTGAGTAATTTCAGAAATTTCCTGAACTCTACCATCATTTTTGTTTGAGCTTGATCTCATTAATTGAATATAATCAACAACTACTAAATTTAACCCGTGAAGTCTTTTTATTCTTCTAGCTCTATTACTTAGTGTTGCTATTGTTATAGCTGGTGTTTCATCAATGAATAGAGGAAGATTATAAATATTTCTTGAAGTTTCTATATATCTATTTATTTCTTCCTCTGAAACTTTTCCCCGTCTAATATCATCAGATTTAATTTTTGCTTGTTCTGATAAAATTCTAGTTGATAATTGTTCTGATGACATCTCTAAAGAAAAAAAAGCTACTGATGATTTTTCATCCCTTTTTGAAATATGTTGTGCTGCGTGATAAGCAATATTAGTAGCTAAAGCAGTTTTCCCCATAGAAGGTCTTCCAGCTAAAATGATTAAATCAGATTTATGCAAACCTCCTAACTTTTCATCTAAGTCAGTTAAACCTGTTGGAACCCCTACAATTCCTTGATCACTTTGCATTGCCATCGTCGCCATTTCTATAGTCTGGTCTAGTGCCTGATTAAATTTAAGATATGATTGAGAAAAAGTACCTTTTTCAGCTAAATCATAAAGAGATTTTTCAGTTCCTTCAATAATACTTTCAGCATTTTGCTCTTCTGAACTAGCGTTCAAAGTATCTGCGGAAAGTTTATTTGAAATTAACACTAACTCTCTTCTGAGATACATCTCGTGAACAATTTTTGCGTAATCAATTGCTTGTTTAGGGGAACTTGAAAATCTTGTAAGCTTAACCAAATATTCTGTACCACCAACTTCTGAAAGCATATTGTCTTTTTCAAAAAAATTTTTTAATGTAATTGGATTTGCAATCATCCCCTTGTTATTTAAACTTTGAATCACTTCAAATATTTTTATGTGAGCCGGATCATAGAAAATTGAGGAGTCAACAATACTTGAAATCTCATCAATTATGTCATTATTAACAAGTATTGATCCTAATAATGCTTGTTCAGCCTCAATATTTGAAGGATGTTTGCTTTCAGAATTATTTACAATAGTTTTAATTTCTTCCACTCATACATAATAGGCTTGGAAAGATCTTAATAAAGATAAAAGTTACACACTTTTTTTTACGATCTGTGGAAAAGTTATTTAGTTTGAATTTTACTAATTTTTAGAGAGATGTTAGCTTTCACGTCAGAATGAAAATTTATGTCTACTTTATAAACGCCTGTTTTATTAAGTTCTTCTTTTAAAATTATTTGTGACGGACTTACGTCAGCGTTAGTTTTTTCTTTTATCAAATTTGATATTTCTTTAGGTTTTATAGATCCATATAAATCTCCATTTTCTTTACTTTCTTTTAAAAATGAAAATGATTTATTGTGTATTAATTTTGCAATTTCTTTAAATTTATTCTTAATTTCTAAATTTTTTCTTTTTAGTTCGTCTTTTTTTTTATTTACTAATTCAAGATTGTCCTTATTAAACCTAAGAGCCTTACCTTTCTTTAGGAGAAAGTTCCTACCAAAACCATTTTTTACTTTGACCTTATCCCCTATATTCCCGAGATTTAAAATATTTTCCAGTAATATTAATTCCATTAAATTAGTCCTAAAATTTTAGCTTTTTTAATTTCACGAGTTAATTTTTTTTGTTTATTATATGAAACCGAGGTAATTTTCGATGATATTATCTTGCCATTATCAGAAACATATTTTTTAAGCAAACTTATATTTTTGTAATCAATTATTGGTGGATTTTTAATGGATAGAGGACACTTTTTTGAAAATTTTCCATCAGATTTTTGAAATAAACTTAGCTTATTAAGCGATCCTGTATTTTTTCTTTGAAATTTTTTATTCTTTCGTTTCATTATTTTTCTTTTCCAAAAAACTCTTTATTTATGTCTAGTTTTTTATATTTTACTGTAAGATTTCGTATAATTTTACTATCCACTTTGATTTTTTTTTCAATAGCATCTAAGGTCTTTTTATCTCCCTCAAATTTATAGTGAATATAAAACCCTTTTCTATAATTTTTAATTTTATTTGCTAAATTTAGCAGTCCCCATTCTTCAACTTTTAATACTTTCCCCGACGAACTATTTATTAATTCATTGTAAGTATCTTTAATAATCTTAATTTCTCTCTCAGCCAAATCCTGTTTAGCTACTATTGTATTTTCGTAAAAAGGCATATTATGTTATTAATGTTTTAAAAGCTGGGTTATACTATAAAAAAATATTATAGCAACACAAATTATTATTGATTAAATTAAGAAATATGGGCGCTTTATTATTTCCTGGTCAAGGATCACAAATTGTGGGCATGGGGTCTGAATTTTTTAATAATTTTGAAAAAGTTAAAAAAATATTTAGTGCAGCTGATGAAAAACTTAATTTTCCTATTTCAAAATTAATTTTAAATGGACCTGAGGATAAATTACAACTAACTCAAAATACACAGCCAGCAATACTTACAGTAAGCTATTCAATATTTAGAATTATGGTCGATGAATTTGGTTTTGATTTAAAACAAATAAAATTTTTTGCTGGACATTCATTGGGAGAGTACAGTGCTTTAGTTTGCGCTGAATCTTTAAATTTTCTTGACGCGCTTTATCTTCTTAATGAAAGGGGAAAAGCCATGCAAGAAGCAGTCCCCTTAGGAAAAGGAGCTATGATAGCTGTCTTAGGCATAAATATAGATGAGGTAAAAAATCTAATTCAAGTATCGCAAAATGACAGATCTGGTATTTGTGAAATAGCTAATGATAATGCAGAGGGGCAAGTTATAGTAAGCGGTGATAGCGATAATATTAAAAATTTTCAAAAGTTTCTAAAAGAAAAAAAAATAAAAAGTATTCCTTTAAAAGTTAGTGCCCCGTTCCATTGCGCATTAATGAAAAAAGCTGCTGAAAGTATGAGGGAAAAAATAAATAATACTAATTTTAATGATCCAAAATTTAATATAGTTAGCAACGTCAAAGCTTTACCAGAAAATAAAGCTAAAAATATTAAAAATCTATTAATTGATCAAATTTTTAATACTGTTAGATGGAGAGAAAGTATAATTAATATCTCAGTAAACGGGGTATCGAATTTTATCGAAATAGGCCCAGGAAAAGTTCTAACAGGAATGGTAAAAAGAACATTAAGTAATCCAAAAAGCTTTTCAATTAATTCGATAGCTGATATTAAAAATCTTGAAAATGAATTTAAAAAATAAAAAAGTTCTTATTACAGGTGCTACAGGTGGTATAGGAAATTGTATTGTAAAAAAATTTTATGAACTTGAAGCTAAAATAGTTGCATCTGGCACTAATGAAAAAAAATTAGAAGAACTTAAAAATAAATTTACAAATATACATGCAGAAAAATTTAAATTAGATGAGCATGATAAAATAGAAAACTTTATTAATCTAATTGATGAAAAATTAGATGGCATAGATATTTTAATAAATAATGCTGGTATCACTTTAGATAATTTGTCGATAAGATTATCAGAGGAAAACTGGAAAAAAGTTTTAGACGTCAATTTAACTTCAACATTTTTAATGAGTAAATTTGTAATAAAAAAAATGCTTAAAAGAAAAAAAGGTAAAGTAATCAATATAACATCAATAGTAGGACACACTGGGAATCTTGGTCAAGCCAATTATGCTGCTTCTAAAGCCGGCATAATTGCTTTTTCAAAAAGTTTAGCAATTGAATATGCGAAAAAAAATATTAATATAAATTGTGTTTCACCAGGATTTATTAAAACTGAAATGACTGATAAAATAAGCGATGATTTTAAAAAAGTTCTTTTGAGCAAAATCCCGTCAGGCAACCTTGGGTCTGGCGAAGACGTATCAAATTGTGTGGCATTTTTAGCTTCTGATATGGCTAATTATATTAATGGCGAAACAATACATGTTAATGGCGGAATGTATATGTCTTGACAATTCTGTCTAATAATTTATTAAGAAATCATACACACGAAAGGAATTCATGTCAGACGATGTTAAAGGAAAAATAAAAAAAATTGTAGCAGATCATTTAGGAATAGAAGAAGAAAAAGTAACTGATGAGGCAAGTTTTATCGACGATCTAGGAGCAGACAGCTTAGATACAGTTGAACTTGTTATGGCTTTCGAAGAAGAATTTGGCTCAGAAATATCAGATAGTGAGGCAGAAAAAATATTAACTGTTGGAGATGCTATAAAGTTTATTGAAAGCAAAACAAGTTAAAATATAAGTTTCTTTTAATGCTACATGATAAAGAAAATATCATGGTTATATTATCATCACCGTCAGGTGTGGGTAAAACAACCTTAACAAAAAAAATTCAACAAAAATACAAAAATTTCAAAATCTCAGTTTCACATACTACTAGAACTCCAAGATCAAACGAAGTTGATGGGGTAGACTATCATTTTGTCTCAAAAAAAAAATTTAAGGAGTTAATTGGTGATGGTAAATTTTACGAATATGCAAAAATTTTCGAAAATTATTATGGTACATTAAAAAAAAATGTCGATGAAACTATCAAAGAAAACGATATTTTATTCGATATAGATTGGCAGGGCACGAAACAGCTTTCTAAATTTGCAAGTCTAAATCTAATAAAAATTTATCTAATTACTAACAAAACCGAATTAAAAAATAGATTAATTAAAAGAAATCAAAATACCGATGAGGAGATAAAAAAAAGATTCAATTCGTTTGATGAAGATATACTTCACTGGAATGATTATGATTATATTATAATAAATAAAAATCTTGAAAATTGCTTCAGACAAATTGAAAAAATAATCGAGGTTAATAAAATTATGCCAAATGCTTCTTTTCAAAAAACTCAGTAATTTTGTAGTAGATATCAGGATTTAGTTGAGATGGCCTCGATTCAAGTTGTAATCCATCGATCTGACTAATTTCTTTTTGACTCAAAATTTTTTTAATGTTTTTATTTACCATTTTTCTACGCCCCGAAAACAAAATATTTGTTACTTTTTCTAGATTATTAATATTCTTTATTTTAAATTTGTCTTTTTTAATTGGCCGAAAATGTAATAACGTTGAAGTTACTTTTGGTTTTGGGATAAAGCAATTAGCAGAAATATTGAACTTTTTATAAACCTTCAACCGATAATTAGATATTATCGATAATCTACCATAATTAGTTGAGAGATATTCCCCTGTAATTTTGTCAGCAAGCTCTTTTTGGAACATCAATACAAGGTCACTAAATTTAGGTGGCCAATCTTTAAATTTTAAAAATTTAACTAAAATTTGAGAAGAAATGTTGTACGGTAAATTTCCGAATATGACAGTCTTTTCTTTAATTAATTTCTCGATATTAATATTTAAAATATCATCATTGTATAACTTAAGAGTATTATTTTGAGAGAACTTTAAGATTAGATTTTTAAATAAAGAATTATCTTTTTCAATAAGTATCAGAGATTTTGGATTATTTTTTAAAATTACTTCAGTTAAAGCTCCTGTACCAGGACCTATTTCTATAATATTTTTATTTCTAATATCAACAATATTGATTATTTTTTTTATTACATTTTTATCAATTAAAAAATTTTGACCTAAAGATTTTTTAGCAAATTTCATTTTTAAAATTATTAAAAAAATTAACGCTATTTAAAAGACTTAAATAATTCGCTTTATTTTTACCAATCAAACCAATAGCAGTTCCATGATCAGGAGAGGCTCTAAAATACTTAAGACCTAGAGTTATGTTTATAGCATTAAACTTAAATATCGTTTTAAACGGAGTGAGTACTTGATCATGATACATTCCTACAATTACGTCATAATTATTATGATTCATAAATATAGTATCAGCAGCTAGAGGACCAGTTGTTTTTATATTTAGTTTTTTTAATTTTGATAATGCTGGAATAATTTTCTTTTTTTCTTCTGAATTTTTTCTTAATTCACCATTATGAGGGTTTAAACCTAAAATACCTATTTTCGGTTTTTTATTAAAATTATTTATGTACCAAGAATTTATTTTAGTAACTTTATTAACGATTAAAGGAACAGTAATTTTTTTTGAAACTTCTTTTAGGTTTACATGTGTTGTGATTGGAGAAACGGCTAATTTTTTATTATAAATTAGCATGACTTCTGAATCTTTTTTAATTTTGCATTTTCTAGCTAAAAATTCAGTCACTCCAATCTTATTTTTTTTCAGGAGATTTTTATTTATTGGACAATTTATTATGCCAACATCGGAGTTATGTAACGACAATTTATGAGCATAATTAAGACAATCAATAACAAATTTTGATGAATTTTTTTTATTCACGTTAAATGGGTTCTTAAAAGCAACAGCAATGTTTAAAACTTTTAAACAATTATGAGAAATTTTTTGATTTAAATTATTAACTGTTTTTACTTTAATAGAATATTTTAATTTTTTAAATTGTTTTGTCAAAAGATCAGTATTGGAAATAACAAAAGTTCTTCTCTTCAATGATTTATTTAATTTTTTCCAAGTTTTATAAATTATTTCAGAATTTATACTATTTGGGTCACCGCTTACTAATATAATTTTATTTTTCATTTATACTCAATTAAAACTGTATTCTTAAGTTTTGATAAATGGCTTTTGGAGTAAAGATTAAACATTTCATTTTTCTTTTGTTCAATTATTCTTTCTTTAAGTTTTTCTATATTTGCATCATCTACTCTAGCCGTTCTTTCATCAACTAATTTTAAAAAAAGAATACTATTTTGTCTCTTTATCGGATAAGAAATTTGTCCAACATCCATTGTTTTTAAAACTTCAAAAATTTCTTTTGATAGAGATTTTGAGCTGATCCAGCCTAAATTGCCTTTATTGTTAGCAGAGGATGACATACTATATTTTAAAGCTGCAGTTTCGAAACCCTCATCTTTGATCTTATTTTTTAAATCTAAAGTTATTTGATCAATATTAGTGTTTCCTTCTAACATTATTTCAATCTCTGAAATATTAAATTCTTGGAATTTAATATCATTTTCAATAATTTCTTTTAAATCTTCTTTTACAGAATTTTGGTTAATTTCTATTTTTTCTTTGTAAAAAAGATAAATAAAATTTTGCCACTTTGTTTGAATTTCAACCTCTTTCAAAAAAAGGTCGTAATCTAGGTTATTAGTTTTAAATTTATTTTGTAGTTTTTCAATATTATTTTCAGATACTAAATTTAAATAAGAATTTATCTGACTTTTATTTTTTTTAATCTTATATTTTTTTAATTCGATAATCTTTAATTTATTTTGGATAAGTGACTCTAATGCTTGTTTTTTTAATTTATTTATATTTTCTTGTGTAATTTCATCTCCTGCTAAAACTAAAGAAGTTAAAATTTTATTTTTTACCTCATAATTGGTAATAATTTCATTTTCTACCTTTAAAATTATCTTATTTGTAATTGCATTTGTTGGAATACATAAAAAATTTAAATAAAAAAATATAACAATTAATATTTTAATTTTCATTTGTCAAAAGTTGGTGAATTTATACTTCCAAAAGGGGTGAGTGTAATTTTGAACATTAATGAATTTTCTGGTTCTAGCTCAGAGTCATTATAGAACTCTCTCCTATAGACAAGTCCTGCCCTTAAACAATCATTTATATATTCGTAACTCAAATTATAAAATTCAGATGAATCTGTAATCAAATTTCTTTTTGTTTCAAAAGAAAAAGTGCCTTGATCTTTGTTTTGTAAATTTATTTTAGTAGTAAAATAATCTTGATTTCCAATATGTTTTTTTTCCTGCAAATAATTAAAATCAAAGTTAATTGGGCCAAAATTCATATCAACGCCCAATTCATTAAAATTTAAATCTTGATAGTTTTGATCAAGAGCAAAGTTGTAATTTAGACTAAAATTTTTACTTAACTTTAAATTTGTAGAACCAACAAGATCTGAAACTTTTTCATTCAGACTTGACTTATCTGGCATTTTGTTATTTTCATCATCGTTAATAACTTGTGCGATCGAAAAATCGAATTCCTTGCCTTTTGTAGTAGCTTTGTAATCAAATCCTAAAGTTCCACTAATACCAGTTTCAAAGTTATTTATATTGCTTAGTCTATTTAAATTGAAAGCTGAACTAGGCGTCAATCTTGATCCGGAAGTTTCATTTCTCATACTACCAGGGGCGTATCTTAAAAGAAATTTTGGTGTGAGCAAATGTTCTGAATTGCTTTGTTTTTTTAGTAAACTTATTTTTGAAAAAAGACCTAAAGCACCAAACAATTCACTTGTAGTATCTTCTTTATATTCATCCACATTTTTAACTTCATAATTGATGTTTCTTAAGTTACCTAAAATTTTCGTATTAAAACCATTTTCTAAAAAAATATCTTTTGATCTCCAATCAAAATCATTTACAATAAAATTTTTAAGTTTATTAGTATCATATAGGTGTGTTGAAATATTTGTTTGTAAATCTAAATTACCAAATCTATCGTTATTAAGTAAGTTTTTATCTATTGTTATTTCGGGTAAAATATATTCATACTTATCTTCATAACTTTCTTTAAGAGTTTCAAAAATACTTGCATTAAGACCAAAAAATAAATCATCTCTTTCGTGTGTAAAATTTATATGATTTTCTAAAGTATCTTTATTGTAGTCTACTAAATTAGAATTAATTTTATACAATTTTAAATATTTATCATTGGAAACATCTTGAATAGCTAAACTAAAACTATTTTTAGATCCATCATCGCCTGTGAAGTTTTTAACAAATTTAGAAAAGAAATGAGACTTTTCACCCGATTTTTTTGTAGAATTTGTTTTTTTGTATCCTTCAGTGAATCCAAAATCAGCAAGAAAATTTGAATTCAAAAATGCTTGGTGATATTCTCCAAGAATTAATGGATTTTCATCTACAAAAATCTTACTGGTTAAAGTAAAATTTTTGTCTCTTCCAATATCAAAAAAGTAAGGTAATGATATTCCAGTCCCTAAATTTTTAGAGTTTGTAAGCGTAGGAGGCAAAAAACCGGATCTTCTGTCTACTGTTGGATCAGGATGCGAAAGTTTAGGAATATAAAAAATGGGTATATCATAAACTTTTATTAATGCGTTATCATAGTAAATAGTTTTTTTAATATTGTCATGCAACATCTTAGAAGCCTGTATTGTCCATGGAGGACACTTGTCATTTTCTCTATAATCACAAATAGTGAAAATACTTTTACTAAATGTACTTTTTTTTGTACTTAGTTTTATAGAGTTTGCAAATACTCTTGGTTTATTTTTAGGATTAACTTTTAAACTTTCCTCATTCAAGAAAGCTTTAATATCTGTACCTAAAATCTCTTTTTTCTTTGTATCAATATAAATTTGTGAGAATTCATAATCATTCTTATGCTTATCTGAAATTTTAACTGAACCTATAGATTGAAATATGTTATTTTTCACCTGATAATTAAAGTTTTGTAATTCAATATAATTACCCTCTGGATCACTTATAGTTGTAAGTTTATTTGAGCTAATAGTTTTACTTTGATTGTTTAGAGTTATATCTCTTCCTTTAACCTTGTAATTTTCCGAAGTAAAAATGTTAGTGGGACCGAAAGTCTTGAAAATTCCATTGTTTTCATTAAACTCTGCATTTTCTGAAGTGATAACATTATTTTCGTTATCTTCAGCAACGATACTTTTTTTTAGAATAAGTAACCCAATTTTTTTGTTATATTTTACATATTGACTTTTAATAGTTTTATTTTTAGTTTTTACAACGACGTCATTTTCAAAAATTGTTGTTACTTTATCTTTATCTAAAGTAATATTTTTTGCTTGAATAAGTAACTCCTCTGCAAAAGTATTTGAGAAAAATATAAAAGTGAAAAGGGAGATATAAATTTTACTTCTCATTAATTTGCAATACCCCAATAAATGTGAATAAACTTAATGCAATAACAGGTGCCCAGATTGACAATGCTAATGGAATTCTGTCTGTTTGGCCTAAAGCGATTGATAAATCTTTAAGATAATAAACTAAAACACTTATAATTAAGCCTATAACTATGAATTTTAAATTATCAGATTTTTTTAAAGTATTCATAGTCAAAATTGAGGCAATAGCTGTCATTAAAAATAGAAAAAATGGCAAGACAAGCATAGTGTGTAAACTTTGATTTAAAAACCTCTCGTTATAGCCATTATTTAAAAGTTTTTTATAATCTATAATTAATTCTAAAAAAGACATAGTATCAGAATTATTAAATAAGCTCGTTATTTTGTCGTAATTGTAAATTGACTGAATATTGTAGGTATTTTTTTTAGTTTTTTCAAAAACTCCATTTACTAATTTAAAAATAATAACATCTTTGAGTTCCCAATCATTTGTTTTTATATCCACATCCTTTGCAAAAATTTTTTCATATAAATTGTACTTATTATCAAAATGAAAAATAGTTACATCCACAAGTGTAAATCCCTCAGTTTTTTTAGCTGTAATTACTCTGTCGATATCTATTAAATTTTCTTTAATCCATAAACCGTTATTATTAAATGTAACTAAATGATCAATATCACGAGCATATTGAGACTTTGTTTTTTCATAATATTTAACCATTGAAGATGTTATTGGATTTGCGATTATTAAAATAAACCAACCTAAAATAAATGATGTAAAAGCTAGAATAAAAAAAATCTTTAAATTAGAATATCCATAAACCTTAAATGTTAGAAGGTCTTTATTATTTCTAATTTTGAGCATGAACCACATACTCGAAATGAATACTATAAAAGGTAAAAGTTTTAAGATCATACTAGGAACAAATATACTTGTAAGCATTAAAGGCGTTAAAAAACTTACATCGTTATTTTTAAAAAATTCTATTTCTTCAAATAAATTTAAAATCATGCCAAAGCTATAAGTTATTAACACACACAAAAAAAATGTTTTTAAAAAATTTTTAAGTATGTAATTAAAAAGAAGATTCTTCATGTAATTTTGGACTCCTTTGAAAATTTATAGTTTAAAAAGAAATAAAAAAATAAACTTAAGCTGATAGGCATTATCAAATAAAATATTCTTAATAAGAAATTTAGCCCTGTGTACCTAATTAATAATTCAGTCAATAATAAAATAATAAAACCATAAATAAATATAGATATTTTATTTGAATAAATTCTTTGGTTCTTGAGCAGTAAAAAAGAACAAATTAATGTTATAACTGGAATATAAAATGGCAACACAACTCTTCTGATTAGAATTGGAAATATTTCTTTATTTACATCCTCCTTGCAAATTTCAGGATTTTGATTTTTAGAAATTAAACAAGAAATAAGAGTTAGAGTAGACGTTTCTTGCAACTTTGGCTGTTTAATTGTTGTTGTAACTAAATTACTTAAGTCAATATTTAATTGTTCGAATTTCAGTATTTCTGTTTCTTCATTTGAACTTTTTGATGAAATAATTTGTCCATTGAATAGAAACATTTTTCTTTCTTTTACTATTCCTTTTTCTGCTACAACTGTTGTATTTAATTCATTTGAAATATTTGGAGATAAATTTTTAAGGTTTTTTCCAGTATCATGTAAAAATATATTTTTAATTTCATTGTTAATTTTTTTTTCGACAATAAATGTAAAACCTTTGAATGAGTCACTAAACTGCTGAGTTCTAATTGTAGGTAAAAAAGAATTTAATTGATCTTCGCTTAATAGCTGCCTCGATTTATTTAAAGCTATTGGTGTCAAAAAAGCAGATAGGACAATATAGAAGAGGAGGACAATTACTGAGGTAAAGAACAGTAAATTTACTACTTGTATTTTTTTTATTCCAGAAGTCCATAATATTACAAATTCACTATCCTCTATATGTTTTAAAATAAAAATTACTATGGACAACAGAAAAGCTAATGGAATGAATTTAGGTGCTATCCCAAAAAGGTTTAAGAATGAGTATTTAAAATAAGTAGACACTGGATAACCGTTTTCTACTATTAAATCTAAAAAATTCACAGCTCTTACAGTCAATGCAATAATTGACAAGCCAAAAACAATAACTAAAAATGTCTTTATAATTTCTATAAAAAAATTTTGATAAATTTTGTTTTGAAGCATAGGAAATATTGTATATAAATAAAGCATCCATAAAATAAATTCAACTAATGGTTTAACTATGACTAAATTAACATTGAAAATCTATATATTTGGACTTATATCACTGACGCAAATAGGCTTTATTTAAAAATTATGTCAATAAAAATTAATTACGTTAATAATATCAAAAAAAAATCTTTATCATCGAGTATTGTTTTGTTTTCTAAAGATAAATTCAAAATTAATAATTTGAAAAACTACCTTGCAAAATCTGAATTTGCCTTCATAGAAGATTTGCTTAAAACTTTTGATACTAAAAAAAATATTTTTGTTTTTGAGTCAAGTTCCAAAAGAAAAATCATTTTAATATCAATAAAAAATAATATGAAAACTTCTGAAGCAGAAAACCTTGGAGCAGAATTTTATGGTCATATTAATCAAGGAAAAAAAAATGAATATTTTTTAATTTCAGATAGTTTAAATGATAAACAAAACGATTTTTTAGGTCATTTTCTACATGGTCTTAAATTAAAATCTTATGAATTCAAAAAATATAAGACAAAAAAGGATAGTAAAAATATCTTAATAAACATTGTTGGAAACAAAAATAAACCTTCGGTGCAAAATCAATTAAAATTTAAAGCTTTAGAACAAGGAACTTTTTATGCTAGGGATTTAGTTTCTGAGCCAGGAAATATTTTGCACCCAGACGAATACGCAAAAAGAATATCTTCTTTAAAAAAAGAGGGATTAAAAATTAACATCTATGACGAAAAAAAATTAAAAAAACTAGGCATGCATGCTCTACTTGGCGTTGGTCAAGGGAGCTCAAAAGGTTCTTATCTTATAACAATGGAGTGGAATGGTGCAAAAAATGACACTAAACCTCTTGCGTTTGTAGGAAAAGGAGTTTGTTTTGACACTGGAGGTTACTCTCTAAAGCCTGCAAGATTTATGGAAGATATGACTTATGACATGGCAGGCTCAGCAACAGTAGTCGGTCTCATGAAAAATTTAGCGCTTAGAAAAGCTAAAATAAATGCTGTAGGCGTAGTTGGCATTGTAGAAAATATGGTAAGTGGAAACGCGCAACGTCCTGGAGATATTGTCAAATCTTATAGTGGAAAAACAATTGAAATATTAAATACAGACGCAGAAGGAAGATTAGTTTTAGCAGATGCTTTAACTTTTACTGAAAAGAAATTTAAACCTAAACTAATTGTGGATCTCGCCACTCTTACTGGCGCAATAATTGTCTGTTTAGGCTCTGAGTACGCTGGTCTTTTTTCTAATGATGATAAATTATCCAATCAGCTTTTTGAAGCAGGTGAAAAGGTTAATGAAAAAGTATGGAGAATGCCTTTACATAAAAATTACGATAAACTTATGGACTCTAAAAATGCGGATGTGCAAAACATAAATTATGTTGGTGGTGCTGGTTCAACTACAGCAGCTCAATTTTTGCAAAGATTTATTTTAAAAAATACTCCTTGGGCGCATTTGGATATAGCTGGAATGGCATTTTCAAAATACGGAGGGGCTTTGAATTCTGGAGGAGCGACAGGTTTTGGTGTGAGGCTATTAAATCAATTTGTTGAAGATAATTATGAGTAGCACTGAACAAACACTATCAATTATAAAACCTGATGCTGTAGAAAGAAATTTAGTCGAGAAGATAAAAGATATTTTTAAAAAAAATAATTTAATTATCAAAGATAGTAAAAAAATCCAAATTTCTAAAGAGGAAGCTGCAGATTTTTACAAAGTTCATCAATCTAAGCCTTTTTACGATCAATTATGCTCTTATTTGTCATCAGGGCCAATAGTGGTAATGATTTTGCAAGGTGAAAATGCAGTAATATTAAACAGAGAGCTAATGGGAGCAACAAATCCAAAAGAGGCTAAAGAAAATACTATAAGAAAGTTGTATGGAATATCTATTGATAAAAATTCTGTTCATGGTTCGGATTCAAACTCTAATGCAAAAAAAGAAATAGAGTTTTTTTTTAAACATTAATAATTTTGAAAAATTTTAATAATAGACTCAGGAAAAATCAAATATTCCAGCCTTTGTGTTTTTTTTCTTAACTTTTCCTCATTATCTAAAGGATCAATAAAAAAACTCCTTTGAGAAATTATTTTTCCATTATCTAATTTTTCATCTACAAAATGAACCGTACAACCTGTTTTTTTCTCTTTATTTTTTAAAACTTTAGAGAAAGTGTTTAAACCCTTAAATTTTGGTAGAAGAGAGGGGTGAATATTTATAATTTTTTTACCGAAATTTCTTAAAAATTTTTTTGACAATATTTTCATATAACCAGCCAAACAAATTAAAGAAATATTGTATTTTTTAAGTTCTTTAAGCAAACAATTTTCAAAATTTCTAGATTTTGTATTTAATATTAAATACGGAATAAAATTTTTCTTAGCATGCAATATTCCTAAAGCACCCTTTCTGTTGCTTACTACTAATTTAATTGAAATAGGAAAGCTATAGTCTCTGGATCTGTTAATAAGATTTTTTAGATTTGAACCTTTTCCAGAAATAAAAATACATGCATTTCTTTTTACCATTTTAAATTTTTAGAGAGATTTACCTTTTTTTTATTTTTTGAAATATATCCAATCTCATAAGGGAGAAAATTTTTAGAAAAATTTTTTCTAATTTTAGTGACATTTTTTTTTGGCGCAATAACACAAAATCCAATACCACAATTAAAAGTTTTAAGCATTTCAGCATCAGAGATATTTTTCTTTTTTAACCATTTAAAAATTTTAGGAATTTTAATTTTTGATAAATCAATATTCACACTTAACTTTTCTGGAACTGATCTAAGTAAATTTTCAATAAGTCCACCCCCGGTTATATGAGCTGCAGCAGAAATTAAATTGTTTTTAGTCAAGTTCAAAACTTCTTGCGAATAAATTTTAGTTGGTTTTAATAATTCCTTTTTAAGACTTTTATCAATTTTATTTTTACTTAAGATTTTTCTGACTAAAGAATACCCATTTGAATGAATACCATTCGACGGTATACCTAAAATTATGTCTTTATTTTTTACATTTTTCTTATTTAAAATTTTTTTTTTTGAAACTATTCCAACACTAAATCCAGCTAAATCAAATTTATCTTTTGAATAAACACCTGGCATCTCAGCTGTCTCGCCACCAATTAATTTACAATTTGAAATCTTACAACCACGAAATATACCATCTAAAATTTTCTTTGCTTTGTAAATTTCGAGTTTTCCTACTGCAATATAATCTAGGAAAAAAAGTGGCTTAGCGCCCTGCACAACTAAATCATTCACACACATTGCAACTAAATCTATTCCTATTGTATCGAATTTTTTAAATTTGTTGGCTAATTCAATTTTGGTTCCCACTCCATCAGTACAAGAAACAATTACAGGGTCTTTAATTTTACTTTTACTAATATCATATAAGGAACCAAAGCCTCCAATAAGATCTTTATGTAAATAATTTTCCCTTTTTTTGACATTTTTTTTTGATATTTTTGATATGTGTTTAACCAATTTATTAGCTAATGAAATATTTACACCACTTTTTTTGTAACTATTTTGCATTTTTTTCATTAATAAAAATGATATTTAAACTTAAATGAGTTATTATAAAATTTCTTTAGTTATTTTAATTATTTTTTTTAAAACTGGAAATGTTTTATCATTAGAAAATATTTTTAATGTTAATAATATAGAAATTACGAAAAAGTCAAATAATTCTAATGATGATTTAGCCAATAAAGCGATTAAAAAGGGATTTGAGGAACTCTTAAAAAAGATACTTTTAGATAGAGATATAAAAAAAATATCAGGATTGGAATATTCTAAAATAAAAGAATTAGTGTCATACTACCAAATTGCCGATGAGACACAAAATAGTGACAAAGAAATAGTTAATTTTAATATTTT
>JAOINI010000011.1 GCA_028139285.1 Candidatus Pelagibacter sp. | reverse complement strand
AACAATTGAAGATGTCAGCTTTGGCAAAACTTTAAATAAAGCTGTTATGTATCCTTCATGTTTTTTATTAAAATAAAATGTTGACCACATCCAATGCCAGTTTCGTGATAAATTCATTTGAAAGTCTATAGATCTATTGTGAGAACTAGCTCCTAAATGTTCAATAGAAATATTACTATCTAAAAATATTTTTTTTCCTTCTTTCTTTAATCTTTTACAAAGATCAATCTCTTCTAAATAAATAAAGAAATTTTCATCAAAAAAACCAACATTTTCAAATTGTTTTAAATTTAAAAACATTGCAAAACCTTTAACGTATTCTACTTCTCTTAGATTTTTTTCATCTTTTCGGGTCACATTTAATTTATCTTCTTTTTTTTGAATGGCTGGCCCAATAATCGCAAAGTCTAGAGATTTTTGAACATTAACAAAAAAATTTTCAATTGCGCTTTTTTCTAAGACCGTGTCTGGATTTAGAATTAAAGCATATCTAGTTGTTACCTTTGACAAACCCAAGTTATTACCTTTTGCATATCCTAAATTATCTTCAGCTAGATAACACAATACGTTTTTATATTTTTTTTCTAAATTATCTTTAAATTTAGTATTATCAGAATTTTCTATAATTATAATTTTTATATTTTGATCTATTGAGTTAATACAAGAAAAAATTTTTTCATCGCTATTAAATGTATTTATTACGATTGTTATATCTTCTTCTCTCATTTGTATTATTTTTGGTAGCGAGGGGCGGATTCGAACCGCCGACCCCAGGCTTATGAGTCCTGTGCTCTAACCAACTGAGCTACCTCGCCGTAACTTAATTTTAATATAATAATTAATTTATTAAAACAAATAATATTTTTCTTTTTAAGTATTAATTAAGTTGTTTTTCAAATCTTTTAAAGAAACGTAGATTAGTCCCTGCTGATCATTATTTAAATTTAATTCAGGTTTTATTGACATTTGTCTAAAATTACATCCTGACTTAATTGCTAAATTTCCTATGACTGGGGCAGCAATTTCTGATTTAAACTCCAAAACAAAAGTTCCTGGTTTTGAAAATATTAAATTTGCAAAGCCTGCGCCATGCAGGCCAACTATTTCTTTAGCGTTATGAAATAAATTAATTTGATCTAAAAAACTAAGTTCACTTAAAGCAATTATGGAAAAACCTTTATTTATTAAAAAATTTTTAACCTCATCTTCATTTAAAACTTTTCTTAAGTATCTGTGATTAGATTTTGAATCGCTCCTATCAATATAAAATTTTTGAGGAAATTTTTTTTCTTGATTAACCTTAAGAAACTCACTTTTTAAAAAATTTAAAATCCAATGCGGTATATTTTGTATTTCTAAAGTTGGATTATTTTTAAGTACGTAGGGGTGATCAACAGCAATAATTTTTTTTGCCTCTATATGCCTATAGGCTTTACTAGATATTATTTTTGAACTTGGAATATTTAGTAATTCTAAAGTCTCTCTTTGAAATCTCTCTTTAAAATCTGGGAATAAAAAATAATCAATATTTGAATAATCTAATTTATTATCTAATATTTTTAATCTAGGTAAAACATCAAACAACCAGTGCCAATAGTTTGAATTACCTGCCCCTCCAGTTAAAAGTGAAAATACTGTTCCGTTAATTTTTCTTTTAAACCTTGCAGTCCCTTTGTGGAATACAATGTTTTGAGATATATCAGCATTTCTAACTCCTTGAGGTTGTTCAAATCTATATTGATACGACGGACCATCAATTATTTTATTTTTGGTTATAAATGCAGCATCATTAACAGTGTCTGTATATAACCTACAGTTTTTTATAACATAAATTTTATAAAGATAATTTTTATCTAATTTTTTTTCTGTAATTTCAATATCTGGGTTATTTTTAGTTTCTGTAACACCAATTACTTTCCCGTAAAAAGCTTTACTTAAAGAATAACCTATATTTTTAAATATTGTTTGTAATTTTTTTTTTATAGAATTAGTCAAAATTTTATTATAACTATTATTTAACACTTTAAATTTTTAAAGTAAAATAATGAAAAAAAAAGCACTTATAACAGGTATTACTGGTCAAGATGGATCTTATCTAGCAGAATTTTTATTAAAAAAAGGATATTCAGTTCATGGCTTAGTCAGACGAGTTGCAGCAGAGGATAAGTCACACCGATTTTGGAGATTAAAAAATTTTATTAATAAATTAGAAATTCATGCTGGTTCTTTAGAAAGCTATGCAAGCATAATAAATATTGTTACAAAAATTAAACCAGATGAAATTTATCATCTTGGGGCCCAAAGTTATATTGATTATGCTTTTAAAGATGAATTTTCAACTATTAATACCAATATAAATGGAACGCATTTTTTACTTTCTGCGATAAAAGAATTTTCACCAAAAACAAAATTTTATTTTGCTGGATCTTCTGAAATGTTTGGAAAAGTAAGGGAGATACCGCAAACTGAAAAAACTCCTTTTTACCCAAGATCAGTTTATGGAATTTCAAAAGTTGCTGGTTTTGACTTAACGAGAAATTATCGCGAGGCCTACAATTTGTTTTGTTGTAGCGGTATTCTTTTTAATCATGAATCTCCAAGAAGAGGCTTTGAGTTTGTTACTCGTAAGATCACACATGCTGTAGCCAGGATTAAATTTGGCCTTCAAAAAGATCTTCGACTTGGAAACATGGATGCAAGGCGAGACTGGGGTCATGCAAAAGACTATGTTGAAGCAATGTGGTTGATGTTAAACAGAAAAAAACCAGACGATTATGTAATTAGTACTGGAAAACACTACACTGTAAGAGACTTCGCTAAACTAGCTTTTGAACTAGTTGATTTAGATTACAAAAAATATGTAAAAGTTGAAAAAAAACTTTATCGACCCTCAGAAGTTGAAAGTCTATTGGGTAATTGCAAAAAAGCAAAAAGAGACCTTAAATGGAAGCCAAAATATGATTTTAAAAAACTTGTTGAAGATATGGTAAAAACAGATTTAGAATTTGTTGAAAAAGAGGGGTATTAAAAAATACTTGAATTACAATATTTCTAGTTTTGGCAAAGGAAAAATAAATTTTGTTCCTTTTTTAATCATTAATTTTTCTCTAGATAAAATTTCTTTTTTGAAATGCCAAGGTAATACAAGATAATAATCAGGTTTATTAAAACGAGATAAAACTTCAGAAATAATTTTAATATTCGTTCCAGGTGTATATAGATTGAATTTATTTTTGTTTCTTTCAGCCATAAAATCAATCATTTGATTATCAATATTAAAATATTGAAGTAAAACATTTCCTTTTGTTGAGGCTCCATAGCCATGAATCTTTTTTCCAAGCTTCTTATACTTTTTTAAAAGACCGTGAAGTTTTTTTCTTGACTGATTGATTGATTTTATGAATTTTGTAAAAGTTTTCTCCCTAGTTAGTTGCAAACTTCTTTCAAAATTTAAGACTTTGTTTAAAACTAAATTATTATTTTTATAGTGTGAGTTTTCGTGGCAAACAAAGTATTGTTTACTTGCTCCATTAATATCATTACTCTTGATATCGAATACTCTTAGACCATTTTTTTTGCATAGGTTTATCATGACTTCGCTACTATAATATTCTAAATGTTCATGGCAGATAGTATCAAACATTTTATTTTTAATAATTGATGCTAAATCCGCAAATTCTAATAAAAAAATTCCCTTTTTATGAAGAAGTTTTTTTGCATCTATAAGAAATTTATTTGGATCAGTTGAGTCGTAGAAAACTGACAATGCTGTAATGATTTTAAATTTTTTTTTTGTTTTTTTTTCAATTTTTTTTGCAGAAAAAAAATCAGAAATTTTAATATTTATATTTTTGTATTGGTCAATATATTTTTTTAAAATCGGATCTATTCCAACTGTAAAAATATCATTTTTATAAAAATTCAATAAAGACCCATCATTACTTGCTATATCTAAAACAGATTCATTTCTTTTTAATTTCGTTTTTTTTGTTAATTTTTTTGCTACGCTTTTTACATGATTAAGCATAGTTTTGTTAATACCTGTTCTATAACCATAATCAGGACCATAAAGATATTTTAAATCAAAAGTATGATTTAACTGAACTAATTTACAATCGAAACAAATGACGACAGCGATTGGTTTTTTTTCTATTACTTGACCTTTACGAGGAAACTTACCTGTGAAGCACATATCTCCTAGAGAAAAAAGTTTCTTAAGATTTTTTTTTTTGCAACTTCTACATTTGTAAATCTTCATTGATTTCTTATATCAATGCTTTTGTAATTATTAAATTGAAATAAAACTAATTAATTAGGTGAATATTTAAAGATTATGATTTTAAAGAGTTAAAATTATTCCAAAAACTGTTACAGCTGAAACTGCTGCTACACTAAGAGCTAAATTTCTGTTTCTCTCAATTTTTTTTTCTTCATTAATTCTAGATAAAAGATCAGTCAATTTAACTTTACTTTGATGCCTTATTTCTTCAGCATGATTTTCAAATTTATATTGCGAACTCATGAAATAATTAAAACATAACCTGTAAATTTTTAAATAATTCTCTCGATCATATTGGTCTAATAGAGGTGATTCGGCCCAAAATGAATAAAATTATATCTAAATTATTTAATTAAGATTTTAAATGATCAGAAATTCCCTTGCGCATCTTATCAATAATTTCATCTATATCTTTTTTTTCGCAAACAAATGGTGGAGCAATTATTAATGCATCTCCAGTCGGTTTAATATTAACTCCAGCATCATAGCATTTTTTGTAAACATTAAAGCCAGCTTTACCCGGTTTATCCCGCATAGATATATCTATACCACCTAGTAACCCATAATTTCTTATACTATCAACACAACTTAAATCTTTTAAAGAATGCAAACCTTCCTCAAAATACTTAGATAGATTTTTGACTCTATTAAAAATTTCTTCTTTTTCAAAAATTTTTTGTACAGCAATTGCAGCTGATACTGCAACAGGAATACCAGAATAAGTATAACCATGAAATAATTCTACAGCTCCATCTGGCGAGGCATCCATAACTGATTGATAAATTTTTTCTCTTACTGCCACTACTCCCATAGGAACAATTCCGTTAGTTGTAGCTTTAGCCATAGTTATAATATCAGGCGTTACACCAAATTCCTGAGCAGCAAAAGCTGACCCTGTTCTTCCCCAACCAGTAACAACTTCATCAAAAATTAAAAGTATGCCGTGCTGATCACAAATCTTTCTTAACTTTTGTAAATAATTTTTAGGAGGAATTAAAGTACCGGTAGATCCTGCAATAGGTTCAACAATACATGCAGCTATATTTTCTCCACCTAATTTTTTTGCAATAACTTCTAAATCATCTGCTAGTTCAGATCCTGTATCAGGTTGACCTTTAACAAATTTATGCTCTGGCAAAAAAGTATGTCTCATATGCTCAACACCTGGCATTAAAATATTTTTAAACTCTTTTGAATTATTTGGTATACCACCGACAGTAAGTGCTCCAATATTCATGCCGTGGTACCCCCTTTCTCTTCCAACAAATTTGAATCTATTAGTTTGACCAATAGATCTAAAGTATGCTACTGCAATTTTGATTGCTGTCTCAACTGCAGTAGATCCACAAATCGTATAAAAAATTCTGTTTAAATCCTCTGGAGTTTTTTGAGCTATCATCGTTGCCAATTCGAAAGATCCACCATAACCTTGTTGAAAAGGCATTGTGTAATCTAAATTTTCTAATTGATTTTTAATTGCCTCGATAATCTCTTTGCGACCATGGCCAAGAGGATTGCAATATAATCCAGAACTTCCATCAATTAAAGTTTTTCCATCATGAGTATGAAGATGAATACCCTCTGCTTTTACTATGATACGAGGATTTTTCTTAAAATCTTTGTTAGATGAAAATGGCATCCAATGTTCATTTAAAGAATTAGGTATTTTTGTTTGAAACGATGTACTCACTATTAAATTATAGCAAAGTAATTTTTTGAATGCTATCTAAATATTATGAGAAAATTAATGAAAAGACTTTTAACAATTTTAATTCTTGGCATAATTTTGTTAAATACAAGTGATTCACCAATATTAGCTCATCACGCTAATGAGAAATATTGTTTTGATTGTATGCATAAATATAAAATAGGTGGTAAGAAAAATGACACCTACAAGTTTGAGATTAATTTACAAAATAACGATTTATCAAAAAAAGTAGATGAGCAACTTAAAGATAAAAAAACAGGCTTAGTAAGTTATATCTTATTTGAAAATAATAAAATTTTAGTTGATCAAAATAGAAAAAGTAAATACAGACGAGGTTACTATCCCTCACATTCTGTAGGGAAAAGTTTAGTAAGTCTTGTTACTGGTTACGCTGTATGTGATGGTTATATCAATTCAATTTTTGATAATATAGATTACCCAACTGTTGCAAATACTTTATATGAAGATCAAAAATTATTAAACTTACTGAACATGCAAGCAGGTGATGAACCCATTGTTGGTCAAAGATTTTATAGAAAAGATAACAGAATTAACGGCAAAGGGACTAATGTTAATTCAACACCTATAAAATCTATATTGAAAAGACACTTTGAAGGTAAAACTGGGTATGGTCCTGGCAATCATTACAACTACAGTGCCATGACTACTAATGTAATTATGAATTATGTTATTTATAAAACAGATGATGATTGGGAAAAATTACTAAACAAGATATTTGTTGTGGATGCGAAGGTGGAAAAAAGTGTTTATTTTGGGAAGTCTTTAGAAAAACATAAATTTAGTAACAGAAAAAAAGGAGAATACGGAAGATATTCTTTTTATGCACAAAGGTATGACTATTTGAGAATAGCTAAACTAATAATGGATCATTGGAAGAATGATACTTGTGTTGGTAAGTACTTAAAAACAATCTACGAGAATAGAGTAGATAAGAAAAAAGATAAATATAGTAAATTTATAGGTAATCATGCTGCAACACAAAGATATGGAGGTCAATTTCACTTTGACCCAATTGGGGTTGAAGAAAGACCAATCTTAATGATGGATGGTTTTGCTGGTCAACAAGTAGTAATTGATTTTAATAAGAACAGAATTATTACTGTTCATTCCACTGATGCTCACTATGATTGGTATAGTCTTGTATATTTACAATTAAAAACAGACCTTTTTTATAAACCTGTTAGAAATAACTAAATGAAAAAACTTAAAAACTGGGATAATAAAACCTGGTTATCGTCCAAATCGTATATCTCTCAATTTAATAGATTTCTTAAAAGAAAAATAAACTTAAATAAAAAATCAAAAATATTGGACATTGGATGCGGAAGAGCAAATATTATTAGCGCCCTTCAAAAGAAATATAGATTTAGAAATAAACCTATAGGGATTGATATTGTTGCAAATAAGGATGTTAAAAAGAATATTATATTTAAGAAAATTGATGCCTTAAAATATTTAAAAAAAGAAGAAAAATATGATCTAATTTTAATCAAACAAACTATTCATTTTTTTTCAAAATCAGATTTAAATCTTCTTCTAAATCTTGCAGAAAAAAGTTTAAATAAAAAAGGTAAAATATTAATTTTTTCACTAAAAATAAAAAATAATAAAATTCCCTGCTTTAAAAAGATGAGACAAAAACTCGATAGTAGCCTTAAAAGAGATGAAAAATTATTTAAGATGATAAAAAAAAGTTTGAAAAAAACAAAAGAATCTTATTTCAATTTTAAAGTAAATATCTCAAAACAAAAATATCTTAAAATGGTAAAATTAAGGTATATTTCGTGTTTACTTAATTTAAAAGAGAAAGACATAAATATAGGTCTTAGTGAAATTAAATTAAAATATAATAAAACGATTAGATTTATAGACTCTTTGAAATGTATTTCATTTAGTAAATAGATGACTGCAATAACTAGAGCCTGACCATACCTTTTTATATCCTTGATTTACTAAAAATTTATAAATTTCGTTATTTTTAATTTCTTTTTCCCTTTGCTCTGAATTTAGATCTCTATAGCCTAGTATTTCAATACATATTAATGATGGGTCGTATATTTCAAAATTTAATGTATTTAAGACTTTCATCTCGGCTCCCTCTATATCAATGTTCAAAAAATCAATTTTTTTATTCTTATATTTAGAGTTGTCTAAAATATTTTGGATTGTTTTACATTTTACTTTTTTCTCCTGAAAATTACCCTGAAAATTTTCCTTAGCAACCCCCTTATCAGTCGTATTTAATTGACTAAATTTTTTTTGATAGAAAAATGAAACTTCTCCCTCCTTATCAGATACTGCAATTTGTAAATTTAAATCGTTTGGTCTGAGAAAATTAAAAAGTTCAATAGAAAATTGATTGATATCAATGTTGATACCGCCCCAACCTTTTTTAAATAATAAATGGGTATTATTTCTTTGTATTGGATGATGTGCACCAATATCTACATAAAAACCTTTATCTCTCTTCTTATTAAATAAATCTATTGCTAAATCTTCACCGTCCATTGCATAGGATTTTCTGTTTAAGAAGTGTTTATTTTTTAGGTATATGTTTTGTAAAATGTGAATTTTATTTCTAAGCCTATCAAACATAGGTTTTTTTAACCTATGTTTGATAAAATAAATACTTTATTTTCCAGGCTCTTTGTAAGATGAAGCCATTTTCTGAGCAGTTTTAGCTATCTCGTTTAGATCTACATCTTCTAAAATTGTAAAATCTGAAACAGCACCACTAGAAACAGCAACCATTGCAGCTGCAGCAGCTTGTTCAAAAGTTCCTTCAATCACTGCCATAAAATCATATTTTCCTCTTAGGCCTGAATATTGAGTTACTTTAGCTCCTACAGAAGCAGCAAGTGCAGATGTAGCAGCTTTTCTGTCTGTAGAAGGATTGCTTACAAATCCTCCAAGACCTTTAGCTGTGTAACATCCAAGTGTATAAAATTTTGCCATTGTTACCCCTTTCCTATTTCTCGATTATAACTGTACCAGAGTGAGGATCTGTTACTCCTAAATCTGATGACAGCTCTTCTAAAGTGTGCCGAAGCGTATCCAAAAATGCAATCATTTTTGGTCTTGCTGAAGCAATGTCATCTTCAGAATTCCATTCACCTATCATAAAAAATTCATTAGGTTTCGTTTCAACGTATTTCGCTGAAATCTGACCATCGAACTTTGGCATTTCATCTATTTTTTTTAAATATTCTTCTCTGCCAGACGATTTCACTTTACATCTAACAATATTCATAAACTTTGCCATGTATCTCCTTAAACGTAAATTTTATCAGCCAAACCGTAACAAAGAATAGCACTGATAATAACAAGAACGAGTGGAGCATATATTCCATCGTTTCTAGTTTTTTTAGTTAAACCTGTTTTATCAATTTTTAATGTATAAAAATTTGTAACTAATATCGAAACATTCATTATAAAGACTAAGTTAAAGAAAGCCCAAGTAGCCTCTACACCGCCTGATCTTATAAAAGCGATATATATTGCCATTAAAACAGTAGCAATCATGAATGAACCCGCGAATCTTGTAATTAAAGTTGCAGTTTTATCTACCCCTCTACCCTTTAGAAATTTTTTAGTATCAAAGACTAACTGGTAAGCGTAGCTACCAACTATAATAAAATGTGCTAAGTAAATTGTTAAATAAAATGCGTTTCCAAATTTGTCTATCATAAATATCCTATGCGTTATAGTCCATGACTTGATCTGTGCACTCAACAAACTTATGAGGAGTAAAAAAATCATTCATTTGACCTAGTTGATTAATAATTGCTTGTTCATCTTTTCCTTTCCACCAACAATACATTTCCATTGTATCTCCTGGCGTGTTCCAAGTCATTTGACAAGCTGCATTGTCACTTTTCATGCTCTTAACAATGTCCTCCATCTTCATAGAAGCTACTGTATCAGTAAATTTTTTTTTCATTTCAGCAGACTTAAAAGTATGCGTTACCATATAGTTTTTCATTTATACTCCTTTAATTATTATTCCATTAGCTACTGAGTTTGCTAATCGAATTGGTTTTACTGGTTTATATTCTTCAGAATCGTACCACTCTAAAGCTTTTTCATAAGTTGGAAATTTAATTACTACCGTTCTAGGATATTTCCACTCACCATCTATGACTTTGTACTCTCCAGCACGTACAAGGTATTCTCCTCCGAATTTTTGAACAGTCGGTACTACTTTACCAACATATTCTTTATAAGCTTCAGGATTTTTTACGTCTATATTAGCTATAACGTATCCGTTCATATTAACCCGCGTAAATAGTTCTTGATAATTTTTCGATTTTTTCCTCTGAACCCTTAATTTGCTTATAAATGAATTTGTTACACTCACCATTTTTAGCTTTATCAAAAGGCTTTCCATAAACTTTGTCTACATAAGCATTCATACCTTTGTTCATCTCATCATCTTTAACACCCTCGGATGCAAGGTAATCTCTTATAACTTTTACTGAAGCTAAAGCTAATTCCATATTTTTTACTTCAATAGTTTCTGCGGGCAAAACAGCTGTAGCACTATAATGTCCTAGGCACTCTATTGTTTTTTCTTTTTGAGCTTTTGTTATATGTCCCGCAGCTATCGCTGAGCCCATAAATAATAGAGTTGCAATTAAAATAAATTTAAATTTCATAACTTAATCTTAATTAAAATAAGAATAATTTAACTATGTTAAAATTTAATTACAGGTATGCAAATTGTCTACAACTTGAAGATGATTTATTTCCAATTAGGCTTTGTTTTATTAAGAAAACTTTTTATTCCAATTTTTTTATTTTCACTATCAAGCAATTTGTAAAACTCTTGTCTCTCTTTTATTAAAGATTTTTTTAAATTATCCTCTGAATTAACCAAATTTTTAATTACTTGAAGTGACTTTTTTGGCTTCGACGAGATTGTATTTAAAAAGTTTAGAGTAAATTCTTTAAAATTTTCCTTAGGAATAACCTGTGAAACAATTCCATACTTCATTGCAGTCTCAGCATCAATAATTTCTCCTGACATTGCTAAATATTTAATATTTTGATTTGAAGTAAATTTTTTTGTTTTTTGTGTACCGCCAATACCTGGAATTAATCCTAAATTGATTTCAGGTAATCCAAATTTCGCTTCGGAACTTGCAAAAATTATATCGCTAGAAAGGGCCAATTCAAAGCCTCCTCCTAAAGCATATCCCTCAACAAATGAAATAATAGGAATATTAATTTTTTGTAAATCATCAACCTTTGAAAAAAGTTTTTGTTTTTTCGCTTTTTTGGAGTCAAGTTTTTCAAGTTCTTTTATATCAGCCCCAGGTGAAAAGAACTTTGAACTTCCAATTAAACCAATACATCTTATTTCTTTAACTTTATTCAAATCTTTGGTTGCATCTCCAATTTCATTTAGGGTTTTTTGATCTAAACTATTATTTTTATTGTTAGCAATTTCAATAATTGCGTAATTTTCTCGCTTTTCTACTTTAATATTTTTATAGTTCATAAATTAATAGAATATAAATTTCATAATGACAGAGCAACTAATTATATTGATAGAAATCATCTTAATAGACCTGGTGCTAGCAGGTGATAATGCAATAATTATTGGAATGGTTGCTTCAAAATTTGATGTCTCAAACAGAAAAAAAATTATTTTTTGGGGTATCGGTGGAGCTGTAGTACTAAGAATTCTTTTTACTTTCATTACTGCCTATTTATTACAAATCTCTGGTTTAAGGTTAATCGGTGGAATTTTATTACTTTATATTTGCTACAAACTTTATAGAGATGTGATTAAAAAAAAAATTGAAGAAAAAAATATTGAGGTTGACAACTCAAATCTCAAAAAAGCAATTTTTACAGTAATTCTTGCAGATATAACGATGAGTTTGGATAATGTATTAGGTGTGGCTGGTGCAGCTAAAGACCACTATACACTTCTTGCTTTTGGCTTAGGTTTATCTATTTTATTAATGGCTTTTGCAGCAAACTATACTGCTAAATTAATTAAAAAATATTCTTGGATTAGTTGGGTTGGATTATTTGCAATTCTCATCGTAGCTATCCAATTAATATATGAAGATTTAAAAATTCTATTATGAGTAAATTTATAATATTTTTCTTATTTATATTTAATATTTCTCACGCAGTTGAATTTTTGGGAGATTTTAAACAAGGTTCTTTTATCTTGGGAAAAACAGATCCAAATTCAAAAGTATTTATTGATGATAGAAAAGTAAGAGTTTCAAATGACGGATATTTTGCTTTTGGATTAGATAGAGATAGGAAAAATAATGTTTTAATTAAAGTAAAAACTGGAAAAGAAACTAAGTTAATTGAAAAAAAGGTTTTTAAGAGAAAATATAAAATACAAAGAATTGATGGTCTACCACCAAAACAGGTAACACCTCCACCAGAAGTTTATGAGAGAATTAAAAAAGATAATGTTTTAATTGGCAAAGCTAGATCTATCGATAGTAAATTAGTATTTTTTAAAGATAAATTTATTTACCCTATTGATAAATATATTATTACAGGAGTTTACGGCAGCCAGAGAATTTTAAATGGTAAACCAAGAAGACCTCACTATGGTATTGATTTTCATGCTCCAGAAGGTACTCCAGTTAAATCCATGATGGATGGAGTTGTCACTTTAGTAGCAAATGATATGTACTTTACAGGTGGGACAATCATTTTCGATCATGGCCATGGCGTGAGTACTTTGTATATGCACATGAAGGATATAAATGTAAAGAAGGGTCAAAAAGTTAAGAAAGGTGAAATTGTCGGAACTCTAGGACAAAGTGGCAGAGCAACTGGTCCGCATCTAGATATAAGGCTGAATTGGTTTGAAGTAAAGTTAGACCCTGCTTCTGTGCTCAACTAAATTAGTCTAGCTCAAACTTATTTTTATAGTCTTTTAATAAAGATTTATCTTGATCTTCTTTAAAAAGAATAAAATTTTCAATTACTAAAACATCTAAATTAGTTCCCATAAAACAATTAAATGCATCCTCTACACTGCAAACTATTGGTTCACCACGGACGTTAAAAGAGGTATTTACAAGAACTGGGCAATTAGTAATTTTCTTAAACTCATTGATTAGATCATAATATTTTGGGTTAGTTTCTTTATGGACAGTCTGAATTCTAGCAGAGTAATCTACATGGGTAATAGCAGGTATTGATGATCTTTTAATATTTAATTTATCAATTCCGAATAATTTATTATCTTTTTCTGACATAGTAATTTGTTTTTCTTTTTTGACATCAGAAACTAAAAGCATGTATGGACTATCATAATTCAGCTCAAACCAATCCTTAACATCTTCCCTCAAAACTGAGGGCGCAAAAGGACGAAAGCTCTCTCTAAACTTTATTTTTAAATTTAATTCCTTTTGCATTTTTTCTGATCTTGGGTCAGCTAAAATTGAACGAGCGCCTAAAGCTCTTGGTCCAAATTCCATTCTTCCTTGAAACCAGCCAACGGTTTTACTGTTTGCAAGCTCTTTAGCAACTATTAGGGAAATTTCTGACGATATCTTCTCTTTATAAACTGCTTTTAAAGATTTTAAGTTTTTCTCTATAAAACTTGATTCATGGCGAGGGCCTAAATATGAACCTTTCATTTTATCTTTAAAATCTTTTCTTGGTTTATCTAATTCTCGGTACCAATAAGCTAAAGCTGCGCCCAAAGATCCTCCTGCATCGCCAGCTGCTGGTTGTATCCATAAATCTTCAAAATATTTTTCTCTCAAAATTTTACCATTGGCAACACAATTTAAAGCCACCCCACCAGCCAAACATAAATTTTTTATTTTATACTCTTGTGCAATATTTCTAGTTAATTTTAATACAATCTCCTCGGTCACTGCTTGTATAGAGGAGGCTATATCCATATGAAATTCTGTTAATAAGTCTTTTTTAGGATCTCTCACAGGTTGGCCAAATAAATCAGAAAATTTTTTGTTAGTCATAGTTAAACCTGTTGCATAATTAAAATATTTCATATTCAATTTAAAAGAACCATCTTCTTTTAAATCTATTAATTCTTTAATAATTGTTTCTTTGTACTTTGGTTTCCCATAAGGAGCTAAACCCATCACTTTATACTCTCCGCTATTTACTTTAAAACCTGTATAGTAGGTAAATGCTGAATAAAGTAATCCTAAAGAGTGAGGAAAATGTATTTCTTTAATCATATTTAATTTGTTTTCTTTTCCCACTGCTACTGTAGTTGTTGCCCACTCTCCGACTCCATCTAATGTTAAAACTATAGCTTCCTTAAATGGAGATGGATAAAATGCACTAGCTGCATGACTGTAATGATGCTCAGAAAACTTGATCTTATTGATGTCATTAAATTTTTCATCATGAAGTTTAAGATTGTCGAAAAGAAATTTTTTTTGAAATAATTTTTCTCTTAGCCAAATGGGCATCGATAAACTAAATGATTTGAATCCTTTAGGTGCAAAAGCCATATAAGTTTCGAGAAGTCTCTCAAACTTTAAGAATGGCTTTTCAAAGAAAACTATATGGTCTATGTCACTTAATTTTAAACGCCCTTCATTTAATACAAAATTAACAGCATTAATAGGATATCTCGCATCATGTTTTTTTCTTGAGAATCTTTCCTCCTGCGCTGCAGCAACAATATCTCCATCTATAATTAACGCCGCCGCACTGTCATGATAAAAAGCTGATATGCCAAGTATAGATGTCACTTAAAAAATTGTATAAATAAAAGGTGCTACTGCTGAACCTTGGCTTAAAACAATTAAAATTCCGAATAAAGCCAGGACAAGTATTATTGGTAATAACCAATATTTTTTTCTTTCTCTTAAAAATTCCCAAAATTCTTTTAAAAATTCAATCATCCAGTTAGAATTGTTTATTCATTGAGCCTAAATTTTTTTTTCTTTTAATCCAATAAGTTTTTATTTCTTTTGAAAACTTAAGACCTAACAAATCTTTTCCGGAAAGTCTTACAATTAAACTAATTGGTGTTAAAATAATAAAAAAAACTATTGCCATTACTAAGGGTGCAATTATTTTACCTAATGTTTCCCCAAATTTGATCCAAATTGAATTAAGAGGAGATAGTATTTTTGAATTTAATAATCCTAAAATTAAAAAAATGACACCAATTAATATTAAATAAACATTTGGACTATTTTCTTTGGTAATTGGCCACAATCCAACTCCTAAAAAAACAATAAAAAATAATACTCCAAAACTTTTGTTCGAAGATTTTTTATTCATGAATTTTCCTCATATTTTTTATTTTTTTTGGATTAAGAAGATATGTTTATATTTACTTAATAATTGCCTGCTTCCTGCGCCTATAATCCCAAGAATAATCGCTAGTAAAATTGCTAATGATCCGTAAAGAAGTGGATTGCTATCAGAAAGTTTAGAAATATATTTGGAAAAAAAATTCATATTTTCA
This sequence comes from Candidatus Pelagibacter sp., assembly GCA_028139285.1. The sequence continues at coordinate 9,517 of JAOINI010000011.1, read as the reverse complement.
AAGCTTACAATTTCAGTTTCTTTTAATTTTCTAACTCCTTCATAAAAAAATGTATCATATGCAATAGCAATTGCGACTGAACATAATAGCATTGCAAACAGAGTTTTTAAATGAGAGCTGTTGAGATACTGACCAATTTTTTGACCAACCTGTACGCCAACGATTGATCCTACTACTAAAACAATAACTAAAACTAGGTCAATTGAACCATATTGAAAAGCGTGTAACACAGTTACAAGTGCGCTTATAAATACTGTCACAAATAAAGAAGTTCCTGGAATTAAATTCATTGGCATACCTATTAGGTAGATCATTGCCGGTACCATCAAAAATGCACCTCCTACTCCAATTAATGCTGCTACAAAACCCACAATTACACCAAGAAGTATTGGTGTGAAAGCACTTTCATAAAGTCTGGATTTTGGGAATCTTAATTTTAAAGGAAGACCATGTATCCAGTAATGTGTGTGAAGTTTTTTTTTTAAAATTATTTTTTTTCTAGCTGCATCAATTTCGCTCGCACCCTCTATGAGCATCAAAGTTCCTATAATTGCAAGAAGATACATGTAAGACAATGAAATTATTAAACTTAATTTGCCTGTTTCCTTAAAAAAAGTAAAAGTGATAATTCCAAGCACCGTGCCAACTGTCCCTCCTATAATTATCATTAAACCCATTTTGTAATCTAATGTGTTTTTAAACCAATGGGTCATTGATCCAGATACAGATGTCGCTAGAATATTATTTATCTCATTTGGCACAGCATAAACTGGAGGGATTCCTAGAAAAATTAAAAATGGAGTCATTAAAAAACCACCACCGACCCCAAATAAACCAGACAAAACTCCTACAGCGAAGCTGACAAATAAAATAAAAATTACATCTATGTGGACTTGTACAATTGGAAGATAAATTTCCATACCTAATTAATCATAGGTAATCTTCTTAATCAAAATTGTCAATCAAGACTTTAGAAACTAGGCGGCTGCTTGCAATTTATGTTTTGAAACCATGCCACTTAGGAAATTCCACAGATATCTTGCAGTCAATAAAGATGCATTTTCTGCCTTTTTTTGCTCATCAGTGCTTAAGCTATCTAAAAGTTTTTCACATTCTGCTCTATGAATTACATCAGCTGATTTATGCGCCTCAAAAAATTCTAGTCCCTCTTTTGAGTTTACTCCGTAAAATTTCTTTAAACCTTGTATTTTTGTTTCTGCAATTTCAGGGATTTGTCTCTCATAGGTATATAATGATGCCAAACCTTCCGCATATGATTTTCTTGCTTGAGCAAAAAAGTTGTCAATCATATCTTTTGTAAACCAATCTAGCTTTGTATTTTCGATTTTTACTTCGTCGGCTCCGAGAGCTTTAGCGAAATTTTTCCACAATTTTGGATGATCGCCATCTTTATTTTCCTCGTCCTGTAAATTTTCCAAAAGAATTCTTCTTTTTTCAATATCCTCACAAATTGAATGAGTTGCGCTTATGTATCTAGGAAATGCTTTGACATGCTGATAATATTGCTCAGCGTAGTCTTTGATTATTTCTCTGTTTAACTTTCCTTCGTTCCAATAAATTTGATAAAATGGATGTTTTAATAAATGATATTTGTCTAATTTTTTTCCTAGCTCAGTTGAAAACATTTTTGCTCCTTTGTTACTTTGAGCATATAAAAAGAAACCTAATGATTAAATAAAAAAATTATCCACAATTTTAAGTTGTAACCTATTAAATGTTCACGTTTTGATTCACTTTTGATTCACTTTGAGACTCAAAATACAACCTTAGATAGTTTTATCCACAGCCGCTATCGGTCTTTCATCAATTGGTAAATGTAAAGCTGTAGCTATGAAAGATAGGACTATTGCTAAGTACCAAGCGTAATCAAAACTTCCAAACTGATCATAGAAATAACCGCCTAAATACGCACCCAAAAATGATCCTAATTGATGGTTTAAAAATACTATTCCGAATAAGAGTGATAAATTTTTTGTTCCAAAAATTTGAGCTACTATTCCATTCGTTGCGGGAACAGTTGCAAGCCATAACAATCCGAAAGAAGTTCCAAATAAGACTGCGGATAAATTTGAGGCTGGTAGGAAAATAAATAATATTAAAGTTATTCCTCTTAAAAAATATAATCCACTCAAAAGTATTTTTTTGCTGTATTTATCACCTAAATAGCCCATCACAAGTGTTCCTATAATATTAAAAAAACCTATCAAAGCCAAAATCGCCATTCCCGTCCAGTCTGCTAGACCTTTATCTTGAACATATCTCGGAACATGGGTTGCTATTAAAGTAATTTGAAAACCGCACACAAAAAATCCAAGAATTAATAATCTAAAACCACTATGTGCAAATGACTCTTTTAAGACTTCACTTAAACTTCGATTGTCTATGTTAGAATTAATAGCTGTAGTGTTATTTTGAGGTAATTTTACAAAAAGACCAGGTATACACATCAAAAATAAAATTATAGAAAATATTATAAAAGACATCTGCCAGGTAGAAATATTTTTAAACAAAGTAGATAATATTGGAAAAATAAACATACCTAAGCCTCCGCATGCAGTAACAATACCTGCGGCTTTACTTCTATTTTCATTTGGAAAATGTTTTGAGATCATTGGTGTTAGAATGGTTCCAGCTGCTCCAGCTAAACCTAAACCAACAAATAAACCAAGATTAATTTGTAGCCACATGCCAGAAACATAGTTGTTACCCATAAGCAGCATCGCGATTGAGTAAAAAATTAAAGCTGGAACTATTACTACGTATCCACCTAATCTATCTGAAATCCTACCAAAAACTGGAGTAAAGATTCCCCAAAATATTGCATGGACGGCGATCGCTAATCCAAATTCAGTATTTGATGTTCCAGCTGTTGTCTCAAATTCGCTTGAGTAAAGTCCAAATGTTTGTCTAACTCCCATTGTAGTGCAAACAACAAAGCAAGCAGCTACTAGGGCATATAATGCAGTTTTGTTTGGAAAAAAATTTTTAATCACTTAATTTTTTTTAATCCTTGTTTTAAATCATTAATTAAATCTTTTGGGTCTTCTAAGCCAATATGAAGTCTTACAATGTGCTCGTCTTTATTAAATCGATAAAATTGGCGCCCTTTTAAATATTCATCCTTTTTTGAACTTTTAATCTCTTGAAGAATAGCTAGACTCTCAAAACCTCCCCAGCTGTATCCAATTCCAAATAATTCAAGCGAATTAACAAAGGCTATCACTGAAGATTTTTTTTTACTTTTTATGACAATAGAAAGTAAACCTGTCGCTCCAGAATAATATTTTTTCCATAGTTTATAGTTTTTGCTAGATGGATTGTGCGGATATAGAATTTCTTTAATTTTTTTTTGTTTTTTTAGAAAGTTGATTATAGTTTTTGTATTATCATAATGTTGTTTTAGTCTGGTATCTAAAGTTCTTAAGCCTCTTATGATTAGGTAAGCCTCATCAGCTGACATTCGGTATCCTGATAATTTATAAAAGAACATTATTTTTTTAAAAACTTTTTGATTAACTGCCAGAGAACCACCCATAGCATCTGAATGACCAGAAAAATATTTTGTAGCAGAGCAAAAAGACATATCAAATCCTAATTTCAATGGTTTAAGATAAAGTGGTGTTCCCCAAGTATTGTCAAGCAAAGTGAAAATTTTTTTTCTTTTAGCCACATTGACAATTTTTGATAAGTCTTGAAATTCAAAAGTGTTACTACCTGGGTTTTCAACTAAAATCATTTTTGTTTTATGGGATATTTTTCCTTTTAAATCATCCAAAGAGTCGGGATTATAGAATTTAGCATCAACTTTAAATTCTTTCATAAGTTCTTGAGATATTTCTTTTGTTGGACCATAAACATTATCTGAAACTAAAATTTCATCTCCAGGCCTACAAAGTGCCATTAATGCTAAAGCTATTCCACCAAATCCAGTGCCTGTTAGAAAAACATGATAAGCTTGCTCTAATTCTTTTAAAATATTTTCAAGTTCAATTGTAGTTGTGCTGCCATATCTCCCGTAGGTAAAATGAGATACTTTCTTATGTTTTTTGATTTTCAGTTCATGTTTATACATTTCCTGCATCGTGTTGAATAAAATAGTTGAAGCGCGGGTTACTGGAGGGTTTGCGGATCTATTTGAGCTATCTTTTGTTGGATGTTTTAAAAATGTGCTTATAGACTTTTTCATAAAATAAGTATAATTGAACTTTATATATAACTTTATACATTAAGATAGAAAAAAGGAGGCAAAAATATGGGTTACCCAAAAAAGCACCGTGGTAGAAGAAAAATTGGCTCAAAAAAAAGAAGAGCAAGAAAAAGAAACAAAAAGAAATAATCTAAAATATTTATGAGAGAAATAACTCAAATTCGAAAATTGAGTTTATGGATTTTTTTTATTCCATTAGTGGCAATAAATTTGTGCCTTTATATATCTCAAAATCCTGAATTTTTAAATAATACGTTTCTAGAGGTAGATCAAATTGGTAGATCTAGTTTTTCAATTCCATACCTAGATGGAAGTTTATCAATAAGTAGGGCTTCAAGAACATTTCCGCAGTACCTAATTTTCAAACCATCAATGATATTAACGGCTATTCTTCTTTATTATTATTGGAAAAATAATAATGATTTGGTTAACAATCTAAATGCAACAAGTATTAATTATAAATTTAAAACCTTTGGTATTTTGTCGGCAGTTTTTTTAGCTATTCATTCAATCTTTTTAGGTATCAAATTCGATATTCAAATATATAAGTTGTTTAGAAGAGTGGTTTTACTTTTATTTATTATTTTTGAACTTATTGCTCAAGGTTATTTAGTTTATCATTTTTTTAAATTAAAAATGAAAATTGAAAAATTAATAAATAAGAGAATTTTAATAATGAAATTTTTGCTTGTTAGCATTCTTGTTATAGTTGCCCTTTTAAGTATTCCTACACTAGTGACTAAAGGAAACACGCATTTCAAACATATGTTGGAATGGAATTATTTTGTTGGAGTAATAATTTTCTATTTATTTTCTAGATTTTTTTGGAGAAGAACCACTTAAATTTCCAGGCTTTCGCCCAGAAATTTAGTAGTTTTGGCTCGTCGTTTTAGGCGCTACCGCCAAGCCTTCCCGATGAACTATTCTAGCGCTACTAGGTTCACCTTTCTGCCCTTTAAGCTTGAACCTCTCGGTTTTTCCCTAAATGGCCAGTTAAGAGTTGCCTCTTAATTAAGATTATTAAAACATAATTAATTTATTTAATTAAACACTTAATGCGTGTTTTATTTTACGTTGTTAACTTCGTGGATAAATAATTATTAAAAGTCTTATCAATCCAGCCTCCACCTAAAACTTTATCCCCAATTTCATCTTTAGAGTAAAAAACACAAGCTTGTCCTGGAGAAATTCCAGTTTCTTTTTCTAAAATTTCAACTTCAGCAAAATTACTTAAGAAATTAATTTTAGCTTTTAAAAGTCTACCAGTGGATCTTACCTTTATATTGATAATTTTTTCGAACTCTTTTTTGTTTTCTAAAATATTTAGTTCTCTTAATTTAATTTTCTTAATTTCTAAATTTTCTTTATATCCAACAATTACAGTATTATTTGATGCATCTATATTTACTACGTAAAGCGGTTTTTCACTTGAAATTTTTATCCCTTTTCGTTGTCCAATTGTGTAATTAATTATACCCTCGTGTTCTCCTATTTGTTTTCCTGAAAGGTTTATTATTTTACCCTTTCTAAAAGACTCAGGCCTAAATTTTTTTATAACAGAGCTATAATCCCCGTTAGGAACAAAACAAATATCTTGACTGTCTGGTTTTTCTGCAACATTTAAGTTTAATTTTTTTGCTATAGTTCTAGTTTCAGATTTATCTATTTCCCCTAAAGGAAATCTTAGATAATCAAGTTGCTCTTGCGTAGTACTAAATAAAAAATAACTCTGATCTCTATTGTAATCTTTAGCTCGATACATACTTGCATGAATATTATTTTGAATTCTGGAAACGTAATGACCAGTTATTAATGCGTCTGCTTTTAGATCTTTTGCATATTTAAATAAATCTCTAAATTTAACAGTCTGATTACATTGAACACATGGTATAGGGGTTTCTCCTGAGGCATAACTGTCTATAAAAGAGTCGATTACCTCTGATTTAAATTTTTTCTGGTAGTATAAAATTTCATGATTAATGTTTATTTTCTCTGAAACTCTCTTTGCATCTAAAATATCTTGGCCAGCACAACATTGTCTACCCTCTTTTGATTGTTTTGAGTCATCGTAAAGTTTAAGAGTAATTCCCGTGACATCAAAACCTTCTTGTTTCATCAATGCCGCCACAACAGAAGAGTCGACACCTCCTGACATAGCTACCACAACTTTAGTTTCTTTTTTTGGTTTTTTAATACCTAGAGAATTCATAATTTAGAGTGTATAATATATTATATAGTACTTTTCCATAATGCTTATTGATTTTGAACCAGGTGATTATGTGATAAATCCTGCAAATAAGGATTGGGGCATTGGTCAAGTTCAATCTATTATAGGAAATAAAGTAACAGTAAATTTTGAAAACTTTGGAAAAAGAGTAATAAATATTGAAAATTTAAAATTAGAAAAAGTAGAAAATGAACAAAGATGAACTCAAAAATATTGCTGAAAGTCTTATCGAAACTTTTAACTACGCTGGCAAAGAGTCTATTAGACTCTATAACGAAGGCCTAAAGATAGAAATTAAAGAGGATCAATCTCCTGTAAGTAATGGAGATTTAACTGTAAATAATTTAATACAAAAAAAGATTATAGAATTAACACCAAATATCAAAATAATTTCTGAAGAAACAGTGGATTTAAATGTTAAAAATACCTCTAAAATATTTTGGTTAATTGATCCAATCGATGGAACTAAAGAATATATAGCAGGCAAAGATGAGTATACACTCAATGCAGCTTTAATAATTAATACTGTTCCAGTTCTAGGACTTGTAGGCGTACCAAAAAAAAATAGACTTTTTTATACTTTTGCGCCAGGAGAAAGTTATTTAATTGAAAATGATATTGTAAAAAAGATTAATTGTAAAAAACTTCAGCCAAAAGAAAAAGTAGTTGCAGTATCGAGTGTAATAAAGCCTTCCGATGTTATTCTGAATAAATTAAAAGAGTATAAAGTAAATTCGATAGTTAAAATGGCCAGCTCTTATAAATTTTGTGTAATAGCAAATGGTGAGTATGATATTTATGCAGCTAGAGAAAGAGCACATGAATGGGATTATGCTGCAGGGCATGCAGTTGCCAAAAATGCTGGAGCAATAATTACAACTTTAGATGGACAGCCTTTTTTATATGGAAAAGAAAATTACAAAAATCCTAGTTTATTAATTAAAAGAGCTGAAAATTTAAATGATTAAAACAATCTTAATAATAGTTATTTCAGTTACCTTTTTTGGAGTTTTATTTTTTATTTTAGTAAGAAATGCTTTAAAGAAGAGAATTGATTTGCTTGTTGAAGAGGAAAAAAAAAAGAAATCAGATAAGCTTGATTAATTTGTTAAACTCATCGACTTCAAGATTTAATACCCTTTTAGATAATTCAAAACTAAATCCATTTCTTGCTAATATACCCATATCTTTTTTATAAAATAATTCTCGGTTATCTCCAGGTCTTAGTGGACCTATTCTTCTTCTTTTGCAAAGTTTTAATGCTGACACAAAATCTGGCTCAATCTCATTATCTTTTATTTTTTCAATACTTTGTTTAACATATTTATCCTCTATACCTTTGCTTCTTAAAGACTTATTAATTTTATTAAGAGAGTATCCCCGTCTTAAAAACATCCTTGCTTTTGAGTCTGAGTACAATTCATCATTTAAAAATTTATTTTTTTCTAAATTTGAAACTATTTCTTCAATTATTGAGGTTACTTCTTTTTTAGACTTAGTTCCTTTTATTTTAGTAAGATATTTTTTAAGTAAAAAAACCTTTAATTGTTGTTTAGAGGGATTATATTTTTCTAGATAAGAATATGCTAAGTCTTTCAAATTTGTAGTCAGATCATCAAAATCGCTTTTATTTGCTGTGGGATTCATTATTTTAATATACTATATTAATTTCAATGATAAATGATCTTCTAGCTTTGGTAAATTCTGAAAATATTTATTTGGCCGCAAATTGGGGGGTAATTCCTTTTTGGTTGTTATTAATTTTTGCTGCAAATCATAGTCTGACAAATTTTTTTGTACAATCAATAATTGTTCCGCTACTTTTGGCAATTGGTTATATTTACTTATCTTACAATTTATATTTAGAGAATAATATTTTTGGTGGTTTTGAACTGTACAGTGGTTTAGATGGTTTATACTCAATGTTTGCTAATGAGTCTTTGCTATTAATTTTTTGGTTACATTTTCTTGCTATAAGTCTCTTTGCAGGTTCATGGATAGTAAGAGACTCAAAAAGATATTTTATTCCAAAAATTATTACTATACCCTCGCTTATTTTAACTTACTTTACTGGACCAATTGGACTAGTAGTGTATTGGTTTTTTAGAATATTTTTTGCAAAAAAAATCAGTTTTAATGATTAAGCCATTTGATTTTTATTTTGACTTTATAAGTCCCTACTCCTTTCTTGCTCACAAAGAAATAAGAAAAATAGAACATAAAGCATCAATAAAAGTTAGATATAAACCAATTTTATTGGGTGGATTACATAATTTGCACGGGATAAAGGCTCCGGCATTTATACCTGCGAAAGCAAAGCATATGATCAGAGATTGTAAATTAATTGCTGAAAGAAATAACGTAAAATTTAAATTTAATTCTTATTTTCCAATAAGAAGTTTAAATCTTATGCGTGGTGTTTTTGTTGCAGAAGAAGATAATTATAAAAGTTATTATATTGATAGTATTTTTAATTCGATCTGGCAAGATGGGCTAAATATGAATGATGAAAATATTATACAAAAAGTGTTAAAAAATTTAAATGTAAATCCTAAGACTTTTACTTTAAGAGCTACATCCTCTGCAATAAAAGATAGCTTAAAAAGAAAAACAGGTGAAGCTTATGAAAAAGGTATTTTCGGAGCACCTACTTTTGTCTCAAATAATAAAATTTTTTGGGGCCAAGATAGAATAGAGTTTGTTTTAAAAGAGGCGAGCAAATGATTTTACTTTTTTTCTTTGATCACAACTTCTAATCCAGCATTTTTTAAAGCATCGAAGCCTCCGCTGGCATTTGCTACATTTTTAAAACCCATATCAATAAGAGCTTTAGTGGCAAGAGCAGATCTAAAACCTAGAGCACAAAATAAGACAATTTTTTTTAAATCTTTTATTTTATTTTCTTGATAGTATGAGCTTTCAGGATCAAGCCAAAATTCTAACATACCTCTTGGTATATGTTTTGAGCCCTTAATAGTTCCCTCTTTCCAGAGTTCACGTATATCTCTCACATCTATTAAGGAAACCTCATTTTTATCGACAAGGCTTTTTACTTCCTTTGC
>JAOINI010000010.1 GCA_028139285.1 Candidatus Pelagibacter sp. | reverse complement strand
TTTGAGTTTATTTTTAAAAAAACCTTTAGCTTGGCATACTATAAAGCAAGCAAAGAAATGTAATATTTTTAACAAAATAGTGATTTCCTCTGACTCAGATAAAATATTAAAACTGGGAAAAGAATTAAAATTAGATTTAATGATAAAAAGACCCAGTAATTTGTGTACGGATAATGTGCCTAAATTAAAAGTTATAAAACATGCATTTGAATTTTCCGAGAATTTTTTTAAAATTAAATTTGATCATGTTATTGATTTAGATATAACAGCGCCACTAAGAACAGTTTCAGATATAAAAAATGTTTACAACAAAATTAAAAATAAAAAGAAATGTAATATTATAAGTATTTCAGCATCAAAAAAAAATCCTTATTTCAACATGGTTACTTTAAATAAGAAAAGAGTAAAACTAGTTAAGAATAAAACGAACCAAAAATATTTTTCTAGACAAAAAGCACCTAAAACCTTTGATATCGATCCTTCAGTAAATGCATGGTCTCGAAAAAGTATTTTAGAAACAAATCATATAATTAATAGAAATACGATTTATAATATAATTCCAAATAATAGATCTATGGATATAGACTCTAAATTAGATTTTAAAATCGTTGAATATTTGTATAAAATTAATAATAAATGAATACATTTTCTCTTAAAAACAAAAAAGTTTTTATATTGGGCGGATCCGGATTAATTGGCAAACCAACAGTTAAATTACTGATTGCTCATGGAGCAAAGCTTTTTAATTTGGATATATTAAATAGCAATCAGAAAAAAATTAAATTTATAAAGTTTGATTTAAAAAACACCGAAAATATAAAGCTTAATCTTAAAAAAATTATAAAAAAATTTGGTTGTCCTGATGTATTTATAAATTGTTCTTATCCAGTTACAAAAAATTGGTCTGAAACTAATTTTTCCGAAATAGATCTTGAAAACATCAATAACAACTTAAAAATACATCTTAGCTCTTTTGTTTGGATAAGCAAATTGATAGCTGAGGAAATGAAAAAAAAAAAAATAAATGGTAGCATTATTCAATTAGCCTCGATCTATGGAATAGTTGCCCAAAATCTAAATCTTTACAAAAATACATCGATGAGAGAAAATTTTGTTTACCCTTTAATTAAATCAGCAATAATATCAAATTGTAGACAAATGGCTTCTTATTACGGTAAATACAACATAAGAGTAAACTCAATTAGTCCTGGAGCAATCTTAGGTCATGTTAAAAGTAAAGAAAAAAAACAAAGTTCAACTTTTATCGAGAACTTTAAAAGAATAAATCCACTGAAAAGATTAGCAAAACCAAACGAAATATCACCAGCTATACTTTTTTTAGCTTCAGATGCGTCTTCATACATTACTGGAACTAATCTCGTAATTGATGGAGGTTGGACGATAATATAAATTTAAAAATTTAATGAAAAAAGTACTTATCACTGGTGGCACTGGGTTTTTAGGATCTCATTTAATAAGAAACTTATATAAAGAGTATAAGGTAACATCAATTTCAAGAAAAAAAATATTAAAACAAAAACTTATAACAAAAGTTAAATATTTGTTTTTTGATATTTCAAAATATAATTTAGTAAAAAAAAATTTAGAAAAAAAAAAATTTGATTTTATAATTAATTGTTGTGGCAATATAAATCATAATAATAAGATCGAGACTTATGACGCTCATTTAAAAGTCGTTAAAAATTTGATCAAAATTTTTAAAAACAAAAAAATAAAAAAATTCATTCAAATTGGTAGTTGTTTGGAGTATGGTTCACTTAAATCCCCCCAAAAAGAAAATGAAAGGTGTGTACCTAATTCTAATTATGGAAATGCAAAGTATCTTGCCGCAAAAGCAATTAAAAAAAACTTTCCAAAAAACTATTTAATTTTGAGGCCTTATCAAATATTTGGTCCATCACAAAAATTAGATAGATTAATTCCAATGACAATTCATTCGTGTTTAAATAATAAGAGTTTTTTTTGCACTAGTGGGTCTCAAGAAAGAGATTTTCTTTATATAGACGATTTCGTAAAATTGATAAAAACTATTTTAAAGAAAAATTCTCAAATTAATAATAACATTTTTAATGTTGGTTCAGGCAAACCATATAAAGTAAAATTTATAATTAAGAAAATTAAAACTAAAATTAAAAAAGGAAAACCTCAGTTCGGAAAGATTAAAATGAGGAAAGATGAAATAATGAAATTATATCCGTCTATTAAAAAAATAAAAAACCAATTAAAATGGTTTCCAAAAACAAATATTGATAAAGCCTTGAGTAAAACAATTCAATATTATAAAAAATTACATCTTTACTAAATTAAAAAAGATTATAAGTATTTATAATTACAATTAAAATCGCATTTTAATATTGAACTTTTCTATGCTATTCTAAGCAATTAATGGGACATTAGCTCAAAAGTAGAGTGCTCCCTTGACATGGGAGAGGTAGTAGGAGCGTTACCTACATGTCCCACCAAATTTTGACTTGCACTTAAAGTAATAAATTTTTTTTTAATTTTAATTTCAGTATGTAGAACCTAAATTTAGTTAAGTTATAACTTATTAATTTTTTTTTGTTTGCTTTTAGCCATTTACTTAGTTCTTTTGTAAATAGTTTAATCTTAATATTAGATAAATTGTTTTTATGAAATCTATAAGTAGCTAAACTTTTGTTAATTGAAAAAATTTTATATTTCAGTGAAATCATTAAAAAAAAATCAAAATCTCCAATTATTTCAAATTTTTTATTGAATTGATTTTCTAGGAAAATTTTACGATTTATCATAACTGATAATATTCCTATAACATAGTCATCTAACAGATTTTGTGTAATATATCCGCTAGGAAGCTTTCTTTTATTTCTTAAATATTTTTTTTTAGTTATCATATTAAATATAGAGTAGTTTGAAAAAACAATATCTGCTTTTTTTTTGATTAAAAATTTTATTTGATCATTTAATTTTCTTTTATGCCATAAATCATCTGTATCTAGAAAACTTAAGTAAGTCCCTTTTGTTTTTTTTACAGCTTCATTTCTAGCTTCATATAGTTTAAGAATTTTTTTTGACTTAAAATATTTGATTTTCTTGTTATATTTTTTTTTAAATTTCATTAAAATTTTTTTACTTTTATCTGAAGAACAGTTGTCAAAAAAAATTAATTCCCAATTTTTGTATGTTTGATTAAAAATTGAGTTTAAGCTTTCATTAAGGAATTTTTCACCATTTCTACAATTCATTATTACACTTATCAGAGGTTTTGATTTTTTTGCCATATTCATTAGATTTATTTCATTTCGAATACTTTAAATTTACTAAAATATAATGTATCTAATTATTGTATAAATAAACAGATTCATAATAAATTTTTAGTGAAAAAAATATTTTTCTTAATTTATGGTAAAAAAAGTTGATAGAGGTATAAATGCATCAAACGCTAATTGGAAATTTAGCGGCAAAGTAGCAAAAAAATTCGACAATCACATTATTAGATCCGTCCCCTTTTATTTAGAGGGGCACGATCTTATCTGTAAGATTAGTGATTTTTTCTTAAAAGATAACTCTTATTGTTGTGAAATTGGATCATCCACAGGAACTTTAACTTCAAAACTTTATAAACATAATAAGGAAAAAAAAATTAAGTTTATTGGCATAGAGATTGAGAAAGATATGGTTTTAGAAAGTAAAAAAAGATTAAATAAAAAAATTAAGGTTATTAATAAAGATTTTCTAAATATTAAGTTTAATCAAAAATTCGATTTAATGCTTTCCTATTATACTGCCCAATTCATAAAACCAAAAAATAGACAGGTTTTTTTCAATAAAGTTTTTAAATCATTAAATTGGGGTGGTGGTTTCATTTTTTTTGAAAAAGTCAGGGCACCAGATGCAAGATTTCAAGATATGATGACAAGTGTTTATGAGGACTACAAATTAGATAATAAATTCTCTCCACTAGAAATAATTTCAAAAAAAAGAAGTCTCAAAGGAGTTTTGGAGCCATTCTCATCAAAAGGAAATTTAGATCTCTTAAAAAGAGCCGGTTTTAAAGATTATATGTCTATTTTTAAATATACTAGTTTTGAGGGTTTCTTAGCTATAAAATAATCTTAAACTAGATTTTAAGAATTTTTTTAAATTTATTAGTTTTATTGTCTGTCCAAACTAAAGAATTTTTACTTTTAATTTTGTATTGATAAATGTAATTATTTATTTGTAAGCTTTTTAATCCTTTCCAAATTTTTGAACCATAAACATCAAATTTTGAGTCATCACAAATATTATAGCAATTTAAACCTGACTCGATAGCGAGAGCTAAAGCAGTTGTTTGGCCAAAAAAAATCGCTACATTATTCTCATCCACTAAGTTTAACTGTTTTTTATATTTAAGATTTTCTAAACATTTTATTTTGTTAACAAATTTTAAATGATCACTCTTTTTTTGACATGCGGGGTGAATTCTAATTTTAAATTTATTGAGTGTTTTAATATTAATTATTTCCATTAATTTAAGCATATTTTTTAAATACACTTCACTATTTTTTAATACATATGGCAAAAGAATAGATCTTTTGAATTCGTCCTTATTAATTTTAAATCTAAAAGATTTCATCAATTTAATTCTTCTTTTTGGCCAACCCAAATATGAATTATTAAATTTTAATTTATTTTTTGATCCTACGACCAATAAATCTGGTGAAAATTTATCATAAAATAGATTAATTGGTACTGGTTGGGGTGCAGTATGATCGTAGCCAATAATCTTTATATTTTTGTTTTTTTTTTTAATATCATAAATTATTTTTTTTTGAAAAAGTTGAGACTCGTATGGTAACATTAGTTTTCTGAGTTTTAAAAATTTTATATTTTCTTTTAAAATTTTATTTATACATATGCCTGTTAATAACTGTTGTGAGAAATTGAAAATTAATGATCGTAAAGGCAGTTTTGAATTATCTATTATGAAAAAAAAATTTTTAATAAAACTGTTTATTTTAAAGTTCTTATTTTTTTTTATTTGAATAATACAAGTATTTTTTGGAAATTTTTTTGGATAATTTTTACTCATGTAAATGAGTATCCATAATATCTTTTTATAGCCAGACGAGCTTACATTAAAATATTTATCGTAAAAAGATTTATTAAAGTCATTTTTAAAAGACCAATTCAAAATCATATTTTCATATCTTTCTGAATTACAATTTTTAATAATTTTAATTTTCTCTATTAAACCCAGACCATAAAATTCTTTTATAAATTCTTTCAAGAATGAAAAAAAATATTTTCTAAAGTCTATAGATAATTTAAATTTCAATGCTCCTAAGCTATCTGATGCTAAAGAGCAATAATTATAACTGTCAAGCTGACTTCTTTTTTTAAAGTATTTTTTAAATTTATTAATAATTTTTTTTTGTTCTTGATCAATTTTTTTCATGAAATTAAATTTGCTAATTTATTAATCTTATATTTAATGTAATTTTTTTTAATATTTCCATATCCATACTTCGCATAAATAAAATCTAGCTTTGCATTTTTCGCAGTTTTAACATCAGATATCATGTCGCCTATATATACCGCGTCCTTTTTTTTGGTTTTGAGTTTTTTGAGAATAAGATTAACTTGATAAGGGTTAGGTTTGCCTAATTTCTTCACAGTCCCACATTCTATGTGGTTAAAAAAAAATTTAAATTTTTTTATTATTAATCTGCTTCTCGTATAATCTTTAGAAGTCATTAAGGCTACTTTTTTACCCTGATCAGTAATTTTTAATAATACTTTTGCGGCACCTTTAAAAGGTTTAATTTTATTTAAGTTATCAATTGATGCTTTTTTAAAATCCTTTCTTATTTTTTCATAATTATTTATTTTAGGATTAATTTTAAGTTTAGAAAGTATATCTTTAAAAGGCAAACCTATTAATTGAAAGTATCTTTTAAAAGGAATGTGAACTTCGTTTTTCTTTTTTACATGCCTCCATGACAAATCCATATTTTTTTTAGAGTCAATTAAAACTCCATCTAAATCAAATATAACTAATTTTTTTTTTTTTAATAAATCATGGATTTGTTTCATAGGCTAGTTGCTCAAAAATAATATATTTTCGATATTAAAATTAAAACTTTTAATAATTTATAACAAAATTTTAAATTATTAAAATAAATTATATATAATTTCAATTTATTAGGCTATACTGTTCATAAAATGAACAAAATCATTCCATAAATTCTCATAATGATTAGCAGAATTATTCATTTAAAAAGTTTTTTAAATTTGTTTGAAAAAATTGATAAGAAATACTTTTATATTATTATTTTTTTGACTGTTTTTACAGTATTTTTAGAGACATTAAGTATTGGCCTCATAATTCCTATAATACAAATAATTTTATCCGATGATGCTTATTTAAGATATTTAGAAATAATCAATTTAAATAATTTATTTCAAATTAATAAAAGTAATTTAATAATATTTAGTTTAGCTTTAATGATTGGTATTTACACCTTAAAAGCTTCTTTTTTAACTTTTTTTTCATATATTGAAAATAAACTACTATCAAAAATTAAAGTAAACTTATCAAAAAAATTATTTTCTCTTTATATAAATAGTTCTTATTTATTTCATGTAAAAACAAATACATCTGAACTCACTAGAAATTTATTAGATTTAAAAAGAATATCTGCAATTTTAACCGCAAGCTCTACGCTCTTAACAGAATTTTTAGTTTTAATTTGTGTCATGCTATTATTATTTTATTACGAACCAACTGGTACTTTTGCTGTAATAGTAATATTTTCTATATTTGCACTCATTTTTTATTTGAAAGTTCAAAAAAATGCGAGGATATGGGGAATGATACGAAAAAATATGCAAGCAAAGATAATTAACAATATCAATAATTCTTTTAGATCAATAAAAGAAATTAAGATGTTCAAAAAAGAAAATTATTTTATAGATAATTTTTTTGAAAATTCAAAAAAAGAAATTGATGCAGAGTTAAACAAGCAAGCATTTATAAATTCATTGCCCAGATTTTGGTTTGAGTGGTTAACTGTAATTAGTTTGATTTCTTTGTTAATAATTATGATTTTCTTTAAAAATTATAACGAAGAAAAAATAATTCCCATCATTGGATTATTTGCTGCTGCTTCTTTTAGACTTATGCCATCAATTGTAAGAATTATGCAAACTTTGCAAAAAATTAAATTCAATTTACCTATTATTGAGGGAGTTTTAGAGGAAATAAGTATGAAGAATAATTTACAAGAGTTATACTTAAACTCTAAAGAAAAAATAATTTCAAATAATTTTAAAAAAATTAAATTTGATAAAATTAATTTTAACTATGAAAGCAACAATCAAGGCTTAATAAAAAATTTATCATTCGATATTAAAATAAATGAAATTTTAGGAATTTCTGGCAAAAGTGGATCTGGAAAAACTACGTTAATTAACATTATTTCTGGTCTGTTAAAAATTAATTCTGGAAAAGTTTTAGTCGATGATCAGTTAATTCAAGGAAATATAAAATTTTCAAAAAATATAATTGGCTATGTTCCTCAAAGAATTTATCTTTTAGATGATACAATTAAAAACAATATTGCTTTTGGAGAAAGTGAAAATTCTATTGATGATAAGAAGATCTTAGATTTGGTCATTAATGTAAAATTAAAAGAACTTATAGATAAAACCAATAACGGAATTGATAGCAATATAGGGGAATTTGGAGATAAACTTTCAGGTGGACAAATTCAAAGGTTAGGGTTAGCAAGAGCATTATATTTATCCCCTAAAATTCTCATACTTGATGAATCAACAAACGCTCTTGACGCAGATACAGAGAAAAGTATTTTTGATTATCTTTTAAAAATAAAATCAAATTTATCTATAATTATAGTCTCACATAAAAAGTCTATTTTGGAAAAATGTGATAAAATTATAGAGCTTAAATAATTTATTTTGCTAAAATTTTTACAAAATTTGCTTAAAAAGTTGTAATTTTGACTATTTACATGGCATTTTAAAAATAATATAAAACTTTGCCTGGTAATTATTGCGAAGGGGCCACACCCGATCCCATTCCGAACTCGGAAGTTAAGTCCTTCAGCGCCGATGGTACTTTGTCTTAAGATATGGAAGAGTAGGACGTTGCCAGGCTTAATAAAATTATGAAAATAGCAAGCTCATTAAAATCATTAAAAAAAAGAGACCTTAACTCTAAGCTAGTTAAGCGTAGAGGAAAGCTTTACGTAATTAATAAAAAAAATCCAAAATTCAAAGCCCGCCAAGGTTAATAATTATGAACGAAAACGATTATAAAAAAACATATAATGGTTTTACCAAGTTTGTTTTGTGGGGAACATTAGCAGTGATAGCTATTTTAGTAATACTGGCTATTACTTTACTTTAAAATCATAGAAATTAATAAAATGATAGTAGGTTCAATTAAAGAAGATTTAGCATTAGAAAAAAGAGTTTCTATCACTCCTGAGTCAGCAAAGAATATAATGGGTTTAGGGCTAAAAGTGTGTATTGAAAAAGATTACGCTACTCATTTAGGTATTGATGATAACGAATATAAAAAAACTGGAGTAGAAATTAAAAACTCCTCAAGTGAGGTTTTAAACTCAAGTAATTTAATAATTAAAGTAAATTGCCCTTCTGAAAATGAAATTAGTTTATTAAAAGAAAAAACAATTTTAATTGGAATGCTCAATCCTTCAAAAAACAAAGATCAAATAGATAAAATTATAAAAAAAAAGATAAAAACTTTTTCGCTTGAATTATTACCCCGTATCACACGAGCTCAGTCCATGGATGTATTATCCTCTCAATCAAATTTAGCTGGATACAGGGCTGTAATAGATTGTGTTGCTGAATTTGAAAAAGCTGTGCCTATGATGATGACAGCTGCTGGAACCGTACCAGCTGCTAAAGTCTTGGTCATCGGAGCAGGGGTGGCAGGTTTACAAGCAGTAGCAACTGCAAAAAGATTAGGTGCGATAGTTTCAGCAACTGATGTTAGAGCAGCATCAAAAGAGCAAGTTGAAAGCTTGGGTGGAAAATTTTTGACTGTTGAACAAGCAGAGGATATGGAAACAGCCGGAGGATATGCAAAAGAAACCACAGAAGATTATAAAAAAAAACAAGCTGAAATGATGAAGGATGCACTTAAAAAAAATGATATAGTGATTTGCACTGCACTAATTCCTGGTAAACCAGCACCAAGAATATTAACTGAGGATTTAGTTAAATTAATGAAACCTGGCTCTATAGTTTATGATTTGGCAGCAGAACAAGGAGGCAACTCTGCATATTCGGAGGCTGGAAAAATAAATACAATTCAAGGAATTAAAGTAATAGGTGTGAAAAGTTTAATGAATAGCTTACCACTGACTGCATCTAGTTTATATGCTAAAAACTTGTTCAGCTTCTTAAGAAATTTATATAGTAGAGAAAAAAAAGATTTTAATATTAATTTAGAGGACGAGATAATTTCAAAATCATTAATAGGGAAAATTTAATCATGGAAATAGATCCGTTTATATTTAGATTAAGTATATTTATTTTATCAATCTTTATCGGTTATTATGTTGTTTGGAGTGTTACACCATCTTTACATACACCTTTAATGTCAGTAACAAATGCTATTTCATCTGTCATAATTGTTGGCGCTATAATAGCTGCATTAGCCGGATCATCAGAGGGAGTTTTTGATGTGTCAAGTATTTTTGGAT
Source organism: Candidatus Pelagibacter sp. (assembly GCA_028139285.1). The sequence goes on along the minus strand of JAOINI010000010.1, from coordinate 20,564 downwards.
TTTTAGCTATTGTATTAGCCGCAATAAATATTTTTGGTGGATTTTTAGTTACTCAAAGAATGCTTCAAATGTATAAAAAAAAGAAAGATAAAAAGAAATGATATCGTCAAATTTATCAGCAATTTTTTATTTAATCTCAGGAATATTATTTATTCTTGCATTAAGAGGATTGTCCTCTCCGGATACATCTAGACAAGGAAATTATTTCGGAATTGCAGGAATGATTATTGCAATTGTAGTTACATTTTTATCAGTAGGAAATTTTTCTAATTCATTAGTTTATGTAGTAATTTTTTTACTAGTAGGCGGAGCTATTGGAGCTTTTATAGCCTTTAGAATCCCAATGACTGCAATGCCAGAGTTGGTTGCAGGTTTTCACAGTTTAGTTGGATTAGCTGCAGTTTTTGTTGCTATAGCAGCTTTCCTAAATCCTGAAGCTTTCAATTTAGGAGTAGTTGGTGGAATTAAACTAGCAAGTTTAATAGAAATGTCTATTGGTGCTGCAGTAGGAGCAATTACTTTTTCAGGATCTATAATAGCTTTTTTAAAATTAAGAGGAATAATGTCTGGCTCTCCAATAACTTTTGGCGGTCAACATTTTTTAAATTTGACATTAGGTATAGGAATTTTTGTCTTAATTTATTATTTGTGCATCACCCAGTCAGCAAATATTTTTTGGACAGTAATAATGATTTCTTTTCTAGTGGGTGTTTTACTAATTATACCTATAGGTGGTGCTGATATGCCTGTAGTAATTTCAATGTTAAACTCTTACTCTGGTTGGGCTGCAGCTGGAATAGGTTTTACATTAGAAAATACTGCTTTAATTATTACAGGAGCACTAGTAGGCTCTTCAGGAGCAATACTATCCTATATAATGTGTAAAGCCATGAATAGATCCTTTGTAAGTGTAATACTTGGAGGTTTTGGCGCAGAGAGTTCATCTGATACTACAAAAGAAAAGAAAGATCAAAAACCAGTGAAGAGTGGTAATGCTGAAGATGCAGCTTTTTTAATGAAGAATGCTTCGTCAGTGATTATAGTTCCAGGTTATGGAATGGCGGTGGCACAAGCTCAACATGCTTTAAGAGAGATGGTAGATAAATTAAAAAAGAACGATATTAAAGTTACATACGCCATACACCCAGTCGCCGGTAGGATGCCTGGACATATGAACGTTCTATTGGCAGAAGCTAATGTTCCATACGATGAAGTGTTTGAGTTAGAGGATATTAATAATGATTTTGCCAACTCCGACGTTGCGTTTGTGATTGGAGCAAATGATGTAACAAATCCCGTAGCTAAAACAGATCCAAAAAGTCCAATATTTGGTATGCCAGTACTTGATGTTGAAAAATGTAAATCTGTTTTATTTGTCAAGAGAAGCTTATCTCCTGGATATGCTGGAATAGATAATGAATTATTTTATAAAGATAATACTCTTATGTTGTTTGCAGATGCAAAAAAAATGACAGAAGAAATTGTTAAAAATTTAGATTAATGAAAACTAAGATATTTTGCGATATAGCTGATTATAAAACAATCAAATTTTTTAATAATAAAGCAATAGTCGATGGTTTCACAACAAATCCGAGCTTAATGAGATTAGCAGGAGCAAAAAATTATAGAAATTATTCTCTAAAAATTTTGAAGACTTGTACAAAAAAACCAATTTCTTTTGAGGTATTTGCAGATAATTTGAAAGATATGCTTAAACAAGCTTATGAAATAAATTCTTGGGGTAACAACGTTTATGTGAAAATACCAGTTGTTAATTCTAAAGGTAAGTTTACTGGATCAGTAATTAAAGAATTAAGTGATAAGGGAATTAAACTAAATATAACTGCAGTTTACACTTTTGAGCAAACACAAAAGATTTATAAAAAGTTAAATAAAAAAACTCGATCTATAATCTCTATATTTGCTGGAAGAATGGCTGATAAAGGTAAGGACCCACTTCCAATATTTAAAAAAAGTATTTCTTTAACCAAAAAGAATAAAAATATTGAAATCCTTTGGGCAAGCACTAGGGAGGCTTACAATTATACTCAGGCTAAACAAATTAATTGTAATATTATTACTATGCCACCAAAAGTTATTAATCAAATCAATGGTTTTGGGAAAAGCTTTAAATCAATGACACTCGAAACTGTAAAAAATTTTTTAGCTGATAGTAAAAAGTCGAGATTTAGCCTTTAAGAGGCTTTAGACTTAGCTCGAGAAAGCCTTTTTCTTTCGTGCGGATCTAAAATTAACTTTCTTAATCGACAAGATTTAGGTGTTATCTCCAATGCTTCATCGGTATTTAACAAACTTAATTGTTCAGCAATAGCCATTTTTCTAACTGGAGTTAAAACAACATTTTCATCAGTATTTTGTGTTCTCATATTTGTTAATTTTTTTCCTTTCATTACATTAATTTCAAGGTCTCCAGCTTTGGATGAAATACCTACAATCATTCCCTCGTAAACAGGGTCATTATGAGTAACGAGCATTTCTCCTCTAGCTTGTAAATTAAAAATTGCGAACGCAACTGCCTTACCTGAGTCTATAGATATAAGAGCACCATTTCTTCTCCCTTCCATTTCACCAGTGTAATCTCCATAGGAGTGAAAGATTCTATTTATAACTCCAGTCCCTTTGGTTAAAGTTAAAAATCTACTTGTGTAGCCCATTAAACCTCTGGTTGGCGCATGAAAAATCAGTCTTTTCTTGTTCTTGCCTGTATCTTTAAGATCAACAAGTTTACCTTTCCTTCTGTTCATCGAGTCAATGATTTTTGACGAGTAATCTTCATCTAAATCCATTGTGATTTCCTCAATTGGTTCTTGTTTTTTTCCATCATCATCTTCTTTAATTAAAACTTTAGGAGGACTAACAGTCATCTCAAATCCTTCACGCCTCATTTGGGTCAAAAGAATTTCCAACATTAACTCTCCACGTCCACTTATTATAAATGAGTCTTTATTAGAATTTTCTTCAAAAGTTATCCCAACATTATTTTCAGCTTCAAGAATTAAACGTTCACGAATCTGAGTGCTAGTCAATTTCTTTCCTTCCGTTCCAGCTAGGGGAGAGCTATTAACTGTTATTGTAATCGACATTGTTGGAGGATCAATGGGTGTTGCGCTAATTGGTTTATTTAACTCTAAATCACAAATTGTATCTGCTACGTTTGCTTTTTCTAAACCTGCAATTATAACAATATCCCCCGCTTCACCTGTTTGAATTGGTACTTTTTTAGTTCCTTCATATCTAAATATTTTCGTTAATCTTCCTTCATCAACTTTTTCACCATTAAGATTTATCGCTTTAATTTGCTGATTTGCTTTTGCAGTGCCTTGAGCTATTTTACCAACTAAACTTCTTCCTAAAAAACTATCAGCATATAGTAGAGTTGATAGCATAGCAAAAGGCTGAGTTTTGTCTAAATTAGTTGGTTTTACATGTTTCATAATTAAATCTAGTAATGGATTTAAATTTTCTCTAGGACCGTCAATATCTTTAGACGCCCATCCCGATCTACCACTAGCATATAAAACAGGAAAATCTAATTGTTCTTCATTAGCATCCAAGCTAACAAACAGATCAAATGTTTCATTTAAAACTTCATTTGCCCTTTGATCAGCTTTATCTAACTTGTTTATTATTACGATTGGTTTTAACCCTTGTTTTAAAGCTTTTGCTAATACAAATTTTGTTTGAGGCATTACACCCTCTGCGGAGTCTATTAATAGCAAAGCTCCATCCGCCATATGTAACACTCTCTCTACTTCGGCTGCGAAATCTCTATGACCTGGAGTGTCAATAATATTTATCCTAGAGTCTTTCCAATTAATCGATGTAGGTTTGGCTAGAATTGTAATACCTCTTTCTTTTTCTAACTCGCCCGAGTCCATTACTCGCTCTTCGATATTCTCATTTTCTCTAAAAGTACCACTTTGTTTCATTAGACTATCAATCAAAGTTGTTTTTCCATGATCAACGTGGGCTATAATAGTAATATTTCTAATTGTATTTGTCATTTTGGTTGCGGGGGTAGGATTTGAACCTACGACCTTCAGGTTATGAGCCTGACGAGCTACCAGACTGCTCCACCCCGCGGTAAGCTATTTTTTCTTTTTTATGTTAATTGCTTGAAGCTTATCTTTTTCTTCTTTTATGTCGTAAAAAATAGTTTGTTCTTCTTTCAGAACTCTTAGTTTCGATTCCTCAAGAGCAGAAACATGTAGAAAAATATCTTTTTTACTTTCATCATCAGTTATGAAACCATAACCTTTCTTGGCGTTAAACCATTTTACTTTACCCGACGGCATCATTAATCCTCTCATTTTAAATATTTAATATCTGTTTTTAAGTTTTTGGAGTTTTTTAATTCTTTTTAGATTTTCTGTTTGAACTCTCTTTTTTTTCTCAGAGGGCTTTTCATAAGTACTCTTCATCTTCATAACTTTAAAAAAACCTTCTTTTTGAAGCTTTCTTTTTAAAACTCTTATAGCCTGTTCAACATTGTTATCTTTTACGTCTATTTTAATAAAAACCTCCAGTTAATTTTCAAGCTAGTTATCATCTGTATTTATATTTGTCTATAGTGAAGCTGCTTGAGACTTTTTTTCCTCTCTAATTTTAGCTTTTTTTTCCCTCTCAATTCGTCTTTTAGCTTTTTCCAAACTTTTTTTAAAAGCCTCTTGAGTACATAGAGCTAATATTACAGGGTCTCTTGCTTTTAAATTTGAAAAATTCCAGTAACTTCTTTTTCTTATTAGCGAAACTGTACCTTTTGTACTTCCCACAAGTTTTGAAATTTGACCATCAGTTAAATCAGGTGCATTTTTACATAACCATAAAATTGCATCAGGTCTATCTTGTCTTTTAGATAAAGGCGTATACTTTGGTTTTTTTCTCTCTTTAATTTCAACTTCATCAAGTTTTTTTAATAAACTTAATTTTTTCGAAGGATCTTTTGAGCAACTCTCAATTTCTTCTCTTGAAAGTTGGCCTGCTAAAATTGGATTATATGCTTTTATTCCTTTGGCAACGTCTCCGTCAGCAATGCCTTTAACCTCGAGCTCATGCAGTTTACAAAATTCAGCAATTTGCTTAAATGTCAATGTTGTATTTTCTACAAGCCAAACCGCAGTGGCTTTTGGCATAAAAGGTGACTCAGTCATAATTTTATTTTTTTGATCTTAAGTTACTAAATTTTTTATTGTATTTACTAACTCTGCCCTTATCTAAAACTTTTTGCGATCCTCCAGTCCACGCGAAATGAGATTTTGGATCTATATCTAGCTTTAAGGTATCATTTTCTTTACCCCAAGTTGATCTAGTTTCAAATTCGGTTCCATCAGTCATAATAACTTTAATTTTATGATAGTTTGGATGTATTTTTTTTTTCATTTGCGGAGTTTTATATTAATATTTGTTTTCACTCAATATCTTTATTTGCTTATTAAATCTAACAATTCGTTATGTATATTTGAGTTACTAGCTATGACATTCTTTTTAAGAGAATTTTTATTATCTTCATCAAAAAAATTTATAAATCCACCAGCTTCTTTAAGTATTATTATCCCAGCTGCTATATCCCAATAATTAAGCTCTCTTTGCCAGTAACCGTCGAACCTACCACAAGCAACATATGCCATATCTAAAGCAGCACTACCAAATTTTCTTACATTTGAAACATTATTTGAAACATTAATATACTCAGAGAATATTTTATTTTTAATTTTACTTGCTCCTTTTGGACCCCCCGTAACAAGTAAAGCATCTTTTATTTTTTTTTTATTAGAAACTCTTATTCTTGAGTTATTTAGATATGCTCCATTACCTTTTTCTGCAACAAACATTTCATTTGTTATAGGGTTAAATATTACACCGCAAGTGATTTCACCTTTTTCCTCATAACCAATAGAAATTGCAAATTGAGGTATTCCATTTAAAAAGTTCATTGTCCCATCTATTGGATCAATTACCCATCTATTATCAGTATTTGATTTATTAATTATCCCTTTTTCTTCAGTTATAATTCCATATTCAGGATGAGCCCTTTGAAGCTCTCCAATTAATATTTTTTCAGTCCTTTTATCAGCTGAGGTTACAAAATCTCCAGGACCTTTTGTTGAAACCTGAAGATTTTCAATTTCACCAAAATCTCTTATCAACGATCTAGATGCTTTCATACACGCTTTAATAATTAAATTAATTTGTGGAGAATTTAATCTCATTAATTTACTCTTTTTACGTATTCTAACGTTCGTGTATCAATTATAATTTTTTCTCCACTTTCAATAAAAGGAGGAACATTTATCTTTATACCACAATCAAGAATTGCGGGCTTATAAGAAGAAGAAGCTGTTTGATTCTTTATTGCTGCATCAGTTGTTTCAATCGTACATTCAATGTTATTTGGTAGCTCCATCGATATTGGCTTTTCCTCCATAAACGAAATGGTGACTTCCAAATTTTCTTTCAAAAGTTTATATTGTTCGCCAGTAACAGATTTAGTTATCTCTACTTGCTCAAAAGTTGAGTTATCCATAAAATAACAGTTATCACCATCTATGTATAAAAAATTAAATTTTTTTTCATTAACTTCTGCTTTTTCTATAGTTTCATTTGATCTAAACCTCTCATTTAGTTTTGTTCCCTTAACAACACTTTTTAATTCTACTTGATTAAAAGCTCCACCTTTTCCAGGTTTAACATGTTGAGTTTTCAGAACATTCCAATAATCGTTTTTATGTTCTATTATCATTCCAGGTTTTATTTCGTTTGCCGTTATTTTCATTTAAATTTTTTAATTGCTTGCTCAGGTTTTAATTTTGGGTTATCCCAGATAAAACTTGATAATGCAATATATTTTGCACCAGCGTTCATCAATTTTTTATAGTTAATATTATTAATACCACCAATAACTACAATTGGTTTTTTAATATTTTTTTTTGCCCATTTTAAAATATTCAAATTTGATTTTTTAGCAATTGGTTTAAGTCTTGATTTAAAAAATGACCCAAAGGCAATATAATCAGCTTTATTTCTAATGGCATTGTTTGCAAGGATTTTAGAATTATGACACGTAATTCCTAAAATTTTTCCTTTGAGTTTTTTTCTGGCAATTTTAAAAGATCCATCAAGCTGACCCATATGACAGCCATCAGCTTTAATTTTAGATGCAAACATAAAATGGTCATTTATGATAAATTTTACTTTATGTTTATTTGTAATTTTCCTTATCTTTTTGCTGATATTAAGAAGATTTTTTTGACTTACATTTTTTAACCTTAATTGGAAAAACTTTACATTTTTAAACAACAATACTTTATCTAAACTAGAGTAGAAATTCTCATCAACTTTATTAGGTGAAATTAAGTATACTAATTTCTTCAAAGTTATTAGGCCGCAACTTCTTTCTCTAATTCTTCAGACCACTCACCTTTAGATGAGAGACCATTCATTTTAGCTCTATGGTTAAAAGCTTTTTGGATATTTTCTATATTTTCTTGATTTTTTCCAAATTCTTTTAATGCACTTGCTTGCAAGCCTCTTCCGTAAGAAAAAGTAATTAAAAAATTACTATCATTAATTTTATTTATCTCATTTAAGTTTTTACTAGACTCTATTTCTGACTGACCACCTGACAAAAAAGCAATACCAGGTACTTCAGCTGGTACATTTTTTTTTAAACAATCTAAAGTTTTTTTAGCAATTTCTTCGGCGCTAGATTTATCTTTGCATTCTGAGCCAGGTATAACCATATTCGGTTTAAGAACAGTGCCTTTTAAATCAACTTTATGTAATTCAAGTTCGTTATAACATTCATTAAGCACATCTGTGGTAACTTGATAGCATTTATCAATGTTGTGAGAACCATCCATCAAAACTTCTGGTTCAACTATAGGTACCATTTTAGCTTCTTGTACTAAAGCGGCGTACCTTGCTAATGCGTGGGCATTAGACTTAATAGACTGGGTAGATGGAAATTTATCTGAAATTTTATAAACAGCTCTCCATTTCGTAAATCTCGCACCTAAATCATAATACTCTTTTAATCTTTCTCGTAAACCATCTAAACCTTCTGTTACAGTTTCATCACTAGATCCAGCAAGAGGTTTAGCACCTTTATCAACTTTTATTCCTGGTACAGCTCCATGTTTAGAAATTAAATCTGGAACAAATGGACCCAAAGTAGTTTTTTGTCTTATTGTTTCATCAAATAAAATCACTCCCCCAATATAATCTTTCATTGCGCTTGAATTAAAAAGAGTTTGTCTAAAGCTCAATCTATTCTTTTCAATATTTTCTACATTTATACTTTTAAATCTTTTAGCTATTGTTCCAGTACTTTCATCTGCAGCAAGAATACCTTTGCCTTTAGCGCACATTTTTTTTGCGATTTCATTTAACGTCATAACGATTATTTATTTTAAAACACTTATACCAGGCAAGTCTTTTCCTTCTAAGTATTCTAAAAATGCTCCTCCTGCTGTTGATAAGTGAGAGAAAGTAAGTTTGTTATTACTTTTATTTATTGCTGAGAGAGTGTCTCCACCTCCAAGCACAGATATTAAAGATTTTTTTAAAGTATTCTTTGAGATGTTTTCAGCAATCGATATAGTTCCTGTTGAAAAGTTCTCATTTTCAAAATACCCGGCTGGTCCATTCCACAGAACAGTATTTGACTCGTTAATCTTTTTTTGAATTTTTTTGATTGTATTAAAGCCAATATCTAAAATTATTTCATTTTCTTTTATTTCATCAAGATTTTTATTTTTACCAGTTCCTTCAAAGTCAGTTCCTACAATGCAATCTTCTGGTATTAATATTTTACAGTTATGTTCCTCTGCTTTTTTATAAATATTTGTTATTATATCTTTTGTATTTTTTTCAATTAAAGATTTTCCAACTTTAAAATTTTTATGAACGAAGAAATTATTAGCCATTGCCCCAACAATTACTATATTGTTTACTTTTTTTAAAAGATTTGTAATAACATTAATCTTTGTAGAAATTTTTGACCCTCCGATAATGCAAGTTACTGGTTCTTTTTTATTTTTTATAACAAGATTTATTGCTGATATTTCTTTTTTAAATAATGGACCAGCATAACTTTTTTTTACAAATTTTGTTATACTATGTACAGAAGCTTGTTTTCTATGAGAGCATGAAAATGCGTCGTTAATATAAATATCTCCAAGTTCACCTAATTTTTTTGAAAAATCTTGGTCATCTTCGTTTTCTTCTTTAAAAAATCTTATATTTTCAATTAATATTACCTCACCTCCTTTTAGGTGAGAAAATTTTTCTTTGGTTTCACTATCAAAAGTTCCTTTAAAAAAATAAACATTAGTTTTAAGCGCATCTTTGAGATATTTGTAGATAGGTATTAAAGACAGGTCAGGGACATTAATTCCTTTTGGTCGACCTAAATGACTAATAATTATAATTTTTGCTTTTTTTTCAATTAGTCTATTTATAAAAGGTAAACATAAAGTTATTCTTGTATCATCTTTTATAATTTTGTTTTTTATTGGAACATTTAAATCTAATCTTAGAATTATCTTTTGATCTTTAATTTCAAGATCGTCAGGAAAGAAATTTATTTCACCCATCGACTTCTTTCACTCTCTCAATTTTTTTTGAATAAAATTTGTTATATCTTCCTCTGATAATTTAAAATGTTTATAAACTTCTTTATAAGGAGCACTTTCACCAAATTTATCTATACCTAAATTAGCACCTTTATTTTTAATATATTTTTGCCAAGACATTACACTTCCAGCTTCTAATGTGATGATTAATGAGTTTTCTTCTAAAATATCTCTACGGTAATCTTCAGGTTGTTTATCAAAAAGCTCCATACATGGCATTGAAACTACTTTTGAGTCGATATTGTTTTCTTTAAGTTTATCTTGAACTTTTAAGGCAAGTTCTACCTCCGTACCTGAAGCTACTAATGTTACATTACTCTCATGCGAAGTTAAATTAACTACATAGGCTCCTTTTTCACATTTATTTTCTTTTGAGTTTTTTGGGTTTATGTAAGGAACTTTTTGTCTTGATAATGCAATAGCACTTGGCGTGTTTTCGCTTTTTAAAGCAATCTCCCAGCATTCGAAAGTTTCATTTATATCTGAAGGTCTAAATACATTTAAATTTGGTATAGCTCTTAATCCAGCTAGTTGTTCAATTGGTTGGTGAGTAGGACCGTCTTCACCAAGACCAATCGAGTCATGAGAAAAAACATAAACAACTTTTAGACCCATTAAAGCAGATAGTCTAATTGAAGGTTTGCAATAATCAGAAAAAATTAGAAAAGTTCCTCCATAAGGAATTATTCCTCCATAAAGCGCTAAACCGTTCATAACTGCTGCCATACCATGCTCTCTAACTCCATAATGAATGTAATTCCCATTAAAGTTTTTAGAGTTAATAATTTTAGAATTGTTTGTTTTTGTATTATTTGAACCACTTAAATCTGCTGACCCTCCTATCAATTGCGGAAGAAAAGCAGAAATTTTTTCAATCGCAGCCATGGAACATTGTCTTGTTGCTAAACTTGGCTTAGCTTCAAAATATTTATCTTTTTCTTTTTGGACTAAAATTTCTAAACCTGAAAGATTCAATTTTTCTTTATATTTATTAAGTTCATTTTTAATTTTTGGATTTTTTTTATTAATTATTTGTAGCCAGTTGTTTTCTAATTGCTCCCCTTTACTTCCTATTTCTCTCCATTCATCTAAAATTTCTTTAGGTATCTCAAATGGCGCACTGTTCCACTTTAATTTTTTTCTTACTAATGATATTTCCTCATCTCCTAAAGGGGAGCCATGAGAGGAAGCCTTACCAGATTTATTAGGTGATCCAAATCCTATTATAGTTTTACAAGAGATGATCGTTGGTTTTTTTGATTTTGATGCTTTAGTAATCGCTTTTGATATTTGCTTTTCATTATGACCATTCACCTCTAAAAAGTTCCAACCGTAAGACTCGAATCTTTTTTTGTAATTATCCGAAACACTTAATGATGTTGAACCGTCAATTGAAATTTTATTATTATCAAAAAATACTATTAAGTTTTTTAATTTAAGATGACCGGCTAAACTCATTGCCTCGTGACTTATACCCTCCATCAAGTCACCATCACTGGCGATCACATATGTTTTGTTATTAATGACTTCAGAGCCAAATTTTTTTCTCAATATTTCTTCAGCTATTGCCATTCCAACTGCATTAGCTAAACCTTGTCCTAATGGTCCTGTGGTAGTTTCAATTCCAGTACTTTTTTTATATTCAGGATGTCCTGCGCAAATAGAATTCAATTGTCTAAAACTTTTTATATCTTCAATAGAAATACTTTTGTAGCCGTTTAAATAAAGTAAAGAATAAAGCAACATAGACCCATGACCTGCAGATAAAATAAATCTATCTCTGTTAATCCAATCTGGATTATTGGGATTAAACCTCAGGTGGTATTTAAATAAAACCGTAGCAACATCAGCCATTCCCATGGGCATACCGGGATGCCCCGAGTTTGCTTTTTGAACAGCGTCAATTGATAAAAATCTTATGGCGTTGGATAATTGATTAAATTTTACAGTCACTTTTAAATACCTATATAGACTTAAACTAACTATATCAATATTATGGTATAAATCTTTATGAATAGTTTTGAAAAGAAAGAACAAAATTTAAACCAACTTATTGATAAATTAAATTCTTTATCTTTAAGTTATTCACAGCCAAATTATGAAATAGAAAAAATTAGAAGTGAAAAAAATGAATTAGCCAATCAAAAAAAAGAAATTGAAAAAAAAAACGAAGAATTAATGAGAGAACACAAATATTTAAAAGAAAAAATAAAAAATCTTCAATTAGAGGTAAACAAAAGATCTGAGCTTGAGAATAGATTTAATCAAGACATAGAGGAATTAAGCCAAGAAACCGAAAATTTAGTTAGTGAGATAGATAAATGGCAAATGTAAATATTAAATTTAATAACAAAGACTATTTGCTTTCATGTGATGATGGTCAAGAAGAGTCTTTGAAAAAATTAACAAAGTTTTTAGACAAAAAGTACGCAGAATTAAAAGATAAGCTTGGAAATATTGGAGAAAATAAGCTTTTATTAATTACAACTATTCAATTAATTGATGAATATTTTGATTTAAAACAAAAAGTAACAAACCAAAAAAAAAAATTAGATGAAATTTCAAATAAGTTTAAAGAAATTAGATCTCTAGCAATCAAATATAAAGAGGGTAAAGATGTTGAAATAAAAAATTTAAATGAAGAATTAGATGGGTTTAAAAAGACAATTGAAGAAAACAACTCTCTTTATGAGGCAATGCTTGATAAAACTACAAAATCACTAGAGAAAATAATTTCAAATACAGAGTCACTGTCTAAAATACAGTAGATGCAACAGAAAATACAATTAAGAAAAAAATATTTAAATTTAAGAAAAAATAAATATTTTAATATTGATAAAAGTTTTTTTTTACCTTTAATAAATATGATACGTAACAAGTTTAAAAAAAAAAAAATTAAAGTTGCTTTATATTATCCATCAAACTTTGAGCTTAATGTATTAAAAATTCTAGACTATAGGAATTTTTTAAATCAAGAAATTTTACTTCCTGTCACGGATAAAAATAATTTAATGGATTTTTTTCCTTGGGAAAAAAATGAAGTATTATATGTAGGTAAATTTGGAATATTAGAACCAATAAAGAGCATACCTAAAATACCTGATTTAATTTTAGTGCCGATACTGGCTTTTGATAAAAAAAAATATAGGCTAGGATACGGAAAAGGATTTTACGATCGATATCTAAATAGATACTTAAAAAAATTTAAAAATATTTTAACTGTTGGTATTGCTTTTTCATTTCAAAGACACGATAACCTCCCGATAAGTCAAAAAGATGTAAAGCTAGATTATATTATTACAGAAAAAGGAATTTTTTAATGAACTTACTTATTTTAGGAGACATAATGGGAGCTTCTGGCAGAAAAGCCTTAAGTAACAAACTACCTGATTTAATTAAAACTTATAAGATTGATTTTGTAATTGTTAATGGAGAAAATGCATCAGATGACGGAAGGGGTATTACCCAAGAGATAACTGAGAAATTTTTTAAAATTGGTGTAGATGTAATCACCTCTGGAAATCATATTTGGGATAAAAAAGAAACGACAGATTTGATAGAGAAAGAAAATAGACTTTTAAGACCTGCAAATCTTGTCAACGGTTCACCAGGCAGAGGTTATAAAATTTATTATTCAAGAGATAAAAAATTTAAAGTTGGAGTAATAAATCTGATGGGCAATGTTTTTATGAGAAAAACAGAGGATGTTTTTAAAAAAGCTCAAGAAATCTCTGACAAAATGAAATTAAAAAAAGATGTGGATTTTATAGTTGTAGATTTTCATGGTGAAATCACAAGTGAAAAAATGGCTGCCGGTCATTTCTTTGATGGTAAAGTCACTTGTGTTGTTGGAACTCATACGCATGTTCCAACTGCTGACACTCGTATTTTAGAAGGAGGGACAGCTTATCAAACAGATATTGGAATGTGTGGAGATTATAATTCTGTCATAGGGATGAACAAAGAAAATTCAATAAAAAGATTTTTGAAACAAAAAGATGCAACAAGTCATTTTCCTGCTGAGGGTGAGGGAACTTTATCAGGGGTAATTGTAGAATCTAATTTTGAAACTGGCTTAGCAAAAAAAATCACCAGATTAATTAATGGAGGTAGTTTAGCAAATTAGTCATGGCAGGACATTCACATTGGGCAGGCATCAAACATAAAAAAGGTAGGGCTGATAAAGAGAGATCTAAAATTTTTTCCAAATTATCCAGAGAGATAACAGTTGCCGCCAAGTTAGGCGATAAAGATCCAAACATGAATCCTAGATTGAGGACAGCTATTCAAGCAGCTAAGCAAGCTAATATGCCTAAAGATAATATTTCTAGAGCAATTAATAAATCAGAAATGAGCGGAGATAAAAATTACGAGAATTTAAGGTATGAGGGATTTGGACCATCTAACGTTGCTTTAATAATAGAGACCCTTACAGATAATAAAAATAGATCTGCATCAAGTATAAGAACAATATTGCAAAAAAATGGAGGAAGATTAGCGGAGACCGGGTCCACTGCTCATATGTTTTTAAATTGTGGCATAATACATGTAGAAAAAGGCAGAATTAAAGAGGAAGAAATATTTGAATTAGTAACAAATGCTGGAGCACAAGACTGTATTAATTTAAATAACATTTTTGAGATAATTACCCAAAAAGAAGATTTTTATAAAATTAAAACTGAACTTGAAAAAAAAATCGAAACATTGAATTACTCATCAATAGAGTGGAGGCCAATAAATTTAATAAATTTAGCTAAAGATAAAAGCGAGGCATTATTCGAGGTTTTAAATAGTCTCGAAGAGTTAGATGATGTACAAAACATATTTACAAACGCTAATTTAAAAAATTTTCAATAATGAGAATAATTGGAATAGATCCAGGTCTTAGCGGCGCGATAGCGGTTTTAGAGAAAAATAATGTTTTAAATATATTTGATATACCTGTGATGTCTGAAGGGAAGAAAAATAAAAGACAACTAAATAGTGCATTACTTGTAAATCTTCTCAAAGAAAATATTGTTAAAGATGAAGAGGTAGCAGTTGTTGTTGAGCAGGTAAATGCAATGCCTGGTCAAGGTGTAACTAGTATGTTTAATTTTGGCCAAACGTTTGGCGCAATCAAAGGCATATGTGCGGCGCTTGAATTGCCAATTTACTTTGTAAGACCATCAAAATGGAAAAAACATTTTGAACTAATTAATTCTTCAAAAGACTCAAGTAGAACAAAAGCCATAGAAATGTATCCGAAATTATCTAATCAACTCGCCAAGAAAAAAGACGTTAATAAATCTGACGCTATTTTGATAGCAAGATACTTCAGTGAAACAAGATTAACTGAAGAAAATTAAACCCAAATTAACAAATAACGCCAAATTCATGACACAATCTAAAAGTAATTAACCACTATGGAACAAGATATAGCAACTCAAGTAGTAGGCTTAGGTGGAGCAACAGATTTTTCTTTGTGGAAGCTTTTTTTAAGAGCAGATTTTGTAGTAAAATTTGTAATTATTTTATTAATTGCTTCCTCAATTTTTTCTTGGGCACTGATTTTTGATAAATTTAAACTTTTTAAGAATATAAATAAATCAATTATTGATTTTGAAAAAAAATTTTGGAAAGCTAAATCAGCAGAAAGTTTTAATAATAGTCTCCCAGTAAACTCTAATGACCCTGCAACCTTAATCTTTAAAGCAGCAATGGGAGAGCTAGTAAAAACAAAAAGACAATCTTCTGCGATTCAAGCCGCAAGAGTCGAAAGAATTCTAGAAATAGCTACAGATAATGAAATGAAAAAAGTTGAAAAAAACTTTACATTTTTGGCTACAGTTGGGTCAACCGCTCCTTTTATTGGATTGTTTGGAACTGTTTGGGGGATAATGAATTCTTTTCAATCTATTGCAATCTCAAGAAATACAAGTTTAGCAATTGTTGCACCAGGTATTGCGGAAGCATTATTTGCAACTGCATTAGGATTGTTAGCTGCGATCCCAGCGGTGGTAGCTTATAATAAATTTAACAGTGACTCCCAAAAATATTTTTCAAGAATTGAAAATTTTTCTAAAAGATTTTTATCAATAATTTAATAATGGCATTCAGATTTTATCGCTCAAAAAAGGAACCAATGAGTGAGATAAATGTTACACCTTTTGTAGATGTAATGCTTGTTCTTCTGATTATATTTATGGTGACCGCACCTTTATTGACCGTAGGTGTTCAAGTTGACTTACCCGAGTCAGCTGCAGACTCGCTTCCAGATGATCAAGAACCTCTTACAATAAGTATTAATTCTAAAGGAGAGATATATATTCAAGAACATCAAGTCACTTATCAAAAAATGGTACCTAAACTTTTAGCCATTGCAAAAAACAGAACAGATACCAGAATTTACGTAAGGGGCGATAAGAATATCAACTATGGAAGAGTTTTAGAGATAATGGGAACTTTATCAGGTGCAGGATTTTCAAAAGTTGCTTTAATTTCTGAGCCTTACAAAAATTAAAATGGAATATGATAAGAAGCTTAATATACTCTTTAACATTTCATTCATTAATGATTTTACTAACAGTGATGAGTTTGCCTTTTATGCTTAGGGAACCGGTTGATTTGCCTCCTATAGTATCAGTAGAATTAATACAAATTTCGGATAAAACCATGATACCATTTGCTCCTAAAGCAAGAAAAATTATAGAGGATACAAAAAAAAAAGAGGAAGAAAAAAGAGTAGTTTCGGAACAAGCTCCGCCATCAGCCAAAGCAAAAGAAAAACCTGATAGGATTCCTTTACCAGATAACAAAAAAGAAGAAGAAAAAAAAATAATTAAAAAAAAACAAAATCCTGAGGAAGTAAAACCTCAAATTAGACAGTCATCTGAATTTGAGAAGAAAGAAGTAGTTGATGCAAATCAAATTGCAGCGCTAATTGATAAAGCTAAAGAAATCGAAGCTACAGAAAAAAAAGATAGTAAAAAAATAACTCAAAGTAACCAAAAAAATTCATTTGCAACTGGTCTTACTCTATCAGAAGAAGATGCATTAAGAGCACAAATTTTTGGTTGCTGGAGTGTTCCATTAGGTCTACCTTACGATCAAAACTTATTAGTTCGAATTAAATTACAACTAAAGAAAGATGGTACTATACTTAAATCAGAAATATTGGATCACGAACGTATGAATAGACCTGGACAGAAATTTTATAAAGTATTGGCTGAGAGTGCTTTAAGAGCTGTTAGGATGTGTCAACCATTAAAAGTGCCACCTACAGGATATGATAAATGGAAGAATATACAATTAAACTTTAATCCAGAGGAAATGTTAAAAGGCTAATATGAAAAAATTTATCTATATCTTCCTTATAAATATTTTTTCAATTAGTAATTTATCAGCACTTATAGAGGTAGATATTACAAGAGGTAACTTAGACCCATTACCGATCGCTATTTCTCCACTTCATGTCGATATTAAATCAGAAAAATATAATAATCTTAATGTAAAAGAGTTAGGTGATAAAATATCTGAAATTATAGAAAAAAATTTTAGAAACACAGGCTTATTTAATCCTTTAAAAAAAGATGCCTTTGTTCAAAAACCAGATATCGCTCATTTAAAACCAAGATTTGAAGATTGGAGATTAATAAAAGCTCAAGCTTTAGTTACAGGCAAACTTTTAGTAAGTGGTGATAAACTAAAAGTAGAGTTCAGACTTTGGGATTTAGCTGCTGCCCAAGAAATGACAGCACTAGCATTCACGACAACCCCATCTAATTGGAGAAGAGTCGCACATATAATATCAGATAAAATTTACGAGAGACTGACAGGAGAGGAGGGTTACTTTGATACTAGAATAATTTACGTTGCCGAAAGTGGACCAAAAACTCAAAGAGTCAAAAAATTAGCAATCATGGACCAAGACGGCTTTAATACAAAATATCTTACTTTGGGTAATGAGTTGGTTTTAACTCCAAGATTTAATCCAACAAATCAAATGGTCACTTATATGTCTTATTTCAGAAATATGCCTAGAGTTTATTTGCTTGATATTGAAACTGGAACACAAGAAGTTGTAGGAAATTTCCCAGGTATGACTTTTGCTCCAAGATTTTCTCCAGATGGTAAAAAAATAATTATGAGTTTTGCAAAAGATGGAAATTCAGATATTTTTACAATGGATTTAGAAACAAGATTAGTAGAAAGAATTACCGAACATTCATCAATAGATACCTCCCCTTCATTTTCCCCAGATGGAAAATTTATAGCGTTCAATTCAGATAGAAGTGGATTGCAACAAATTTATGTAATGAGAAGCGACGGTAGCAATGTTAAAAGGATTACATTTGGCAAAGGTATTTATGGCACCCCTGTTTGGTCTCCTAGAGGAGATTTAATTGCTTTTACTAAAATGCATAAAGGTAAATTTTTTATAGGTGTTATGAGAATTGATGGAACCGGTGAAAGGCTTTTAACAGAAAATTATTACCAAGAAGCACCTTCGTGGTCTCCAAATGGTAGAGTATTAGTTTTTTACAGAGAAACCAAATCTGGTACTAAAGGGGAGGGATTTTCTGCAAAATTATGGTCCATAGATATTACTGGCTACAATGAAAGAAGACTTTTAACAAAAACTGATGCCTCAGACCCATCTTGGTCCTCATTATTATCTAAGTAAGGTTGAATTTTATGTAAAATATACTTGAAAGACTTTGAATAATTTGAAATAACCACATTAAACCTAGGGGAAAAAATGACACTAAAATCGAATTTAAAAAATATATTACTTGTAATATTCACCACATTACTTCTCAGCGCCTGTTCTACAGCGAAAAAATCCGGCGATATTGACGGAGATGTATATACTGGAAAGGAAACAGTTGAATATTTAGCTGCAGGCGTTCCAGATAGAGTGTTTTTTGCAACTAACAAATCCTCTTTAACAACTGCCTCAAGAGCGACACTAAGAAAGCAAGCTACTTTTTTAAGAAAAAATAAAAAACTTAATGTAGTTATCGAGGGACATGCTGATGAGAGAGGAACAAGAGAATATAACTTGGCGTTAGGTGAGAGAAGAGCAAACGCAGCAAGAGATTATTTGATGACTTATGGTATTTCAGGCAAAAGATTATCTGTAATTAGTTACGGAAAAGAAAAACCAGTTAACCCTAAATCATCACCTATTGCATGGTCTCAGAATAGAAGATCTGTAACAGTAAAAGTTAATTAAAAAACTAAACTATACATATTATTAAGACCCTTTAACGAATTTGTTAAAGGGTCTTTTTTTTGCCATTTTGTATAAATAGAAATTGTGAATGCGAGATATAATAAATAAATTATTTATAATATTTTTCTTATTTGCTTTTATAAATTTTGCAAATCTCTTTGCTGAAGAGGAAGAAATTTACCTAAAAGCAATTTCCGATCAAATACAAGTAATAACTAAAGATCTAAAAACTTTAGAAAAAGCTGTTTATCAAAAATCTGATGTCGCTAGTAATGAAATATCAACGTTTAAGTCTGATGGCTTGAATGAAGACATTTTAACTAAACATCTTTTAAAATTAAATGAAATTGAAGATCAATTTAGAGAACTTACTAATAAATTCGAAGAAGTAAATTTTAAACTAGATAAATTATCCTCAAGAGTAACAAAAATACAATCAGATACTCAATTAAGATTTTCAGACTTAGAAAATGGAACAGTTACTGTTACAAAAAATAATCAAGTAACATTACCTGGATCGAGCAAACCTCAAGATTTTGGTTCTAGCCCAGGATACCAAATGACCAATTTACCCAAACAACAAACAGTAAACTCTATTCAAGGCGCTCAAACAGTAATCTCTGAAGAACCTGAACAGATAGACTCCTTGCTACCAGATAAGCCAGCGAATGAACAATATGAATTTGCAGTTGGTTTTATGAAAATTGGTGACTATGAAACTGCTGAAGTTGCTTTAAAAGAATTTATAAATAAAAACAAAGATCACGATTTAGCTGGTAGTGCTCAATATTGGTATGGAGAGACATTTAGAATAAGACAATTGTACTCTGATGCTGCCACAGCTTATTTAGATGGTTACCAAAATTACCCAAAAAGTAAAAAGGCACCTGACAATCTTTTAAAGCTAGGAATTACCATGGTTCAACTTGGGGAGAAAGATCAAGGTTGCAAAATGATTTTAGGTCTTAAAAAAGAATACCCAAAAGCAAGCAAGTCTGTGTTACAAAAAGCTCAGTATGAGCAAAAAAAATTCAAGTGCAATTCTTAAAAATACATTTTGTGATTTTGAAGAATTATCATTAATATACTCAAATTTTAAAAATAAATTAGATAAGCTTAAAAGAAAATCATATGTAGTAGCTATATCTGGTGGTCCTGATAGTTTAGCACTTGCAGCTTTATCTAAAGCTTATAGCTTTGAAAAAAAAACAATTTTTCATTATGTTTTGATTAATCATAACATAAGATCTAATTCATCAAAAGAAGCTGAACAAGTAAAAGCGTTACTAAATATTTATGATATTAAACTAAATGTCTTAAAAAATAATTCTGTTATAAAAAAAAATATTCAAGGTCAAGCTAGAAAAATAAGATACGAAATGCTCAATACTTATTGCGTCAAAAAAAATGTTAAAACTATCCTCACAGGTCATAATTTAGATGATCAAGTGGAAACATTTTTTATAAGACTTTCAAGAGGAAGTGGTCTGACAGGATTATCTGCGATGAAACTCTTGAGTAAACTAGACAAAAAAATCGACTTATATCGACCATTATTAGATGTAAAAAAGAATTCTTTAATAAAGATTTCAAAAAAAATATTCAAAAAATACATTATTGATCCATCAAATAAGGATACTAAGTTTTTAAGAACTAAAATTAGAAATCTTAAAAGACCTTTGATGAAAAGTGGA
>JAOINI010000001.1 GCA_028139285.1 Candidatus Pelagibacter sp. | reverse complement strand
AATAAGATTTATCAATTTCAAAAATTAAAAATTTTGATCGTCTTTTGATATTCTTAATTTTTTTTCCTACGAGTTTGTTGCTAATTTCTTTTTCTACCTTATATCTTAATTTGTGATCTTTGATTTGAACCTTTTTGATAATCGAATTTAGAATTTTCCTCTTTAAGGACCTTTTAACAACTTCAACTTCAGGTAATTCTGGCATATAATTCTAATATGAAAAGCACTATTCAAGATAAAAATAAATTAGTCAATTCTGTATTTTCTAATGTTCATAACAAATACGACTTAATGAACGATATTATGTCACTGGGTATACATAGGCTTTGGAAAGAAAAGTTCATTAATTGGATGAACCCACAGCCCAACACAAAATTAATTGATGTTGCATCAGGGACTGGTGACATTGCTAAACTTTTCTTTAAGAAAACAAATAACACTGGAAAAATTACTTGCGTTGAGCCAAACAAAAAAATGCTGGAACAAGGTAGGATTAAATTAAAAAAATACAGTACAATTAATTGGATAAACTCCTATGCTGAAAAAATTCCTGTAAAAGATAATACTTTTGATTATTACTCAATTAGTTATGGAATAAGAAATGTTTCAAATATTAATATTGCTTTAAAAGAAGCTTTAAGAATATTAAAACCAGGTGGCAGATTTATGTGCCTAGAATTTTCAAAAATAGATAATGAACTAATAAACTTTCTTTACCAACAATATTCAAAAACCATTCCTTTAATTGGAAAATTAGTTGTGGGATCCGAAAAGCCATACGAATATTTAGTTGACAGTATAAAAAAGTTTTATAATCAGGAACAACTTGTAGAATTAATGAAATGTAATGGATTTACTAACATAGAGTTTAGAAATGTCTCTAGTGGTGTTTCAGCAATACATTCAGGTTGGAAAATATAAATGTTAAAAAGAGTCTTAAAATTATTTCAAATTGCTAGAAAATTTTCAACTTCTGGAGCAGTGGAAATAATCAATGAAACACATCAATTGCCATCAGTAATAAACTTATTTTTTAATTTGATATCTATAGGCGCGGACTCAAAAATACATGATAAGCAAAAAACTTCTGGAGAAAAACTTTGTTTTGCTCTTCAAGGAATGGGAACAACTTTTATAAAATTAGGTCAGTTTCTGGCCACCAGACCAGATATTATTGGTGAAGAGTTAGCAAAAAGTCTAGAAAAATTACAAGATAAAGTTCCTGCATTTGATCTATATGACGCAAAAAAAATTATTAAAAAAGAAGTTGGTGAAAAGTATTTTAAAGATATCATTGAAATAAGTGAACCAATTGCAGCTGCCTCGATTGCTCAAGTACATTTGGCTAAGATAAATTTTGAAGGAAAAGAAAAACAAGTTGCTATAAAAATATTAAGGCCAGATATAGAAAAATTATTTAATGAAGAATTAGATGCTTTGATGTTATTTGCCTACGTGATTGAAAACACACTTTCCAAAGCAAAAAGATTAAAATTAATAGAAGTTGTTCATTTATTAAGAGAGATTACAAATATAGAAATGGATTTAAGATTTGAAGCTGCTGCTGCTAATGAACTTTATGAAAATACAAAAAATGACTTAGGATTTATTGTTCCAAAAATTTATTGGAATTATACAACTAAGAAAATATTGACTTTGGATAAAGTAGAAGGTGTTTCAATTAGAGAAATAAAAAAAATTAACGAACTTGGAGTAGATCTTAAAAAACTTGCAGAAAGTTTAATACAATTATTTTTAACACATGCTGTAAGAGATGGTTTCTTTCACGGTGATATGCATCAAGGAAATTTATTTGTTGATGCGAAAGGGAATATTATTCCTGTAGATTTTGGAATAATGGGACGTTTAGATAAAAACAATAGAAAATTTTTAGCAGAAATCTTGTATGGCTTTATTAAAAGAGACTACGTAAAAGTTGCTGAGGTTCATTTTCAAGCTGGCCTTGTTCCTCAAGATGCATCCAAAGAAGAGTTTGCGCAAGCATTAAGATCTGTAGGTGAACCGATTTTTGGACAAAGGTTCTCAAATAATTATCTCAGCTGACAGAACTCCCATGAAACTTGATAGAGTTCAAGAAAGATTAAAATCAAGATTAGCTGGAGGACTAGTAGTGGATATAGACTCTCCTGACTTAGAACTTAAACAGAAAATTACCCTTGTAAAAGAGTTCAATGATTATCTAATTTTAGGTGTTCCTACAAGATTTTTTAGAGATTGGATTGTTTCTAGATATTTAGACAAAATTTTAGAACAGGTAAAAAGCTTCAAGTTAAGTTTAAATAGAATTGAGTTTAAAATCATCGAGGAAAGTAAGTCTTCGCAAGACTTTATTAAGATTGATCAAATAAATAAAGTTACTGAAATAAAAGACTCGATACTTAACTATAATAGACTTAACCCAAACTTAAATTTTGGCAGTTTTATCCAAGGAAAAAGTAATGATATTGCCCTCTCATATTCAAAGAAAGTTTGTGAACATTTATCGAGATATAATCCACTATATATTTGTGGAGGAGTAGGCTTAGGAAAAACCCATTTATTAAATGCTATAGGATTAGAATTACAAGACGAAAGCAACGTAATGTTTATCTCAGCGGAGAGGTTTATGTATCATTTTATTAAATCTATAAAAAAAAATGACATGGTAAATTTTAAAGATTTTTTTAGAAAATCATCAATATTTATTATTGACGATATCCAATTTATTAGCGGAAAAGAAAGCCTCCAAGAAGAGTTTTTTCATACCTTCAATAGTTTGATGGACAAAGGTTCTCAAATAATTATCTCAGCTGACAGAACTCCCATGAAACTTGATAGAGTTCAAGAAAGATTAAAATCAAGATTAGCTGGAGGACTAGTAGTGGATATAGACTCTCCTGACTTAGAACTTAAACAGAAAATTATTAAGAAAAAAATTCAAGAAATTCAAAATCAATTTAAAGAAAATATCACTCTAAATGATGATGTAATAACTTATATAGCTTATGAAAGTAAAACAAACATAAGAGATCTTATTGGTATACTGAACAGAGTAATAGCTTTCAGCAGGGTTCATAATAAAGTTTTAAACATAGCTGACTGTAAGAATATTTTAAAAGATGTATTTAACCAAATCAAAGTAATTACGGTTGATAAAATCCAAAACGTAGTATCAAATTATTTTAATATACCTTTAAGCGAAATGTTATCACAGAGAAGGTCGAGACCTTTAGCTAGACCAAGGCAAATAGCAATGTACCTTGCAAAAAAATTGACTACTAGATCATTACCCGAAATCGGTAGGAGGTTTGCAAACAGAGACCACACGACAGTTATTCATGCTGTTAAAACAATCACTAGATTATCAGAGCAAGATGACGAAATGAAAAAAAACATTAATCAAATTAAAAGTCTTTTGCTTGAGCAGTAAAAAATGCAATTTTCTATTAAAAGAGATAAATTACTTAAATCTTTAAATATTGTTCAGGGCATTGTTGAAAAAAAAAATACGCTACCAATATTATCAAATGTCTTGATGCAATTAAAAGATAGAAAATTATCTATTGTAGCTACTGATCTTGATATTATTTTTCATGATGAAATAACGGATGTCAAAGTTATCAACGAAGGAAGTACTACTACTTCAGCGGCGATTCTTTATGATATATTAAGAAAAATATCAGCAAATTCAGAAATAAATTTCGACCAAAAATCAGAAAACAAGTTAAGTTTAAAGAGTGAAAATGCTGATTTTAACCTAAATTGTTTACCAACTGATAATTTTCCTACTTTTTCTGATGAATTTAATAGTAAAGAAATGTCATTTGATAATCAGAATTTTTTGAAACTATTAAACAAAACGAGAATTTCAATTTCCAATGATGATACTAGGCATTATTTAAATGGTATTTTTTTTCATTTAACGGAGGGAAACGGGAAATATTTTTTGACTGGGGTGGCAACTGATAGTCATCGACTCTCTTCGAGTAGTATTGAAATTAAAAATATTGATGAATTTCAATCTTTTATTTTGCCCAGAAAAACTGTCTTTCAATTATGCTCAATTCTCTCGGAAATAAATGAAAAGCTATCAATGCAGATATCAGAAAATAAAATAAAATTTATGATAGGTAATATGCAATTAATTTCAAAGGTAATTGACGGTAAATTTCCAGATTATAAAAAAGTCGTTCCATCTGGTAATAATAAAGTTTTGTTAGTTGGATCGAAAGATTTTATTAGTTCAATTGAAAGAGTAGCTAGTGTTTCACTTGACAGAAAAGAGGGAGTTAAATTGTCAATCCAAAAGGATAACGTTCAACTTTCAGTAAATAGTGCTAATTCTGGAGAGGGTAATGAAAAAATTAAAGCTGAATTCAATTCTGACAACTTGATTATTAGTTTTAATTCAAAATATTTACTTGATATCGCATCAGAGGTAGAAAATAAAAATTTAAAGTTAAATTTGAAGGACTCAATATCTCCAGTACTAATTGAGGATCTTTCAGATAAAAATAGTTTTTATGTTATTATGCCAATGAAAATTTGATTTTACCTAAAATCAAAACTTTTTTTATTTTTTGCCCTAGAATCGTTGATACCCAATAGTTCTAGATGCCTTATCATCTGCGGTGTTTCAAATTGAACAAAAAAAATGATACAATAATTAAATTCAAAATTTACAAAAATGCCTAAAAATTCAGAATTAAATACAAAACCAAATTATGGTGCTGACTCAATCAAGGTCTTAAAAGGCTTAGAAGCTGTTAGAAAAAGACCGGGTATGTACATTGGCGATACAGATGATGGGTCTGGTTTACATCACATGGTTTTTGAAGTTGTAGACAACTCCATTGACGAAGCATTAGCTGGATATTGTAAAAAAATCGCTGTTACAATGAATGATGATAATACAATTACCGTTGAAGACGACGGAAGAGGCATTCCTGTTGATATGCACAAAGGTGAAAAAATGCCCGCTGCAGAGGTAATAATGACACAATTACACGCTGGAGGTAAATTTGATCATGAATCATATAAAGTTTCAGGAGGTTTGCACGGAGTAGGAGTTTCAGTTGTTAACGCTTTGTCTGAAAAATTATCCCTTAACATTTATAGAGACGGAAAAGAGTATGAAATATATTTTAAAAATGGAGAAACCATTAAACCTCTAAAAAAGAAAGGTTCCACTAAACAAAAAGGAACAAAGATTTGTTTTCTTCCATCTAGAGAGGTCTTTTCGTCCATAAAGTTTAGTGCTTCTATTTTGGAAAAAAGGATTAGAGAACTAGCATTTTTAAACAAAGGTATTTCGATCACTTTAAATGACAAAACTGCAAAAAAAAACAAAGAAACTGTTCACCAGTATGATGGAGGCATAATTGAGTTTGTAAAGTATATAAACAATAAAAAACCCGTTTTAGTAAATAAAAATGAGAAAGAAGTTTTTAAAAAACCTGTTTATGTTACATCAACAAAAAACAATGTAGTTGTTGAATGTTCATTTGAATGGAATGCGGGCTATTCTGAAGAGGTTTTAGCTTTTACAAATAATATTCCCCAAAAAGATGGTGGAACACATTTGCTAGGTTTTAGAAGTGCACTTACAAGAGTAATTAATAAGTATGCTTCAGATAAAAACAAAAAAAATAAAATTAATTTATCTGGTGATGATATTAAGGAGGGATTAACTTCTATACTTTCAATTAAAATGCCAGATCCGAAGTTCTCCTCTCAAACGAAAGATAAATTAGTATCTTCAGAAATTAGAAACATAGTAGAACATATTATTAGTGAAAAAGTATCTACATGGTTTGACCAGAATCCTTCTGTAGCAAAAACTGTTATAGAAAAAATTACTCAAGCTGCAATGGCAAGAGAGGTAGCAAGAAAAGCAAGAGATAGTGTTAGACGAAAAGGGACTTTCGAACTTTCTGGACTACCGGGAAAACTTGCAGATTGTCAAATTCAAAAACGGGAAGGAACTGAACTATTTATTGTAGAGGGTGACTCTGCTGGTGGATCCGCTAAACAAGGAAGAGTAAGAGAATTTCAAGCTGTTCTTCCATTAAGAGGGAAAATTTTAAATACTTTTGTAAATGGAAAAAAAAATGGTGATGATCAATCTACAAAAGCTTTATCAAAAATGATGTCTTCCTCTGAGATAGTTACTTTAATAAATGCCTTAGGAACAGGTTCTAAAGATTTTAATATAGATAATTTAAGATACGATAAAATTATAATAATGACAGATGCCGACGTTGATGGGTCACACATAAGAACATTGTTATTAACTTTTTTTAATAATTCTCCATTTAATCAATTAATTGAAAATGGTCATATTTATTTGGCTCAACCACCATTGTTTAAAGTTACTAAAGCCAATAAAAGTATTTACATAAAAGATGAAAAAAGTTTAGAGAATTACATATTAGAGACATCAAAATTAAGCAAAAATATTAAGAGAGGATCTTCAGATTACAAAAAATTTATACAGGAACAAAGAGAAAAACTTTCTATTCAAAGATTTAAAGGTTTGGGAGAAATGAACCCAGAAGAATTATGGGACACAACATTAAATCCTAGCAATAGAACAATGTTAAGAGTTCAATATACGAAGGGAACAAAAGATAAATCTAAGGATGATCAGAAAATGATTGAAATTTTGATGGGCGACGAAGTTGCTCCTAGAAAGGATTTTATTACAAACAACGCCTTAGATGTAACTAATCTAGATATTTAATAAAGCAATGAATTTCTCCACTCTTTTTCGAACAAAAGAGAATTTAAGCTTAGATAAAAATACACTCACAATTTTAAGATATATAGCCATTTTTGGCCAGTTTTTAGCAATTGGTATTGTTTACTACTATCTAGATTTACCGTTTCCAATTTTAGAGTGTTATTTAATCATTTCACTTGGTTTGACCACAAACTTATATCTTCAATTTGTTATTAAAATTAATCAACTTAAAGATATTTATGCTGCTCCTTTTCTACTATTCGATCTAATACAATTAAGTGCTCTTCTTTACTTAACAGGTGGAATATTTAATCCCTTCTCCTTTTTATTAATTATTCCAGCTATAGTTTCTTCAACATTTTTAAGTATGGGAACTACAATAATTCTAGGTTTGATAACATCAATACTATTATTAACTATCTCATTTTATCATTTGCCATTGCCAGGTGAGAACATGAATTTGTTACATTTCCCAAATTTTTACAAAATTGGAATTATAATATCTATTTTAATTGGTTTAATATTTCTTAGTTATTTTGGTATTCGATTTGCTGGAGAAAAAAAGAAAACGGAGGAAGCTTTTAAAAAACTTCAAGAAGTAATTTATAAAGAATACGAATTAGAGTCTTTAGGTGGCCAAGCTGCTGCAGCTGCACATTCACTTGGAACACCTTTAGCTACAATTAGTGTAGTAGCAAAAGAACTAAAGAAAGAAATTGGAGACAACGAAGATCTTTCTAAAGACATTGATCTGCTAATAAGTCAATCTAAAAGATGTAGTGAAATCTTAAAAAGAATTTCAAAAAAACAAATCGAAGAAGATAAATTTTTTAGTTCAACTAAACTAGAGAATTTACTTGAGGAAATAATAAACTCTTTTAAAGAAACTTCTTCAAAAGAAATAACTCTTGTATCTGATAAAGATAAGAATAAAATTGATATTCAGAGATCTGCAGAAATGATCTATGGCTTAAGAAATTTTATTGGAAACGCGATTAAATTTTCAAAAAGTAAGGTTAATATATTTTTGATTAGCAATGAAAAAGAAATTAAGATTATAGTGAATGACGATGGTCCAGGTTTCCCTAAAGATATAATTGAGAAATTAGGTGAACCATATATAAAATCCAGATCATTAGAATTAAATTCAAATTCAGGTTTAGGTCTTGGAACTTTTTTAGGTAAAACTTTGTTAGAGAGACAAAACGCCAAACTGTTATTTAAAGACGACAAAAATTTGGGTGGTGCTTCTGTAGTAATCAGCTGGTCACCAAAAAATATTTTACTTAACGCTTAAATTCAAAAGAGTAAGCAAGAATCTTATAAGCTAATTTCGCTACCAAAAAGTTATATGAGTCAAATTTTTTTATTGGCGAGAGTTCATTAATATCTGCACCAACTATATTTGCAATTCGACAAACTTTCTTTAAGATAAGCAAAACTTCGTCCCAAAATAACCCGCCTGGTTCTGGAGTCCCAGTTGCCGGCATAATACTCGCATCAAAAGCATCTACATCAAAAGTTATGTAAACTTGCTTATTCTTAAATAAATTATTTAATTTTTCCAGATCCCAATTTTTTTTATCTTTAGCCCAAAAAATCTCTATTCTGCTTTTATTCTTATTATAAAAATCCATTTCAGATTTTGAGAGATTTCTAATACCAAAAGATACAATTTTTAAATTTTTAAAATCGAGGCATCTTTTAATAGCAGAAGCATGAGAAAATCTTTCTCCTTTATAACTTTCTCTTAAATCGGCATGTGCATCAAAATGAAGAAGGACTAATTCTTTGTATCTTTTAGTAAATGGTTTAATAGATCCTGGAGTAATAGAGTGTTCACCTCCTAAGACTAATGGAAATTTCTTCTCAGAAAGTATCTTCTCATTTATTTCTGATAATTGATTTAAAGCGTCATTTAATTTACTTTTAATTTTAAAAGGTTTTAAGGTTTGAATGCCGATTTCTTCGTAGGGTTCTTTGTTCAACTCTTCATCAAATAACTCGACTTGATGGGAGGCTTTAATTATTTCTTTTGGTCCATTCTTAGTCCCACTACCATAGCTTACGGTTTTTTCTAGACCAAACGGGACCACAACTACTCTCGACTTAGTTTTGTGATACGCATCAAATCCTAAAAAACCTTTTTTCTGGTTTAAGTAATTCATTTAAGATTTAAAAATTTGTGAAAAATTTCTTCTTGATCTCTTTTTCCAATTTGCTCTGTGATATGCGTCACTTGCAATTAACGGCAATACGCTCGTAGCCTCAGCAAATACCATTTGTTCTTTTGTAATATCAACTTTTCCCCAAGAGCTAGCTTCTTTTAAAGTAGAGCTACTGCAGGCGCCATCTCTAGTATCAGCAACAGTAATTTGTATAGCATATTTATGCATGTCGACCTTTTTACCCAATAATTCTGCACAAACTACAGTGTCTTGAATGAAATTTTTAGGCACTCCTCCTCCAATCATTAGTAGACCTGATTGTTTTGACTGAAGTTTAATTTCAGTCAACTCTCTAAAGTCCCTAATAGAGTCAATGGTTATATGTTTATCTGGGTTATTTTCTTGATGCATTACTAGCCCAAAACCAGCCGAACTATCAGTGAAAGCTGGGCAAAATATTGGAACATTATTATCGTACGCTGTCTCTATTAAGGAATTTTTTTTTCTAGAATTTGATTTAAGATATTTTCCTAACTCTAATATGAATTCTCTTGAGGTGTAAGTTTTAGGTTTTAATGTATTAGCAATATCGCAAATAGTTTGGTCACATGCTTGCAGCTCTTCCTCATCTATATAGGTATCATAGATTCTATCTATATAATTGTTTCTCAGTTCAGTATCATCTTGAAATTGAGATCCTTGATAGTGTTTAAAGCCTAGAGCTTCAAAAAAATCCATGTCAATAATAGAAGCTCCGGTAGCCACAATTGCATCAACCATGTTATGTTTTACTAAATCTGTATATAAATCCATACACCCTCCAGCTGAAGTCGAACCTGCCAAAGTTAAAAAAATTGAACAATCCTTATCTGCAAGCATTTCATTGTAAATAGATGCTGCTCTGGCTGTATCTCTGGAGGTGAAAGACATCTTGCTCATCCCATCGATAATCTTACGAGCATCAAAAGATTTAATATCGATATGCTCAACTGGGGAATTAAGTAGAGATTTTTTATTATGTCCGATGTTAGGACTATTTTTTTTATTCATTAAGCTACTAAAGAACCAACCTTATCATTTGTATTATCGTACATAGATATAATTGGTTTGTCACTTAATTCATGAATTTCATTTGAATAAAAACCATTAAAGTTTGTTCTGAAAGTAAGACTGTAAGCACCTAGCTGGCCTAACTCAATATAGTCACCCTCTTTTATGTTATTCGGTAACAAAAATGGACCTTTCATATAATCTAACCCATCACAAGTAGGTCCAAAAAAACTAAAAGCAGTAAGTTTTTTAGACTGAACTCTTC
Source organism: Candidatus Pelagibacter sp. (assembly GCA_028139285.1). The sequence continues at coordinate 160,507 of JAOINI010000001.1, read as the reverse complement.
CGTCCGTAATCATTTTTGATGGCAAAATAAAATTTGGTGCACCAGCGTCAAATAAAGATCCATATGTTCCATCATTGATATATAGACTATTTTTTTTTCTTAAAATAACTTTAACTATTGTAGACCCACTTTCTGCTACAAGCGATCTTCCTGGTTCACAAATTATTTCAGGCAATTTATTTAGTTTTAAATTTTTTAATTCTTTTTTAATTTCGTCCATATAATTTATTAATGGCTCAGGATTGAGGTCAGGGTAAATTGAGGGGAAACCGCCTCCGACATTGATTGTGTCAGGAACTATCTTTGCTTTTTTAATTATATTTCCTATTTCACGTATACCCTTAGAGTAAGAGATTTTATGCATGCATTGTGAACCGACATGAAAACTTATTCCAATTTTTTTTGAGTGATCTTTACATAATCTCACTAATCCCAAAGCTTCAGATGGAAGAGCGCCAAATTTTCTTGATAAATCTATTTCTGCATGTTCATTTGAAATTGCAATTCTTACAAATAATTCTAAATCTTTTGCCTGGTTAGTAGCATCTAAAATTTTTCTTAATTCATCTTTACTATCCAGAGAGAAACTTTTAACACCATAGTCGAAGTAAGCTGAAGCAATACTTTCTTTACTCTTAATTGTATGCATGAAATGCAACTTTGAGTCTGATTTAATTTTTTTAATTAGTTTAATTTCATTTAAAGAAGCGACATCAAATTCATTGATACCGTTATTTATTATTTGTTTTATAATTTTTTCGTTTGGATTTGTTTTAACGGCGTAAAGTATTTTTCCTGGAAAATTATCTTTAAAAAATTTTACAGATTTTTTAATCTCGTTAAGCCGTAAACAATATACGGGGTAATCTGGTTTTAGCGAGTTAACTAATTCGTTAACTGTCTTAAATTTTCCCATTTCATGTGTCCCTCGTTAAATTACACAAAGATTTTTTAAAAAATTTAATAAAAAAAACCTTATTTATTTCGCGTTTAAGGTTTTTTTCACTTTATGTAAAGAAAAAAAGGACATTTTTGTCGTGTTGAAATTTTGTCAACAGTACCCATATAGACCTTATGAGATCACAAAAAAATGTACCTGAGCAGCTAAAATTAGCCGACTTTGACGATAAATCATTGTTAATTCTGGATGATGACGATCCTTTAAGAGGAAGGCTTGCTAGAGCCATGGAAAAGAAAGGTTTTCAAGTAAAAGAGGCAAAATCTGTAGCTGAAGGCCTAAATATTGCCAAGAACTCACCAACTGCATTCGCAGTGGTAGATTTAAGACTTGAGGATGGTAATGGGCTTGATGTTGTCAAAGAACTCTCGAAAAATAAAAAAGAAAGTAGAATAGTGATGTTAACGGGATACGGGAATCTACCAACGGCTGTGGAGGCAGTAAAGGTCGGTGCGATAGACTATATAGCAAAACCAGTTGATGCCGATGATGTTGAAGCTGCACTTCTAGCTTCTCCAGAGTCAAAAGCAAAGCCACCCGAAAATCCTATGTCAGCAGATAGAGTTAAATGGGAGCACATACACAGAGTATTTGAACTTTGCAATAGAAACGTATCTGAAACAGCACGAAGACTTAAGATGCATAGAAGAACATTACAAAGAATTCTTTCCAAAAGATCTCCAAGATAATACTAAAGGAATTTTCTTAACTTTTTAAACTGTTTAATAGCTAATGTAGCAATTAGAATCTTAAATAGTTCAGCTAACAAGAAAGGCTGAACACCTAATTTAAATATTGGTTTATCCCATCCTATTAGATTACCCAACCAAAGAATCCCAAATAAATAGATGAAACTAGTTGCAAAAGTTAATTTAAAAAAAGTATTAAATAAATTATCATCGTAATTAAATTTTCCAGCGAAGTATACTGCAATAATAAATCCAACTAAGTAACCCATTGTAGGTCCTGTGAAGTAAACTATTCCTATTCCTTTTTCTGGAGTGCCTGAAAAAACTGGTAAGCCTAAGATGCCCTCTAACAAATATAAAGAAATTGTAGCAAGACCAAGCTTCCAACCAAAAGCAACCCCTATAATTAAAACAACAAATGTCTGCATTGTCATAGGCACTGGGTAAAAAGGTATTTTGATTTTTGATGATATAGCTAAAAGTATAGATCCTAGTAGAGCTATAAATAAATATTTTATTAATTTGGTCTGTTTAAAACTTTTTACAAATTCCATAAGTGCAATTTAACTTTTTTTAATTTAAAATCTAGTGTTTTGTTAGTTGCACAAAAACATCCTCTAAATCACCATCTTCAGTAGAAATATCTTCAATTTTGATATTATGTTGGTTTAAATAATTGACTATTTCACCAAAATCTAATGAGTTTTTTTCATATGTAATTACGATTGAATTTTCTGAGTTTATTTTGAAATTGATATCTTTCATCAATAAATTTTCATTTAAATTTATGTTTTTAACTTTTAAATTTATTTTTTTAGTTTTGATACGCTTTAATAAGTTCTCGGTAGTATCTAGCGCAACTAAGTTCCCTTTATTTATTATTGCAATGCGATCACACATCTGCTGGGCTTCAATGAGGTAATGTGTAGTCAATATTATCGTTACACCTTCTTTATTAAGCTCTTTAACATTATCCCAAAGATTATTACGTAGCTCTACATCTACGCCTGCTGTAGGCTCATCTAAAACTAAAATTGGAGGTTGATGAACCATTGCTTTGGCTATAAGCAATCTTCTCTTCATTCCACCAGATAAATTCCTTGAGTATGCGTTGGCTTTGTCTTCAAGCGCAACCATTTTAAGAATTAAATTAGTTATCCTATCTTTTTTTGCTATTCCATATAAACCAGCTTGCAGATCGAGAAGTTGTTTGGGACTAAAAAATGCGTCTAAATTAATTTCTTGAGGAACAATACCCACTGATGCCCTTACCTGACGTGGATTTTTGTCTAGATCAAAACCCCACACATTCACTTTTCCACTCGTCTTAACAACTGTTCCACCCAGGATACTTAAAAATGTTGTTTTTCCCGCTCCATTAGGACCAAGAAGCCCAAATACCTCTCCTTGTTTAACTTTAAAATTCAATTCATTTAGTGCTTTGTTTGGTTTTCTAGATTTAGTGTTGGAATAAATTTTCGAAAGATTTTCAACAGATAGAGCAAATTTATTCATACTTTTTTATAAATCGATTAGAATTCATTGTAATATGTATATATGACTTCTATAAAAAAAACAGATCATTTTTATCTAGTCGATGGATCTGGATATATATTCAGAGCTTATTACGCTCTTCCCCCACTCTCAAGAAAGAGTGATGGTCTTCCAACTGGAGCAGTTAGTGGTTTCTGCTCAATGCTTTTCAAATTATTAGAGGATGCAAGATCAGATGATACCAAGAATAAGCCAACGCATTTTGCAGTAATATTTGACTCAGCAAGAAAAAATTTTAGGAATGAAATCTATAGCGAGTATAAAGCTAATAGAGCAGAAGCCCCTGATGATCTGGCTCCTCAATTTGAATATATAAGAAAATCTGTTGAAGCTTTTAATCTACCATCTGTAGAATTAATTAACTATGAGGCTGATGATCTGATCGCAACTTATGCAAAAAAAATTACAGAGCTTGGAGCTAAGGTAACTGTAATTTCATCAGACAAAGACTTAATGCAGTTAGTTTCTACTAAAGTTAGACTGTTTGATCCTATGAAAAGTAAAGTAATAGGAGAAAAAGAAGTAATTGAAAAATTTGGAGTTAAACCAAACCAAGTAATAGATGTACAATCATTGGCTGGAGACAGTTCGGATAACATCCCAGGAGTTCCTGGCATAGGTATTAAGACAGCTGCAGAATTAATAAACAAATATAAAACATTGGAAAATTTGTTAAAAAAAGCTTCAGAAATACCTCAGAATAAAAGACGAGAAACGCTCATATCAAATAAAGATAAAGCCATGATTAGTAAACAATTAGTTACTTTAAAAAATGATGTCCCGCTAAAGGATGATGCTGCTGATTTTATCATTAAGGCGATAAATAAAGATAAACTCTATAATTTTTTGAGAGATATGGAGTTTAATAGACTTCTCAGCCAAGCTATTAGTTTTTATGGTGAGCCAGGAAATAAAGATTTTAACGAAAAAACTCAAGCAAGAAAAAATAATAAAATTAATACTAAGAACTACAAAACTATTTCAAATGAAAAGCAGCTGGATGAATTAATACGAAAATTAAATGAAAAATCAGTTATAGCAGTTGATACTGAAACCTCATCTTTAAATCCGTTAGAAGCAGATTTAGTTGGTATATCTTTATGTTATGAGGCAAACCAAGCTTATTATATTCCACTAGGACACCAAAAGAAAACCGAATTAAAAAAAGATTTAGTTTTAAAAAAACTCAAATCGATTTTAGAGGACCCTAGTATTAAAAAAGTTGGTCAAAATATAAAATATGATTTTATTATTTTTAAAAACGAAAATATTGAATTAAGCCCAATAGATGACACCATGTTGTTATCGTATACATTAGATGCTGGAAACAATAGGCATAACATGGATACTTTATCTGAATTACACCTAGGACATAAATCTATATCCTATAAGGAAATAGTTGGAACTGGAAAAAAACAATTAAATTTTTCAGAAGTAGATCTGAAATCTGCTACGGAATATGCAGCGGAAGATGCAGATGTGACTTTAAGGTTATATGAACTTTTATCTGAAAGAGTATCAAAGGAAAAGCTGGAAAAAATTTACGAAGTTTTTGAAAAACCAATGATAAAAATTCTAGCAAAGTTAGAAACTAGTGGAATAAAAGTAGATGATATCTACTTAAAAAAGCTTTCAAAAAAGTTTGAAGAAAGATTAATAAAAATTGAAAAAGAAATTTATAAAATAACAGGTAAAGAATTTAATATTGGATCACCAAAACAATTAGGAGAAATTATTTATAACGAATTAAAAATAGCAAAATTAAAAAAGACAAAAAAAGGTAGTTTAGCTACAAGTGCTAAAATCTTAGAAGATTTAGCTATGACAGGTCATAAATTTCCAAACTTAGTTTTAGAATGGCGTCAAGTTTCAAAATTAAAAAGTACTTACACAGATGCCTTGCAAGATCATATCAGTAAAAAAACAAAAAGAGTTCACACTTCTTTCTTATTAGCAGCTACTAATACTGGTAGGCTTGCTTCAAGTGATCCTAACTTACAAAATATCCCAATAAAAACTTTAGATGGTAAAGAGATAAGAAAAGCCTTTGTTGCAGATAAAAATAATTTACTTATCTCAGCAGATTATAATCAAATAGAAATGAGAATTCTTGCTGATATAGCTGATGTAAAAGAATTAAAGAAAGCTTTTAAAAACAATCAAGATATCCACTCTTTAACGGCTAGTCAGATTTTTAATGTACCAACTACTAAAGTGACAGATGATTTTAGACGAAAAGCAAAAGCAATTAATTTTGGAATTATTTATGGAATAACACAATATGGATTGGCAAAACAAATATCAGTGTCAAATGAGGAAGCTTTAAGTTTTATTAATTCATACTTTAAAAAATTTCCTGAGATTAAAGATTATATGAATACGACGATTAAAACTTGTAGGAAACAGGGCTTTGTCACCAATATTTTTGGAAGAAGAATACACTTAAGAGGAATTAATGATAAAAATTTTAGTGTACGAGCATTCCAGGAAAGAGCAGCGATTAATGCTCCAATACAAGGATCAGCTGCTGATATAATTAGGTTAGCAATGATAAAAATTGATAAAATTCTTGAAGAAAAGAAAAAAGCAAAAATGCTTCTACAAATACATGACGAACTTATTTTTGAGAGCGCAAAAAAAGATGAGACCGAAGTGAAAAAAATAGTTAAAGATGCGATGACATCAGTTTCAAGTTCAGAACATCATATGTTCTCAATTCCACTTGAAGTTAGTATTAGTTCTGGAAACAACTGGGGAGAGGCTCATTAAACGCCTAAATTTTGACAATAAAATCATGAGAATAAAAATATGACACATACAATTGCTTTAGTAGATGATGATAGAAACATACTCACTAGCATAAGTATGGCTCTAGAGAGAGAGGGATTTAAAGTTCAAACTTATATTGACGGTGAGACTGCTTTAATTGGATTAACACGAAATCCACCTGACTTAGCAATATTAGACATCAAAATGCCTAGGATGGATGGAGAAGAATTGCTTAAAAAACTCAAAAAAAAAATGTCAATTCCAATTATTTTTTTAACATCAAAAGATGATGAAGTTGACGAACTACTAGGTTTGAAGTTAGGAGCAGATGATTTTGTTAAAAAATCTGGAGGTTTTTCTACTAAAGTTTTAATTGAGAGAATAAGAGTTCAATTAAGAAAAAAAACTAATACTGTTGATGACACGAAAAATATAATTAGTCATGGAAAATTAAAATTGGATCCTGCTCAGTTAGAGTGTGAGTGGAATGGAAAAGCTTTGCCAGATAAGCTGACTACTACAGAATTTTTAATTGTCAAAGAATTAGCTAAAAGACCTGGCGTTATTAAAGAAAGAGCCCATTTAATGGACATAGCATATAAAGAGAATACAGAAATTGAAGATAGAACTATTGATAGTCATGTAAAAAGAATAAGAAAAAAGTTTAAAAAAGTAGATGAAAAATTTTCTGCGATTGAAACTAGATATGGAAGTGGATATAGATGGAATGTTAGCTAATGAAACAAAAAAAATCAGCTTCTATTCTAAAGAAGTTCTTAATTATTAATCTTACAGTTTTTTCTGTTTTAGGACTGTTTACAATTATATACCTTGAAGCAATCCAACCAAATCTTGTAAAAGAAAGAACAGATAATCATAAAATTGTAATTAATAATACTAAAGATAATCTTGAAAGACTAAATATAGAATACACTAAAGAGGGAATCAGAGATTTCTTGCTCTCTACGAGATTTTTATTTCAAAGTCTAGACCGAGTTCAATTTTATGATTTATCAGGAGATCTTATTGGCGATACAAATATTTTAGATTTAGATCAAAGTGTATTTACAGGTTCAGACATAATTTTCGAGGAAGCTTTGGGTAGTGAAACAATTAAGCCAGATATTGAAGAAAGACTTGAAGAAGAAGAAATAGACGAAATTAAAGATATTATTACAAATAAATATAATGATGAAATAATGACCGTGTCTTCCTACAAAAAAAATATTTTTTTTGTAAGTACACTTAGTAAAATCAAATTTCAAAATAACGATATTGGCTATATTGTAGTCTCAGAGCAAGCGAATGATATCACCATTGCTGTGAAAGAGAGAAAAGCATTTATAATAAGAACTATGATTGCTGTCGCAATTGTGATTTTAATTTTTTCTCTATTTTTAAATAAATATATTCTTAAGCCAATTGGACTTTTGGTAAAGTTTAGTGATGGAGTTAAAAAAAAATCTAACCAAACAATTGACATAAACAAAGTTTTTATCAGAAATGATGAAATTGGAAAACTTACACAGTCAATAGATGAAATGACTAAAGAATTACAACAACGAACTAATAGAGCAGAAACATTTTCAAATGATTTAGCTCATGAAATAAGAAATCCACTCGCATCTTTAAAAAGTGCTTCAGAACTTTTAGACAAAACTACTGAAAAAAATGAGGGAGAAAAACTTCTTAAAATCATTAATCATGATGTAGAAAGAATAGAAAGATTAATAACAGATTATACTCAAATGCTAAAAGATGAAGCATCTTTATCCCGAGAAAAAATGAGTAAAATTAATTTAGTTGAAATTATTAATAGTGTAGTGGAAGACTTTAACCAGGATCTTATAAATCAAAATAAAAAAATTGAGATAAATGTCATTAATAAAATAAAAAGTAAAAATGGTCATTTTATATCCGGTATAAGTAATAGATTAGAACAAGTTGTTGCTAATTTATTGGATAATTCAATCTCGTTTAGCAAAGATAACCAAAAAATTGAGATTAGTCTTGAAGAAACTTCCAGTAATCTATTAGTATCAGTCAAAGACGAGGGGCCAGGCTTTGCTGAAACTTCGCCTCAGAAAATTTTTAAACGTTTTTATAGCAACAGACCCGCAAGTTTTGGAAAACACTCCGGCTTAGGTTTAAATATTGTAAAAAATATTGTCCAATTACATAAAGGTACAATAGCAGCTTCAAATAGGATAAATACAAAAGGAGCTCAAGTTGAGGTTTTACTCCCTAAATTGTCCTAACATTATTTCTTGCTAAGGTTTATTTATGTTGATAATAACATCCTCAATATGGTCCACGATTATAAAGTAAAAGATATTAACCAAGCAGATTTTGGAAGAAAAGAAATTTCTTTAGCAGAAACAGAAATGCCAGGACTTATGGCTCTCCGAAAAGAATACAAAGGTAAAAAACCTCTAGAGGGAGCAAAAATTTTAGGTTGTCTTCATATGACAATACAGACTGCAGTTTTAATTGAGACTCTGGTGGAGTTAGGAGCAGAAGTCAGGTGGTCTTCATGTAATATTTTTTCAACACAAGATCATGCCGCCGCCGCGATAGCCAAAGCGGGCATTCCCGTCTTCGCTTGGAAAGGTGAAACAGAAAAAGAATATTGGTGGTGCGTTAAGCAAACTATTGAAGGTAAAAAAAGATTGGAAACCAAATATGATTCTAGATGATGGTGGTGATCTTACAGCTTTAATGCACAAAGAATATAAAAACTTATTAAAAGATGTTAAGGGTGTTTCAGAAGAAACTACAACAGGTGTTTTAGCACTTAAAAAGATGGAGGCTAATAAAGAGCTACTAATTCCTGCCATAAATGTAAACGACTCGGTTACAAAATCTAAATTTGATAACCTCTATGGTTGTAGAGAAAGTTTAGTGGATGGAATAAAAAGAGCTACCGATGTAATGATGTCAGGCAAAGTAGCTATTGTCGCTGGGTTTGGTGATGTTGGTAAAGGAAGCGCTGCTTCTTTACGTCAAGCAGGCGCAAGAGTTATGGTGACCGAGACAGATCCGATATGTGCGTTACAAGCTGCTATGGAAGGCTACGAAGTTGTTGTTATGGATGAAGCTATCAAAGATGCTGATATTGTTGTAACTGCGACAGGAAATAAAGATATAGTTACAGCTGATCACATGAGAGATATGAAAGATAGAGCAATACTATGCAATATAGGCCACTTTGATAATGAAATTCAAGTTGAGGCATTAAAAAATTACAAATGGAATGAAATTAAACCACAAGTTCACGAAATAGAGTTACCTAGTAAAAAAAGAATCATTCTTTTAGCTGAGGGAAGGCTGGTTAACTTGGGATGCGCTACAGGGCACCCAAGTTTTGTTATGAGTGCTTCATTCACAAATCAAGTAATTGCTCAAATTGAATTATGGAATAACTCAGATAAGTATGAGAAGAAAGTTTATGTGCTTCCAAAACATCTTGATGAAAAAGTTGCAATGCTTCATTTGGAAAAAGTAGGTGCTAAATTAACTAAAATGTCAAAAGAGCAAGCAGATTATATTAGCGTTAAACCATCAGGACCATTTAAACCAGATACTTACCGCTACTAAACAGTAGCTAATGATTGTAAAATCTTTAGAACATCTAAATTCATTGTCACAAAAAATTGCGGATAATCTAGCTAAAAACGATTGTATTTTTTTAATCGGAGAAATCGGCGTCGGGAAAACTACTTTTACAAGATATTTGATAAATTATTTACAAGAAAAAAAAGGGGAAAAGATTACCGAAGTACTTAGCCCCACTTTTAACTTACTTTACGAGTATGATCTAAAGGATATTAAGATTATGCATTATGATCTTTACAGAATAAGAGAAGAAAAAGAGTTAAAGCATTTAGGAATATTTTTAGACAAGCAAGATACAATTAAGATTATAGAATGGCCTCAACTCATCAATATTCCAATATCTGATAAATTAGAAATATATATAGATTATGCTAAAAATGAAAAAGAGAGAGAGATAAAATTTGTAGGATCAGGAAAATGGAAAATTTTAAATGAATTATAAGCTTAAAAAAATTTCAGGAGATGCGTCATTTAGAGAATTTTACAGATTACAGAAAGGTAAGAATACATCAATTATTGTTCAAGCAAAAAAAGAAAAATTTAAAAACTTAATTACCTATATTGTTGTAAATAAAATTTTAGCAAAATATAAGATAGATGCACCTAAATTAATTACTAATCATTATGAGCACAATATTATTGAAATCACTGATTTGGGACAAAAGTCATTTTACAATTCAATTATTAAAAAAAAAAATAAATTTAAAGATTACAAGGATTTAATTAAGATAATTATAAAACTTCAAAATATAAAGTTACAACAAAATTATCGTTTAGGAAAATTCAAAATTAATTTTCAAAATTATTCAATTAAGAATCTTCATAAAGAGTCTGATTTATTTTTTGATTGGTACTTAAAGTATTGTTTCAAAAGTTCGAAACTAAAAAAAATTAAATCTATTATTAAAAATGAATTAACAAAAATATACAAAAAACTTTATTTTCATAATAATACTTTTGTTCATAGAGACTTTCATGCATCAAATATAATGATAAATAAAAATAAACTAGGTTTGATAGACAGCCAGGATGCGATAATTGGGAATCCATTATATGATGTAGCTTCGTTAATTGATGATGTGCGAATAAAACTACCTTCGAATTTACAGGAGAAATTATTAAATTTTTATTATTACAAATCCAAATTTAAAAAAGAGAAATACAAAAACTTAAAAAACGATTTTGAAATATTATCTGTTCAAAGAAATTTAAAAATTCTAGGAATATTTGTAAGACTTTTTAAAAGAGATGGTAAGCCTAATTATTTGAAATATTTACCCTACACTTGGAGTTTAATTGAGAGACGTCTCAAAAATCCTGTCTTCAAAAACCTAAACTTATTATTCAATAAACATTTAAAAATTAAAAAACTAAAAAAAATAAATAATTTATGAAAATAAAACACGGGATGATATTGACCGCTGGCCTAGGTAAGAGAATGCAACCTATTACTAATAAAAAACCAAAATCATTATTAAAAATAGGAGGTAGTACTCTTCTTGAAAGAGCAATTAATCTTTTAATCAATCATGGTGTAGAAGAGATAACAGTTAACACCCACCATCTTGCTGATCAAATAGAAAAATTTATTTCAGATTTTACATCAGGGGTTAAATTTAAAATATCAAATGAAAAAGATTTATTATTAGATACTGGTGGAGGAGTAAAAAAGGGAGCAAAAGAATTTAAGGATAATCCCTTTTTTGTAATAAATCCAGATACGCTTTGGAGTAATAAATATTCCGAAGAAGTACAATCTTTAGAAAAAGAGTATTTTACAAATAAAAGACCGTGTTTACTCCTGGTCAAAAAAGAACTATCTTTGGATAATTCCTTCAAGGGTGATTTTAATTTAAACAATAATTTAATTTGTAAAGATGATCAGAACCAATATATTTTTACCGGTCTTCAAATAATGAAAAATGATCATTTAACCTTTTTTAATAAAAATGTTTTTTCTATGAATGAAGTTTGGACAAAATTAATAAGTGAAAACAATCTGGGTGGATTAGAAAGTAATCAAAAATTTTACCATTTAAACACTATAGAAATGTTTGAAAAAATATCTTCTTTAAGTCCTATTGATTAAAAATAATATTTTTTGCTCTAGTATCATCTAGATAATAATATTTTTGAATTTTTAATTGATTATCAAATTCTATTATTAGTGGATTTCCTGTTGGAATTTCTAGTTCGTTAATTTTCGTATCTGAAATCCTAAAAAGATGTTTACACAATGCTCTCAATGAATTTCCATGAGCCGATATCAAAATATTTTTTCCATTTTTCAAATTCTTATTTATTTCAATATCATAATAAGGGACCACTCTGTCGTAAGTATTCTTTAAAGACTCTGTTAAAGGAATTTTATTTTGAGGAATTCCACCGTTTAGAGGACTAAAATTTTCAAGGTATTTACTATCTTTAGCCATAGGCGGAGGTGCTATGTCCCAAGATCTCCTGTATTTTTTAAACTGTTCGTCACCAATTTTCTTTTTGGTTTCTTCTTTGTTTAGGCCTGTCAGAGATCCATAATGCCTTTCATTCAATTCCCATGCAGTATTAAACTTCATTGATAAACCTATTGATTTTAAGATAATAGTAAGTGTTTCAATTGCTCTTTTAAGATAAGATGTATAGCTAATATCAATTTTAATGTTTAATTTATTTAACAACTCACCTGATTTTTTTGCCTCTTCCCTGCCTTTATCTGAAAGATCAACATCGACCCATCCAGTAAACTTATTGTCTGCGTTCCAGACGCTTTGACCGTGTCTTGTTAAAATAAGTTTACTCATATAAATTAAATAATGTATTTTGTACTATATTAAAATCTAAATGAAAAATAATATCTTTTTTTATGTAAAATATCTGTTCTATTTTTCATTTATAATTCTATTAATTTTATATTTATTCCCAGGAAGCCTAATCGGCTTTTTTCTCTATGGTGACTTGGGAAGTCAACCAGATCTTATTTCAAATCCGCTAGGAACATCTATAAATCATTTAATATTCTTTTTTTATCTTAGTATTTTAGGTTTTTTTTTGAGAAACAATAATAAAAAATTTATTTACAGTTTCTCTTTTTTATTTTTGATTTCAATAATTTTAGAATTATTACATTATTTTATTCCTAATAGAGCATTTGAACTAAACGACTTATATGCAAATAACTTAGGAGTATTGATGGCATATTTCATATTTAAAATTTTAAAAAAACTTAAAAATTAGATGTTCATGCGTTTTATAATTATACTTTTAATTTTTGTTTCTAAAGTTACTGCTGAAGAAATATCAGGAATACCAAAAATTATAGATGGAGATACAGTCCACATAAATAATTATAAATTTAGATTAGAAGGTATAGATGCTCCAGAAATGAAACAACAGTGTAAAAAAGAGTCTTTAAAAATTTCATCCATAATTGGTTTTTCATTTTATAAAGATTACAGCTGCGGGCAGGTTTCAAAAGCAAAATTAAAAGCTAAAATAAATAGATCAAAAATTAAATGTATATTTACATCAAAAGATAGGTATAAAAGATATATAGCAACTTGCTTTAAAGGAGAAACAAACTTAAATCAGTGGATGGTAAGAAATGGATACGCAATAGCATATAAAAAGTACTCAAAAAAATATGTGTCAGATGAAGATTTTGCTAAAGGTAAAAAATTAGGATTATGGCAGGGAAAGTTTATGAGTCCAGAAAAATGGAGAAAGCTTAACTAATTTTTAGTATAAATTAATGAGTGATTCATTTTCAAAAAGTAATATTAATATTAATATATTTTATTTTAGTTGCCTGTTCCTCAATTCCTAAAAATACTCAAAATAGTTGTGCTATCTTTGAGGAAAGATATTTGTGGTACAAACATTCTAAGGCTTCCTATGAAAAATGGGGAGCACCTATTCATTTACAACTAGCTTTTGTGAAAAAAGAAAGTGACTTTAATTGGCTTGCAAAACCCCCAAGAACTAAATTATTTAAAGTAATACCATTTAAAAGACCTTCATCATCATTTGGATATTCTCAGGCTGTGAAGGGAACTTGGGAACAATATAAAAGAGAAACAAACAATCCTTTAGCTACGAGAGCAAGGTTTAAAGACTCAGTAGATTTTATAGGTTGGTATATTCATAAAACAAATAAAATATTAAAAATTTCAAAAAAAGACCCTTATCGACAATATTTAGCGTATTATAAAGGTTGGGGAGATTACAAAAATTATTCAAAAGATAAAAAAGCTATAATATATGCAAAGTCTGTGAAGGATATGGCAAATAAATATAGAAAACAATTAACTCTCTGCAAAAAAAATCTAGATAAAAACAAATATATTATTTTTTAAGCTGTTTTTGTAACTCAATTTCAACAGCATCAATTCTCTTAGTTCCTCTTCCAACAATTGTATAAACAGTAGGGATTACATAGAGAGTAAAAAATGTTGAGAATAACATTCCGCCAAATATTGTTATACCAACAGTTAGTCGACTTGCAGCACCAGGCCCAGTTCCAAGAATAAGTGGTAAAACTCCAATAATTGTTGAGATACTTGTCATGAGAATAGGTCTTAGCCTAATAGCGGCAGCTTCAAATACAGCAACTTCTAAGTTTTTTCCTTCCTTCCTCAATTGATTTGCAAATTCTACAATAAGGATACCGTTTTTGGCTGAGAGACCAATCAAAATGATTAATGCTATTTGACTATAAACATTCAATGAAGACCCAACTACAAGTAAACCAATTAATCCACCAAGGATAGCCATAGGCACAGTTAACATAATTGTCAATGGATGCCTCCAGCTTTCAAACTGAGCACTCATAGCAAGGTATGCAGTAATTAATGCTAAGGCAAATATTACATAAAGTTCAGTGTTAGTTTTTTTATACTCTTCACTTTCACCTTTATAAGCAATTTTTGCTTGAGGTGTATTTTGTTCTACTACACCTACTAAAAACTTTAGAGCCTCATCAAGCGAATAGTCTCCTACAAGTCTTGCTGAAATAGTAACTGCTTTTTGTCTATTGTATCTTGCTAAGAATGGAGATTGTCCCTCTTCATTATATGCAACTAAGTTTGACACAGAGACAAGCTTCCCATTATTTTTAGATCTTACAAAAACTTTACTTATACTATCTGGCTCTTGTCTATCTTTGATATCACCTTGCAAAATTATAGAATATTCCTTTCCATCCCTTGTAAAGTTTGTAACTCTTTTTGAACCAAAAATTGTTTCAATAGTTTTTCCAATATCTTCTGTTGAAACTCCTAAATCAGCGGCTTTTTTTTGATCTATCTTTACATTTAATTGAGGTTTGTTCAGATCAAAGTCATCTTGAATAGAAGTAAGACCAGGATTTTTTCTTGCCTCTTTTTTAATAATTTCTTTCCACTCAATCAATTGTTCATATGTATTACCTAAGACAACAAATTGTACTGGGCTTTCTATTCCACCAGTCCTTATCCCTTGAGGCATTATTGGAAAAGCCAATACACCCGGCACTCTAGCAATTTTTCCAAAGGACTCTCTCATTATCTCAACACCATGACGATCTCTTTTAGCCCAAGGTTCTAAAAGAACAATTATAAAACCACTATTAACTTGTTTAGCCGACTTTCCAAAACCTGGAACTCGCATTATTAATTTTCTATATTCACCTTTGCCTACATTTGGCATTAACAATTTCTCAATTTCTTCTGCTCTATCTTTGGTAAAGTTAAAACCAGAGCCTTGTGGAGCTTTTACAATAACAAAAAATGCCCCTCTGTCTTCAGGAGCAATTAATTCTTTCTTAGCAAAATTAAAAAAGAATATAGTTAATGCAAGAGTACCCAATAAAAAAATAGTTATTGTTTTTCTTTTCTTAATCCAATTTAATAGTGAAACTTTATAAAGATAAGTGAGATCTTTTAAATATTTCTCAAATTTTAAAACAATTTTTGATTTTTGCATATCTTTTTGCAAAAATTTGCTAGCTAACATCGGACTTAATGACAATGCAACAAAGCTAGAAATAATCACAGCTGATGCAAGAGTAATTGCTGTTTGAGTAAAAAGAACTCCTGTAATTCCTTTAATAAAAATTAGAGGAACAAATACTGCTACCAACACAACAGTTGTGGCTATTATTGCAAAGGATACCTGTTTAGCACCTTTGTAGGCTGCAACTAAAGGTGTATCTCCTAACTCAATTCTTCTCACTATATTTTCAAGCATCACAATAGCATCATCAACCACAATACCGATAGCTAGTACTAAGGCCATCAAAGTAAAAAGGTTAATTGAAAAATCAAAAATATAAATTGATAAAAAAGTTGAGATTAATGAAACAGGCAAAGCTATTAAAGGTACAACCAAAGCTCTAAGGTTGCCTAAAAATAGATAAATAATAATCGTTACTAATATTAATGCAATGATCAGGGTTTTATAAACTTCTTTAATAGCAGATTTAATATAATTACTTCTATCAAATGAAACTTCTAAAGTAGTTCCTGGTGGTAAACTTGGTTTTAGCTCTTTTATCTTGTTTTTGATTCCATTGGCTACAGCAATAGTGTTAGCGTCAGATTGTTGATATATCCCTATTCCAACAACTTGCTTTCCGTTACCTTTAAAAAGAGTTCTTGTTGACTCGGCTCCTAATTCTATTCTTGAAACATCTGACAAGGTTATGATCGAACCGTCCTTAGCTCTTTTTAAAGGTAGATTTTTATAATTCTCAACTTCTTTATAAGCTTTATCAAGTTTTATAGTTAGATCGATATCCCTTGACTCAATTCGCCCAGCCGGGAATTCTGTATTTTCACTTCTTAGGACCGCCTCTACTTCTTGAGTGGTTAGATCTCTTGCAGCTAAAGCGATTGGATCTAGCCAAACTCTTAATGAAAGTTCTCTTTGACCACCAAGACGAACTCTTCCCACGCCATCAACAGTTGAAAAAGTGTCAGTTAAATATCTATCAGCATAATCAGTCAACTCTAAATCAGTCATTGTTTCAGAATTAAAAGATAACCACATAGTAGTCCTCATCCCCGCGCTTTGTTTGAAAATTTCAGGCTGCTCCGCTCCCTCCGGTAAATTATCTAAAACTCTTGATACTGAACTTCTTACGTCGTTAGCAACATCATCTAAATCTAGACTAGTTTCAAAAGTGAGTGTAATTCTTGAGCTTTCATCCTCACTAAAAGAGTCAATTGTTTCTAAACCTGGTGTTCCTCCAACAAAATCTTCAATCTTTTGAGTTATTTGTGTGTCAACTATCTCTGCTGAAGCACCTCTGTAATCAGTTTGAATAGTTACAACAGGAGGCTGGACATCTGGAAGTTCATCAGTGGGAATTTCTTGAAAAGTAACAAGACCAAATATCACTAATACCAAGCTCATTACTGATGCTACTACAGGTCTTTTTATAGATAAGTCTGTTAAAAACATTTAATTTTTAGGATTAATAATTTTTATTTTGGCATTATTTCTTACTTTTGAGACACCTTCTGTAATTACAAAGTCTCCTTCATTTATTCCAGAGATAACAGAAACCTTACCGAAATTTCTTTTACCTATTTTAATATCCTTTTTTTCAGCAGTATCATCTTTTACTGTATAAACAAAAGCTGTGCTTCCCTGGATCGTTACAGCACTTTCAGGTACACCGATTTGATTTATTTCATCATATATAACTTTTACAGTCATTAATTGCCCTGGGATGATCTCGAAGCTTGAATTATCTACTAAAACTCTAGATAAAATTGATCTTGTGGAAGGATCTATTCTTGAGCTGATTGTCTCAATTTCCCCTTTAAAAATTTTTTTAAATGCTGAGCTCGTAATATCAACCCTTAGTCCTTTTTTAAGTATGCTTACATAATTTTCTGGAACTTTAATATCTATTACTATTTTTTTTAAATCGTCTAAAGTCACTATTAAACTTTCTGAGCCTAAAACACCTTGAGCAATTTCTCGTTTACCTAATTTTCCCTCAAAATCAGCAATTATTTCTTCACCACTTTTAAGCCTTAAAATTACTTCACCTTTTTTTACAAATCTATTTTCAATATTTAATTTTCCAGAAATTTCACTTTCTTTTATTCTATAAGTCTTTGAATTTTGAGCAATGGCAGTTCCAAATGTTTCAATGCTTTTATAAAATAAAGATTTTTCAACTTGTTCAACAATTACTCCCGGAGCAGGTCTTACACTAAATTTTTTCTTAAAGTGTAAACCTATAAAATGTCTTGCAGCTATAATTGTGAAAATAACTATAAAAAAGATGATTAAAAAAACTTTTAATTTTGAAAATGTTTTCATTATTTCTCTAGTCCGTACTCTGACCATGAGCCGTCATAGATAGTTGGTTTTTTACCACTTATGATAGAATTAGCTAGTCCTAAAATACATGCAGTAACACCAGATCCACATGTAAAAGCTATGTCTTTATCATTGTCTATTTCATTTTTGTCAAAAATATTGATCAATTCATCTTTTTTTTTAAAAGTACGATCTTTGTTTAATAACAATTGGAAAGGCAAGTTTTTAGAACCCTGAATATGACCACTTCTCAACCCTTGTCTTGGTTCCGGCTGCAGACCTAAAAATCTTTGTTTACTTCTAGCGTCTATTAGCTGAAATTTTTTTTTAGTTATATTATCTTCAACTTGTTTTTTATTTATAACAATAGATCTGTCTTCTTTAGCTTTATAGTTTGTCCTAGAAATTTTTGTTGCCTCTTTTGAAGTTGGTCTTTTTTCTTTTAACCACTTTTTAAAATCTCCATCTAACACTGAAACTAGATTGGTATCATGACCAAAGTAAATAAAGGTGTACCAAACTCTACATGAACTGTAGACATCAGAATTATCATAAATAATTATACGGTCAGAGTTTTTTAAACCTAGATTGGAAACAATTTCTTCCCATTTTTGTATTGACGGCAGCATATGAGGTATCGAAGTGTTTTGATTTGAATTCTTGTCAATATCAAAAAAAATTGAATTTTTTATATGATTCAACTTAAATTCTTCCTCAGCATTTCTGTTTGAATTAGGCAAGCACCAGGTAGCATCTAGTATTTTTACTTGGTTAATATTTTTTTCCAACCACTCCGTAGTAACAAGTTGTTTCATTTTCTATTCTTTTCAAAATATTTTTGATGATATTCTTCTGCTTTGCAATAATTTTTGAGTTGAGAAATATTTGTTTGAATTTTTCCATTAAGCTCTTTATTAAAAATTTCTAGAACTTCTTTAGCTTCTTTTTTTTGATCATCATCTTCAAAAAAAATCTCACTTCGATATTGAGTTCCAATATCAGGAAATTGCATATCTTTTTGAGTAGGATCGTGCATCTTGAAAAATAAGTCTAAAATTTTTTTAAAAGAAATTATCTTCTCGTCAAAAGTTAATCTTACAACCTCAGCATGACCAGTATTTCCCTTGCAAACTTCTTCGTAGGATACGACAGGATTATGCCCACCAGCATAGCCTACCTCAGTATCAATAATACCTGGTTTGTTTTTAAAGTTTTCCTCAGGGCCCCAGAAGCACCCTAGTCCGAGTGTACATTTCTTCATAAGTTAATTATACAGATAATGAGGATATTAAATTGTTTACACGAAATCAATTAGGCGTATTGTACGGTACTGCATCAGTCGCATGTTTTGCGATGATGGATGCAAGTGTAAAATGGTTAGATATGTTTCCTGTTGGCCAAGTTTTGTTTTCAAGGTTCTTTTTTGGCTTGATACCAATTTTGATGCTTGTTCCTCGAAGTGAATTTAAAACTTTTTATAAAACAAGTAGACCCAAGTTACATGCCTTTAGAGCAATTACAGGTACTTTAGCAATAATTGCTTTATTTATAGCACTAAGAGAAATACCTTTAGCTGATGTAGTAAGCTTAACTTTTGGTGGCCCTATTTTCGTTACGCTAGGATCAATATTTTTTTTATCAGAAAAAGTAGGAATTAGAAGATGGCTTGCAGTTTTAATTGGGTTTTTTGGAATGCTGCTTATTGTGAAACCTGCTTATGAAGAATTAAATATATATTATATTTTTCCAATAATTTTTTGTATTTTTTTTGCTTGTGTTGCTTTAAGCATAAGAAGTCTTTCTTCAACAGAACCAAATTACAGGATAGCACTGTATTTCTCACTTTTAAGTATGCTCGTGGGATTATTAACTTTACCATTTGGATGGGTAATGCCAAATAAATTTGAATTATTTCTTTTAATTTTTACGGGAATTATTGGCTCAGTGGCTAATATACTTTTAACTGTTTCATTAAGGTATGCCGAAGCTTCACTAGTAACTCCAACTAAATATTTAAATTTAGTTTTTGCGATTTTATTAGGTTATTTTATATGGAGCGAAATACCAAAACTTTTAACACTAGTTGGTGCTGGACTAATAATTATAAGTTCTGTGATTATTTTTATGAGAGAGTCTGAACTTAAAAAGAAGGTAGTAAGTTCTAGACCGTGAGAAATTATCCAAGTTACTGGTTAAAAGCTATTAAGATTTTATCAAGAAAAGATAAGGTTTTAAAAAATCTAATACTCAAATATGATGACAAGTTTTTAACAACTAGAAAAGATATCTTTTATTCTCTTTGCAAAAGTATAGTTGGTCAACAAATAAGTGTTTCAGCAGCAAATTCAGTATTTAAAAAGTTTCAGATGAAATCTAAAAAGATTAATCCTGTTAATGTATCTAAGTTGTCGTTATATCAACTGAAATCATGTGGTTTAAGTAGACAAAAAGCTTTGGGTATAAAAGAACTATCAATCAAATTCGTTAAAAAAGAATTTGATCCAAAATTGATTAATAAAATGAGCGATGAAGATGCTATAATTTATTTGTCAAACCTTAGACAGATCGGAAGGTGGAGTGCTGAAATGATATTATTATTCACATATAATCGTTCAAATATATGGCCGTTGCAGGATATCGGTCTACTAAGAGCAATTTCTAATAACTATAAAAAGAAATATTATCCTCCAAAAAGTTTTTTGAATAAACTTTATAAAAAATTTACTCCTTATTGTTCAGTTGCCACATGGTACCTTTGGCGTAGTATTGATGATGAACCAATTCAGTATTAAGTCCCTTCAACTGTTTGGTGTTGTCGGTCTGCAAAACCCTTAAGAATCGAATGCGCAGCTTGATATTCTTCAGAGTTATAAAAGTTATTCGCCTCATCATAGGATGGGAACTCAATTATAACTGTTCTCGGAGATTTATCCCCTTCATTAGATGTTGATCTACCACCCCTTATTAAAAATTTACCTTTATATTTTTCAACTGCTGCTCTAGCTTTGACTGCATATTCCTTCAACTTTTCTTCATTATTTATATTTTTATAAACACACACTACATATCCTTTCATTTACAACTCCTTTAAAATAAATTAGCTTTCTTCATGGCAGATAAACTTATCATTGATTGGAAAGAGTACAATCAAATCGTAGAGAAACTAGCCATACAAATTCATAAAAGTAGCTTTAAGCCTAATTTACTCATTGGAATTATGAGGGGTGGTGCTCCGATCATTGATGTGTTGAGTCGTGTGTTTAAACTAAAATGTGCTTATTTAGCAGTAGAGTCCTATTCTGGTGAGGGTGTCGAAGATCAACAAGGAGATTTAGTTTTTTCAAGGGAAATGAGTTCGACCGTTCAAGAAATGAGTGGAAATATTCTATTATGTGATGATTTATCTGATACTGGAATTACATTAAATAAAAGTATCGATTGGTTAAAAAAATATCCACCTTTGAAAGGGAAAATAAAAGAAATTAAAACAGCTGTCTTATGGAAGAAAAAAGACTCTACTTTTGAACCTGATTTTTGTGCACAGAGATTAAA
Source organism: Candidatus Pelagibacter sp. (assembly GCA_028139285.1). The sequence continues at coordinate 139,063 of JAOINI010000001.1, read as the reverse complement.
TAGTAATCCCTGGATTGTCCAACCGTTTGAGCATTATGAAGAGATTAAGGTTGAGGACTTAATAGAGAAACATCAGAAGAATTAAGGGCCAGAGTTATCCGGCCCTAAACTTTTAAGCTACGTAAAAACTTACTACGCTGAATACTGCAATTACCCAAATAGCTGGCGAAGTTTTTCCAAATTTACCAGTAAAGATTTGAATTAATGCATAGGAGATGAATGCAAGAGCGATACCATTACTAATACTGTATGTTAAAGGCATAGTTATCATAGCCACAACTGCTGGCCCAGACTCAGCTATATCATTCCACTCAATATCTGTAATGTTTCTAACAAACAAAATCGCTACATATAATAATGCTGCTCCATCTATTTCTTTCGGAAGACTTGTCGCTAAAGGTGAAAAAAACAAACAAGCTAAAAACAGAATTCCAATAACCAACGAAGTCATTCCTGTTCTTCCACCTGCTTTCACACCAGCACCTGACTCAACATAACTTGTTACTGTTGTTGTACCCATCACGGCACCTGCAACTGTTCCAACACTATCAGATAGCATGGCTTTGTTTATATCTTGCACTTTACCTTTTTTATCTACTTTGCCTGCTACGTTAGCAACAGATGTTAAAGTTCCTGCTGTATCAAAAAAGTCGATAAACAATAAAGTAAAGACTATTGAAGCCATACCTGCTGTGAGGGCAGCTTTGAGATCAAATTCAAACAGGTAGGTCATTGGAGGAATAGATCCAACCACACCGTTAAACTTCGCTAGTCCTGTAGCCCAAGCAATAATACTAAATAGCAGAATTCCTATTATAATATTTCCCCTTATTTTCATTTTTTCTAACACAATCATAAAAACAAAAGCCAAACACCCTAGAAGAACTAGAGGATTTTTAATATCACCGAGAGTTACAAGTGTAACAGGATGATCTCCTACTACTCCCATAATCTCAAGACCGATAATTGCTAAAAACAATCCTATTCCCGCTCCTATTCCAAGTTTTAAACTTTTGGGTATCGAGTTAATTAACCAAGCTCTTAAAGGAGTTAATGAAATTGCTAAGAAGATTACTCCAGCAACTAACACTGCACCTAATGCTGCTTGAGGTGTATAACCCATTCCTGCTACTACTCCATAAGCAACAAAAGCGTTAATACCCATTCCAGGCGCCAGACCTATTGGCCATGTTCGTCCATGGAACGCCATTATAAAACAAGCAACTGCTGTTGCTAAAATTGTTGCAGTGAATACCGCACCAAAATCAAAAAACCCTTTTTCCGTTCCAGCAAATTCACCAGATAAGATAAAAGGATTTAAAAACATTATGTATGCCATTGTAAGAAAAGTCGTTACTCCGGCGATTACCTCTGTTTTAAAATTTGTTTTATGTTTTCTATATTCAAAATATTTATCCATCATAAAATTAAACCTCCGTTAAAAGTTTATTACTCTATATATTTAACAAAATCTTAACTAAATCAGGCATAGCTGCTGAGATTCAACCAATAGTAAATATATCTGTTTATAACTTTTCGTTATAAAATAAGGCTTAAGATGAAAAAATTAAATTTTGCAATTTTATACACATTATTAATAATTTCTTTAGGCGGTTGTAAAACTGTCTCAAAAAAAATTGAGGACACAACAGAAATAGAGAGACAAAAACTAAGTAAATGGTTGAATAAACCTGAGGAAGATCTCAAAAGTTTTTTTGGGCAACCAGATAAAGTTGAGTTTTTAAATACCAGAAATAGGAATTACGTTTATATAACTGAAAAATATAAGATTAAGTGTGAGCGAAAGTTTGAGCTCAATCCTAGGAACATTGTAGTTGGTTTTAGTAGCAAAAACTGCTTTTAATTACCTGCGGAGTAAAACTCCGCAAGTAAGGTAAACTTATTTTATTTCAATAAGTCTTTTTTTCTTTATTTCAGGGATGATTTTTTCACAAGAAATAGTTAGCAAACCATCTTTTAGCTCAGCACCATTCACTTTTACATCATCTGCAATTGTAAACGATCTCGCAAAAGATCTTTGCGATATTCCTCGATGAATAACTTCATCACCATCTTTTTCTTCACTACTTTTAACGTCTTTTGTCTTTACAGTTAAAAGATTATCTTCATATTCAACTTCAACATCATTTTTATTAAAGCCAGCAACTGCTACTTCAATAGCATACTTATCTTTGCCTACTTTTCGGATGTTGTATGGTGGGTAATTACTTTGAACTACTCTACCATTCCCTAACATAGACTCAAACTGATCGAACATATCATCGAAGCCTACGCTAAAAGGTCTAAGTGAATTAAAGATCGATAGATCCTTACTTGTCATATATCCTCCTTTGTTAGCAAGGTTTTACGTCAGTCCCATTTGGCAACTGACACAATATATGTGGGAATTATATTTATTTTTTCAAGATTTTTATTTAAAAATTTTTGCAGATTTTAAAATAAATGAATATTCTTCAGCTAACTCTCTGATCGCATTGTCACGGCCAGACATTCCTCCATGACCTGCTGCTTTCATTTTACATTTTAATAATTGATTATTATTATCAGTTTTTAAATCTCTCAACTTTGCAATATATTTAACTGGTTCAGAGTAAAGAACTCGATTGTCAAACAAAGATGTAGTTATGAGCATCGGCGGATAGTCTTTTTTCGCAATATTATTGTAAGGTGAGTAAGACAGAATATATTCAAAGTATTCCTTACTTTTAATTGGATTTCCCCACATCTCCCATTCACCTGGAGTTAAAGGCAATTTCTCATTTAACATAGTAGTCATAGTATCTACGAAAGGTACTAACAAAAGCATTCCAAAAAATAAATCTGGCGACAAGTTGGCTACTGCTCCACCTGTAAGACCTCCAGCTGATCCACCGTAAAAACAAATTCCACCTTTATAAGTATATCTTTGTTCTATTAAATGATTTGCACATGCCACATAATCTAGAAAAGTATTTTTCTTTAATTTTTTTTTACCTTCCGTATGCCAGCTATCGCCAAGGTCACCTCCGCCTCTGATATGAGCTATTGCAAAAGTAATTCCTCTATCAACAAGACAAAATCTTGAGGCACTAAATGAACAATTGACTGAATGTTTATAAGCTCCGTAGCTGTAGAGTAAGACTTTTGATTTTCCATCTTGTTTTGAGTCTTTCAATCTAACTAAACTAATTGGAACCATACGACCATCATGTGATCGAGCTTTAATTCTTTCCACTACATATTTACTAGGATCGTGGCCAGATGGAATTTCAGTTTCTTTAACTAATTTTTTTTCTTTAGTGACGATATCATACTCATAAACTCTTCCTGGAGTTGCCATGCTCTCCCAACTGACTCTTATCATTGTAGTATTTGTATCTCTTTGCATTAAAGAAATACCAGGAACACCTATTGGCTCATCTGAAATTTTAATTTCTTCTTCTTTATTAGTGTTAATATTTCTAACAAAAAGCTTTGGTATAGCATCAGACTTTTCTGATCTAAGGATATAATTATCTAAAAATTCAAACCCACCGATAACAGTTTCTTTTTTGGCGGGAATAAAAACTTCTAATTTATCTATCTGATTAGTCTTACATCTGAGCACCTTATAATCTCTAGCCCCCTCATTGGTATGAACATAAAAATAACCTTGCCAAGAGTCTATAGAATAACGAATATCATTTTTTCTTTTTTTAAAAAGGGTAGGATTAATTTCTTGAGTATCAGTAGGAAAAAAATATTCCTCAGTGGTGATGTGATCAGAAGTGCCAATTATGAAATATTTTTCATCAGAGGTAATACCTATGCCACAAGTAAAAGTTTCATCTTTTTCTTCAAAAATAAGCTGATCTTGATCGGAGGAAGTTCCAATTAAATGTTTAAATATTTGTCTTGGTCTATGATATTTATCCAATTTTGAGTAAAAAAAACTTTTATTATCCAAAGCCCAGGTGACGCTTCCACTTGTATTTTCAATTACGTCTTTTTCATTTTTTCCTGTTCTAAGATCTCTCAAATAAATTGTGTAATATTCTGATCCTTTTAAATCTAGAGAATAAGCAATAAAATTATCACAATAAGAAGTGCTCACAGTTCCAACCCCAAAATATTCAGAACCAGATTTCTTCTTCTCCAAATCACCATCAAAAAATACTTCTTCAGGTTTAGAACCATCAATGAGCTGCCTCATTCTCTTACCGTAGTTACCCTTCGCTTCTGTTTTAGCCCAATAATAATATTTTTTATCTTTATATTTTAATCCAGTATCATCTAATTTAATTTTTCCTTTAATTTCGTAAAATAAATTATTCTGTAATTTCTTAATATCTGCAAAGTAGTCCTCAGTTATTTTGTTGTTAGCTTCTATGTAATCCTTGACCTCAGAATTCAACTTTTTTGGATCCTTTAAAACTTCAAGGATATTTGGCTGATCAACCCATGAATAATCATCTTCTAATGGAATCCCGTGATAATTTTTCGTAGTCTTTATTTTCTTAAGTTTTGGTATATTCATAGTTAGAAATTATATGAATTTGTTTTTGCTGGGAATTATCATCTTTGTCGTAATCTACCTTTTTCTAAATTGGTTCGCTAGGGCTAGTTCAAAAAAGATAGCTACTAATATAAAAAAAATTGCAGTTTATATATCACTAATTCTAGCAGTACTGTTTACGATTGGTGGTAAATTCATCTTTAGTCTTCCAATGTGGCTGATCTTGCTTTCTGGTCTAAAAATAAAAGGTTTTACGGCACTGCAATTTTATCAATTGTATAGATTAATTCAGTTTATGAAAAACAATTCTGGGAGGTTTTCCCAAGGACAGTTTGGTCAAACTCAAGGTTCATCGAGTCTTACATCAGATGAGGCTTATAAATTATTAGGTCTTAAAAAAGGAGCAAGCAAAGAAGAAGTGTTAAAAGCTGCTAATCAATTACAAAAAAAAATTCATCCTGACATGAACCGTAATGTGGATAGTTCCAGATTGAGTCAATTAGTAAATGAAGCTAAAGAAAAAATAATTAAAACTGATTTTAGTTAGATAAAAGCTCAATACATTTATTATAAACTTTATCAAAAGAAATCTTATTTGCACCTAGAGTATCATGGGTTGTTGTTTCCTCAGTCTCGCCCTCTGGAATTATTACATTAATATTTTCCGAGTACTTTCCGTAAGCAAGAACGGGGCTATCCATAAACAAAGCTATAGTCTTTAAATTTAGAGCCGCACTAATGTGCATAAACCCAGTATCATTTCCGCAATACAAACTACAATTAGCTATTACAGGCAACATTTCATTAATCTTTAAATTATTTAAAGAAATACAATTCGATCCAATATTAGAGTTTAATATTTCATCAATCAATTGTTGATCATTTTTTCCAGCAGCTAGATAAAATTTGGAAGGATATTTTTCAATTATTTTCTCAATTAATTTTATAAAATTTTTTATTTCCCAGCGCTTTGTTGGTCCAGATGCACTTACTCCTAACACAATATTTTTATGATTTTGAGATACATCTTTTTTAGCTTTTAGAATTTTTTCTTCACTAATTAAAAGCTTTGGTTGCGTTGATACAATTTTGCTTAGCTCATTTTCAGTAAAAATTTTTGCAGTATTAACTACATGTTGCCCTTTTTTTTTGAATAAAGGATATTGAGCTATTTTTTTTATACCCGCAATTTTACAAATTAAAAAATATCTTATTGAACTATTAAAGATGAATACTTTATCAAATTTTTTTTCTTTTATATCTTTTGCTAATTTAAAAAATCCATTAACACCATCATGATAACCAGTATTATCATTTAAACGATCTAACGTTATCACTTCATTAATATGTGGATCATCCAGAAAAAGATCTTTTGCTCTTGTATTTTCCTTAGCTAATATTGAAACGGGCTTTCCATATTTTTTCGAGATTTCATGGATATAATTTATGTGAATTATACAGTCCCCTAGGCCTACTTTATTTATGAGAATCAGAACTTTCATTTTTGAAACTTATAATATATTTTATTTCAGTAAATTGGGACAATAAGATGATAAAACGAGGTGTATACGCAGCTAGTTTAAGTGTTTTAAATAAAGACTTAACATTAAACGTTGAGGCCACCATTTTTCATGGTGAACATTTAATCAAAAAAGGTTGTACAGGTGTTTTTTTCTTTGGGTCTACGGGAGCTAGTCAGTTACTTACTTTGCAAGAAAAAAAAGAATTCATTTCAAAAATTGCTAGCCATAAATTGAGAAAACAATTCTTTTTAGGAACTGGATGTAATTCTTTAAACGACAATATTGATTTAATAAAATATGCAATGGAGTATGAATTTAGAGATTTTTTAATTATGCCTCCTGCATATTATAAAGGAAATACCGATGAGGGAGTTTTTGAATTTTATAAGAAAATAATAACTGCAACACCTAAAGCAAAAATAATTTTATATAATTTTGAAAAACTAAGTGGATACAAATTTTCAGCTGAAGCAGTAACAAAACTTGTTAAAGCATTTCCAGAAAACATAATTGGCTGCAAAGATTCGAGTTATAACTTGTTTGAAACTTTAAAAATCTCAAACTTTTTGATGTTTCCAGGATCAGAAGCAAAGTTGCTTAAGGGATTGAAACTTGGATGTTCTGGATGCATTTCTGCAGTAACAAATGTAACTCACTCTATAGCTAGAAAGGTGTTTGATGATTTTGAAAATAAAAATCTACAGACTAAAAACGATCAATTAATAGCTGTAAGGGAGACTTTCGATCAATATAATTTGATATCTGCTTTGCATAGTTATCATTCGATTAAAGACGAAAATTATAAGAATATATTACCTCCACTTACTTTATTAAGTGAAGAAAAAAAAAGAGAGCTTATTGAAAAATTAAATAAACTAAAATTTACTAGTGAAAAAAACTTAGCGGCTTAATCATGATATTAGCTAGAGTCTTATCTAAAATATATAAAGAAGATGGAATTATACTGGTTGATCCAAAGGGCCAAAAATATATCTGTGGTAACCCAAGATTAGAAAAACCAATTATCTTAAAAATTTTAAAAGAGAGTCTTGGGACTAAATTAATATTATTTCCTGAGATAGCCTTTCCGGAAGCTTACATGAACGAAGAACTTATAATTGAGAATGCCTCCTTACGTGAATTTATTTTAGGCTTTGTTAAAAATCTTGGAAGAACTGAAATTACTACACCAAGTTTGATTTTAAAAAAAATATATGGTATTTGGAGAACTTTAACAAATTTTAATCTTCCAGGAAAATCAAAAAAAAATGTGGAACATCACTACGATGTAGGTGGAACTAAAGGAGAAAAACTCTATGATTTATTTTTAGATAAAAATTTACGTCAATATTCTATGGCCATGTGGTTTGATGGCACTAAAACATTAGAAGAGGCTCAACAAAATAAAGTAGATCATATAATTAAAAAATTAGATATTAAACCTGGCATGAGAGTTTTAGATGTTGGATGTGGTTGGGGTGGACTCGCTTTTGAAATGGCCAAACAAAAGGGATGTGAAGTCCTAGGAATTACTTTAAGTGACAATCAATTAAATTACTGCAAAAAAAGAGCAAAAGAATTAAATTTAGATAACCAAGTTAAGTTTGAGATTATGGATTATAGAAATGTTACAGGTTCATTTGACAGGTGCGTTTCAGTAGGCGCTTTTGAACATTTTGGACGTAAATTCTATAAAATTTTTTTTAAAAAAATGAATGAAGTTTTGAAAGATGATGGAATATTCTTACTTCATACGATTGGTGTAGTAGACAAACCCTCACCGGCTAATCTTTTCATTCAAAAATATATTTTTCCAGGAGGGGTTTGCCCTTCATTGAGTCAAATTATCAATCCAATAGAAAAAACCGGATTAATTGTGAACGATATAGAGACTTTGATTAGGCACTACGATAAAACCCTCGAAAGTTGGTTAAAACGTTTCTTGGCTAATAAAAATAAAGTAAAAGATCTATTCGATGAAAAATTTGTAAAATGCTATGAATATTATATGGCATCTTGTGAAGCGGCTTTTAAATATAGAGACCTAGTTGTTTTTCAATTACAAATTGTGAAGAACTTTAGTAACGCCAAAAGAACAAGAAACTACCTTTATTCCTGAAAACTGTTATTAAATAAGTAACAGTATGAAAAGAAAAAAAAAGAAACCTAAGAAAATTAGGTCTTTAAAATCAAAAAGAACAAAACTTAAAAAAAGCAATAAAAAAAACAAAAAAATTGCAAAAAGAAAATCAAAAACAAAAAAATCAATCAAAAGTAAAAGTAGAAAAATAAAATTTAAAAAAAATAAAATTAAATTCCGAAGATCGGAAAGAAATAAACAAAAAAAAACAAGAGCAGTTATTTCAAGCCTTTTAAGCTTAAGTGACAAAGTTAAATCAATGCTTAGGTTTAACTTAAACCTTGACCAATCTTTGCAGAATTTTTTTCAAGGCATTTCTAATCGGGTTTCAAATATTAAAAAAGTTATTCAAGAAGAAAGGTCAAAACAAAAAGAAAAAAAAATAAAAGAAATGGAAAGAGAAAAAATACTAGCAAGAAAACGGTTTATGCAACAAGAGGAAATAGCACTTAAAGCTAAAGCATTAGAACTTAAAGAAGAAAAAGAATTAAGCCGTCAATTATCAATTGATCTCAAAAGATTTTTAAGAGAGGACCAAGCTGAACTCAGAAGAGAGCGAGCTGAAAAGCAAAGGAAATTTTTAGAACAAATTAAACTTGAAAAGAAAATTGAGAGTTTTGTACGTAGGGAGGAAAAAGAAGTTCAAGCTCTTTCAAAATATGTTCTAAGCCAACAAAGAGAGTCTTACGAAGAAGTCAAACTGCGTATAGATAAAATCAAAGAGAAATATAAAGCTTTAAGACAACAAAAAGTTGAAGAAGCAATTAGAGAACGACTAACTCAATTTGGTGTTGAAGTAAAAGACAGTGATACTAAAGAAATATTATTAGAGAAAGAGAGAGTTTATAACGAAGAGAGAGAGAAGGTAGAGTATGCCCTTGAATCTTTCTATAGAGCTTCACATTCACTTTGTTTTATGATCTCAAAAAGGTATTTAAGTAAACATCTTCCAATTATGAGGTGTATTGATAAAAGAATAGAAGAGAGTTCAATATATATTAAATGGGATGATACACCTGAAAATGAATGGCTCATTTGTATTTATTTGAAAGACAATTCTCCTACTCAGGGAATAGTTATTGAGGATAAAACTGACCCAGAAAAAAATATATCTAAAGAATTTAAGAGAGATCAGATCTTTGATGCTTCAGATTTTATGGTGGACTCTCTGACGGCTTTACTAGACAGAGAAAGAAATAAAAGAAAAGCTAGTTGATAAGATCACTTAATTTTTTAATCTCACCAATTTTAAATATAATTGCCTCATCTTTCTTATAGCCAAACTTTTCAGCATTTTCTTTAAATCTTACAGGAGGTTCCCAGATCGGTTCCAAACTTAATATTGCTGTTCCCCAATGCATTCCTATAACCTTTTTTACTTTTAAGTCTTTCATTAAAGATAAAAGCTCTTCAGGATTAGCGTGAGCTGTAGATTTATCCTTGACTGGAATGATCGGATAGAAATTGTAAGCACCCAAATTCCCAAAACCCAAATCAATTGGGCCAAAATTTTTTCCTAACTCTTTGTAAAATGGTGCTGGTCCAGTATCACAAGCAAAAAAGATTTTTTTACCTTTGTATTCAATTAAAAAGCTCCCCCAAAGTGATCTATTTGTATTTCCATCTCCCCAGATCCACCGTTTTGACCAATGTTGACTTGGAAGCATTGTAATTGTGATTTCATCATTAATTTTAATTTTATCAAACCAATCCATTTCTTTTACAGTACTTTTTTTATATCCATTTTTCGTGAAATATTTCCCAAGTTTAAGAGGCACAAGAACTTTAGTATTTTTATAAGGAAAGTTTTTTATCGTACGAATACTCATGTGATCATAATGATTGTGTGTCAACAAAAATAAATCTATCTTAGGAAGTTCTTTAAGAGTTAAAGGGGACTCAATGTATTTCTTTGGACCAAATATCATAGGTCCATAATTTTTTTCAAAAACTGGATCAGTAATAATTGTAGTATCCCCAAGTTTAATTATAAAGCTCGCATGATCAAGCCACATCACATATGAGTCAGATTTATGCTTTTCAAGATTTTTTAAAACTATTTGTTTATCTATTACATGTTCAGGTGGATAATCAATCTTAAGTTTCTTTTTTTCCTCCCTAAAAACTTTCCAATCCCATTTAAAATTAGGGTCTCTTTTTGGACCTCCTTCAAGGTTTCTAAAAGCATATAATTTTCCGTCTTTATAAATATGATGATAAGGTTTTTCCATAGCATTTAAATTAATATTTAATGAAAATAATATACACAGAATAAGGGGTATTCGCATACCCCTTATTAGCACAGACAATTAAATTTAAAAGGAAATTAAATATCTGAACAGTTAGATTTATTTATTCTTTTATCAAATGATTTAATCGCTTCTTCTGAGATAACCCAAACATACGAGCTTTCTTTTAAACCATTCTCGTCAGCCGCAGTACATCTTTTACCAAATTTTACTTTGGCTATGTTGCCTCCAGCACAATTAGTTAACATTAACAACAAAATTAAAGTAGATAATATTTTCATAATTAAAATTTACGCTTAGAGTCTGTGCTTTGCTTGGCATAATTTGGACCAAAAAAAGAAATTGAAACTTTATTGAATAAGATAAACTTTAGCCTTATGATTGAAATTATGTCCAAAAGCCACATTTATAAATTAAAAGTTTTTGTTGAGGACGTTGACTTTGGTCGGGTATTTTATTCTAGATATCTTCAGTATATCGAGAGAGCAAGAACGGAGCTGATCAATGAAAAATTTGGTCTAACTTTAACTCAACTTATGAACGAACATGATATTATGTTTGTCGTTAGGACGTGCAACATAGAATATCTTAAATCCGCTGTTTTTGAGGACAATTTAAGTGTTGAAACAACCATTTTAAAAAAAACTAACGTTAGACTAAACTTGCTTCAAGAGGTGAAAAGAGATGCAGAAATTCTCGTCAGAGCAGAAGTGGAACTAGCAGTGGTAGATCGAAGTGGGTCAATAAAAAAACTTTCTAAAGATTTATTTGCAAAAATTTAAATTTGGCTAAGAAACGCCTAATATCTGCCTAAATTAAAGTTATAAACTATATTCAACTCAAGTTTGCAAATTCAGCAATACTCATAGGGTTAAAAATAAATTAAAAGAAATCATGAGAATTAAACAAGTAAAAAAAAACAAGTTAAAGACTAACGTTGATAAGAAATTAAAAAAAATCTCTCTATTCGAACTTCAAAATAGTCCAAAATTTCTAAATTTTAGAGTTCGAGCATAATCTTTCCTCCTAAATAAATCAGTGGCTTAATCTAATTAGGCCATTGTTTTTATACCAATAATTGTTAAATTAATCTGTGAAACGTAATAAACTGAATAATAAAGTAGCAATTATTATGGGATCTCAATCGGATCATTCCATAATGAAAGAATGCGCGAAAATTTTAAAGACTCTCAAAATTAAATATCAAATTTCAATAGTAAGTGCGCACAGAACACCAAAAAGAATGTTTGAATTTGCAGAGTCAGCCTCAAAAAACGGTTTCGGTGTTATTGTGGCTGGAGCGGGAGGTTCAGCACATTTGCCAGGCATGGTGGCATCTTTATCTTCTTTGCCAGTTATTGGAGTTCCGATAGAAACAAAAAAACTTAAGGGTTTAGATAGTTTGTTATCAATAGTACAAATGCCGCGAGGTTGTCCCGTAGCCACAATGGCTATAAATGGATCAATGAATGCTGGTTTACTCGCGGCTTCAATTATTGGAAATTTTGATGAAAAAATTAAATCAAATTTAGAAAAATGGAAACGTTTACAAACTAAATCTATTAAAAAAAAACCTTAATTTGATGTCAATAAGCACTCTAGGGATCATTGGTTCAGGTCAACTTGGTTCTTTACTATGTCAGGCTGCAAAAAAACTTAATATAAAGACTATAGTAATATCAGATGATGAAAATGGTCCAGCGCAAAACTATTCAGATAAATTTATTTACTCAAAATATGATGACAAAAATAAGATTAAAGAATTTATAAATGGAGTAGATATCATTACTTATGAATTTGAAAATATTCCAATAAGTATTTTAAAAGAGATAGATAAAGAAAAAAAAGTTTTACCCAAACCTGAAATTAATAAGATTATTCAAAACAGACAATTAGAAAAAACGTTTGTAAATAATCTTGGTATTAAAACTACAAAGTGGGCATTTATAAAGACTGCCAAAGATGTTCAACAAAACAAAAATTTATTACCAGGGATTTTAAAGACAAACACATTAGGTTATGACGGCCATGGCCAGTATGTTTTAAATACCCTAGATGATGTAAAAAAAGATTGGTGTTTTACAGCAGATTACATATTAGAAAAAAGAGTAAATTTAAAAAAAGAAATTTCTGTAATTGTTACAAGATTTCAAAACAAAGAAATTTATATTTATGAACCAATAGAAAATACTCACAAAGACCAAATTTTAAAATACTCCAAAATTCCAGCTGATATAAAGCCCAGTATTTTCAAAAAGGCTCAAGATAGCGCTAAGTTAATTGCAAATGCATTAGATTACGTTGGAACAATGTGTGTAGAATATTTTATAGATCAAGAGGATAGCTTGTTGGTTAATGAAATCGCACCCCGAGTTCATAACTCTGGTCATTTAACAATAAATGCATTTAATATTAGTCAATTTGAAAATCACATCAGAGCTGTTTGTGGATTGAAGAAAGAAAATGTTAAGAAAATAGCAAATGCTGAGATGAAAAATATATTAGGCAGTGAAATTCAGAGGTATAGAAAGCGATCTTTTGAAACAGAAGAATACTTCTTTGACTATGGAAAAAAGATAATTAAAGAAAAAAGAAAAATGGGCCACTTGACGATTTTAAAAAAGTAAAATTATTTTATAGTAATTCGATGCATTATACGGCTACAATTTTTTATTTCGCTTGCTTTATGCATCACACTGAGATTATCCCATAGAACTAAATCCCCTTTTGACCACTCATAAGAAAATATAAATTCTTCTTTATTTACATGATCAATAAGAAAATTTTTAATTTTTTCACTTTCATCAATATTTTTAATTTTTATTAGATGACCCGGAGAAACATATAAAGATTTTTGTCCATTAACCTCTTGAACAATTGAATGTTCAGCTTCCAAAACTTTTGAAGAATTAATTCCAGCTCTTTTTTCCAATTCAAGTCTAGTTTTACTAATCGGTCCGGCAGATGAAAAAACACCTTTAGCATTTTTAATTTTTTGTTTAATTTCATCTGGAAGATTTTTATAGGCATTAAAACCAGAGGAAAAAATAGTATTTCCTTGCCCTACAGGAATTTCTATACCCATAAGCATAGTATATCTCGGTCTATCTTTTTCCAAATATGAAGTGTCCTGATGTAGCCAAGATCCTCCGAAAGCTAAACTTTTGTCACTAGGTTTTCTCTCTAAAACATTTATGTAAGGAAAATTTTCTAATCCTTTTAATCTTGGATACTCTACTAATTGCCCAATAGATTTAGCAAAATTTTGGTATGCACTTGGGTTCAAATTTTGTTTTTTTATGAAAATTACTCCGTATTTATTAAGTATATCTTTAATTTGACCCGTTAAGTCGTTATTTAACTTATTTAAATTTACATCGTTGATGTAAGCACCAACGTTGTTTTTACCTGGAGTTATAGAAACAGATTTCATTTAGTTTACTGAATTAATTATTGATGGATCATTATTAACTGGATTATTAACATCTTTTGAAATTTCATGAAACTTTAAATTGGGTGGTTTTACGGAGTTCAATATTTCCATAGCATCTTTTTTAATGTTCAAATAATTATTAATCTGGCTTTGATTAATAATCATTGGTTCTCTGTGATGGATGGTACTAATTTTTTCAGTAGCTTTCCTAGTAATTATACAGAACTGATCATTCTGATATATCCCGGCAAAATACATCAATTCATCATCCTCTTTTGAAAAATAATAGGGAGTTTTTGTTTTATCTTCCCTTTTCCATTCATAATACCCATCAGCTGGAATAATACATCTTGATGTCTGGATAAGATTCTTAAAAGTAATTTTTTCCATAAGAGTTTCTCTCCTTGCATTAATAAGGGGAGAAAACTTATCCAATTTTTTAGACCAACTCGGAACCAATCCCCACTCATAAAGCTCAAGAGCCTTACCATTTGAATAAGATTTTATTATGGGCAACCTTTGAGTTGGGTGCGCATTATAATTATCTGTATCTTCAACCTTTATATTTGTTTTTACCAAATCAGCAGTTTTAGTAACCGGTTTTCGAATACTATATCTTCCACACATTATTTATTTTTTCTCTCTCTTTTAAGCTTTCTTTTTTCTTTAAAAGATAATTTGGCTTTTTTCATAAAGGTTCTATCTTTTTGGCTTTTACCCGAATATCTTTTTGACATAATTATTCATCTATTATTTCATGAAATTGCTCACCTAGTCCATCTACTTTTAAGTGAAGTTTGTCACCCGTCTTTAGAAATTCAGGTTTTTCCATTTCCATTGCTGTACCAGCTGGTGTTCCGGTAGTGATAATTGTCCCAGGATATAAAGTCATAAATTGACTTAAATGAGAAATTAAAAAATTGAAATTGAAAATCATTCTTTCTGTATTTCCAGTTTGTCTTCTGTTGCCATTAACATCTAACGCTAAATTAATATCATTTAAGTTTTTTATTTCATCTCTAGTTACAAGATAAGGCCCAGTTGGCCCTGCTATAGATTTACCTTTGATCCATTGACCTCCCCTTTCTTTTTGCCAAGACCTTTCAGATATGTCATTAACGATACAATAGCCAAATACATAATCTTGAGCATTTTCCTCCTTAATATATTTACCTTCACGGCCAATAATCATACCAACTTCAACCTCGTAATCCATTTTGTTAGCAGACTTAGGTTTAATTATTTGATCGTTAGGACCCTGAATACATCCAGAGCTTTTATTGAAAACAATTGGTTCAGTTGGTAATTTTGATTTGGTACCCTCCGCATGTGCTTTGTAATTCAAACCTATTGCTAAAAAATCTACTGGATTTGAGATGCAAGCTCCAATTCTAATATTCGAGTTGATTTCTTTTAGCTCAGATAATTTTATACTTTTTAATCTATTTAATGTTTCTTCATTTATAGTCTGTGGATTTAAATCTTTAATGTGATCTGACAGATCCCTTATGACATTATTACTATCTAAGGCAGCAACAAACTCACTTCCCAACTTACCAACTCTTAATAATTTCATTAATGAATTTTAGTCTTGAAATAGCTATTTTACAAATCTTTTGATTCTTTCTTCAGTAGTAGTTTCAGGACCAGAGTAAGGTGTTTCGTAGCTATTGGTTCTTGTAAGAACATCAATTCCCTTAGTAAAAATAAAGATAAAAAAAACAATAAAAAAGACAGCGAATATTTTTGCAGGATTATAATTTCCAGATTGAAAAACACTGACCGGCTGTTCTTGTTTTTTATGAAAAAATTTAAATGTTAAGTAAACTGCTATTATTAATCCAATATGCGCCATAACTACTCCAGCCCAACCAAAGATAAAAGAGGTTACACTAAATACATATAGACTAAATACAGTCGACCAAACAAATGACAAAACAATTAAAATTTGAAGTCTTACAGACTTTGGTAAGCTTCTTAAGTCATTTTTACTATCATCAAACATGATGTTAGCTGCTTCAGTCATCCAATTTTTAAAATTTTCCATAAATGCCTTATATACTTTTTAAATTGAAATTTAAATTATTATAAATTTCGCACTAGTTTTCTTACTTTTTGCATATGTGAATTAAATTTTTCTTGTGTCATACCTGGTAAAACCTCATAAAATCTTATGTAGGTTGTTTCCATTCCACCAAGCTTTAGAACTCCTGCTTTAATTCTCCTAAATGGAATATTTTGAAACCAGGTTTGAATTGAAAACCAATTTCCACCGTAAGACATCGACATTATGGCTTTTCTACCTTTCATCGCGCCTGCAACAGGATAACCCCAATTACCGACAAGTCTTTTAAACGAGAAAAACCATTTAGGAGCTAAAGTTAAATCAATCCAATTTTCTAAAATTGCAGTCGCTCTAAGATTGTAACAGGGTGAAATCATAAATAATACATCACTTGCCTCTAATCTTTTTCTATAATCTAAAATTTGATCATTAGGACCGGAACCATCAAAAAAAGGAATTGGTTTTTCTTCGTGTAAATTAATTAAATCAACTTGATGACCTAACTTTTTTGCTTCTTGGATAAAGGTATCTCTCACAGAAGCATTAAATGATTTTTTTATATTATGATGGCCGTAAACAATAAAAATTTTTTTAGACATCTTTATTTTTCTATATCATTTTTTTCATTTTTTCGTATTAGAAATCCCGAACCTATCCCCACCGCAATGGCTGATATAACCCAAGAATATTCTTGTTCGCTAAAAAGAACTAATAGACCAAAACCTATAATGATTACACCTAAAAGCTTATTATCCATTGACAAATATAAACCTTATATTAAAGTTTACTTACCCATCTGTCATGGGAAAAAAGACTCGGCATTCGACATGCCGGACCTATAAAGGGTTGCAAAGTCGGTAGAAATGAAAGGAGTTGCTATGAATAGATTTAGCAAACTGTATGGAAATTCTGCCGTTAAAAAAGCTGAGCAGAAACTCTCAATGCAGTTAAGTAAAAACCAAAAAGCCCCCGAGGCTAACGCAAATGGAACGGCTGGTTATTTGGTTAAAAACGGAAAAAATTCCGGAAAAATTTTGAAGCATCTAAAAACCGATAAAAATCAGCTTTAAACTTTTATAGGGTGGGGACTTTAAAATCCCCACTCAAGCCTTTAATATTCTCTAAATGGAAAAACAAAATTTTTATGATCTTAATTTTGATCAACTAAAAGCTTTTTTAATTGAAAAAGGAGAAGTTGAGCCAAAAAAAGCAAAGATGAGGTCTCAACAACTTTTTAATGCAGTTTATAAAAAAAATATTAAAAGTTTTGATGAGCTTACAACATTTGGAGCTGAACTTAGAAACAAAATCAAAGATCTAATTAGTCTAGAAAAACCAAAAATTATAGATGTTCAAAAATCTAAGGACGGAACTATAAAATTTCTTTTAGAGCTTAAAGATAAACGAAATGTTGAGACAGTTCTTATTCCGGATAAATCTCAAAGTAGATATACAATTTGTTTATCTGTATCAGTGGGCTGTTATCTCTCTTGCGAATTTTGTGCAACAGCTCAAATTTCAAAAAAATTAGTAAGGAACTTATCACCAGGAGAAATAATTTCGCAAATAATTTTAAGCAAAGATTATATTAATGATTGGTCAACACAGAAAAAAATAACTAATCAAGTATTGATGGGTGAAGGTTCGCCTTTTCTGAATTTAGATAATGTGAAAGTTGCTATAGACAATTCAAAAAATAAAGATGGCTTGGAGTACGGAAGAACTAGAATTACAGTAAGTACAGTAGGAGTAGGAACTAAAAAAGACAATTTAGATGCAATAGAGTGGGCTGCAAATGAGTTAGATGTCTATCTTGCATGGAGTCTACATAGTTCTTTACCAAAACACAGATCAGAATTAATGCCAATAAATGATAAATATTCAATTAATTCATTATTACCGAAACTAAAAAAATATTATGAAAAAACAAAATTACCTATTTTTATTGAGTGGATATGTTTAGATGAGAATTTAACAGATGAACATGCTAAAGAACTAATAAAGATTATGAAAAAAGTTCCTTCGAAATTAAATTTGATTGAGTTTAATCCTTTATCAAATAAAGATTTTAAACCAGCAACTCAAGAAAATATTGATAAGTTTTCTAAGACAATTCAAGATGCAGGTTTTCTATCTCTATTTAGAAGAAGTAGAGGTAGGGACATAAATGCATCTTGTGGATCTCTAGCTAATAGTAAAGCTATACTTAATGGATAATTTATATATTTTTTTAGGTGCAACAGTTGCTGACGCAGCGACTAGACCTCTACATTGGGTATACGATCCAAAAAAGTTGAAGAAATATATTAAGGGAAAAAAAGAAATAGCTTTTCTAAAAAAAAACAGAAGTCCTTTTTACAATATTAAAACTGGAAATGTCTCAGGATATAATGATGTTGGACAGGTAATGTTTAAGACTTTGCTTTCTTCAAAGAAAAAATCAGATGTTCTTGATAATTTCAAAAAAAATTTAATTAAAAACTTTGGTCCAGGTTCAAGTTATTGGAAAAATTTAAAATTAAGAAAAAAATATAAGAAAGTTAAGTGGAAAAAACCCATGAATGGCCCCTGGATCCATCAGAATATCTTAGAGACTATTCAAAATATTAAATCTAAGAAAAATATTACTGGTGGTACCAAAGTAAACGAGTCCGACGGTTATTGTGCTGCTCTGCCTTATTTTCTATTTAATGATAGAGAAAAAGAACTTAAAAAAGTTGTTAAATCTGTAGCTAATTCAAGAATAAATGAAAAATACGCTTTATCTAAATTAAAGATTATAGATTTAGCTAGTAAAAAAGATAGAAATCCTGTTCAGTCATTTGTTAAAAAATACAAAAAAAATAAATATTTCAAAGACGTAATTACAAATATTAAAAAAGTTATAAGATTAAAAAACCAAAATCACATTAAAACAGTAAGAAAATTTGGAAAAGCTTGTAGTTATCCAGGTACATTTATGGGATCAATTCATGCGATTATAACATCCAACAGCTATAAATCTGCTATTACAAAAACGATTAAAGCTGGTGGTTGCAATTGTTCAAGAGCAAATTTTGTTGGAGCGTATTTCGCAGCGCTAAAACCAAAAAGTATTCCAAGTAACTGGATAAGAAGAACTTTGCCAGCAAAAAATATTTTGAAATATATTTATTCTTAATGTGGTATATTAATTTATGGATTCGTTAATCATAATTTTAGTAGTATTCTTAGTTATTCTTAATCTTGGAGTTATCTTCTTTTTAGTTAGAAACAAGCCTGAAAAACAAATAAATCCAGAACAGGCCTTTAAAGATGAATTTAACTCATTTAAAGAAACCTTCGGTCAATCTTTTGGTTCTATGAGCAAAGAAATAGCTAAAGATATGACAGGAGCTTTAACTAAAGTTGATGAAAAAGTCTCAGTTTTTAACCAACAAGTAAGTGAGCTTAATAAAAGCCAAGATAATTTTAGTAGAATTTTAAGTGGGGTAAAAACTTACGGGACGCTTGCAGAATTTGGATTAGGCGCCCTTCTTAAAGACTTACTTCCAGCATCTCAATTTATTGCTAACGCAAAAATGAAGGATGATACATCTGAAACAGTTGAATTTGCTATTAAGCTTCAAGATGTTTTATTACCAATCGATAGTCATTGGCCAGTTGAGAAATATAAAGCAATTGATGACGCGTACAACGCCAATAATAAAGAGGCACAAGCAGAGGCAAGAAAAGATTTAGCTGCTGCATTTAGATTAAAAGCTAAAACAGTAAATTCAAAATATATAGCTCCACCTAAAAGCACGGATTTTGCAATTATTTACGTTCCAACTGAAGGATTATTTTCTGAACTTTCAAGCTATAGAGATCCAAAAACAAAAGAATTATTATTACAAGAACTTAGAACAAAATATAAAGTAACAGTTTCTGGCCCTAATACTTTGTCTGCTTTGTTACAATCTTATCATTTAGGATTTCAGACACTTAAAGTTCAACAACATGCAACTCAAATCTATAGTGATTTAAGAAATATAAACTCTAGGTTTGAAAAACATTTTGATGGGATTAAAGATCTAAGAAAGAAATTGGAGCAAGCACTTACTGCAACCGATGGTTTTGGAAGGGATGCTAGATCCATAATGAATACGCTTGGGAATATAAAAGATCCAGAGCAAGTAACAGATACCTTGAAAGAAAATCCAGAAAAGATAAAAGTTCTAAAGTAAAAATAAATTATGTCTAACTTTGTCTTTTACGATTTTGAGACCAGTTCATCTAATAAATATTGGGGGCAAATAATTCAAATAGGTGCTGTATTAACTAATGACAATTTAGATGAACTTGATCGTTTTGATGCTAGATGTAGATTAAGTCCTGGAATAATTCCGGAAGCTATGGCGCTAATCGTGAACAAGACCTCACCCTCAATGCTAAAAAAATCCAACCTTTCTCATTATGAAATGATTAGGCAGTTTGTTGAAACACTTAAAAGATGGGGAAAGGCTACTTATATTGGGTTTAATAGTATTGAGTTTGATGAGGAATTTTTAAGGTGTACTTTGTTTCAAACGTTAGAATATCCTTACATTACCAGCACAAACGGAAATACTAGAGGAGACATCTTAAGTTTGGCAAGAGCAGCTAACTTGTATTACCCAAATACACTTAAAAATTCTGTAAACGAAAAAGGGAATGATGTTTACAAATTAGATCAAATGGCACCTTTAAATGGAATTGAGCATGGAGATGCACATAGTGCAATCGGTGATGTGATAGCAACCATTGGAATAGCAAAATTAATTTCTAAAAAAGCCCCAAATGTTTGGAAAGCAAGTATGTTAACTATGGATAAAAATCAATCTTTAGAATTAATTAAAAAAGAATTACTTTTTTGTACGAATGAATATTTTTATGGAAGAAGCAGACCATATGTTCAAACTTTTATTTGTCAGCATCCTCAATATCAATGGCCATTATGTTTTGATTTGAGACACGATCCCTCTCCATATTTGGATATGCCAATTAAAGAATTAACTCTAGCCATGAAAAAACAACCAAAATTCATCAGAACTGTTAGACACAATAAACATCCAGTTATTATGAACCCATCTTATGGAAATCAATTTGATGAGTACAAACTTATTGGTATAAAAAAATTAGAGGAAAGAGCTAAAATGATAAAAAATAATGAAGATTTTGCGGAAAAGGTTTCCTCGGTAAAACGATCTGAAATTGATGAAAAAGAACAGACAAAGTCACAAGAAGATTTATATAATGAGGAAAGTATTTACGCTAAATTTACTTCAACAGAAGATAATAAAATAATGCCAGAGTTTCACAGTGTTGACTGGGATAAAAAACTTCAAGTTATTTCTAAATTCAAAGATGAGAGGTTACAGTACTTTGGAAAAAAACTGCTATACATGGAAAAACCTGAGGTTTTAAATAAATCTGACTTTAATTTAATTCATAAAGATATTTCAAAAAAACTTTTAAGCACTAATAATGAAAACTGGAATACAATTCCAAGAACTTATTCAGAGATTGATACTTTAAGAGCTAAATTTGAAAAAGAAAACCAACAAGAAAAACTAAAAATATTAGATGATATTAACGCATACGTTGAAGACTTAGAAAAATATTATTCATCTGCATAGTTGACAAAAAATGAAAAATACTTAATTAAAGGTTATGGCTTTCAAAGATTCTACAGATGAAAAATTTAGTGATCAAATAGGTGGTAGTAAACTTTCACTAATCCAATTTTCAGCCTCATGGTGTGGGCCCTGTCAACAGCTTAAACCAATAGTAGAAAAAATCTCAAATGACATGTCAGATAAGATTGATTGTTATTATCACGATATTGAAAGTCAGCCTAATGAGCCAACAAAGTATTCAGTGAGAGGTGTACCTACAATTCTTTTATTTAAAGAGGGAAAGCTTTTGGGAACTAAAGTTGGTGCTTCAAGCGAAAAAGATATGCTTGAATTTATTAAACCACATATCTAATTTTTATTTAAAATATTTCCACAATTATAGAGACTACCAAAGCAAACAATTAACTTTTTTTCTTTACTACTTATTTTTTTTAATGCTTGTGTGAAATTATTACTTTTTTCTACTTTGAATTTATTTTTGACTGCTATTTTAGAAAGTTCATTAGCTGAGACCGAGTTGAACTCATTTTCGATGGGCATTGTAACAACTTTTTTAAATACCCCTTTAAGCTGTTTTATAAATAAATCTGGATCTTTATTTTTAGTCATAGCCCAAATTCCATATTTAGGAATTTTTATTTTTTTTAAATATTCTGCTAGGTTTTGTGCGTCAGTAGTAGCATGTGCGCCATCAATCATAATGATTTCATTTTTATGAAGCTTTTTTTTAATTTTACCCTCATTAAGGTATTGAAAACGTCCCTCAAAAGAGAGTGAAGGCAAAGTCTTTTGAATAGTTCTCTTATTTATATTAAGGTCAAGAGCCACTTTTACAGCTAGGCAAACATTTTCAAACATTCCTTTAGAATAAACATTTTTAGTATTAAGTTTTATTTCAAATTTTCTATCTTGATAGTAGTAATAGTTACCCTTTTTAGTAAGTTTCCAAGTGTTTGGGTATATAATTTTACTTTTGTTACTTTTTAAAAGTGTCTTAATTTTTTTTAAAACATATGGCTTCTGTTTACCTATATAAATATTTGTAAAATTACTAAGATACCCTACATCTTCTCTAATAATCTCATCCAAAGTTTTTCTTTTTAAAAAATTTAAGTGCTGTTTATTTATGTTTGTGCAAATTTGAAGCCTTGGAAAATCATTTATATTATTAGAGTCGAGTCTCCATAAAGCACCTGTTTCTTGTATATTATAATCAGCGTTTATTTTTGAGGCATTTATAATGTAAACTAAAGTAAGACATTCATAAACTGTTAGAGGAATATTTAATTTTTCAAGCTGTTTTATTGTTTTTTTAATTTCTTTATGACTTAAATACTTATCACCCATGTAAAATCTTTCCTTTATATCTCTTAGTGAAGGCGAAACATGAGTTGTTACCTTTTGATTATTAGCCTCGATAAATGATTTTAAAGAAAATAAAGTAGTAAATTTGCCAGACTCTCCAATTACTGAAATTACATTTTTAAGTTTTTTTTCTGGATGCCCTAACAAGTCTAAGGCCAATTTGATTCTTTTTAGGCCAAAGTTAACAGATTTGTTAAATAGATTGTGATTAGCTAGCTGATTGTAAAGACTGATCGACTGTGACATTAGACTGTTTTTTAGCTTGAGCCTCAGCTTTTTTCAACAGAACATTTAACAAAGTACCTATTGTAGAACTCAAATACTTTCTATCTACAATTAAATCTAATCCACCATGATCTTTTACATATTCAGCGGTTTGAAAATCATCTGGCAAAGTTTCTCTTACAGTATCTTGTATTACCCTACGTCCAGCAAAACCAATTACACTTTTTGGTTCACTAATTAAAATATCCCCCAACATCGCCCATGAAGCGGTTACTCCTCCTGTTGTTGGATTTGTCAAAATAACAATGAAAGGAATATTTTTTTTCTTTAACTCATTTACAGCTAATGCAGTTCTTGACATTTGCATTAATGCTATCGAACTTTCATGCATTCTTTGCCCTCCCGAGCAGCTAAAAAATATATATGGAAAATTATTTTCAATAGCATGTTGCGCCCCAGCAATAAAGGCTTCTCCAGATGCGGCCCCAAACGACCCTCCTATAAATCTAAAGTCTTGTGCTCCTGTTACTACATCAATCCCTTGAACTTTACCTTTAGCAATCAGCACAGCGTCATCTTGACCAGTCAATTCACGAGCTGTTTTTAAACGATCTGTATATTTTTTCTTATCTACAAAATTTAAAGGATCATCTTTTGGAAGAGGAGTTTCAATTAATTCAAATTCTTTGTTATCAAAAAAAATTTCAAATCTTTCTTTGCAAGTAAGTTTGTGATGTTCTCCACATTTAGGGCAAACCTTTTGATTGGAGTCCATATCTTCTTTATAAATTAAGTTTTTACAGCTACAAGTAGTCCAAAGATTTTCTTCAACTTTTGACGACCTCTTTTTAAACAAGGAACTTATTTTTGGTTTGATAAATTTTGTTATCCAATTCATAAAATTTTATTTTTAAGATTGTACACAACTTTAGCTAACTTTGTGACAGGATTTTGTCTCATTTTGAGTGATTTCGCTATTATTTTACACAACATACTGCCCACAACTAACCCATTAGCCGATTTTAGCGAAGAAATTGTTTTTTCAGTTATTCCGAATCCAATAACAAGGTTTTTTTGAGGATTGATTCTTTTTATCGTATTATAGTTTTGTAGAATTTTTTTAGGTGAAACTTTAAGTTTCCCCCCTGTCGTTGAAAGCATAGATATATAATAAATCATATCATGTGAATCCTTAATTATTTTTTTCATCCTCTCTTTTGATGTAGTAGGTGATAACAACTGAATAAAACTTATTGACTTTTTCTTACACTTATTTGCAAAATTCTTATTTTCAGGATAAGGGAGATCAACTATAATTAAACCATCTACTCCCGATAATTTGCAACTTTTTAAAAAATTATTTTCACCGTTTTGATAAATCAAATTAAAATAACCCATCAAAATAATTGGTTTATCAGGATTATTTTTTTTAAATTTTTTAACAATTTGAAAAACATCTTTTAGTTTCATCCCATTTTTTAAAGCTCGATACGAGCTGCCTTGTATCTGGCCACCATCTGCAATAGGGGTGTTGTGGGGGAAACCAAGTTCAAGAATATCAGCATGATTAGATATCGCATTTAATATTTTAAGAGAATTGTTTTTGGTATTATCTCCAGCTACTGTGTAAGTAATTAAAGCCGGTCTTTTTTCTTTTTTACAGTTGTGGAAAGCTAAGGCAATTTTAGACTTCATCTTGTATATGATCCTAATTTTTGTTTTATGATATCTTTGTCTTTTATGCTATCTCCACAAGAGTTCACAATTATAATCTCTGTTCTGTCTAACTTAGGAGCCAACTTAATTGCTTCTGCAAAAGCATGCGAAGGTTCTAGTGAGGGTGAAATATTTTCGAGCCCTGAAACTAATTTATATGCACTTAGTGCTTCCTCATCACTAGCAGATGTATATCTTGCTCTTTTTGCATCCTTGAGAAAACAGTGCAATGGGGATATACCAGGATAGTCTAAACCTGCAGAGATAGACTCAGTTGAACCTATTTGACCTTCTTTATCTTGTATTACATATTGTGCAGCGCCATGAAGAATTCCTATTTTAGAACCATTAGTTAATGGTGCAGCATGTAGCTTGCTATTTTTTGGTCCACCAGCTTCTACTCCAATTAATTCTGCACTGGTGTCCATAAATTCATTCCAGAAACCAGCTGCAGAACTTCCGCCTCCAACACAATTAATCAATTTTAGCTTTTCAGGTATCTCTCCGAACTCTTCTTTTACTTGCTTAATTAATTCTCTAGAAATTTGAGCTGTACTCCAAGCGCAAATTTTAATAAATATATTTGGCCCTACAGTACTTCCCACACACATATGTGTCGTATCACAATTTGACACCCAATATCTCATACATTCACTTACAGCATCAACAAGTGTTTGACTTCCCGTAGTAACAGGAACTATCTCTGCTCCATTTTTTTTCATAGCTTCAACATTTGGTCTTTGTCTCTTAATATCCTTAGCGCCCATAAAAATTTTACATTTAAGACCAAATTTTTTAGCTGCCATAGAAAGCATTTTCCCTGCGTACCCGGCGCCAGTATCACCAACAATATATTTTTTTCTCGCCTTTTTAGCTATTAAACAGTGAACAGTTGCATTATATATTTTGTGTGCACCACCATTAGCTTCAGATACCACTTTTGCATAAATTTGTGCCCCACCGAGATGATCTGTTAAATTATCTAGTTTTATAAAAGGTGTGGGAGCACCTACATATGTTTTAAAGTAGTGATCTCGATCCTTAAGAAATTTCTTATCTCTTCTTAACTTTGTAAATAATTTTGTCAAATCGTCCACTGGTTTTTTTAGAGTTTCAGGTATAAAATTTCCACCGAACTTTCCACCGTACATAAAATTCTTATCATGCTGATCGATAAGAGCTAAATTTTTTCTAATTTTTAATTTCATTTATTTTATTTATAAAATTTTTAATTTTATGATGATCCTTGTATCCTAATTGTGTATCTGATTCCAAGCTACTCGACAAATCACAAAAGGAAACTCCTAATTTGATGATATTTTCAATATTATTTTGAGAAATTGATCCAGCTAGAGCATAATTTTCACCTTTTGGAAGTTTTGAAATTAAATTTTTTGGGAACTTAATAGATTTTTCCATGCCTGGTGTATCAAATAAAATAATATCAGCATTATCGTATTGTTTATAATATTCTATATCAGACTCATTTTTAATCTTAATAGCTTTAATTATCTTTAACCCCATTGATTTGATTTCTCTCACTCTCTCATTTGTTTCTGATCCATGGAGTTGAATATAATCAAAGTTACCTAAAATCACTTTTTTGATAAATTCATTCGTCGGATCAACTGTGACAGCAGTAAAAAAAGAATTTTGTTTGTCGTATCTTTTTAATTTAGGAACATCCACTAACTCTATGTTTCGCGGAGATTTTTTGTAAAATACAAATCCCAAAAAATTTACTCCAAGATTTATACATAGCTGGACGTCTCTTAATGGGTGTAAGCCACAAACCTTTATTCTCATCTTAATTAAGTTCTTTGGAAAGTTTTTGGATACTCTTTTTGATATTGCCAGTTAGGCTTCTACCCATAACTAGGGCTGTTGCCCCATTTTGGAATGCTTGTTTAGGTGTCATGATTCTTTTTTGATCATCTTTTCTATCTCCCGACAACCTAATCCCAGGAGTAATTATTTCTTTTTTAAAAACTTTTTTCACTATTTTAATTTCTTTGGGACTGCATACTACTGCATCTAATTTTGCTTTTGATGCTAGCTTAGCTTGATGAAGCACCAACTTCTTTACATCTTTTTCAAATCCTATTTCTTTCAGAGATTTGTTATCAAGCGAAGTAAGTATAGTGACACCAATCAATTTGGTTTTTCCAGAAACTTTTTTTGCAGCTCTAAGAGCTTTTAACCCTGAACTAATATGAATAGTAATATAATTCAATCTTAAGTCTCTTACTGCTTTTATAGCAGAAGCACAAGTATTAGGTATATCTGCTAACTTGTAGTCACCGAACGTAATTTTATTTTTAAGGCTTGAAACAAATTTTCTTCCATTTTTAGAATTTAAAAATTGTAAACCAAATTTATATCCAAAACTTAATTTTGAATTTTGTGTTTCTTTTATTATTTTTTTTATTTTTCTGATACTAGTTGTATCACAAGCAATAAATATTTTCTGTTTTATCATTTATTTATAATATTTTTAAGTTTTTGACTTGGTCTAAATCTTACCTTATTTTTTTCAGGAACATATATTAATTTGTTAGTATTTGGATTTCGAGCATTATATTTTTCTTTAATTTTTCTAATAAAAAAAGTTCCAAAGCCTCTTAACTCAATTTTTCGACCTTGTTCTAAACCATTTACAATGGTCTCACAGAAACTTTTTATAATCTCTTCTATTTCTTTATTATTTAGATTTGGATATTTTTTTTTTAGATTTTTAATAAGGCTTTGGCGCAATTACTTTTCTTTTTTTCCTTTTTTACCAATAGCTTTTTCAAAAATACCCTTAAGAGTAGCTCCAGATTTTGTAGCACCTTCTCCAAATTTAGCTATTAGTGATTTCTCCTCATCAATTTGAGCAGCTTTAACACTTAACTTAATTTTTCTAGTTTTTAAATCTAATTCTGTAATTTTAGCATCGAGAGCATTTCCTGGTGAAAATACCTCTGGTCTTGCATCGGCAGCATCCTTAGCCAAGTCAATTTTTTTAATTGAAATTATCAATTTTTTATCTTTGTCTATAGAAACCTTTACACCAGTTTTTAAAACTTCGTGAATCTTTGTAGTAATTATATCTCCAACTTTTTTATTGTTGTCTTTAAACCAGTCTAATGGGTCCTTGTCTAATAGTCTTTTTGAAAATCTAATTTTTTCATCTTTAATTTCTAAAATTTTTACACTTATTACATCATTTTTTTTAAATTTTTTAAGGTCATCAATATTTTCGTTGTATGAAATCTCCTTATAGTGGAGCATTCCTGATAAACCTGTATCTACTATTTCTCCAAAAATTGCTTTATCAGTAATGTTAGTAATCTTGATTTTTGTTTCTTGATTAATTTTTTCTTTAATTTTTTCCCAAGGGCTTTCAGTAATTGCCTTATATGACAGAGACACTCGTTTTGTATCTTTATCAATGTTTACAATTTTAAATTTTATTTTTTGAGATACTGAAAGAATTTTACTTGGCTTTATATTTCGATTTGTCCAGTCTAATTCAGAGTTGTGTATCAAACCTTCAATACCGTCTTCAATTTTAACAAAACAACCATAATCCATTATTTTTGTGACTTCTCCATCATAAATTTCTCCAACCTTATATTTCTCTTCAATATTTGAGTAAGGATCTTCAGTTAAAGCTTTGATAGATGCCGAAACACGGTTAGTTTTTTCATCAATTTTCGTGATTTTTACTTTTAGCTTCTGTCCAATAGTTACTAAATCTGCGGGTTTTTTTACTCTACCGTGGCTTAAATCCGAAACATGCAACAATGCATCTATACCGTTAATGTCTAAAAATATGCCCCAGTCAGTAGTCGCTTTAACTATTGCGTTCTCAACAATATCACCTTCTTTAATATTCTTTAAAGCTTCAGATATTTCTGCATTTTTACTTTTTTCAAGTACAGCACGTCTTGAAACACAAACATTACCTCTGTTTTTATCTATCCTGGTTGCAATAACTTTTACAGGAGTGTTCATTAGATGATCGATTCTTTTTAAAGGTCTTACGTCAATTTGTGAAGAGGGCATAAAGCAAGGCAAACCTTCGACGGTGGTAATAAAACCCCCTTTTACCTTTCCAGTAATATACCCTGTCATCTCTTCTTGAGTTTCAAATACTTTTTCCATTTTTTTCCAAGCTTTCATTTTTCTAGCTTTATCTCTGGAAATTACTATCTCACCTTTAAAGCTCTCAATTCTTTCAAGGTAAACGTCAATTAAAGATCCTACTTTTAGTTGTTCAAGCTCGTTGTCATTTTTAAATTCTTCTATTGGTATCATCCCCTCCATTTTAGCTTTACAATCAACTACAATAAAATTTTTAGTTATCTCGGTTACTGTGGCTTTGACAATCTCATTTTCTTTGAGCTTTCTGTCTTTGAAATCTTTATCTAAAAGGTTTTGGAATTCTTTTTGTAATGAGCTGGGATTTTTAATCTCTTGTTCTGTTGCCATATTTATTTTTTAATATTCTTTCTACGGTTTTAGACATTTTAACTAGCATAGCTTGTTTGTCTAATTTTCCGGTGTCGATTACTACCGAATCTCTATGTTTAAGTAAAGGGGAGTTTTTTCTTTTTTTATCTATCAAATTTCTCACTCTTAAGGCTTTTTTTACATCTTTTAGATCAATTTTGGGGTTAATTTTTTTCAACTCTTTATATCTTCTCCTAGCAGCTAAACTCAATTTACATATAAAAAAAAATTTTACATCTGAGTTAGGTAAAATATTGGTTGAAATATCTCTTCCCTCTATACAACAATTTTTATATTTTTTTGAGAAGTCAACTTGATATTTTTTTAAAATTTGCCTTATTTTTTTTACTTTTGCTATTTCAGCACTAAATTCTGAAACTTTTGGAGTTTGTAAATTTAAAGATTTTAGTTTTTTTAATTTTAAATTTTTAAATTTGACTTTTAAAAACTTAATTCTATTTTTAGGCTGATTTCTCAAGATTAGTAAAGCTGCATATCTGTATAATAAACCAGAGGATAAAAATTTTAACTTATATTTATTAGCTATGAGATTTGCACCTGTAGATTTTCCAGTGGCAGCTCCACCATCACAAGAAATTTTGATAGATTTATTTTTGTATTTCAAATTTAGCTCCAAGAGATTTCATTAATTTCAAAAACGAAGGTGATGAAGTGAAAACTGTTTCAAAATTTTTTATACTTATTTTAGCACCCGTTAATATCGCCAAAATAAATGAAGACATGCATATTCGATGATCACCTAAGTTAGAAACATTAATTTTTTTATTGCTAGCGTCAAATATTCCTTTTCCATAGATTTTTAATTTATCTTTTGATGAAGCGGTCTTAATGCCTATTTGAGATAAAACTTTTTGCATTTCTGTAATTCTATTACTTTCCTTATTGGCAAGATCTTTGATGCCCTCAAAGATTGAAGTGCCTTCAGTCAGTGCTGCTATGATAAATAGTATAGGGTATTCATCTGTAGAATTTACATAATATTTTTTAGATGCTATAATTGGTTTAATTTTACTGCTTAAAACCAAAATATCTCCACTCGTTTCATTATTTTTCTTTTTTAAGTTTTTAAATTTAATCTTGGCTCCGTGATTTTTTAAAATTTTATAAAAACCAATTCTAGTTGGATTAAGACCAACATTTTTGATTTTAATTGAGGATCCTTTATTAAGTAATGTTAATGCTGAAAAAAATGCAGCTGATGATGGGTCACCTGGAACATTAACATCAATTGGATTTAAATGCATTTTTCCAAAAATTTTTATTTTCCTCTCTTTTCCATTTATAACTTTAATAACTTGAGAATTTTTTTTTAATAAATTTTCAGTATGATCCCTGCTTTTTTCTTTTTCCCTTATTTCTGTATTTCCATAGGAATTAAGTCCTGCAAAAATTACAGCACTTTTTAATTGTGCAGATACACCGGCTTTGTATTTGATACATATAGGCAAATCGGTAGAATTTAATTTCAATGGAAAAAAAAACTTATTCTTTGGTAAAAAAGTAGCTCCAAAATCGGACATCAATAAAATTAATTTTTTCATACTTCTTTTATTTAATGAATTATCCCCTATTAATTTTACTTTAATATCAGGAGTGGTTGATAAAATCCCGATTAAAAGTCTTGCTAAAGTACCAGAGTTTCCAAAATTTAAGGTAGTATTTTTTTTGGCAAAAAGTGAACCGAGGCCTTTTCCGTAAATTAGATAGTTTTTAGATTTCTGTTTTTTAATTCGCACGCCTAAACTTTTAAGACATTTTATTGTTGATAAAACATCTTCTGATTCTAAAACATTTTTTACTGATGAAATATTGTAGCTAATAGCACCAATTAAAAAACTTCTTATAGAAATTGATTTATCAGGGTCCACCTCAATAACTTTTTTAAATGATTGTATTTTTTTACTTGCTGTAAGATTAAAACTTTTAGATAACATTATTTTTTAAGAAAATTGAGAACCGAAATAATATTCAATGGCCTTTGTTGATTTTAGAAGTTCCCTGGAAGTACCTTCTGCAATCACTGTATTTTCTCCTAAAACGTAACTTCTATCAGTTATATCAAATAAATTTTTTACATTATGATCTGTAACTAAAATAGCAGTACCGCTTGATTGAATTTTGAGTATATATTTTTGTATATCCTGAATCACTAACGGATCTAATGCAGCTAACGGTTCATCAAGTAAAACTATTTTTGGTTTATTTATCATAATTCTTGCCATCATAAGTCGTCTAATTTCTCCCCCAGACAAAACTGAAGCGTTCAAAGTTCTTAAATGCTGCAAATTAAATTCATCTAAAAGTTTTTCAGTTATAGATTTTTGATTTTCTGAACCTCTTATTGATATTTGAGCTATACCTAAAATATTATCGTAAACTGACATATTAAAAACACTTCTTTGTTGGGGAAGATAACCCAAACCTTCTTTTGACCTTAAATGAATAGGAATTTGCTCAATTGATTTATTGTTTAAAAAAATTTTACCACCCTCAACATTTTGTTCTCCAATACACATTGAGAACAGAGTAGTTTTTCCACACCCATTTGGACCTAAAACTCCAACACACTCACCTGGAAAAACTTTAAGTGAAAGTTTCTTTAAAATCGGTCTTCCACCAAAAGATTTACTTACATTATTGACCTCAAAAATCGGTTTATCTTTCTTAAATTTTAGGATCCTAAAGCCTTTTTTCATTTTAGGTTTACATTTGCGTTAATCTTACCATCTTTTGTAGAAGCAATATTCAATGTCTGCTTTTTTATATCAAATAAAAGTTTGTCTGCAAACACTGTTCCTCTATAATCTTTTACTTTTACA
Source organism: Candidatus Pelagibacter sp. (assembly GCA_028139285.1). The sequence goes on along the minus strand of JAOINI010000001.1, from coordinate 106,879 downwards.
TCGTTTGAAATCATTAAAAAACTTTTGGAATTTGAATATTCAGCTTTTTGAGCAAAAAGTTCGCTTGCTTCATATTTTGCTCTAACATTTCCATCAAATTTCATGTCTAAAGTTTTATTGTTGTAAATACCACTTTCCGATAATACCTCAAGCACTGTACCATCTTTAAAATAAAAAGTAGCCTCAACGAATTTCATATTAACTATTTCTTGACTTTCCTTTTTATTAAAAGCCTCTTTAGATTTAAGAATAAACCTGTTACCAGCTAAATCCAAACCAGAATACTCAATATTAAAAAAAATGTCACCATCTTGAGTGTCACCTTTCAACTGCTCATCTATCTTTTTCTGTGTTTCAGCAGTAATTATTTTTTCTTTATCTTTTACTTCTAAATCTGAATAGGTAAATAGAATTATTAATGATCCTATTAACAATAAACTAACTTGAATAATTATTAATTTCTTTTTTCTTTCCGTCATTTTGTACCGCTTTGTAGAAGAAAATGAATATGAATTATGCCTTTCAATTTTTTGTTTGATTTTTTAAAATCTTTGTCAGACACTACTAATAAACTAGTTATTTTTTTTTCGTTCATAATTCCTAAAGCTTTTGATGCTGGCATATTTTCATTTACAACTAGCGGAGTATTAGACATAAATTTGTTTAGATCTTGATTTATAGAATAGTTTTTAAGCTCTCTTCTTAGGTCTCCATCAGTTACCAATCCTCTTATGAATTTATTTTTGGTAATTACAACAATACCAAGGTTCTTTTGATTCATTATCTTTAAAGCCTCTTTAAAATTCTTTTTATAATTAATTACTGGCATTTTTTTTCCAGACACCATTATATCTTTTGCTAATAGTAGAGAATTTCCTATATTTCCACCAGGATGAAAAATTTTAAACTTTTCTTTAGAAAATTTTTTTTGATGCATCACAGTAGTTGCTAAACAATCTCCCAATAATAATGTAATTGATGTACTTGATGTAGGTACTATACCTGTGGTATCTGCCTCTCTCACTTTTGGTAGTATTAATTTAATATCACTTGCCTTTAATAAAATGCTATCTGGTTTAGATGCTACTCCAATAATTTTTATCCGGAATCTGTTTGCGTACTTAATCATATTTGTAAGTTCAGAGGTATTTCCTGAATAAGAAAAAATAATTAATAAATCTCTCTTCTCAATTTGACCCATGTCCCCATGCAAGGCCTGCGCAGGATCACAAAAAAAACTTGGGATACCTATGCTTGAAAAAGTTGCAGAAATTTTTCTTGCAATCAAACCTGATTTACCAATACCAGCAAAAATTATTTTTCCTTTACAGCTTAAAATTAAGTCAACAGCTTTGATAAAACTATTGTTAAAAATTTTTTTAATTTTTGATAATTCTTTAATCTGAATACTTGCTGCCTTATTAGCTAAAGATATATAGTTTTTTTTTTTCATTAATGTTCAAAAATATCCTCTTTAAAACCTTTTTGATCTAGCTCTACTCTCGTTTCTAAAAAAGTTAGGCATTTTTTGAATATTTCCATTCTATTTTCTCTAACAAGCATGGTTTCTAACTCAGATTTGATTTTGTGTAAGTAAATTACATCATTGGCTGCATACTCTAACTGTTTGTCAGATAGTTCATTAATATCTTTATTCCAATCACTACTCCCATATCTTTTGTCTATTGATTTATTACAGAACTCTTGAATTAAATTTTTAAGTCCATGAGCGTCAGTATACGTTCTAACAATTTTTGAAGCTATTTTAGTGTCAAAGATATTTTTAATTTTACATTTTAAAAAAAATTCTAAAGCATTTTTATCAAATCTTAAATAATGACCAATTTTTAAAATTTTATCATTCTCTAGAATAGAAACAAGATTTGGAGCTTTAAAATTTTTTTTATTGGGTTGGATAATAAAAACATTTTTATTCTCATCACATATTTGAACAAGACTAAGTTTATCTCTTTCTGGTATTTGAAGACCTGTTGCCTCAGTATCAATTGCTACACTATTCTTAAATGAATTAGCTATTTCAGAAGTGATGTCCTCTTTAATCTTTGTTATTTTCATATATAACTTTAAATACCATGAAAAATCAAATTTGCACAATCTTAGGTGGTGGTGGTTTTATAGGTAGATATCTTGTTCGAAATTTGTCCAAGAAAAACTATAGGTGCATTATATCAACAAGAAAGCCCTTTCAGAAAGGCTATTTAAAGACCCAAGCTACCCCAGGATCAATAGAGCTGATCGAGTGGAAATCTGACAACTTTTCTGAAATCCAAACAGCTATAGAAAATTCAGATATAGTTATAAATTTGATAGGAATTTTATTTGAAACTAGAAAACAAAAATTTTTTGACATACATTCAAAAATACCAGACGCAATTTCTAAAATTTGCTCTAAGGCTAGTGTTAAAAAGTTTATACATGTGTCGGCAATTGGTGCAAACCAAAATTCAAAATCTCTCTACCAGAAATCTAAATTTCAGGGAGAATTAAGAGCATTAGAGAATTTTAAAAATACTGTTATAATTAGACCAAGTGTAGTTTGCGGCCCAGAGGATAATTTTACTAATCTTTTCTCTAAATTAAGTATTCTGCCAGTAATTCCTATAGTAGGGTATAATTACAAATTCCAACCAATTTTAGTTGATGATGTGGTTAATTCAATATCTTCTGCAATTGAAATAAAAAATAATTACGGAAAAATTTATGAAATTGGTGGACCAAAAATAATTAGTTTTGGCGAAATGGTAAGGTCTATATTAAAATCGATCAATAAAAAAAGATTAGTTTTTGAAATGCCAATTTCTGTAGCAAAACTCCAAAGTGCAATTCTCAGCCTATTGCCTTTTCCACCAATTTTAACAAGAGATCAGTGTGAAATTTTAACTGAGTCAGATAACGTTGTCTCTAATAAAGAATTGACATTAAAAGACTTAAATATCACCCCTAAAGATGTTGAAGAAAAAATGAATTCGTGGCTGTATCGCTATAGAGATGGCGGTCAATTTGCTAAAGTCAAGTAAAGTAAATTGATGGAAAATTTATTAAATTTCTTAATAAAAGTTATCACTGTACTAGTAATAGAAGAAGCATTGATTTTTTTTCCCTTAATCTTTCTATTCTTTTTTTCAATATTTACATACGTACATAAAAAAAACCTAAAGTTAATTTTTAAATTATTAATATATTTTCTTCCTATTTCTTACATATTTTATGTTTACTCTTTTCTACCAAATTACTTTTCCTCACTTGGTCAAGACTCCCTTCACGAAACTAGTTTTCCAAACTTCGGTGAAGCAATTTTTTTTCTAAAAAATTTTTTTACATCACTTCTCGATCCAGAAATTTTTAAAAGGAGAAGATTTTGGTTAGTATTATTAAGCTCATTGACTAGCTCAGTAATTTTATATGTACTATTCAAAATTTTATATAATAAAAATAAATCACTTATCAATTATTATAACAAAATTTTTAATTATTCTTTTATATTGTCTTCATTGGCCGTTTTATATGTTTTAACTAATTTAGCCATTGTAAGTTTTGAATCTGGTAAAGATTTAAGAAAATTTGAAAAGGAATTTAGTGAGGATTTAACCAATTATTCAATTTCTTCTAAAAATAATAAAGATTTGATCCTTGTTAGCTACATTGGAGAAAGTACGAATACTTTAAATATGCAAGTTTATGGATACCCTTTTAAAAATACACCTTGGCTTAAATCTCAATTAAAAGAAAAAAATTTCATGCTATTCAATAATATTTATGCATCTGCAACTCATACTATGCCTTCCTTAATTGACGCCTTGTCTATATGTACAAAAAATTGTGATAGTTTTGATGTTACAAATAAAAAATACATTACTTTAAATGATATAAGCGAAGTTTTAAATATTGAAACTCAATTATACAGTAATCAAGGATCTTTGGGAACTCATAACGCTGCAGCAAAACTAGTTTTAAACTCTAAGACTCAGTTTTTCCAAGAGAGCGAAGACGAGAAGCTATTAGGTAATAGATATATGCCAAAAATGAAAGACAAGGAATTTTTTGATAAAAATTATTGTAAAAGCAAGAATTTATTTAAAAACAAAAAACCTAATATGATTTTTTTGCACTCTTACGCAGGACATGGCTCTTTTGGAGGATATAGTTCATTAATTGATAATAATGTTAAATTTTCTTACCCTAGCTATATTAATGAAAAGAATCTTCTTGGAAAAAACTATTCAAATTATAACTTAGTAAAAGAGTATGATACTGCAATTAAATACATAGATAAATCTTTAGAGTTGACAGTTAGCTGTACATTTCAAAAAGCTAAAGAACTCAATCGTCCAGCAATTTTTATTTATTTTTCTGATCACGGCGAGTCTCCAGCTTCAGGAAGAGGACATGACTCTGCTAGACTTACATATGAAATGATTCACGTACCATTTATAATGATTTTTAATGAAAAGGCGCATGAACTTTACAGCGATAAAATTAAATATTTAAACGAAATTAAGGATCAAAATGCATCTTTGAAAATAATTTCAGAGATAATCTTATATTTATTCGAAGTCGATATTTATAATAATATCAATAATGAACAAGAATTTAATCACCAAGAATTTAAATCTCAAAAAATAAAGAGTTTATTAAAAAGGCAACTTTTAAATGATAATAATAAAGAGACAAATACATTTTGGTCCTCAGAGTCTCTTGTTGAAAAATTAAAAGATGAGGATCTAAAGCATCAAGATACAAGTATATCTTTATGGCAAATTAATAATTTTTTAAAATCAAAAAAATTATCTAATAAACAAAAAATTAAAAATTTAGTTTGTCAGCACAGAGCTAACTCTTTTGTATTACAATTTAAAGCATCCATTTCAATAGGCTGTTTTGAAACAGACATCCATTTTCTTAAAAATAAAACAATTTCTACTCATGATTTAGATCGTGATACAAATTTAATCTTTGATGATTTTTTAAAATCGAAATATAGAAAAAATACTGTTTGGCTAGACTCAAAAAACATCAATAAATTAGAAAATTGTAATTATGCTAAAAAATGGTTAGACAAATTTTCTAAGAACTTTGAAAGCTTGCTTGTGGAATTGCCGACTAATTCAATTAATACATTAGAAAACAAAAATTGGATTGAATGTATAAAATCTATCGATAAAATTCAGAATGTAGAAGTTGCATATTATTTGGACACTCTTTTACTAAAAAAATGTTCCGATGATCTTAGAAAAAAAATTCTAAGCTCTTCTAATTGCAGTAACCTAAACGAACAAACAGTTCAAGTTTTGGATAATTTGAACATCAAATCAATTACCTTTGACTTTAATGCAGGTAAAGAAGCTGTGGACAACGATACAAATTTAAAGAATCTAAAATGGCATGTTTGGCATGTAGACTCTGTAAAAGATATTAATGATTTAATCATTAGACAAAATACTGGAATAATTCTCGTTAGGAATGATAAACATTTAGATAATTTAAATTAAAGTGACACTTAAATTAAAAAATAAGTATAATTAAAAAATGAAAACTGTAAGTTTATTTTCAGCATATATATATTTAATTGTAGCAGTCACTACAGGGATTGCTTCAAATGGTTTTTTAAAGCATACGGATGGTTTTACTAAACTAATTCCAACAAGTTTTTGTATATTATCAATCGTAATTTGTATTTTTTGTTTATCTAAAGCCATGATCACTATTCCAGTTGGATTTACTTACGCAACTTACGGAGCATTGACAATCACTGCAGTAACAATTTTTGGTATTTTTAAATATAACCAAATACCAAACTTATATGGCACAATAGGATTAGCCTTAATAGTTGCAGGCGTGGTGCTTTTAAATGTATTTGGAAAAATAAAATAAAACCCTAGGTAGAAATTAATTTTTTCTCTCTGACTCCTCATTGATTATTATTTGTGTTAGCTTTTTTCTTTTTAAAGAAAAAAGGGGGACATCAAATGAAAAAAATAAAAGCAATAATTGCTTCGTTAGCTCTTTTCGCTATGTTTGCGGGAACAGCTGCGCAAGCAAAAGTAGAAATACAATGGTGGCATGCTTTTGGTGGAAGGCTTGGTGAATTACTTGATGAACAAGTAAACAAGTTCAATGCATCTCAAGATAAATACACTGTAGTTCATACAAGAAAAGGCAATTATTCAGAAACTCTTAACGCTGGTATCGCTGCATTTAGAGCTGGACAACATCCAAATATACTTATGGTATTTGAAGTTGGAACAGCAAGTTTAATGGCAGCAAAAGGAGCTTATGTTCCTATGTACCAACTTATGAAAGACGCTGGTCAAAGATTTAATCCAAATGGATTTGTTTCAGCTGTATCTGGTTACTACACGACTACAGATGGCAAAATGTTATCTATGCCATATAACTCTTCGACACCTGTTCTTTGGGTTAATAAAGACCTAATGAAAAAAGCAGGTTTAGATCCAGAAATGGATTTAAGTACGTGGAAAAAAGTTGGAAACGCACTTGATGCTGCAAAAGCAAAAGGCATTGATATGCCTTTCTGTACTTGCTGGCACAGCTGGATTCACCTCGAGAACTTTTCCGCTTACCACAACATACCATTTGCAACTAAAGCTAATGGATTTGCTGGTTTAGATACTGAATTGGCTTTCAATAGCCCAGTGCACATCAAGCACATTCAAACTTTAGGTAAATGGGCGCAAGAAGGTAAATTTAAATACATGGGTAGAAGAAATGAAGCTGGTAAAAATTTTAGAGCCGGTGAATGTATGTTAATGACAGAGTCTTCTGCTGGTTATGCTGGTATCAAAAAAGAAGCAAAATTCGAATTTGGTATTAGACACTTACCTTACTATGGAGCAACTGAAGCACCTCAAAACACAATTATTGGTGGTTCATCTCTATGGGCATTATCTGGGAAATCTAAAGAGGAGAATAAAGCAACAGCTGCATTCTTAGCTTTCTTATCTAAAACTGATATTCAGGCTAAGTGGCACCAAGATACTGGTTATTTAGGTGTAACTACTGCTGCTGCTAAAAAAACTAAAAGTTCAGGTTTTTACAAAGCAAATCCTGGAACTGATTTAGCCGGAATACAGATGATGAGAAATAAAGTTACTCAAAACTCTAAAGGCTTACGTCTTGGATCTTTTGATCAGATAAGAGGTATTATCGATGAAGAGATGGAAGGAGTTTACAGCGGTAAAAAAACTGCTCAAGTAGCTTTAGACAGCGCTGTAAGAAGAGGTAACGTTCTTTTAAGAAGATTTGAAAGAGCAAATAAATAAATTAATTTTACTTACTAGGGGCGACTGCCCCTAGTAACATTCTTAAGATCAAATGGAAAAAAGAGTTTTTTTTAAAGGCTGGTGGTTACCAGCACTACTAGTAGCACCTCAACTACTGATTTCTTTTGTTTTCTTTTTTTATCCTTCAGGCCAAGCTATTTGGAATTCTTTATTTCTACCAGATCCATTTGGACTAAAAACAGAGTTTGTTGGCTTAGATAATTTTAGATTTTTATTATCTGATCCTTATTATTTAGCAAGTTTTAAAACTACAGTAATTTTTTCAACTGCAGTATCAGTTTCGTCAATGGCTTTGGGTTTATATTTAGCTGCATTAGCTGATCGATTAATTAAAGGTGCAGGAGTTTATCAAACATTATTAATTTGGCCTTACGCTATAGCACCAGCTATTGCAGGTGTTCTATGGTTATTTATGTTCAATGGAAATATTGGTTTAGCTTCTTATTATCTTAAAGCTTTAGGTTATGAATGGAACCATACTTTAAAAGGTGATCAAGCGATGTTTCTTGTTATTTTAGCTTCATCATGGGGAAGAATAAGCTATAACTTTTTATTTTTTTTAGCAGGACTACAAGCTATTCCAAAATCAATCATTGAAGCGGCAGCAATAGATGGAGCTAGTTTTTGGAAAAGATTTGGTACAATTGTAATACCTTTACTTTCACCCATCACATTTTTTTTATTAGTAGTGAATATTGTTTATGCTTTCTTTGATACTTTTGGAGTAATACATACAATCACTTCCGGTGGACCTGAACAATCGACCACTATACTAGTATATAAAGTGTTTTCCGATGGGTTTGTGAGCCAAGATCTTGGATCAAGCGCAGCCCAATCTGTAATCCTCTTAGTGTTAGTCGGAATTTTAACCGTCATTCAATTTAAATACATAGAGAGAAAGGTGCATTATTAATGGTTGAGAAAAAGAAATCAGGCTATTGGCTAACTCACCTGGGCTTAATTCTTGGGGTATTATTTATATTTTTTCCAGTTTGGTTAACTTTTGTTGCATCCACTGTGACTCAAGATGCAATTATTTATCCCCCGTTACCAATGTTACCAGGAACAGAATTCTTTGAAAATTATGCTAATGCATTATTTAGAGGTTCACCAGAAGGTTATGGTGCCAAAGTACCTGTTATAAAAATGATGATGAACTCTGCAATCATGGCAATTGGAATTACAGTTGGAAAAATAATTATTTCATTATTATCAGCTTTTGCATTTGTTTATTTTAGATTTCCATTCAGAAATTTATGTTTTTGGTTAATCTTTATTACTTTGATGCTTCCCGTAGAGGTAAGAATAGTTCCAACTTATGAAGTGGTTGCAAATTTAAATTTATTAAATTCTTACACAGGTTTAATCTTTCCATTAATTGCATCAGCGACGGCAACTTTCTTATTTAGACAATTTTTCATGACCATACCTGATGAAATGGTTGAAGCAGCTAGAATGGACGGATGTAGTCCAATGCGTTTCTTTTTTGATATATTAGTTCCAATAAGCAAAACTAATATTGCAGCTTTATTTGTTATTTTATTTATTTTTGGTTGGAACCAGTACTTATGGCCACTATTAATGACGACCGATCCTGACATGAGAACCATTGTAATGGCAATTGATTCAATGATACCTACAGGCGATGATTATGCTCACTGGCCAACTGTAATGGCAACAGCAATGTTAGCTATGGTACCACCAGTAATAGTAGTAATAAGTATGCAAAAGTTTTTTGTTAAAGGATTATTAGAAAGCGATAAATAATGTCTCAAATTAGTTTACAAAATTTAAAGAAATCTTTTGGAAAAACTCAGGTTATTCATGATCTAAGCATTGATGTTAAAGATGGTGAGCTGATTGTTATAGTTGGACCATCAGGATGTGGAAAATCAACTCTATTGAGAATGGTTGCAGGCCTAGAAGATGCTAATGAAGGAAATATTTTAATTGATAATAAAAAAGTAAACGAGCTTGAACCTATGGAGCGAAATATTGCAATGGTATTTCAAAATTACGCTCTTTATCCTCACATGACTGTCTTTGGTAACATGGCTTATGGTTTAAAAATTGCAAAAGTTCCAAAGGAGGAAATTGAGTCCAGAGTTCAAAAAGCAGCTGAAATTTTAGAGCTTAGAGAATTATTAGAGAGAAAACCCAATCAATTATCTGGTGGACAAAGACAAAGAGTTGCTATGGGAAGAGCAATTGTAAGAAACCCTGTGGCTTTTTTATTTGATGAACCTTTATCAAATCTTGATGCAAAATTAAGAGTTCAAATGAGATTAGAGATTAAAAAACTTCAAACTCAATTAAAAACTACTTCTCTTTATGTAACGCACGATCAAGTTGAAGCGATGACATTAGCTGATCGAATGATTGTAATGAACGAAGGTAATGTTGAACATATTGGAACACCTTTAGAAGTTTATACAAAGCCCAAAACTTTATTCACGGCTCAATTTATTGGAAGCCCAGCAATGAATATTTTAAAAGGTAATTGCGGAAGTAACAAATTGATTTTGGCAAACAAAGCTTCACTTTCAGTGAATTCAAAATTTAATGGACCTGTTAATATAGGTATGCGACCTGAAGATTTTGAATTAGATCAAAATGGTCCAATCAAGTTAAAAGTTGAACTTGTAGAGCTGATCGGAGCTAATACACTTATTCATGGTAAACTTGAAAATAGTAATGAAATTTTAGTTGCAAGTATCTCAGGTGTTGTTAAAGAAGATACTATTGGAAAAAATATTAATCTTTCCATTCAAAATGACAAACTACACCTGTTTGATACTAATACTGATTTGAGGATTAATTGATAAATCCATTTTTAACGAAACCTAACTACATAAGAATTTACGGCCATAGGGGAGCCAGAGGCGATATTGTTGAAAACTCAATCTCTGGTTTTAAATATACTTTTGATCTTGGTATCAAAGCTGTTGAATTTGATGTTGTGATTTCAAAAGATAATATTCCAACAATATTTCATGATTACAGATTAAATCCTGATTTAGTTAAAGATGCTTCAGGGAACTGGATCACAGATAAAAGCATGAAATTAGTAGAACTTACTTATGAGGAAATTAGTAAGTATACTATTGGAAGCGTAAAGCCCGAAACAAAGTACTCAAAAAGATTTAAAAATCAAAAACCTATTACAGGAGAAAAAATACCAAAATTAACTGATTTCTTTAAATTAGTGACGGAAGATAAATATAAAGATGTATTCTTAAATTTAGAAATTAAATCAACCCCTACACAAGAAAACGTAACACCAGACCCAGAAAAAATGGTTTCCTTAATCCTTAAAGATATAAAAGACTTTAATCTTGAGGATAGAACTTTAATCACTTCTTATGATTGGAGAATTTTGTACGCACTTAAAAAACAAAACCCAAATATCCTAAGAGGATTTATAACTTTACAACAAAACCTTTCCACAACTAAAAAAAATATCCATGAAAACTCTCCATGGATGGTTAAAAATTATCCTATGGAAGAATTATTTTTACTGCCTAATATTATTAAATCGTTAGAAGGACATGTATGGAGTGTTTTCTACCGTGATGTGACTAAACAAAATGTAGAATTAGCACATAAACATGGTTTAGCCACTTGTGTTTGGACAGTGAATAGAGAAAAAGATATTATTAGGATGATTGAATACGGAGTTGATGGAATTATCACTGACTATCCTAAAAAGGTTCAAGAAATTTGTAAATCTAAAAATATCTCTTGGTTTTAAGGTACTAACAAATTAACAAATTTTTTAGTTTTTTTTATTATTATTCTTTCATCAAAACCACAGTTTTCTCCATCAACTTGCGATAATAATTTATCATTAATTCTAAAAATCTTAATTTCTTCAAAATCTTTTTTAATGACGCTTTTTGCAGAACTTAGATCGCCTTTTGTTAAAATAAGAAAAATATATTGAAGAAGTTTTAACCTGGTTAAATCTTCGAATATAAATGCAATTAATTTACTATCAAATATATCTGTTTCCTTAGTAATATTATATGATCCAGCGTAATACTTAGAGTTAGCACATAAAATCCAATCAGCTAAAACTTCCTCATTATCAATGTCTATTTTCATTTTGTTATTTTTTATAAATAAGAAATATTGCAAACCTTTTAAAATAAAAATTATTTTACCTAAGTATTTTTTTAGTTGATTTGTTACCGACTTTACAATTTTTGAGTCGAATCCTATTCCGGCCATTAAAAAAAAATATCTATCGTTAATCTTTGCTAAATTTACCTTTTTGAAATTTTCAGAAACTAAAACTTTGTAGATATCATTTACTTTATTATTTATTCTAGCTTCAAATTTTAAGATATTGGCAGTTCCTATTGGAATAAATCCAATTAATTTTTCATTCAAATCATTTTTAATTATTTCATTAATTGCCAAACTAAATGACCCATCCCCTCCAGCTACAATTAATCTGTCAAATTTTTTTTGTTTCAAATTTTTATAAATATCCTTAGCTTCAACCTCGGTATAAGATTTAAATATTTCTACTTCATGGTCGATTTTAAGTAACTCTAAAATTTTATTTACTTTTTTATCCTTGCGATCAGTGATGTTAGTTTGATTAAATATAATTATAAATTTAAATTTATTTTTCATATTTTAAAATAAACTATTTTAATGCCTATTTTCTTGCAATTTAATTTTACTTGTTGTAATTAACCCCATGGCAAAAAAAAAATATCAAAGAAATTGGTTAGAGAGAAAACTTGATGAATATAACCATACAATGGAGCTGATTAGAACTATCCTACCTTTTTTAATACTTTTGCTACAAATTTACATTCTAACGAAACTCATTTAACACATCATCAAATATCAGGTATAACTCAATAATGACTTTATTGTTTTTATCACTAGCAGGTATCATTGCAATCATTGTTATTCTTGTATCGGCAAAATTTATTAAAGCAGGGTTTGATGCTAGAGGTGAGGTTAAAGAGGAACAAAGAAAAGAGAAACTCAAGCAAGAGGACGAAGATATTTTAGATGAATTAAAAAGAAAAGATCTTTCTGAGGAAGACTTAAAAGATCTTTACGATAAAATTCAGAATAAAAAAAAAGATGACAATGAGTGAGTCTTTAAAAGAGATTAAATTTCTAAATGATTTACCTGACCAAGTTATAGTAATAGATAAATTTAAAACAATTAACTTTGCAAATAAAAGTGCTAAAAGTCGTTTTGGATCTAATATTGAGAGTCAAAATATTTCAAGTATTGTGCGTGATGCTGAATTGTTGGATCAGATCGATAAATCATTGGAAAAAAATCAAGGCGGGATCTTGGATATTGAAATTAAGGCACCTAATTTCCAATATTATAAAGTAAGTGTCATGCCTGGACCAAAAAATTTATTAAATACGAGTGATAGTGTAATAATCTTTTTTAAAGATTTGACTGATATCATTAAAGTTCAAAAACTCAAATCCGATTTCGTTGCAAACGTCTCTCACGAACTAAGAACGCCTTTGCAAAGTATTAAACTTGGTCTTGAAACAATAAATAATGGTCATGCGGCTAAAGATTTAGAAAGCCAAAAAAAAATATTACCAGTTGTTCTTCAGCAAACTTCAAGGATGGAAAGTATTGTAAATGATCTTTTATCTCTCTCAAGAATAGAACTTCAAGAACATATAAGACCGAGTGAAAAAGTGGATTTAAATGAGATTATTTCTCACTCAATTGATTTAAATAAAGAAATCATAAAAAAAAATAATATGAGCTGTAGTTTCGATAAACAATCAAACAATATAAAAATTAATGGCGATAGAAACAGGTTAATTGAGGTTTTTAATAATCTTATAGATAACGCAATAAAATATAGTGAAAAAAATAAGAAAATAAAAATAACTACTAAATCTAAAGATAATAATTTTCATGCAATAGTCGAGGATGAAGGTATTGGGATATCTAAAGAAAACATACCCCAGATAACTGAGAGATTTTTTAGGGTAAATCCTGCTAAAAGCAAAGAAGTTGGAGGAACTGGTTTAGGTTTAGCAATAGTAAAACATATAGTGAATCAACATAGAGCAGAAATGTCTATAACAAGCGAATTAAATAAAGGTACCCGTATTTCCTTAGTTTTTCCAATCAGTTTATAAATTCAACTAAAAAGTTAGGTTTGTAACAAAAATTTAATATTTGTTTAATAAATCAATAACTTAGAAAGATTACATTCTAACTATGTTTAATAAGGAGATAAATATGAAAATAATAAAAAACATAGTAGCAGTTATTGCTATTCTTTCTTTTGCTTCATACGCACAAGCAAGAGACCAAATTAAAATTGTAGGTTCTTCAACAGTTTACCCATATGCAACAGTAGTTGCTGAGAAATTTGGAAAACAAGGTAGTTTTAAAACCCCAGTAATTGAAAGTACTGGTACTGGTGGTGGAATGAAATTATTTTGTGCTGGTATTGGAGTAAACCACCCAGACATCACTAATGCTTCAAGAGCAATTAAATCTAAAGAAAAGGCTTTATGTGAAAAAAATGGTGTAAAAGATATAATCGAAGTAGTTGTAGGAAATGACGGTATAACATTTTCTCACTCAGTAAAATCACCTGACGCAAATTTCACAAAAGAGCAACTTTGGAGAGCTTTAGCAGCGAAAGTAGATGTTAATGGTAAATTAGTAGAAAACCCATATAAAAAATGGAGTGATATAGATGCAAGTTTACCCAGCAAGAAAATTGAAATCTTAATTGCACCCCCTACATCTGGAACAAGAGATGCTTGGAATTCATTGGTAATGAATAAAGGTTGTTCAAAAGAAGCTAAATCTTTATTTGGTGATAAATCTAAAAAAGAATGTGCAAAAATGAGAGAAGATGGTTACGCGGTTGAAGCAGGTGAAAACGACACTTTAATTGTACAAAAACTTGCAGCAAATCCTGATGCATATGGTTTCTTTGGCTATAGTTATTATTTAGCAAACAAAGACAAAATAAAAGCAGCGGCTATCAATGGGGTAAAACCTTCATTAGAAGGAATTCAAGATTATTCTTATCCAATAGCAAGACCATTATTCTTTTATGCAAAGAAAGCTCACGTTGGAGTAGTCCCTGGTCTGAAAGAATTTTTAGACGCATTCACTTCAAAAAAAGCTATGGGATCTAGAGGCTACTTAACTGATATTGGATTAGTGCCACTAGCTAGTGATAAATATAAAGTTACTAGAACTGCAGCAAAAGACTTAGTTACAATCAACCTCAAGTAACAGTTGTTAATTAATGAAAAAAAGGCCGATTATTCGGCCTTTTTTTTTATTCTCAATTTAAAGTTTAAATATTTAACAAATCTGTAACATTACTCATCTACATAAAGATCATGAATTCTTTAATTGCGGGAGTAATTTTAATTCTCTGCCTTTCAAGTTATTTTTTCGGTAGATCTGAAGCTCGTAAGTTAGTTACTCAAAATATTAAACTAAAAGCGCTTCCCGCTTATTATGGTTATTATTTATCTCTATGGTGTGGCTTACCGGCATTAATTATTTTTGGATGCTGGTCACTGTTTGAACCCACAATAATCAAAGTCTTGATACTTAATAATTTTCCTCAAATTGAGTCTAAAGACTTATTTTATGAGCAAACATTATCATTTTTTAATGGAAATTTTTCAGGTGAGATAACAAATGAAATTAAAGCAGCTTCAATAAAGTACTCTTCAATTAATATTATTGCTCAAAATTCAAAAATTGTAATTATAGCTGCTGCGTTAATTAGCTCTCTAACTTTTGCATACAGAAAAATTCAAAATAACAATAAAGCCAGAGATGATGTTGAGATAATACTAAAAGTTTTATTATTTACCTCTTCTTTAGTAGCAATTTTGACAACAGTAGGGATAATTGTATCTCTGTTATTTGAAAGCCTAAAGTTTTTTTCTACGATAAACATATTCGAATTTATATTTGGTACCTCTTGGAGTCCTCAACGTGCTTTCGTAAGGGATGCATCTGCTATAACTCCTGAAGAACTTTTAGAGCTGCAAGATGCTTTTGGTTCTGTGCCTTTATTTGCAGGTACCGCATTCATCGCCTTAATTGCAATGTGTGTGGCTGTCCCAATAGGTTTATTTTCTGGAATATATTTAGCTGAATATGCTTCAACGAAAGTTAGAAAATATTCCAAACCAATTATTGAAATCTTAGCTGGTATACCAACTGTGGTTTACGGTTTTTTTGCTGCTTTAACTGTTGGACCTTTCTTTAGAACCCTTGGTGAGAGTTTGGGTCTCACTGTTTCATCAGAAAGTGCACTAGCAGCTGGATTGATCATGGGAGTTATGATTATTCCTTACATATCTTCTTTATCTGATGATGTAATAAATTCAGTTCCACAATCCTTAAGAGAGGGATCTTACGCAGTAGGCGCTACCAAATCCGAAACTATAAAAAAAGTTGTAATACCAGCAGCTCTACCGGGAATAATTGGATCTATTCTTTTAGCGGTCTCAAGAGCTATTGGAGAAACTATGATTGTAGTGATGGCTGCAGGTTTAGCAGCAAACCTAACTATAAATCCTCTTGAGTCCACTACAACCATCACAACTCAAATTGTTATGATATTGGTGGGAGACCAAGAATTTGACAGTCCTAAAACACAAGCTGCATTCGCATTAGGATTAACATTATTTATTGCAACATTAATTTTAAATTATATCGCGCTGAGAGTTGTTAAAAAATACAGAGAAAAATATGACTAAAGAACAAAGGTTAAAAAAAAGATATAGAGCAGAAAAAAGATTTAAGATGTACGGCTTAATCTCTGTCTGTTTAGCAGTTATCTCTGTATTAATTCTTGTACAAAATATTTTTTCTAAGGGAAGTTCAGCTTTCAGTAGAACGATGATAGAAGTGGCAGTAAATTACGACTCCTCTCTTCTAGAATTAGAGGGTCCAATTAATCAAAATTCTCTTAAAGATGCAGATTTCTATGATTTAGCTGTAGAAAGTCTTTTGAAAATATATCCTGCAAAAGACTCTAAAGAGGAAAGACAAATTTTAAGATTATTTAGCCCTGATTACGAATTTGAGATTAAAGATTTTTTAATTAAAAATCCGAATAAAATTGATCAAATTGTTCCAGTTAAAATCACAGCATCCGATGATATTGATCAGCTGAATAAAGGAAATTTTCCTAGAGATTTACCAGAGGACAGAAGACGAGTTAGCAATTATCAATTAAATATTTATGACAATTTAATTGAAAAAGAAAAAATTGATAAAAAGTTTAATAATTATCTTTTTACCAAAGGAGATTCTAGAGATCCTGAGTTAGCTGGTATAGGCGGTTCTTTAATGGGATCATTCTTTACAATTATAATTTGTTTAATCTTGTCTTTCCCGATAGCTATAATGGCTTCAATTTATCTGGAAGAGTTTGCTCCAAAAAATAAAATAACTGACTTTATAGAAATTAATATTAATAATCTAGCAGCAGTACCATCAATAGTTTACGGTCTTTTAGGTTTAGGAATATTATTAAGTGTAATGGAATTTCCTAGGTCTACCCCATTAGTTGCAGGAATTACATTATCTCTAATGACCTTACCGAGAATAATAATTCCATGCAGAGCATCATTAAAAGCAGTTCCACCCTCGATAAGAGAAGCAGCATTATCAGTTGGAGCTTCAAAATTTCAGACAGTGTTTCATCACGTTGTTCCACTGGCTATGCCAGGAACTTTATCTGGAACAATAATTGGTCTAGCTCAAGCTTTAGGAGAAACCGCTCCTTTAATTCTTATTGGGATGGTCGCTTTTGTAGTTGATATTCCAAGTTCACCAGTTGATCCATCAGCATCTTTACCAGTACAGGTTTACTTATGGTCTGAGCAAGCTGAGAGAGGATTTGTGGAAAAAACGTCGGCAACAATTATGATGTTGCTTGGCTTTCTTATTGTAATGAATTTCATTGCCGTTTATCTTAGACAAAAATTCGAAAAAAAATGGAATTAAATAATTCAAAAATAAAAATAAAAGCAAAAAACTTAAATGTTTATTACGGAAAAAAACAAGCTTTATTCGATATTAATTTAGATATTAATCAAAAGGAAGTAACAGCATTAATTGGTCCATCAGGATGTGGTAAGTCTACATTTATAAGATGCATTAATAGAATGAACGATGTAATTGATATTTGTAAAGTAGAAGGGTCTGTTGAAATAGACGGAGCTGAAATTAATGAAAAAAATGTTGATGTAGTTACACTTAGAGAAAAAGTGGGAATGGTGTTTCAAAAGCCAAATCCTTTTCCAAAAAGTATTTATGATAATATTGCTTATGGCCCAATTATACATGGTGCTGCTGAGAACAAAGATCAAATGGATAACATAGTTGAGACTAGTTTAAAAAAAGCAGCTCTTTGGGATGAAGTAAAAGATAGATTAAATGAGCCTGGCACAAGTTTGTCAGGGGGGCAACAACAAAGACTTTGTATTGCTCGAGCACTATCGGTTAATCCAGAAGTAATTTTAATGGATGAACCTTGCTCTGCTTTAGATCCAATCGCTACCGCGAAAATTGAGGAATTAATAGATGATTTAAAAAAAAGCTACACAATCGTAATTGTTACGCACTCAATGGCACAAGCAGTAAGAGTTTCACAAAAAACAGGTTTTTTTCATCTTGGAAAAATAATAGAAGTAGATTCTACGGATAAAATATTTAAAAATCCGGCTAATAAAATGACGCAAGATTATATTACAGGGAGATTTGGATAAATGTCTGGAACAGGCCATACAGTAAAATCATACGAAGAGGAGATGCAAAGCCTAAATGATAATCTTGTAATGATGGGAAGTCTTACAGAAAATCAGATGGCAGATGCGATGGCAGCCGTTATTAAAGTTGATAAAGAATCAGTAGACAAAATTGTAAAAAATGACGGAAAAATAAATGAATTAAGATCCACTATTGATAATCAAATCACAACTGTTTTAGTGAAAAGAGCTCCAATGGCAGTTGATTTAAGAATTACTATTTCAACGATGAAAATTTCACATGATTTAGAAAGAATTGGAGACCTAGCGAAAAGTGTTGCTAAAAAAGTTAAACCGCTACCAGTAGATTTACCTGACGAACTTATAGGAAGTCTTAGAAGGTTGGGAGATTTAGTACAAAAACAATTAAAAGATGCTCTAGACGCTTATCTTAATAGATCTAAAGATAAGGCAATTGAAATTTGGAAAAAAGATGAACAAGTAGATGATTTGACTAATTTAGCTATGAATGAAGTTGCAACTTATTTACAAAAAGACAAAAAAAATTTAGAAATGGCAACACATTTATTATTTGTAACAAAAAATATAGAAAGAGCTGGAGACCATATAACTAATATTGCTGAGTCTCTTTATTATTTAATTGAAGGTGAATACCTTGAGGGAGCAAGACCAAAAGGCAAACCTATATAAAGTTAATGAGCGCCCATATTTTTGTTGTAGAAGATGAAAAGCCAATTTTAACCCTTCTTACATATAATCTCCAAAAGGAAGGATATAAAGTATCCTCTAGCTCAAATGGAGAAGAAGCTCTTTCGAATATAAAAGAAAAAAAACCAGACCTTGTTTTGTTGGATTGGATGTTACCTGATTTATCTGGAATAAAAATTTGTCAATATTTAAAACAAGATGAAAAAGTAAAAAATATACCTATCATTATGCTTACGGCAAAAGGTGAAGACGAAGATAAAGTCAAAGGACTTAATACTGGTGCAGAAGATTACATGACAAAGCCCTTCAGTTTCCCAGAGCTGTTAGCGAGAATAAAATCTTTATTAAAAAGAGTTAAACCTAACATTGTAAGTGAAGAGGCTACTTATTTAGATCTTAAAATAGATAGAGAGTCTATGAAAGTGTTTAGGAAAGAAAAAGAAATTACTTTAGGTCCTAAAGAATATAAATTACTTGATTTTTTAATTAAACAACCAAAAAGAGTGTATTCAAGAGAGCAGTTGTTAGAACATGTTTGGGGAGATGATATTAACGTGGAGTCTAGAACAGTAGATGTTCATATTACCAGATTAAGACAATCAATAAATATTGAAGGGGCTAAACCTTTAATTAGAACTGTCCGTTCAGCTGGGTATTCTTTAGAAAATTAATTGATAAAACCCTATTAAAAATAAAGGAATTTGTAATCCGAAGTTTGTAAGAATAGCTTTATCTTTTGATAAAAAACCAGCTATCGTCCAGCCTACAACTCCAGCACCATGGAACATTATATTTACTGGATAAATATTTAAGTTAGTTAATAGTATTCCCGTTAAGACTAAAAAAGTACTTAACCATTTAAGGTATTTTTTAATAAATTCCATTTGTATTTAAATTACCCTGAGGCCTTAACTTTTTTCTCGATAAACTCTGGAATCTCATCACCAAGATCATCGTCTTTTTGATTTTTAGGTTGAAAGGCATACAAAACATGAAGTTTGCAATATGGAAAATCTCCTTCAGGCTTTCTACCGCAAAAATAGAATTTTTCCTCGTTGGGATGACCAATAGGCCACTTGCACGTTTCATCTGTAAGTTCTTCTAGAGATTTGGGGTTTTCCGGCTCGAAGTTTTTATCTAATAATATTGATTGAAATTTAGCTTTTCTTGATGTTGGCGCTGGTCCTCTTCTAATCTGCTTGTTATCATTGGTTCTAGGTGAATTAGATTGCTTAGAAGGGGCTCTAGCTTCTAAATTTAACCTATGAGCTTTTCCAATTACTGCGTTTCTAGTTGTGTCACCTAATGCTTCGGCTATCTGACTTGCAGTATGCCCTTTAGACCAGAGTTCTTTTAATTTAGCGACTTTTTCTTCTGTCCAACTCATAGTATATAATTACAATATTTAGTAATTATTAAAAACTTAGGACATAATATTGGGGTTTAAAACATTAAAACGCATCAAAGCTGTGAGTAGATTTAGTTTTGCACAGTTTTTTTAATAACAGGTTATAAGACTATCAATGGTTGAAATTTCGAAAAAATATAAAATTGGAAAAAGAAGATTTGGATTAGTTAATTGGTACGGAACATGGACTTTATACAAAAAAGAAGTTCTTAGATTCTTAATTGTTTGGATACAAACTATCTTTTCCCCACTAATTTCATCTTTACTCTTTTTACTTGTCTTATCTTTAGCTATCGGAGCAGATAGAGGCGATGTGCTTGGAGTGCCTTTTATAACTTTTTTAGCGCCAGGGTTGATTTCTATGCAGGTAATTCAGCAATCCTTTTCACATTCTTCATCATCTTTTATGATTAAAAAAATTGATGGAACTATAGTTGATTTATTATTTGCTCCTTTATCTGCTGGAGAAGTTATTCTTTCAATTTCACTTGGCGCCGTCACAAGAAGTGTCGTAATTGGAATAGTTTCAATTATTGTATTTAAATTAATTATAGATATTGAAATCAAAAATTATTTTACACTTATTGCCTTTACCTTGCTTTCTTCGTTTATTTTAGGAAACATAGGAATAATCGCAGGGCTATGGGCTGAAAAATTTGATCATATGGCAACAGTCACTAATTTTGTAATAGTTCCTTTATCATTCTTATCGGGCACTTTTTATTCAATTGAGAGACTCCCAGATATTTTGCAAGCAGTAAGCAAAGTAAATCCATTTTTTTATATGATTGATGGTTTTAGATATAGTTTTATTGGCACTTCAGACGGCTCAATCTCTATTGGTTTGTCATATTTAACAACCTTGAGCTTTGTTAGCTGGCTTGTTTGTTATTTATTGTATAAAAAAGGTTATAAAATAAAATCATGAGTAAAATTTTAAATACTTATAATAGAAAGAAAATCTCTTTTTCTAAGGGAAAAGGAAGTTTCTTATATACAACGAATGGGAAGAAATATTTAGATTTTGTCCAAGGAATCGCTGTAAACTGTTTTGGTCATGCTAATGACTATTTAATTAGATCTATTAACAAACAATCCAAAAAATTATGGCACGTTTCGAACGTTTTTACTATCCCTGAGCAAGAGAGATTGGCTAAAAGACTGGCCCAAAAAACATTTGCAGACTATGTAACTTTTCAAAATTCTGGCGCTGAAGCAACAGAGGCAGCTATAAAATTTGCTAGAAGATATTTCTATTCAAAAGGTCAACCAAGAAAAAATAGAGTTCTTTGTATTAATAATAGTTTCCATGGAAGAACTATCGCAGCTATATTTGCAAGCAATAGTAAAAAAGCTATTGAAGGTTTTAAACCCAAAGTAGACGGTTTTGATCATTTCAACTTTGGTGATCACAAAGGTTTAGAAAAAGCTATAACCAGCAGAACTGCTGCTATTATGGTTGAGACGATTATGGGCGAAGGAGGAATAAAAGTTATTCCGGATTTTTGTCTTAAAGGTTTAAGAAAACTATGTAATAAGAAAAAAATTTTATTAATTCTTGATGAGGTGCAATGTGGGATTGGAAGAAGCGGTAAATTTTTTGCTTTTGAATACGCAAAAATTAAACCAGACATTGTACCGATAGCAAAAGGTATTGGCGGTGGTTTTCCCATAGGTGCAGTATTAGTTAATAAAAAAGTAGCCTCAGGTATGAAGCCGGGAACACACGGTTCTACATTTGGTGGAAACCCTTTAGCAATGAGTGCTGGAAATGCTGTCATGGATATGATGTTTAAAAAAGGTTTCCTTAATAATGTAAGTAAAAATGGAAAATATTTTATAAATCAACTTGATAAAATAAAAAATAAGTATCCTAAAATTATTAAAGAAGTTAGAGGCAAAGGACTTCTCATTGGACTTTGTCTCCATGTAAATCAAGTTAAATTTATTCAAAAACTTTTAGATAATAATATGTTGACAGTAAGAGCTGCCGAAAATGTTGTCAGACTTTTGCCTCCTTTAAATGTAACAAAGAGCGAGATAAACTTAGGTTTAAAAATAATAGAGAAAGTTTGCAAAAAATTTTAAATGAAAAACTTTATAAATATCTCTGACTGTTCTTCAGTAGAGCTTAGATCAATAATTGAAGAAGCAAAGCAGAGAAAACAAAATAGATCTGGATTAAATAAATCTGCACCTGATGAAGATAAACCCTTTGAAGGCAAGTCGATGGCTATGATTTTTGAGAAACCCTCAACAAGAACAAGAATGTCATTTGACATTGCCGTTAAACAGTTAGGTGGATCATCAATTATTTTAAATCCAGATGGCATACATTACGGCAAAGGAGAGGAAACTTTAAAAGATACAGCAAAAGTTCTATCGGAGTATGTCGACATCGTTATGTTGAGAACTTCATCTCACAAAAATTTAGAGGAGTTCGGAAAACATTTAGATATTCCAATTATCAATGGCCTTTCAGATGTGAGCCATCCATGTCAAATTATGTCTGATATTCTTACTTATGAGGAGAGCAATGGCTCTATCGAAGGCAAAACTGTTTCATGGATTGGAGATGGCAATAATAATATGTCTAATTCTTTGATTGAAGCTGCAGGTAAATTCAATTTCGAACTCAAAATTGGTTGTCCTAAAAAATATTCTCCAAATAAGAGTATTCTTAAACTTGCTAAAAAAGAAAAAGTAAAACTAACAATTACTTCAAAACCTTTAGAAGCAGTTACTGGTGCGGACTGCGTAATGACTGACAAATGGGTTTCAATGAATGATAAAGTAAATAAGGCTTCTAAAAAGAAAACTTTAAAACCTTTCCAAGTTAATAAGAAATTAATGAGCAAAGCTAATTCAGATGCTATTTTTATGCATTGCCTTCCAGTAGGAAGAGGGGAAGAAGTTACAAATGAAGTAATAGATGGAAATCAATCAGTAGTTTGGAGACAAGCGCTAAATAGAGTACACGCTCAAAAAAGTATTATTAAATGGTGCCTTGATTAAGGTAAAGGTTTTGGATTATCACCTTTTGAATTCATATATAAAATAACTGAGGCTCTGTCCTTCTCTTTTCTAAGTCCAGCAAAAGCCATTTTAGTTCCTTTAATGTATGCTTGTGGTTTAATTAGGTAACTGTTCATTTCTTCAAAAGACCACTCTTTAGCATAAGCTACCATTGCTTTAGAATATTTATAGTCACTCACTGATCCAGCAGTTCTTCCAATCACATTCCACAAATTTGGTCCTATCATATTTTTTCCTCCTGCTGCAATCATATGGCAAGCGCTACATTTTTTGAAAACCTTTTCTCCATGAGCTAAATCTCCCATAGCCAATAATGCTTTAATATCAACAACCTCTGGAGTCTTTGTATCTGACTCAGTTGCTACATTAGATGTGGCTACCTCCAAACCTTCAACTTGATAAGCCGATTGTTCTGGCTTTTTTACATGAAATAATATGTCAGTAAATTTTCCAATACCAATAACAATTAAAGCGGTTAGGAGCACTGCAGCTATTATCTTATTTATTTCAAAACTATCCATAATTTTGGTAAGTATTATTTAGACGTATAACACGAGTTTTTAAAAAAAAACTTAAAATTACCAAATTTTTTTGCGTCTCTAAGACGCATAATTATGAATAAAACTGCAATAATAATACCATCAAGATTAGATGCTCAGAGATTACCTAATAAACCTCTTAAACTTATAAACAACAAAGAGATGATTCTTCATGTTTATGAAGCAGCAAGCAAGTCAAATTCAGGTGAGGTCTTCGTAGCATCGCCTGATATTAAGATTGTTGATTTAGTAAAAAAATTTGGCGGTAAAGGTATACTGACGAGAGATAATCATGAAACAGGAACAGATCGGGTTTTTGAAGTTTTTAAGGAAACTTTAAATTGTGAGGCTGAAATAATTGTAAATCTTCAAGGAGATATGCCAAATATTGATCCTCAAGCTATTCGATCTTTAATTGAATATATGAATTTAAGAAAATGTGACATAGGAACTTTAGCGAGTGAACTAAATTCAGAGACCGAACTCAAAGATCAGAATGTTGTAAAAGTAGTGGTGGAGAAAAAAATGAACTCAGGAATGTTTACAAAAGCTTTAGATTTCGTAAGAAATTCAACCACACAAGAAAACCAAGTTTATCATCATGTAGGTATATATGCCTTTACTAGTAAAGCTTTATTAAGGTATGTAAGCTTGAAAAGATCAAAACTTGAGTTAGAGAGAAGACTAGAACAACTTAGGGCTATGGAAAATAATATGCCCATACACGTTGGCTATATCAATTCCTCACCTTTAAGTGTAGATACAGAAAAAGATTTAATTAAAATAAAAAAACTTATGGAAAAAAATGAGTAAAACGAAGATAGCTATTCAAGGTGAACTCGGAGCCTACTCTCATATTGCGGCTGAAAGCCTTTATAAAGAGGCAGAAATAATAACTTGTGCGACATTTGAAGAGACGTTCAAGTGTGCATACAGTGATCAGAACTTTAAAATAGTGATACCGATAGAAAATTCATTAGCAGGAAGGGTTGCTGATATTCATTATTTACTACCTAAATATAAGTTACAAATTCACGGTGAGCACTTCCAAGCTGTTGAGCATAATTTGCTATGTAAACGAGAAGCTAACCTTGATGATATCAAATTCGTAAGAAGTCACGCGCAAGCGATTGGTCAATGCCAAAATATTATTAATAAAAGAAAATTTAAACCAATAATTTCTGCAGACACAGCTGGATCTGCAAAAGATTTAGCTGAAGGAGAAGACAAATCAATTGCGGCGATAGCTTCAGAGCTTTCAGCAAAAATTTACAATTTAAAGATTTTGGAAAAAAACATCGAGGACGAGAAAGGTAACGTCACTCGTTTTTTAATCATGGGAAAAAATATTGAGCAACCTGAATTCAATAAAAACAAAAATTTTATAACTAGTTGTATTTTTAGAGTAAAAAGTGAACCATCAGCACTTTATAAGTGCCTAGGCGGATTTGCTACAAATCAAGTAAACTTAACAAAGCTTGAAAGTTTCTCTGTAAAAAATACTTTTGATCAGGCAAACTTTTATTTGGATCTTGAAGGCCATATTGAACAAACTGGGGTAAAAAAAGCTCTTGAGGAACTAGGTTTTCATACTGAAACTTTAGATATTTTGGGAGTTTATGAGGCTTCCCCGTTTAGGCAAAAATAGTCCACAAATTCTGATTCTACTCTTGTAGTATTTAATTTTATCTTGATATACTCATACTGAGGTTGGCATCAGGTGGATGTTTCATAAACCCGGTCAGGTCTGAAAAGAAGCAGCCGTAGTGAAAATTATTCAGGTTGTTGCCTGCCTCTTTTAAATGACAAAAAAAATATTAGCACTCAAATATAGACCACAAGAGTTTAAAGATTTAATTGGTCAAGAAGTAATGTCTGAAACTATTACCAATGCAATTAAACTCGATAAAACACCAAACGCATATCTCTTGACTGGAATTAGGGGTGTTGGAAAAACTACAACAGCTAGATTAATTGCCAAAGCTTTAAATTGTGAAAAAAATAATAATAAAAATATTAACTGTTCTGATGGAAATTTTTGTAACACTTGTCAGGAAATCATTAATTCAAATCATATAGATATTTTAGAAATGGATGCAGCGTCTAGGACCGGTATAGACGATATAAGAGAATTAATTGAGAATTCAAAATATAGTCCTACAAGCGCAAAATATAAAATATTTATTATTGACGAAGTACATATGCTATCAAAACAGGCTTTTAATGGTTTATTGAAAACTTTAGAGGAACCACCACCAAGTTTAAAATTTATATTAGCTACAACAGAAGTTAGAAAAATCCCTGTTACAATATTATCTCGGTGTCAAAGATTTGATCTTAAAAGAGTGAGCATAAACAAACTTTGTGATCATTTAAAAAATATATCAAATAAAGAGAAAGGAAATATTTCAGATGAGGCAATTCAACTGATTGCTAGATCTTCCGAAGGATCAGTTAGAGATGCTATCTCTTTGCTTGATCGTGCTTTAATTTCACAGTTAATAAATACAAATAAAACAATAACCGAGCAGGACGTTAGAAAAATGTTAGGTCTCGCCGACAAGGGTAAAGTAATTAGTTTATTCAAGGAAGTTTTAAGTGGAAATGAGAAAGAAGCTATTAGATCTTTAAATGAACTTATTACCGATGGCTTAGACGCAAAAAATTTCCTAAATGATATTTTGGAAGTTCTCTATCTTTTTTCAAGAAGAATAAATTTAGGTCCAATTGAAAAAGATTTATCAATTTCAGAAACAGAGGTTGAAATGATTGAAAAATATTCTAAAGATATAGATATTCAAGACATTTCATTATTTTGGCAACTTACAATCAAAACAATTGATGATCTTAGTATTGTTGGCAATGAAAATTTAACTCTTGAGATGTACATTATACAATTAGTTCATTTGAAAGGCGTTGGTTTAGAGAAAACAGATAGTGGAAGAAGTGAACAGGATATTTTAAGTCGAGAAAAATACTCAAACGAAAATATTGAAGAAAAAAAAATAGAAACAAAATTATCAAATGGAACAAAAAGTCAGTTAAAAAGCACCAACCAAATTAAGACCAGTCCAATTAAAAAAATTAACGAAAAAAACGAAAACTCAAAAATTAAAATAACAAGTTTTCAAGATTTGATTGATCAATCGAATAAAGAAAAAGAAATAGAACTTAAATATGATTTAGAGAGAAATGTAAAGTTAGTAAGTTTTAATAAAGGTAAAATTGATATAAGTTTCAATGAAAAGTTAAATAAAAATTTCATTAAGAATTTAACCGAAAAGTTACTTAACTGGACTGGTGAAAGATGGATAATTTCTTTGAGCAAAAACGTAGAAGCAAAAAGTATTTATGAAAAGAATTTAGAAAATCAAAATAAAACAATTAAGGAATTTAAAAAAAGTAAAATTGCAAAAGATTTAGAGTCCGTTTTTCCAGATGCTGAACTCATAGAAATTAAAGAGGAGGATTAAATGAATAATTTTTCAGACATGCTATCTAAAGCTAAAGCAATGCAAGAAAAAATGAAGGAAGCTCAAGATCAAATTAAAAAAATTGAAGTTCACGGAATGTCCGGGGGTGATTTGGTTAAAGTTACTTTGACTGGGGATTATGAAATTAAATCTATTGAAATTACAGATACTGCAAAAAAAGAAAGTCAAGAAATAATAAATGATTTAATAATTGCAGCATATAATAATGCTAAAGAAAACTTAAAAAAAAAATCAGCAGAAGAATTATCTAAAGTCACGGGTGGTTTAAATCTGCCGTTGGATTTTAAATTACCTTTTTAATGGATAACGATATTCCTGAAATCAAAGAACTTATAAGGCAATTCTCAAAACTTCCTGGATTAGGCCCAAAATCTGCAAAAAGAATCATTTTAAAATTAATTAATAATAAAGAAAACATGATCAAGCCTTTAGCTAAATCATTGGCACAAGTATTCAAAAATGTTGTTCGCTGTGAAGATTGTGGAAATTTAAAAATAATTGATAAGATTTGTATATGTTCATCAGATAATTCATATGATAAAATATGTGTGGTTGAAAATTTAGCAGACATGTGGGTTATAGAGTCTGCTAATATATTTAAAGGTCACTACCATATTTTGGGTGGGACAATGAATTCCAACGAAAATTACGAACAAAAAAATCTACTGATTAAATCTTTAATAAAGCGAATAAAAAAAAATAATCTTAAAGAGGTAATTATAGCCACTAGCGCAACTGTTGAAGGTCAAACAACTGCACATTACATTGAAGATACAATTAAAAGTGATAAAATTAAAATTACTAAATTAGCTCAAGGTCTCCCAGTAGGAGGTGAAATAGAACAGCTTGATGATGGTACTTTATTTTCAGCATTTAAAAACAGAGTGCCTGTAACTGATTAATTTAATTTTTTTGCTTCTAATCTTTTTTGGTGTAATAAAGGCTCAGTATATCCTGAGGGCTGAACTCTACCTTTAAAAACTAAATCACAGGCAGCGGAAAATGCTATTGATTTTTCAAAATCGTCTGACATTTTTTTGTAATTGGGGTCATCTTTGTTTTGTTCATCTACTATTTTTGCCATTTTTTTCATTATATTCTTTACTTGTTCTTCTTTACAAATTCCATGAAACAGCCAATTAGCAATATGTTGAGAAGATATCCTCAATGTGGCTCTATCTTCCATAAGGCCTATATTGTTCACGTCTGGAACTTTTGAACATCCAACACCTTGATCAACCCATCTAACAACATATCCTAATATACCTTGAGCATTATTTTCTAATTCACGATTAATATTTTCTAGAGACCAGTTGGGTCTATCAGCTGTTGGTATTTCTAAAATATCTTTTACTTGTGCTTTAGCCCTTGATTTAATTTTTTTTTGTTCTTCAAATACATTTATTTCATGATAATGAAGCGAATGAAGAGTAGCTGCAGTTGGAGAGGGTACCCAGGCACAGTTTGCACCTGACTTTGGATGACCAATTTTTTGTTTCATCATATTTCCCATTTGATCTGGCATAGCCCACATGCCTTTACCAATTTGAGCCTTACCGGAAAAACCACATTCAAGTCCAACATCGACATTCCAATTTTCATATGCATTTAACCATTTTGATTTTTTCATGTCTCCTTTAAATATCATTGGTCCGGCTTCAAAAGAGGTATGCATCTCATCCCCAGTCCTATCTAAAAAACCTGTGTTTATAAAAACAATTCTATTTTTTACTTGCCTAATGCATTCTTTTAAATTCACTGTTGTTCTTCTCTCTTCATCCATAATACCAACTTTTATAGAATATTTTTTCATACCAAGGACTTCCTCAATTTTTTCAAATAATTTATCCGTGAAAGCCACTTCCTTCGGACCATGCATTTTTGGTTTAACTATATAAGTAGATCCAGTTCTTGAATTTTTTTTATTTTTAAAATCATGCAATGCGCATAAATTAGATACAAATCCATCTAAAATACCTTCAGGAATTTCAGATCCATCTCTTAAAATAATTGAAGGGTTTGTCATCAAATGCCCGACATTTCTATTTAAAAGCAAAGCACGACCATGTAAAATAATTTTATTACCTTCTTTTGAGGTATAAGTTCTGTCCGGATTTAATTTTCTTGTAAACTTTTTTCCATTTTTTTTGAAATTTGCTACTAGGTCGCCTTTCATAAGACCTAACCAATTTCTGTAACATTTCACTTTATCTTCAGCATCTACTGCAGCAACCGAGTCCTCATTATCTATAATTGTAGATAAAGCCGATTCAACAACTACATCAGAGATAGATGCTTGATCGTTTTTACCAACAACACTGTTCGGATCAATTATGATTTCAATATGTAAATTATTATTTTTTAATAAGATTGACTTTGGATTATTTTTATCACCATTGAAGCCTATAAATTGATTATTGTTTTTCAAATAATCTTGATTTGAACCTTTTTCTACAACTAATTTTCCATTCTCAATTCTCAATTTTGTAATTTCTTTCCAATCCAATTTGGAAAGCGGAAAATTTTTATTAAAAAAAATTCTCACATAATCAACAACTTTTGAAGCCCTTAATTTGTTGTATTCCTTAAATTTGTCTCCAGGTATCACATCAGTGCCATATAGCGCGTCGTAAAGACTCCCCCATCTTGCATTAGCAGCATTAAGGGCATACCTAGCATTGTCTACTGGAACAACAAGTTGTGGACCGGCTATAGATGATATTTCTTGATCAACATTTGATGTTTCAATGTTAAAGTTATTTTTTTCTTCAATTAAATAGTCTATTGATTTTAAAAAACTTTGATATTCGTTTTTATTAAATTCAGAACCTTGCTTTGATTTGTGCCAATCGTCAATTTTTTTTTGTATTGATTCTCTATTTTTAATTAAATCCTTATTTATGGGAGTCAGCTCATGAACGACTTCTGAAAAATTTGACCAAAACTTATCTGAGTCCACATTAGTACCTGGTATTGCTTCATTATTAATGAATTTGAACAATGTGGAGCTTATTTTTAACCCATTTTTTTCTATCATTTTCATATAGAGCCGACCTTTACATTATCCTATAATATAATAATACTGTATTTATTGTACCATTATTTATGAAAAATTATTTAGATTTTGAAAAAGAAATTAAAGCACTAGAACAAGAAGTTGATGGTTTAAAAAGCCCATTTGGTTCTGAGGGGATAACTGAAGTTGATACTAATAAGATTAAAAACACACAACAAGAAATTAATCAAAAATTAGAAGAAATTTACTCAAATTTAAACAGTTGGCAAAGAACCCAAGTAGCTAGACACGAAGATCGCCCAAAAGCAAATTATTATATAAAAAAAATATTTTCTCAATTTACTTTGTTATCAGGAGATAGATATTTTGGAGATGATAAATCTGTCATCGCTGGATTTGGATTAATAGACAATAAGTCGGTTTTAGTTATCGGGCAAGAAAAAGGTGAAGACTTAAATAGCAGGATAGAAAGAAATTTTGGAATGATGAGACCAGAAGGATATAGAAAATGTATCAGACTAATGAAGTTAGCCGATAGATTTCAAATACCAGTGATAAGTTTTATCGATACACCTGGAGCGTATCCAGGTATTGGAGCTGAACAAAGAGGACAAGCTTCGGCTATAGCTAATTCGATAGAGTGCTGTATGTCACTAACAGTTCCAAATATTTCTATAATTATTGGCGAAGGTGGCTCAGGAGGGGCAATAGCACTTGCATCATCTAATAAAGTAATAATGTTAGAGAATTCAATTTATTCAGTTATTTCACCAGAGGGATGTGCATCCATTCTTTGGCGGGATCCTAGTAAATCTTTACAGGCAGCTGAAGCAATGAAGTTAACAGCTAAGGATTTATTAAAATTAAAAATTATAGATGAAGTTATTCCAGAGCCACTAGGTGGAGCACATAGAGACCCAGATGGTATAGCTGCCGATATAAAATATTCTATTATAAAAAATTTAAAAAACTTTGAGAGTTTCAGCAAGGAAGAGATATATGACCATAGAAAATCAAAGTTTCTTCAGATTGGAAGAGATCAAGGATTTAATAAATCCTCAACTATGAGTGAAGGTAACTTAACCTATAAAGACTCGCCTGTTAGAAAATTAAGTTTGCACATACAAAAAAATAAATTAGTCTATGGTGGCTTGGGATTAGTGGCTTTAGCCTTATTAATTGCCATTATATCTTAATAATGTTGCAAAAAAACAATTGCGTCAAATTATATATTTCTCCTATTGACTTTTACAATGCAAATCTATTAAAGGTGTTCAAGACTAACTTTTAGTTAGTTAAAGTTAATAAAAATAAGGAAATAAAGTAAATATGAGTACACTAAAAGGTAAAGTAAAGTGGTTCAATGGAACTAAAGGATATGGTTTCATTGAAAGAGAAGACAAAGAAAAAGACGTGTTCGTCCATTCTTCTGCAGTTAGAGAAGCTGGTTTAAAATATTTAAACGAGGGTGATGAGTTAACGTTTGAAGTGGAGAGCACAGAAAAAGGTCCTTCAGCAGTAAAACTGCAGAAAACATCTTAATCTAAATTTCCAAAATCACTGATTATCGGGACATTAAACTAGTCTTATCTATTTTTTTGTCCCGCTGATTTCATCTTGAAAAAGTCACAATTATTTTCTAAGTATAGAATCATGTTTGTAAATAAAAGATTCATTTCAACATTAAGATCACATTCGCACAGAATGCACGCTAAGCTATTGCTTAGCTTATAATCAAAAACATATAAATTTAATTAAAATTAAGATAAATATAACAGGGATGCAGCAGTAGCTCAGTTGGTTAGAGCACTAGTTTGTGGAACTAGGGGTCGGTGGTTCGAATCCACCCTGCTGTACCAAAAAATGACAAAAGAAAAAAATAAAAATCCTTCTAAAGAACTTCCATTAGGATTTGTAGACAGGCAAGAAAAAGAATTACTAGTACGAGATTTTATAATTTCTAATATCAAAGAAATTATGATTAAGTATGGTTTCCAATATCTTGAAACGCCTAGCTTTGAGTATTCAGATAGTATAGGAAAATTTTTACCTGATAAAGAAAGACCTGACGAAGGTGTATTTTCATTTAAAGATGAAAATAAATGGTTATCCTTAAGATATGATCTTACAGCTCCACTTGCGAGATATGTTGCAAAAAATTATTTAGAAATTCCAAAGCCATTTAAAAGATATCAACTAGGTACAGTTTGGAGAAATGAAAAACCAGGTCCTGGCAGATTTAGAGAATTTTTACAATTTGATGCTGATTTTGTAGGAACAAAAAGTTTACAGGCAGATGCTGAGTTATGTGTTATGATTTCAGAAATTCTTGAAAAATGTGGTCTTAATAAATCAGAGTATATAGTAAAGATTTCATCACGAAAAATAACTGAAGAATTATTTAAAAAAATAGATTTAAATGAAAATCAGCAAAAACTTACTACCTTAAGAGCTCTGGACAAAATTGATAGACTTGGCTGGAATGGAGTAAAAGAATTGTTAGGCGCCGGCAGAAAAGATAAATCTGGAGATTTTACTAAAGGCGCTAATTTAAAGTTCAGAGATATTGAAGTAATAGAAGAAACATTAAAGAAAAAATCTGCTGAAACAGAGGATCTGGTTGAAATATTAAAAATTTTTAAAGATTACAACTTCAATAATTTTGAATTTGATCCATCAATTATAAGAGGGCTAGAATATTATACTGGAGTAATTTTTGAAGTGAATTTAAAGTTTGATGTAACAAACAACAAAGGGCAAGTTGTTCAATTTGGCTCTATTGGAGGAGGAGGCAGATACGATAACTTAGTAAGTAATTTTGGCAACTTTGATGCTGCTGCTACAGGTATATCAATAGGATTAGATAGATTGGTTTATGCATTGTTGCAGAAAAAGAATTTTAAAATAAAACAATCAAAACCAATTGTAATTTGTGTTTTTGACAAAAATTCAATGAAAGAATACATAAAAGTGCAAACAATATTAAGAAAAGCTGGTATCAGTGCAGAAATTTATCCTGGAGAAAGTAAATTAAAAAAACAAATGGAATATGCAAATAAGATAAAATCTCCAGCTGTTATTTTATTTGGCGAAAATGAAATAAGATCTGGCAAACCAACTCTAAGAAATTTAACAAGCGGTAAAGAGCAATCTATTAAAATAAATAAATTAGTTAATGAAATCAAAAAAATTATCTGAAGTTATAATTAAAAATTTTAGAAGTAATGGTTTTGTTTTATCAGAACCTGATGTTCTTTTAGACTCAGAATATATTATCGAGAGGTCGGGAGAAAAATTTAGAAGTTCAATGCTCACTTTTGATAGAGAGGATGGTAAAACGATGTGTTTAAGACCAGATTTAACTGTAGCTTCATGTATAAGTTTTTTACAAAAAAAATCTTCCTCAAAAATTTATTATTCTGGTCAAGCATATAGAAGATCAGGAAATAAAGGTACAAATTTCATAAATGACCAACTGGGAATTGAAATTTTAGGTTCAAGAAATCAAATACAGGATGATTTTAAAATTATAAGTACGATTTTAAGTTCTGTAAAAAGGATTAAAAGAAAAAAAATTCTAATCAAGGTTGGAGATATTGGTTTATTTAAAAGTTTAATTAATGCTCTAGATATGCCAGAAAGATGGAAATTAAGATTAATAAGACATTATTGGAGACCAAGTTATTTTGATGAACTTTTGAAAAGGTTGCAAAAAAATACAGATGTTGACGCAGTCACTTTTGATACTGATAAAAAAAGATTTTATGAAATGCAAAAACTTAATCCAGGTGAAGTGATTGCCGGCAGGTCAATATCAGAAATATTAGAAAGATTTGATAAAAAGATTAAAGATCCAAGATCTTTCACAAATGGAAAAAAAATTGTTAAAATCATTAAATCTTTTTTAAAAATAAATTGCAAACTTTCAGACCTTGATAAAAAGTTATTGGATTTCACTAATAAAAATAATCTTAAAAAAAATGTATTTAAAAACTTTAAATCCATTCAAAATTTTAAAAAACTTAATCAAGATGTTACCTTCATTGCAAATTTTGGAAGAGACGTAGAATATTATACTGGAATTGTGTTTGAAGTGTTTTCGGGTAAAAAGGAAATTGCTAGGGGAGGCCGTTATGATGATTTACTCAAAAGTCTGGGAGCGAAAAAAAATACTCCAGCTGTTGGTGCTGCGATTAATTTGAAAAATATATGAAAGACTTTATTACCATAGGCTTACCGAGTAAAGGAAGGTTAAAAGACAAAACAATATCATTTTTTAATGACAGTGGTTATAAGATTTTACAGAGTGAAAAAGATAGAAATTATTTCGGTTCTATTGAAAATGAGTCAAATATTAAGATTATCTTTCTCCACGCTAAAGAAATCATCCAAAGACTAGGAGATGGAACTTTAGACATAGGTGTATCTGGTCTGGATCTCCTACAAGAGTCCGATAAAAATTTACAGAATAAAATAAGTGTCTACAAAAAACTGGATTTTGGTCATGCTAACCTTGTAGTTGCAGTGCCAGAAGACTGGGTAGACGTACAGACCATTGCTGATCTGGAAGAGGTATCATTTGATATTAGATCTAAAAGAAACAGCAGGTTAAGAGTAGCTACAAAATATCCAAATTTAACAAATGAATTTTTAATCTCTAGGGGAGTTACACAATATAAGTTGATCTCAAGTCTTGGAGCTACAGAAACATATCCCTTTATTGGATCTTCTGAAATTATTACCGATATATCTTCAACTGGTAAAACTTTAGCTGATAATAATTTAAGAGTTTTAAAAGATGGATTAATATTGAATTCTACTGCATGTTTATTTTTTGCAAAAAAAAAAGCGAAGAAATTACGCACTTTTTTAAATTTTTTAGGAAAATAAAATTACATCTTATATTGTATACTAATATTGATTAGAAATATTTAATTATAATTTTTTCTAAAATATCACTATCTTTTTTTACTGTCATTCTTTTAAATAAAAAAGTTTTAATAAATCTAATTCTTAATATAATATTAATTTTGTTTCTCACAAACTTTGGAATTAAAAATTTCAAGAATTTTAATATTTTATTTTCGACTTGAAATTCATAATCTCCTCTTTGATTTTTTGTAGTTTTTCTTGTTTGAATTGATAACATGTTGTCAAAATCGTAATTTTTTTCTGTTCCTAAATAATTTAATAAATTGTTCAAAAATTTTTCATTATCATTTAAAAGATCTTTATAATAAAATATTTGTATTTTATCTTTCGGAATAATTTTAATAATTTTATTTAGATTAAAAGTATCCAATAATAACAACAAATTTTCCCAACCGTCTTTTTTTTTATCAATATGATCTAAAAAAAAATCAAAGGATGAAAATTTTTTTCCAAATAATATTTGAATACGCTCCTGAAGTGTTACAAAAAGAGAAGCTATTGAGGTTTTTAGGTCTCTTTGGATAAAGAAAAATTTATATGGTATATTAATTTTATTTAAAATAAATAATAAATTTGTTAATTTATTCTTTTGACTAACAATTTCCATTTTATTTGTTAAATTATTTTTTTGATAGGGAACGACCCAATTTTCTTGAGAAATAAGAATTTTTTTGTTTTCCTTACAATAATGCTCAAAATTCCGAGTTAAATTATTTAAATCTGAATTTGAAAAATGTCTTCTATTTTCAATAAAATCATTTAGTTCATTAAATAAATTTGAATTTATTTTTTTATAATTTCTACCAAGATAATTAATATTTTTTAAATTTGGATATAAATAAGTTTGCAAGTTGGTAGTTGAAGTTTTAGGAAATCCCAAATTAACAATAATCATTTTAAAAAAGTTATTTTAATTTACCCTGATCTCTTAATTGTTTTCTTATTTTTGTTGCTGATATGTCTTGTATTTTTTCAGGTAAAACAATTTCTTCTAATTTATATCCAACTCCTCGCCCATAACAAATATTTGTAATATTAGGCACAAGTATAATTTTGAACCTACCTTTAAAATCTGGACTTAATTTTTCATCTATTGTTTTTTTGATAGTATCAAAATCAAAGGGATTATCGTCAACACCTTGTACATCTCTTACCATAATAATAACTTGACCAGTCTTTTTTATTATTTCTTCAAATAATGTTTGATGTCCTAAATGCCAAGGTTGCCATCTTCCGAGCATTTGAGCAGTCGGTTTTTTATTATCCCATTTATAGGGCTTTAATTTATCAGCTATTTTAATCGACCAAATTTCAGCATTTTTTTCTGTAACTCTAAAATCAAATTTTTCTGGTTGGATAAAAACTTTATTAGTATCTTCAAATCTTCCTTCTTTGATTGTGTCGACCCAAATCAAGATATCAGGGGCAAATAATTCACGCCCTTTCGGCGTAGGACAAACAAAGTCAGCAATAACTATTTTACCTTCTAATTTATATTTATTAGCAAAATCTGCCATCCTTTTAGCTTGTCTATTTCTACCCTCTAAAGAAAAGTCCCAATCATTTGCTTCTTTTCTTACTTCGTCAGCATTCAACCATTTCGCGTTTAACAATTTCACAAGTTTTGATGCTAGAGTTGTTTTACCTGCTCCGGGTAAACCCATTATTAGAATTTTCATATAGTTAAGTTTTTAAAATTTCCTAGAAAAAATGATATTAAATAAATTTATTATATAGTCGACAAAAAAAATCCCCAAGAAGCCTTTATTTTCTTGGGGATTATGAATTTTTGAGAAGGGCTTTTGAGTTTACATTCCCATTCCACCCATTCCACCCATTCCACCCATTCCGCCACCCATTGGAGGCATTGCAGGACTTGAATCTTTTTCCTCTGGTTTATCCGCGATCATTGCTTCTGTTGTGATTAACAACCCAGCTATTGATGCAGCGTCTTGTAATGCTGATCTAACAACTTTAGTTGGATCTATAATTCCTTTAGAAAACATATCGACATATTCCTCGTTCTGAGCATCATACCCTTGAGAAGATTTTTTTCCTTCCAAAAGCTTACCAACTACTACTGATCCATCTACACCTGCATTTGCAGTAATTTGTCTGATTGGGGCTTGAAGTGCTTTTTTTACAATCTCTACCCCAGCTTTTTGGTCATCACCTTTGACTTTGACGCCATCTAAATCTTGAGCAGCGTACAATAATGCACATCCACCACCAATTACTACTCCTTCTTCTACAGCAGCTCTTGTTGCATTTAGCGCATCTTCAACTCTATCTTTTCTTTCTTTTACTTCGACCTCTGTAGCACCACCAACTTTAATAACAGCAACACCACCAGCAAGCTTAGCTAATCTTTCTTGAAGTTTTTCTTTATCATAGTCAGAAGTAGTCTCATTTATTTCAGATCTTATTTGATTACATCTTGCTTCAATATCAGATTTTTTTCCATCACCAGCAACAATTGTACTGTTCTCTTTATCAATCTTTACTTTTTTACAAGAGCCAAGATCACCGATTTTAACGTTTTCTAATTTAATACCGAGATCTTCTGAGATTACTTGTCCACCAGTCAGAATAGCAATATCCTCAAGCATTGCTTTTCTTCTGTCACCAAATCCTGGTGCTTTTACAGCAACAACCTTAAGACCACCTCTTAATTTATTTACAACTAAAGTTGCTAAAGCCTCACCCTCAACATCTTCAGAAATTATCATTAAAGGTCTATTCGCTTGGACAACTGACTCTAAAAGTGGAACCATTGGTTGTAAGTTAGTTAATTTTTTTTCCACCAAAAGAACAAGAGGATTCTCAAGTTCAGTTGTCATTTTTTCAGTATTTGTTACAAAGTAAGGTGAGAGATATCCTCTATCAAACTGCATACCCTCAACTACATCTAGTTCAGTCTCAACTCCTTTAGCTTCCTCAACTGTGATTACACCTTCATTACCAACCTTCTGCATTGCTTTTGAAATCATATCACCAATTGATTTTTCACCATTTGCTGAAATTGTTCCAACCTGAGCAACTTCCTCATTTGCTTTAACTTTTTTAGATGAAGTTTTTAGTTTATCAATTACATTTTCTACAGCTTTATCAATACCTCTCTTGATGTCCATAGGGTTCATTCCAGCAGTAACATATTTTAAACCTTCGTTAACAATTGCTTGAGTAAGAATTGTTGCAGTAGTAGTTCCATCACCAGCATTATCGTTGGTTTTACTAGCAACTTCTTTGACCATTTGCGCACCCATGTTTTCAAATTTATCATCTAACTCGATTTCTTTAGCAACAGATACACCGTCTTTTGTAGTTCTTGGGGCTCCGTAAGATTTATCCATTACCACGTTTCGTCCTTTAGGTCCTAATGTAACTTTTACAGCGTTAGCTAAAGTATTAACTCCAGTAAGCATTTTTGATCTTGCTTCAGTATCAAATTTAATAATTTTTGCCATTTTGATTCTCCTAAATGTTATTTTTTACTTTTTGAAATTCCCATTATGTCAGATTCTTTCATAATGCTGTATTCTTTACCGTCAATTTTCACGTCAGTCCCTGACCACTTTCCAAAAAGAACAATATCTCCAACTTTCACATCCATTGGAGCAACTTTTCCATTGTCATTTTTTGAACCTGGCCCCACTGCAACTACTTCACCTTCTTGAGGTTTTTCTTTCGCAGTATCAGGGATAATAATTCCTCCTGCAGTTTTTTCTTCACTGTCTAATACTTTAATAAGCACACGATCATGCAAAGGTCTAAATTTCATACGTATTTTCTCCTATAAATTTTAATGTAGTGTTGATATGGTGTGTTTTTTACTAGATTTCAAGAGGCAAAAGTCATTAAAAAACCTCGAAAATACAAGAATTTTTGATTATTAAAAGAATAGAAAGATAAATAAATTGAGAGAGCTTAGTCACCTGTCAGAAATATTTAATAATTATGACACTTTTATAATAGACCTGTGGGGTGTTATGCATAATGGGATCAAGTTAAATCCTAAAGCTATGGAAGCAATAGAAAATTTGAGCAAAAACTCAAAAAAAATCATTTTTTTATCAAATGCCCCAAGACCTAGTCTAAAAGTAATAAATTTTTTACTAAAAATGGGAATGGATAAAAAATATTTATCATGCGTTATGACATCTGGCGAAGCTGCAATGCGTGCAATAAATCAAAATAAATTTGGCAAAACTTTTTTTCATTTAGGTCCACCTAGAGATACTTCAGTTTATGATGAAGTTAAAGAAAATAAAACCAATATTGATAAATGTGACTTTATATTGTGTACTGGTTTGTTTGATGATTACGATAATGATTTAAATTTTTATAAAGGATTTTTAAAAAAATATATTTCTAAAAAATTAGTTTGTACAAACCCTGATTTAACTGTTCACAGGGGTGACATAGAAGAATTGTGCGCAGGTTCGATTGCAAAGGTCTTCGAGGAACTTGGTGGAAAAGTTTCATATTTTGGAAAACCTCACCCTGAAGTTTATAATTTATGCTTTGAAAAAAATGAAAAAGTCTTAGCCATTGGGGATAATTTAAGAACTGATATAAAGGGTGCAAATAATCTTGATTTAGATTGTATGTTTATTACAAGCGGCGTTCATAGAAAAGAAATGAATAAAATCTCAGATTTAAATAAACTTTCAAAAGCATACAACGTCAGAATAAATTTTTTTCAAAAAGAATTAACTTGGTAATATGAAGACTTACAATAATGCACATTTACAAAAGAGACATCGCGAAGGTGTGCTCGCAATAGGAAATTTTGATGGTGTACATTTAGGTCATCAGAAAGTTATTCTTGATGCAAAAAAAAAAGCTGTGAAAAATAAACTGCCATTTGGAATAATGACTTTTGAACCGATGCCTGTAATGTTTTTTGATAAAAGAATCAAGAGTCATAGAATTAATTCATTGCATCAAAAGATAAATCAATTCAAAAAATTAAAAATTGATTTTCTTATAATCATAAAATTTAACAGTAAATTTTCAAAATTGTCTGCCGAACAATTCATTGAAAAAATAATATTTAAAAAAACAAAATGTAAATTTTTGTATGTCAGTAAAAATTTTAGATTTGGGTTTAAAAGAAGCGGGAGTATTAAAACACTCAAAAAATTTGAAAAAAAATTCAATTATAAAAACTTAGTCATCAAACCTTTAAAAAAGAAAAATAAATTAATTTCTTCAACCTTAATAAGAAAAAAAATAAGGGATGGACAAATTACAGAGGTTAATAAACTGCTCAATAGAAACTGGGTAATAGATGGCAAGGTTATCAAGGGAAAAAAAAGAGGTCGAAAAATAGGATTTCCAACATGTAATCTTAAAATGGGAAATTAC
This sequence comes from Candidatus Pelagibacter sp., assembly GCA_028139285.1. The sequence goes on along the minus strand of JAOINI010000001.1, from coordinate 66,278 downwards.
GTAGTTCCAAGACTTGGTGTTTACGCAGTAAAAGTAAAAACTAGTGATTTCAACAAAAAAGGTATAGCTAATATTGGTTACAGACCTACTTTTAATGGTCAAAGCTTATTATTAGAAACAAATATCTTTGGAATTAATAAAAATTTATATAATAAAGTAATAAGTGTAACTTTTAAAAAATTTATTAGAGGTGAGAAAAAATTTAAAAATATTGAATATCTTAAGAAACAAATAAAAACTGATATTAAAAAGGCAAAAAATTATAATGTCTAAAGACTCATTACAATTACCAAAAACAGCTTTTTCAATGAAAGCAAGTTTACCAACCAAAGAACCGGAGATTTTGAAAAAATGGGATCAAAATAAAATTTTTGAAAAATTAAGAAAAATTTCAAAAGGAAAAGAAAAATTTGTACTTCATGATGGCCCTCCATATGCCAATGGCCACATACATATGGGTACTGCACTTAATAAAATATTAAAAGATATGATTTCTCGTTTCCATCAAATGGATGGCAAAGACTCCATATATGTGCCTGGATGGGATTGTCACGGTTTACCTATAGAGTGGAAAATTGAGGAACAGTACAAAAAAAGGAAGAGGAGCAAAGATGATGTTCCAATTAAAGATTTTAGACAGGAATGTAGGGAATTCGCTAAAAATTGGATTAATGTTCATATAAAAGAATTTAAAAGACTCGGTGTAGTTGGAGATTTTGAAAATTATTATTCTACAATGAGTTTTGAAGCAGAAGCTCAAATAGTCAGAGAGCTCGGAAAGTTTCTTTTAGATGGAAGTTTATATCAGGGTTTTAAACCTGTTTTATGGTCAACAGTTGAAAAAACTGCTCTAGCTGACGCAGAAGTCGAATATTTGGATCATACCTCAAATACAATTTATGTTGCTTTTAAAATCAAATCATCCAATAAAGACTATTTAAAAGATGCTAGTGTGATAATTTGGACCACAACCCCGTGGACTATTCCTGCTAACAAAGCTTTGGCGTTTAATAGCAATATTGAATATTCCATTTTAGAAATTGATGAGCTTGAAAATTTTAAAGAAAAGAAAATCGTAGTAGCAAAAAAATTGATTGACGCAATCGTAAAAGATTGCGAGATAAAAAAATTCAAAGAAATTAAAACTTTTAAAGGCTCAGAATTTAAAGGGGTTATTTGCAATCATCCATTTCTTAATATGAAATTTGACTATGATGTGCCAATGCTAGATGCACAGTTTGTTAATTTAGAACAAGGAACTGGGGTCGTTCATTGTGCTCCAAGCCATGGTCCTGACGATTTTAATTTATGTTTAAAAAACAATATCCCTTCGTTATATACTGTTGATAGTTCTGGTCTTTATACTAGTGAAATACCTTATTTCCAAAATACGCATATTTTTAAAGCAGATAAAATTATAATTGAAAAATTAAAAGACCAAAATAAATTACTTAAAGATGGAAAGTTAAATCATAGCTACCCACATTCATGGAGATCAAAAGCACCTTTAATTTACAGGGCAACACCTCAATGGTTTATTTCAATGAAACATAATGATTTAAGATCTAAAGCAATAAAAGCAATTAATGAAACTACTTTTTATCCTAGCAAAGGTAAAGAGCGATTACTATCTATGATTGAAGGAAGACCAGACTGGTGTGTTTCAAGGCAAAGGGTTTGGGGTGTGCCACTGCCAATTTTTATTAACAAAAAAACTAAAGAACCATTAAGAGATCAAAAAGTAATAGATAGAATCGCAAAAATTTATGAAGAACAAGGCTCAGACTGTTGGTTTTCAGATGATCCTAAAATTTTTCTTGGAGAAGATTATAATCCTGCTGATTATGAAAAATTAAATGATATTGTAGAGGTATGGTTTGATAGCGGTTCTACTCATAGCTTTGTTCTTGAAAAAAGAAAAGAACTTAAATGGCCAGCAGACATGTATTTAGAAGGCTCCGATCAACACAGAGGCTGGTTTCATTCCTCGCTGTTAGAGTCCTGCGGGACTAGGGGAAAAGCACCTTTTGAAAATATTTTATCACATGGTTTTGTTGTAGATGGAAAAGGTTTAAAAATGTCAAAATCATTAGGTAATGTAATTTTACCTGAAGATATCCTTAAAAACTATGGAGCAGATATACTTAGACTTTGGGTCGCTGCCTCCGATTATGCTGAGGATATAAGAATTGATAAGACTATATTGTCTCAGCACGCAGAATCTTACAGAAAAATAAGAAATACTTTTAGGTATATGCTTGGAAATTTGAAAGATGAATTTAATCCACAAGTTTTTCAAGAAATTAAATTTAAAGAATTTGAAGAGCTAGAGCAGTTCATATTACATAGATTATTTGAAGTTGAGCAAGCTTTTAAAGATAATTTTTATAAATATAATTTTCATAAACTTTATAAAGAATTATTAAATTTTTGTACTTTAGACCTTTCTTCATTTTATTTTGATATTAGAAAAGACACTCTTTACTGTGACAGCCTAAATTCAAAAAAAAGAAAAAACTGTGTAATTGTCATGAACATTATTTTAGAGTGCCTATTAAAATGGTTTGCACCGATATTGGTGTTTACTTCAGAGGAAATTTATAATTTAGTAGGAAAGGAAAAAAATAGTATCCATGAGAAATATTTTCCAAAAATTCCAAATGATTGGGAGAATCTAAAATTAAGCAAAAAATGGACGAGCTTGTACAAAATAAAACAAGTCGCAAATATAGCTATTGAAGAAAAAAGAGGAAAAAAAATAATAGGCTCAAGTTTAGAAGCTGATTTAACTATTTCAACTGATGAAGACAACTTTAAAATTTTAGAAGGTTTGGATTTAGCTGAATACTTTATCACTTCTAAAGCATTAAAACAAAAAACTGAAAAAAAAGGAGACTTAAAAATTGAAGTGAAAAAAGCGGAAGGATCAAAATGTCCAAGATGTTGGAAAATTTTAGAAACAAAATGTAATCGGTGTCATGAAGCAAGTTCTAATGAATAAAGTCATATTTTTAAAAAAAAATATTTTAATGTTTTCTCTGATTATTTTTATTTTCTTAATTGACAGGTATTCTAAAAACTTCATTCTTAGCAATTTAAATGCTAATCTCATTTACATTAACGATTTCATAAATTTCGATTTAATCTGGAACACTGGAATTGGATTTGGACTTTTAAGTTCAAATTCTAATTTAATATACAATACTATTTCCGCAATAGTGGGAATAGTTGTTATTGCTTTAATTCTTATTTCATTGAAATCAGACAAATTTGATCAAACTGCATTTTCTCTAATAATTGGAGGGGCACTTGGGAATTTTTATGATAGAATTTTCTTTAAAGCTGTACCAGATTTTATTGATCTTCATTATGGCAGTTTTCATTGGTTTACATTCAATATTGCTGATATTTTTATTACTATTGGGGTTATATGTTTAATAATCAAAAACTTTTTTATAAAAGATAAATAGATGAAAAAAATTTTATTAACTTTGTTTATACCACTTATCTTAATGTCTTGTGCTAGCTTTGAAGATGCTGCGAAAGTTTTGAGAAATGAAAAAATCAAATCTACAGACGAATTTTTAGTAAAGAAAAAAGAGCCGCTAGTCTTGCCTCCAGATTTTAATAAAATTCCTGAGCCAGGTTCTTTATCAAAAAAAAAAGATGGCGAAAATGAAAATAGAATTAAGAAAATTTTGAAAGTTCCGAGTACAAATAAAACAAAAAAAAATAATTCATCTTCAGTCGAGGATACTATAATTGATAGAATACGTAAGTGAAAAATAATAATTTCATATTCAAAAATAATATATATCCAAAATATTTAAGTAAAAAACTATCTAATAAATTTCATAAAAAATATTTGAAAATTGAGAAAGAAGTTTCCGACCTAATCGAAGAACCAGAAAATGTATACAACATTTTAAGTAAAGATTTCAGTCTCAATTTCAAAGTAAGAGATTTGAAAAGATTTAAAATGTATAAAAATATTGCAATTATTGGAATGGGGGGGTCTATCCTTGGAACTCATGCAATATTTAAATTTTTAGAGAAAAAAATTAAAAAGAAATTATTTTTTTTTGATAATATAGATTATGATAATACTTTAAACTTTAAACAAAATATAAATAAAAATTCTGTTCTATTTATTGTAATATCTAAATCAGGCAATACAACTGAAACGATCTCAAATTTTTTTTTTATAAATAAAATTAAGAAAAATCAAAAAAATGTTATTTTGATATCGGAAAAGCAAAATAGTGCATTATTTGAGATATCAAAAAAATACAATTTATTTTATGTTGAGCATAAATGTTTTATTGGTGGAAGATACTCAGTTTTATCAGAAGTTGGTATTTTGCCAGCTTACCTCATGGGCATAAATATTTTTTTGTTAAGAAAAAATTTAAAAAATTTTTTTTTATCAATGAAAAAAACATTACTCAAAGAAAGCAGTATTAAAATCGCTAATATCATCTATCATAAAAAATTAAAGAACCTTATTTTTTTAAATTATTCACCAAGATTAGAAAAGTTTTTGTATTGGTATCAACAACTTGTCGGAGAAAGCTTGGGAAAAAAAGGAAATGGACTTTTGCCTGTAGTTTCTCCAGTTCCCAAAGACCATCATAGTGTTTTACAATTATACTTAGATGGACCTCGGGATAAATTATTTCATATTTTTAGTTTAGAAGAAAGCACGAAAAAGAAAATTAAGTTTAAAAAAGTTTCCAAAAAAATAAATTATCTTTATAACAAAGATCTTTTAAAGATAAAAAATGCGCAAAAAGAGGCACTCATTAAAACTTTAAAAATCAATAAAATTCCTTTTAGAGAACTTAAAATAAAAAAATGTGATGAAGAAACTTTAGGTCAATTATTCTCTTATTTTATTTTAGAAACCTCAATAGTTGGAAAAATATTAGATATCGATCCATTTGACCAGCCTGCTGTAGAACAAGTAAAAAAACTTACAAAAATCATACTTGGTTAAATTTTCCAAAGATAATCTTAGATCGTCCATATTGTCGTATCATTACAATATCTAAAATTTTTTCAAGTTCATCACGAGAATTTTTCTCACGATGAATAATAACAATATGTTTATCATTAAAACACTTGTTCTTATTTAACTTTTCTAAGATCTTTACAAAATTGTTTTCTTGGAAAGGAGGATCAAAAAAAAAAATATCATATTTATATTTAAAAAAATTATTAGAATTTTTAATTTCTTGATTGAAAACTTTGGCTTGGTCAGTAATTGAAAAATTAATCAAATTTTCTTTCAATAGATTTATTATTTTTTGTTCTTTCTCAACAAATGTTACATTTTTAGCTCCACGGGATATACATTCTATTCCAAAAGATCCTATGCCTGAATACAAGTCTAATATTTTTGATTTATTAATTTGAATTTCAATTTTGTTAGAGTGTTTTAAAATATTAAAAATATTTTCTTTTACCACATCTTTTAAGGGTCTAGTAATTTTTGATTTTATAAATTGTATTTGTCTACCTCTAAATTTACCGCTAATTATTCTCATTTTAATTTATTATCTTCCAACCTATATCTTTTCTGAAAAAACCAGATTTCCAATTAATTTTTTTTATTATTTTGATAATATCTTTTCTTACTTTAGCTAGATTATGTCCAACAGATGTAACATTGAGAACCCTACCACCAACTGTGAAAATCCTATTTTTGACAATTTTAGTTCCAGCATGAAAAATAAAACTATTTTTTTTTAATTCTAAATTGTTCAGATTATTTATTCTCAGATTTTTCTTGTACTTTCCTGGATAACCTTTTGAACATAAAACAATTGTCATACTTTTTTGTTTTCGCCATTTAATCTTAATATTTTTTAAGTTGTCGTTAATAGTATTTTTAATAATTAAAAGTAAATCTGTTTTTAGCCTTGGTAATATTACTTGACACTCAGGGTCTCCCATTCTTACATTATATTCTATCAAATAAGGCTCATTGTTTTTAATCATCAAACCTACATATAAAATTCCTTTGTAAGGTTGTTTTTTTTTCCTTAGTGCGGTTAAAGTTGGCTTAACAATTTTTTCAACAATTTTTTTTTCCAATTTTTTATTGACGATAGGTGCCGGAGAATATGCACCCATTCCTCCTGTGTTTGGCCCTCTATCTTTTTCTCCTACACGCTTGTGATCTTGTGCAGATCCAAAAAATTTAAAACTATTTTTGTCTACCACTAAAAAATAGCTTAATTCATCACCTTTAAGAAATTCCTCTAAAACCACTTTTTTTGAAGATTTAAACTTTCCTTTAAAGATTTCATCTGAGACAGTTAAAACCGCTTTTTTATTTTTACAAATAGCTACTCCCTTTCCAGCGGCAAGGCCATCTGCTTTTACAACTACTGGAAAATTGCTTATTCTTAAAAAATTCTTTACATGATTAATAGTTGTACAAATTTTAAAATTTGCAGTGGGTATTTTATTAGCCTTACATAAATTTTTCATAAAAGCTTTCGACCCTTCTAATTTTGAAGCGTATTTATTTGGCCCAAAAACTTTTACTTTTTTTTTATTTAGGAAGTTCACTAATCCTTTTACCAAAGGTTCTTCTGGACCAACGATAACAATATCAATTTTATGAAATTTTATTTGTTGAAAAATCTTTTTAAAATTCAAAATATCTATCTCAATATTTGTTGCAATATTGGCAGTACCAGCATTGCCTGGAAAACAAAAAATTTTTTTTGATAATCTAGACTCAAATAGTTTTTGGCATAAAGCATGCTCTCTACCTCCACTTCCTATTAATCCAATATTCATATCTGGTAATATAATGTATAATTTAAACATGAATGAAAAAAAAGCTAAACTTCTTTTCAAGCACAATTCTTTTGAGATTATCGAAGAGGGAGATTATGTCTTATGCGCCGTTTCAGGAAAAAAAATTAAATTACAAAATTTAAATTATTGGAACGTAGATTTACAAGAAGCCTATTTTTCTCCGATTGAGGTGAACAAAAAGTATCAAAAGTTGAATAAATAAATTATTTCCATCTATTATGAGTCCAAATCCACTGCATTGGATTTTTCACAATCATATTTTCTAAAACCTCATTCAACTTCACTGTCAGTCTTTGTTTATCTTGAAACTCTTCAGCCTTTATCTCATTTTGAAACTCTATTACAAATTTATTATTTGACCTACGTTGAATAAAAACTGGAATAATTGACAATTTATATTTCAATGCTAATTGAGCTGGAAGAGTAGTAGTTAATGCTGGTTTATTAAAAAAATTGGTTTTGACCCCTTCACTTACTCTTTGATCAATCATTAAAGCTATACTAAAGCCGTTCCTTATATATTCAATAGCATCTCTTACACCATTTAAACCTTTTTTAATCTGATTCTCACATACAAACCTTTTCCTCAGAAATTCCATAAAGGGGTTTAAGAAAATATTATTAAGTGGTCTGTAAATTGTAGCCAGTTTAATATTTTTTTTTGTTATTTCCATAGACATTAATTCAAAATTTGCAAAATGACCTGACACAAAAATCAAAGGCTTTTTTTTAGAGATTGCAATATTTAAATTTTTTTCACCTCTAATTTCTATATGGGAAGAATTTTTTCTAAAAGTATTTAAAAATATATACTCAATAAATGTCATCCCATAGTTTTTCCACATTTCTGATATAATTTGATTTTTATTTATATTTGGAACTTCTGACGCAAAGATATTAAGATTTTTATCTATAATTTTTCTTGATTTAAAAAAAGGTGCTACCATTTTAAAAATTGATGAGAATATAATTCTACTAACCTTTAAACCAACTATCTTTCCTATAATGAAAAAAAAATAAACAATGATTGCTTGAAAAAAATATTTTAATAACTTAATCATATTGTTTTGAAATCAACTTAATCAATTCTTCACAATTATCTATTTTTAAAATAATTTTTAAGTAACTTATTTGATTATAATTAAATTTTTTGATTTTAAAGTAATCTTTTTCAGTCATTATAATTTGAAGATTCCTTTCTTCTGCATATTTTACTATATTTGCTATCTCGGATTTCTTAAATTGATAGTGATCGGGAAAAATCATTTCTTTTTCAATTTTGAGCCCTTCTTTAAGAAGTAAGTCAAAAAAGTTTTTAGGGTTTGCAATTCCTGCAACGGCTAACAATTTTTTTTCCTTAAATTCACTTGAATTTACTGGGTTATAATTTGAGTAAAAAATATTCAAATTTTTATTATATTGTAAAATTTTTTCTTCAAATTCTAAGCTTTTTTTTCCATTAATAATTACTACTTGCGAGTCTTTAAGCGCATCTAAACTCTCTCTTAGAGGGCCCGAGGGAATAACCATACCATTTCCAATTAATTGACTTCGATTAAAACAAATAATACTAAATTTTTTTTTAATTGTATAATCTTGAAAACCATCATCAAGAATAACAGAGTCATAAGATTTATTCTCTGCCTCTAAAATTGCTTCAGATCTTTTAAAATTTACGAGTAAGTCTTTATGATATTTTCGTATTAATTCAAATTCATCTTCTTGATCTAGATAAAATTTTCTAATTATAGAAGGTTTTTTTCCAATTTTTATCAATTCATTTGCAATTAAAATAGCAGTTGGAGTTTTACCAGTACCCCCCAAATATATATTACCAATACAAATAACTGGAATATTAAATTTTCTACTTTTAATAAACTTCTTCTTAAAAAAAATCACTAGTCTGACAAGAATAGTAAAAGGAAAAAGGATAGCAGAATAAAAACTTGTTTTTTGATCCCAAAATTTTGGCTTATTTATTTTCATTTAAAAAAAGGTTAATTTTTTTCATTGAGTCATCGAGTATTTTTTGTTCAAGTTGGCTTATTAAAGAAATAAAATCTAAATTATTTTCTTTAGCATTGTTAAAATCTAGCATTAGATTTTCCACCAATTCTTTATGATTATTCACCTGTTTAGTAACATTTTGTTTTGCAAGAAGTCGATAGACATCTTTAAAATTATAAACAAAAGGACCATGATAAATTTTACAACCCAGTTTTGCAGCTTCAATTGGATTTTGACCTCCCACTTTTTCAAATTTTTTAATTGTAGATTTTCCAATAAATACACTTTTGGAATACTTATAAAAACTTTGTAATTTTCCAAAAGAATTTATTATTATTATATCTTTATCATCAAAAATCTTATCTTCTGGATTTAATATTTGGCAAGATAGGTTTAAACTTTCTCCTATCTTCTTTATTTTTTCAACTCTTGAAATATGTCTTGGCACAATAATAGTTTTAATATTTTTAATCTTCTTTTGAAGTTCTATATGTGTATTTAAACAAAATTCATCTTCTCCTTCATGTGTGCTTGCAGCTAGCCAAAATTTATTAGATTTCAAAAATTTACTATTATTATTTGAAAGTTGATTTTTATCTAAATATTCACAAAATTTTAAATTTCCAAAATAAAATATATTTTTTGCATTAAAATTTTCAAGAAATTTTTTTGTTTCTTGATTTGAGACAATACATAAGTCAAATAAACTGAATATTGATTGAGCCATTTTGGGAAAAAAGCGCCACCTTTCATAAGTTTTTTTTGTAATCCTAGCGTTAATAATTCCCAAAGGGATTTTTCTTTTATTTGCTAAAAAAATTAAATTCGGCCAAATCTCTGAGTCAACAAGAAATATGGCATCTGGTCTCCAATAAGAGAGAAATTTTTTCATTAAAAAATTTACATCAAATGGTAAAAATCTATGCTTTGCATTTTTAAATTTTTTTAATTCTATTTTTGCAAGATTAGCAGAACTAATAGTAATTGTTGTTACAAGAAATTCTAAATTCTCATATTTTTTTTCCAACTCTTTTATTATTGGAAGAATACTTTTTAATTCACCTATACTTGCTGCATGAAATAAAATTAACTTTGAGTTTGTTCTTTTTACATCAAAACACGAAGGGAAAATTTTTTCTTTATATCTATATCTATCTTCTTTGTTAAGTATCTTTCTTAGAAAAGTCAAAATTATCAGCAGAGGATAAATTATGAAAGCAATAGTCCTATATAGGAGTTTCATCAAATTTACTTTAGTTGATTATGGTATAAAGATTTATACTCCTCACAGTTGTTTACCAAAAACTCATGTTTGCCCGAGTCTACTATTTTACCATTTTTAAAAACAAAAATTTTATCTGAATTGTGGATTGTTGAGAGTCTGTGAGCAATTACTATTGTAGTTTTATTTTTGATTAAATTATTGATTGCATTTTGAACTATTCTTTCTGACTCAGTATCCAATGAAGATGTAGCTTCATCTAGTAGTATTATTGAGGAGTTTTTTATAATTGCTCTCGCGATAGAAATTCTCTGTTTTTGGCCTCCAGACAGTTTAACGCCATTTTCCCCTACGTAGGTATCATATCTATCTGGTAGTTTGTTTATGAATTCATCGGCAGCAGCAAACTTACATGCCATTTCAATCTCTTTTTGTGTGGCATCTGGATTAGCATACGATACATTTTTTTTAATAGTATCATCAAATAAAACTATATCTTGGCTTACTAAAGAAATGTATTTCCTAACGGAATTAAGTTGAATTTTTTTTATATCTTGACCATCAATTTGAACTAAACCATTTTGCGGATCGTAAAATCTTGGTATTAAATTTATAATCGTACTTTTTCCTGCACCACTTTGCCCAACAAGAGCAGTTATTTTACCTCCATCAATTTTTAAATTAATATTTTTTACAGCTTTTTCGGTTGTAGTCTCATATTTAAAGTCAACATTTTTAAATTCTATATTACAATCTGATATTTTTAGTTTGGGTAAGTTGCTATCATTTTTAATTTCTATTGGTTTATCGATAACTGTAAAAATTCTTTTAGCAGAGACAGAACCTTGATGTATCGTCATGTTGATTGTGGCAAGCGATCTTACAGGTTGGTAAGCAAGCATCATTGCAGCTAAAAAAGAAAAAAAATTATTCACTTCTAATTCACCAGCATTAATCAATTTTCCTGAGTAAAATATAAAACCCGCAATCATTATTCCTGTTAAAACTTCCATTATAGGAGTTGCTCTAATAAGAATACTCGCTAACCTAATATTTTTATTTACTAATTGGCTAATGACTTCTTCAGAATGTTTTTTTTCATCATCCTCTTTTTGGTAAACTCTAATCATTTTTGAGGCCTTAAAAATATCAGACATAAAAGAGGCAAGTTTTCCAGATAATTCACTAGCTTGCAAAGTTGCCTTTCCCATTTTTTTCCCTAGATTTTTTGCCAAACCTGCTGCCAAAGGTATCATTATCATAGCAAAAAGAGCTAACTTCCAGTTTTGGTAAAACATCAATCCTACTAAAAATATTATTGAAAAGGAGTCTTTCATTATATTCAATACCCCAGTGCTGACTAATTGATGTATCTGCCCGCAATCATACATTATATTAGAAATATACTTTCCTGAGTGTCTAGATTCTAAAGTTTGAATATCAGAAAACAAAATTGATTTAGCTAATTTTTTCTGCATTTCACCAGAAATTTTTTGTCCAACCTTAATGATATTTAATCTTGCAAAATATAGAGAAAGACCTTTTGCGGCAAATGCAGTTATAATTGCGATTGGTATTAACCAAGCTAAAGTTTGATCTTTTTCAACAAATATTTTTTTTACCGCAGGATCTAAAAGCCATGCAGTAGCAGAGGTGGATCCTGCTACAAGTATTGATAGCACTAAACAAAACAAAATTGTTTTAATATGATATTTTATATATTCGTTATAAAGTCTTTTTAGAATGATTTTTAGCTCAGCAGTTTTCATTTTTTAAAGCATGTAAATTGATAAAAATAGTATTAAACCTGATATATTATTAGTTCTAAAAGCCTTGAGGCAACTTTCCTGTTTTTCTTTTTTAAATATCTTTAGTTGATAAAAAAGAGTTAAAAAAAATATTAATAAAAAAAAAGTAAAAAAATTTATTCCTATATATTTTATAAATAAAAGACTTAGCAATAAAGCACTTAGAAAATAGCAAGTACCAACAAAAAACTTAATATTTTTTTTGAATTTTATTGAAGTAGACTTTAACCCTATTATTTCATCATCAGACATATCCTGTGCTCCATAAATCGTGTCATAGCCCAATGTCCAAAATATGGCCGAGGTATATAAAATTAAAATATTAGCGGAAATATCGTTGCCCATAGAGGTCCAAGCCATAAGTATCCCCCAATTAAAAGTAACTCCTAAAAATAATTGAGGCCAATAAGTAATTCTCTTCATGAAAGGATAAGAAAAAGCAAGAAACATTGATCCTAATCCTAAAAAAATTGTAAGCGAATTAAATTGTATTAAAATTAAAAAGGCAATTAAACATAAAGAGACTACATAAAAAAAAGCATGATTGACGGAGATGAAATTTGCAGCCAAAGGTCTTTTTTTTGTTCTTGTGACTTTTTTGTCGAAATCCTTATCCACAATATCATTAAATATACACCCTGCACTTCTCATTAGTAATGAACCAAAAAAAAATAAAATTAAGTAGTAATAATATATGAAATTATTTGGATTAAAGCTTTGAGCATAAGTAAGACCCCAAGCACATGGCCAAAATAAAAGCATAAAGCCTATCGGCTTATTGAATCTAGTTAATTCTACAAATATTTTTAAATGTCTCATGAAATACTACTCGTAAATATCAAACACTATCTTTATAATCAATTTGATTCGATATGGATATAGACTACACAGTAGCAGCATTAATGTTCCCAGCCATTCCTTTAATGATGACAATGTATAGCAATCGTTTTCATACTCTCAGTGCTTTAATAAGACAGATACATGATCAATATACTTTTGAAAAAAAAATACCACCGGAATGGGAAAATCAGCTTCACGTTCTCAACAAAAGGACAAACTATTTAAAATACGTTATGGGTTTTTCAGCCTTTGGTTTTCTTTTTAATATGTTAACTGTTCTTCTGCTTTATTTGGATTTTATTTTCCATGCGAGATTAAGTTTTGCGTTTTGTTGTGTTTGTATGATTTTTTCAATTTTTTTATTCTTACAAGAAATAAGATTATCAAACGAAGCTTTAAAGTTCCATCTAAGTGATATGGACTCTATGAAAAAAGATTTATAATTTTTATTTTTCTAATAAACTTTTCTTAAAAAGTGAGATACCCTTTTGCGTTTTGTGTTTATAAGACTCTTTAAATGTTTCAACTTGCCAACCTTTCATTCTACTTACTATAGTATCTAAATTTTTCATTTTCCAATCGTTAGTTGTTCTTATATCTTTCCATAACTTCTTTTCTATCTCAGTTCTTGCACACCCGTAGCAAAAGCCAGAGACAGGGTCAGTCTTACAAATACTAATGCAAGGAGAAACTATTTTTTTATTCATTAAGGCACAAGGATTGCTGGACCATTCAATTTTCTTGCCTCCAAATCTGCATGCGCTTGATTAGCATCAGCTAGTTTATATTTTCTAAATATTTTAATTTTAATTTTTCCAAATTTGACTTTTTCAAAAATTTCATTTGCTCCTGACTGAAGTTCTTTTTGATTAGTAAAATATTGTCCTATTGAAGGCCTAGTTAAGTATAAACCTTTTGGCTGAATATCTTTTGGAACATTTACAGGATCCAAGGGACCAGATGCATTACCAAAACTGATCATCATTCCTCTTATTTTTAAACATGATAAAGATCCGAGAAACGTGTTTTTTCCTACACCATCAAAAACAGCTGGCACCCCTTCATTATTTGTAATTTTCATTACTTCTTTTGCAAAATCATTTTTTGTATAATTTATTACATGTGAATAACCATTATCTTCAGCAATTTTAATTTTTTCATCTGATCCGACTGTTCCAATCACTTTGGCACCAATGCTATTAGCCCACTGAGCAAATATTTGACCAACACCACCAGCTGCTGCATGAAATAAAACTGTTTCCCCAGCTTTAAGTTGATATGTTTTAGATAATAGATAATTTGTAGTTAATCCTTTTGTCATTAAAGTTGCAGCTAACTCATAAGAAATACTATCAGGAACTTTTACTGCAATTTTAGCAGGAATAATTCTTTGCTGAGCATACGCTCCAAGTGGAACTGATGCATAAGCTATTTTATCTCCTTTATTAAATTCAGTGACATCTGATCCCACTTCATCAATTTTTCCTGCAGCTTCTAGACCAATTCCGCTTGGTAACTTAATTGGGTACAAACCTGATCTATGATACGTATCAATATAATTTAAACCAATAGCATGGTTTGTTACCTTGATTTCATCTGGCCCTGGAGAACCAACTTTTACATCTTGAAGTTCTAAAACTTCTGGACCCCCATTTTTTTTAAGAATTATTGATTTTGACATTTTTCGGAAACGTACTTTAAGTTTTAATATTTAGCAAACGTTCCGTTGTTATAATCTTGAATAGCTTCAAGTATTTCAGCTTTTGTATTCATCACAAATGGCCCACCTCTTGCAATTGGTTCACCAATTGGCCTACCAGCTATAAATAAAAACTCAGATTGTTTACTTGCTGTAATTTTTAGTTTAGTTCCCTGCTTTAACAAAATTAAGTTTGAGTCAGCTGTTTTATCATGATCCTTTTCTCCAATTTTTAACTCTCCTTTTAACAAGTATACAAAAGAATTATGCCCTGATGGTACTTCACAATTAAATTCTTTTCCTTCATTTAAAATTACATGAAAATAAATAGGATCAACGTTATGATTTTTCTCTGGTCCTTCAGCTTTTTCATATTTACCCGCAATTACTTTTACAATTTTCTCACTATCTTTATGCTCTCCAAGTTCATTTCCTTTAATATAAAGGTATTCTGGCTTATTCTTTTTCATTTTAGCAGGCATGTTTATCCAAAGTTGAAAGCCTAATAACTTACCTTCTTTCATAGCAGGCATTTCGGAATGAATAATTCCTCTTCCAGTTTTCATCCATTGCACATCTCCAGATGTCATAATACCTTTAGCTCCAGTACTATCTTGATGTTCAAACTCTCCTTCTAACATATAAGTTACTGTTTCTATTCCTCTATGCGGATGAGGTGGAAAACCAGCCACATAATCATCTTTATTTTCAGAACCAAATTCATCAAGCATTAAAAATGGATCGATATAATCTGCTTCTGGAGTTCCTATGCTTCTTTTTAATTTTACTCCTGCACCGTCTGAGGCGCTTAAGGCTTTAATAATTTTTTTTACTTCAATTTGAGACATAGAAATATTTATAATGAAAGTTTAAACTATATCAAGTAGCTGCGTTAAATTGTTAATTTCATTTTTTGGTTGAAAATCGAGGATATCGAATACTGAGTTATGTCTATTTACCCAAATGGAATTATACCCAAAGTTTCCACCTCCCGAAACATCCCATGTATTCGCACTTAAAAAAGTAATTTCATCAGATTTAATTTTATATTTTTTAATAGGTAATTCATAAACTCTTGGGTCAGGTTTATAAATTTTCACTTCTTCAATAGAAAAAATATCATCAAATAAATTATTTAACTTATTACTTTCAACTAGTTCATTTAGAAGATCATATGTCCCGTTAGAAAGTATAGCAATTTTGAAGTTTTTCTTTTTTAAATCTTCCAAGACTCCCTTTACTTCAGGATAAGGAGATAAAATTTTATAAAGACTAAGCAGCTCATTTTTCATATTTTTATCAATATTGAATACTTTCATTGATTTATCCAAACTGTCCTCAGTAACATCCCAAAAATTTTTATGTCTTTTCATCAAACTTCTTAGCCAAGTATATTCAAGCTGAGTAGTTCTCCAAAAATTTGCAAATGTTTCCCACTTAGCTCCAATTTTATCTTTGCATTTTTTAGCAGCTGAATTTACATCGAACAATGTACCGTAAGCGTCAAACACTACTGCCTTTGTTTTCATCATTTATTAAATGTTATGTGAACCATCGCATAATGGTTGATCATTTGTTTGTTTGCATGAGCAGAAAAAAACTTTTTTAGATTGATCAGCTAAATATTTAAAAGGTAAAAACTCGGTTCCTTTATGTGAACCGTCACAAAAAGGTTGCTTAGAACTAATTCCACAAGTACACCAAAAATAAGATTTTCCCTCTATTACATCAATGCCTATCGGGGAATCTCCTGCTCTTTTTCCCTTTTTCATAAAGCTCCTTTATATCCTCAAAATTTGTTTATATTATAGATATTAATGAATATTAGATTATATCATCCAGACAGTATACTAGAAAATAATACAAGTTTGTTAAGTAAAGAGCACACTCATTATATCGTCAATGTTATGCGACTTAAAAGAGGTTCAAACTTAAATTTTTTTAATAAAAACGGAGAATGGAAAAGCGAAATAATTTTTTTAAACAAAGATAGAGTTGAGGTTAGGTTTTTAGAAAAAATCAAAGAAGCTAATAATTTATCTAAAACTGAAATAGCAATTTGTTTAGTTAAAAAAAATCCGATGGATAATATTCTGCAAAAAGCTACAGAGCTTGGTGTTAGCAAAATAATTCCAATAGTTTCAGATAGAACAGAAGTAAAAGAATTGAATATTGATAGAGCAAAAAAAATTGTGATTGAGGCAACTGAGCAATCCAATCAACTTGTTCCTCCAGAAATTACAGATGTAATTAAATTAAAAGATTTTTTAAAAAACTTTGATGAGTCTTCAAAACTTTTGTTTGCTGATGTTAATTCAAAAGAAAACTTAGAAACCGAAGATCTAAAAAATGTTAAATCCTTTTGTGTATTAATTGGTCCTGAGGGTGATTTTTCTCCAGCAGAACGTGAGTTAATCCTACAAAATAGAGCTGTAAAACCTTTTACGTTATCTAGAAACATTCTAAGGTCTGATACTGCTGTAATAAGCGCGATTTCATTAGTAAATTTTATCAATAACTTTCATTAATTGTCGCATTAATTGAAATTGTGAAATCATCTAAAAGCTGTATAAAAACTCATGATTAAAAAAATTGTTTATACACTTTTCTTAGCATGGCCATCATCGCTTTTTGCTAATGAGCCTAAGGACTGGCAATTAGGTTTTCAAAAGTCAGCTTCAAAAAGTATGGACGATATTGTTTGGTTTCATGATTATATGCTAGTACCAATAATTACAGCTATAACAGCTTTTGTTTTATTTTTACTTTTATATGTCTGTGTAAGATACAGGGCTTCTAAGAATCAAGTGCCATCTACTACAAGTCATAATACATTAATTGAGGTTATTTGGACTTTAGTCCCTTGTTTAATTTTGATCGTTATGGCAGTTCCCTCATTTAAAGTTTTATATTCACAAGATGAAATTCCTAAAGCAGACGTTACTATTAAAGCTATAGGATATCAGTGGTATTGGGGTTACGAATACCCAGATGAAAATATCATTTTCGATTCTTATATGATCGATGAAAAAGATTTAAAAGAAAATCAACCAAGGTTATTAGCTGTCGACAATGCAGTTTACGTTCCAGTCAATAAAGTTGTAAAAGTTATGATAACTGCAAATGATGTTTTACATGCGTGGGCACTACCATCTTTTGGAGTCAAAAGAGACGCAATTCCTGGGAGAATAAATGAGACATGGTTTAAAGCTGACCGAACTGGAACTTTCTACGGTCAGTGTTCTGAGCTTTGTGGAATAAAACATGCTTTCATGCCAATCACAGTAAACGTTGTGTCAGAAGAAGAGTATAATAAATGGTTAGAAGAGGCTAAAGTTAAATTTGCCAAAGAAGAAATCAATAATAATATTAAAGTAGCAAAAAAAATTAAGGAGATAAAGTAATGTCGGCAACAACTGCAGATCACGAGCATCATCAAAATCCAACAGGTTGGAAAAGATGGGCTTACTCAACAAATCATAAAGATATAGGAACAATGTATCTTATCTTTGCAATTATCGCTGGGATAATTGGATCTGCTTTTTCAGTTTTAATGAGAATGGAACTAATGCATCCAGGTGACGGAATTCTTGGAGGTGATTATCATTTATATAACGTGTTAGTAACTGGTCATGGCTTAATCATGATTTTCTTTATGGTAATGCCAGCAATGATTGGCGGGTTTGGAAACTGGTTTGTTCCAATTATGATAGGCGCACCAGATATGGCGTTCCCAAGGATGAATAATATCTCCTTTTGGCTATTACCAGTCGCCCTAATTTTATTGTTAGTATCAATTTTTGTTGATGGTCCTCCAGGCGCTAAAGGAGTAGGAGGGGGCTGGACGATTTACCCACCTCTGTCATCAAAAACTGGACAACCAGGCCCAGCAATGGACCTAGCAATTCTAAGTTTGCACGTTGCAGGTGCTTCATCGATCCTAGGAGCAATTAACTTTATCACGACAATTTTAAATATGAGAACTCCAGGCATGACTTTACACAAAATGCCATTATTTTCTTGGTCAATCCTAGTGACTGCATTTTTACTTTTATTATCATTACCAGTTTTAGCAGGAGCTATAACAATGCTTCTAACAGATAGAAATTTTGGAACTGCTTTTTTTGAAGCACAAACAGGTGGAGATCCGGTTCTATTCCAACACTTATTCTGGTTTTTTGGACATCCTGAAGTATATATTCTAATTTTACCAGGATTTGGAATGATAAGTCATATTGTTTCAACTTTTTCAAGGAAGCCTGTGTTTGGTTATCTAGGAATGGCTTACGCGATGGTAGCTATTGGAGTAGTTGGCTTCGTTGTTTGGGCTCACCACATGTACACTGTTGGACTAGACACAGATACAAAAGCTTATTTCTTAGCGGCAACAATGATTATTGCGGTCCCAACTGGAATTAAGATTTTTTCCTGGATAGCAACAATGTGGGGTGGTTCGATAAGTTTTCAGACACCTATGCTTTGGGCTATTGGGTTTATTTTCTTATTCACTTTAGGAGGAGTAACTGGAGTAGTTCTGGCCAATGCAGGTGTTGATACAGCACTTCACGATACTTATTATGTTGTTGCGCATTTCCATTACGTATTATCAATGGGCGCTGTGTATGCAATTTTTGCGGGATTTTA
This sequence comes from Candidatus Pelagibacter sp., assembly GCA_028139285.1. The sequence continues at coordinate 47,227 of JAOINI010000001.1, read as the reverse complement.
TTATTGGTTTAGTAAAATGACAGGTTATGAATACTCAGAATTTTTGGGAAAACTACATTTTTGGCTGACGTTCATAGGGGTTAACTTAATATTTTTCCCACAACATTTTTTAGGATTAGCAGGAATGCCAAGAAGATACGCTGATTATCCAGACGCGTTTGCTGGTTGGAACTATATATCTTCAATTGGTTCATATATATCTATTATCGGTTTAGCAGTATTTTTATTAAATCTATTGTACGCCTTTATGAAAAAGAAAAAAGCAGAACCAAATCCATGGGGAGAAGGAGCAACGACTTTAGAATGGACAGTGTCATCACCGCCACCATTTCATACTTTTGAAGAGCTACCTAAAGTAAAGTAAATTGAACCAGATAAGTATAAAATCTAGAAACTCTAAACTTGGTTTAGCATTGGACCTAAGTTCATTTTTTAACTTAATGAAACCTAGGGTAATGTCTCTTGTCCTATTTACATGTATGGTAGGTTTATTAATAGCACCGATTAATGTAGACTTCACATCTGCTTGCATTTCTCTCTTAGCTGTAGCTATTGGGTCTGGAGCTGCTGGAACTCTAAATATGTGGTATGAGTCAGACCTAGATGCCTTGATGAGCAGAACTTGTTTAAGACCAATCCCATCTGGTAAAGTAAAAAAAAATCAAGCTTTATATTTTGGTATAGTTTTATCAACTTTGTCAGTAAGTATAATTTATTTTTCAGCTAACTTAATTTCTGCAATTTTATTAGCCTCAACAATTGCTTTTTATTTTTTTATTTATACGATTTGGTTAAAAAGGAAAACTCCACAAAATATTGTTATAGGTGGTGCAGCCGGGGCATTACCACCTGTTATTGGATGGACAATAGCAACCGGAAGTATCTCTATTGAGCCACTAATTTTATTTTTAATTATTTTTCTATGGACACCATCACACTTTTGGGCGTTAAGTTTATATAAATCAAGTGACTATAAAAAAGCGAAAATTCCAATGCTTCCTATAATTTCTGGAACAAAAACAACAAAGGTAAATATACTTTTTTATGCTTTAATGATGCTACCTGCAATAATTGCACCTTACTTTTTAAATTTTGCTAGTGTATTTTATCTAGCCATATCTTCTATGATGTCTGCATATTATGTTTATTTATGTTTTAGATTATATAGGTCTAAATTAGCAAGTATTTCAAATAAAATAGCGAGAAAAATTTTCATATACTCAATTTTTTATTTGTTTTTTATATTCTTAATTTTATTAATTGATAATTTTTTAAAAATAATATGATGAATAAAAAGAAAAAAAACCTAATAACAGCTTTGATATTAATCTTATTTATGATTTTTTTATTTGTATTAACTTTCTATAATATTGGAATTTATAATCGAGAAATATAATGAATATTAGCAAAAAAAACTTAACACCTATCGCTTTAGTATCGATATTTTTACTAATGCTTGGATTGTCTTTTGCAGCAGTTCCTTTATATGATTTGTTTTGCAGAGTAACAGGATTCGGCGGAACTACTCAAAACGCTACTGACAAAGAAATTCCAAAAATTATAGTAAACCAAGACTATAAAATGAGATTTGATACAAACATTAATAGCACTTTAGATTGGAAATTTTATCCTGAGATGAATACTTTAAATTTAAAACCAGGCGAAGTTCATACAGTTAAATTTAACGTTGAAAATCCTAGCAATGAAATTTCTTCAGGCTCAGCAACATTTAATGTATCTCCATCACCATTTGGTATTTATCTGAATAAGATAGGTTGTTTTTGTTTTGAAAAACAAACTTTACAACCAGGTGAAAAAAAAGAGTTTGTATTAACATTTTTCTTGGATCCTAAAGTCGTTGATGATAATAAAACTAAAAATATGTCTGATGTAACTTTGTCTTTTACTTTTTTTTCATCAGGCTATTATGAAAAGAGTAACACATAATGTCAGCAGAAAAACCAAAACACGATTACCATCTAGTTGACCCAAGTCCTTGGCCGATCTATGTTTCATTTGCAACTTTAGTCTTAGCTTTTGGAGCAGTTTATTACTTTCACTCTAAAGCCCTTTGGTTATTATTGATTGGTTTTGCGTTAGTAGTTTATGGTGCATTTATGTGGTGGAGAGATGTTATAGAAGAAGCAGAGCATCAAGGTCATCATACGCCAGTAGTTCAAATTGGACACAGGTACGGCATGACATTATTTATCGCTTCTGAAGTAATGTTTTTTGTTGCTTGGTTCTGGGCTTTTTTTAACGCTAGTTTATTTCCACCAGACTCTATAGGAGGTATATGGCCTCCAGCAGATATTAAAACTTTTGATCCTTGGGATATACCATTAATCAACACTCTAATTTTATTGTTATCAGGAACTACTGTAACTTGGGCGCATCATGCAATGTTAGAAAATGACAGAAAAGGATTAGTAAATGGTTTAATCGCAACAGTATTTTTAGGATTTATATTTTCTTGTTTTCAAGCTTATGAATACCATCATGCAACATTTACTTTAGATGGCGGAATTTATGGTTCCACTTTTTATATGTCGACTGGTTTTCATGGCTTTCACGTAATTGTTGGAACTATTTTTCTAGCAGTTTGTTTATTTCGATCAATGAAAGGCCACTCGACGCCTCAACACCATTTCGGATTTGAAGCAGCAGCCTGGTACTGGCATTTTGTTGACGTAGTTTGGTTATTCTTATTTGCTGCGATCTATATTTGGGGAAGCTAATCTCAAATTGAAAAGAGCATTTTTATTTCAACTATTCGTAATTTTTTTTGTAACGCTATTTTGTGCTTTAGGAACTTGGCAACTTTATAGATTGCAATGGAAGCTAGAACTAATAAGTGAAATTACTTTTGGATTAGACTCTAAACCAATAGAGTACTCTAATTCAATTAAGACAAACTATCAGAGAGTAAGTGCTAAAGGAAAATTTAATTTCAACAAGCAAATTTACCTTTATAGCTTGAATGATAGCGGGAAACCTGGATATGATGTAATCACTCCTTTTAGGACTGACAAAAATCAAAATGTTTTAATTAATAGAGGATGGATTAAAAAAGAATTAAAAGATAGCGCAAGCATAAACTTTAAAGCAGATACTGATAGTGAAATAATTGGACTTTTGAGAGAAATTTATAAACCAAGTATATTCAAACCAGATAATGATATTTTAAATAATATTTGGTTTTCATTAAATTTAGAAGATTTAAAAGAGGCTACGGGAGAGCAATTTAATGAGTTTGTAATTTTTTTAGAGGATAATAAGGCCAAGACACCACTTCCTAAAAAGATAAGTATAGATGTGCCAAATAATCACCTTAAATATGCTATAACGTGGTATGCAATATCAATCTCAATAATTTTTTATTATTTATATTTTAGAAGAAAAAAATGAATTATTTTAGCACTAGAGATAAATCTTTAGAATTTAGCTTTAAAGATATTTTCTTAAGAGGACTTGCACCAGGTGGAGGGCTATTTTTGCCTGCTGATATAAAGAAGTATAGTCAAGAAGAACTTAATAATTTAAGTCAACTAAATTATAACGAACTTGCTACAGAAATTATCTTTAATTTCTGCTCAGGTGAAATTAAAAAGGCAGAACTTAGCTCACTGATACAAAAATCTTATAGTAGTTTTAAAGATAAAGAAGTCGTAAATATAAAAAAAATTGGAAATTTAAATCTTCTCGAACTTTATCATGGACCCACTTTGGCTTTTAAAGACATTGCAATGCAAGTAATTGGTAATATGTATGACCATTTAGAAGTCGCTAAAGACAAAACTGTAAATGTCATAGTTGCTACATCAGGAGATACTGGTTCAGCGGCTATAGCTGCATTAAGCAATAGAAAAAATATAAATCTTTTTGTACTGCATCCGCATAATAAGATTTCAAATATTCAAAGAAAAATAATGACAACAATTGGTGGAGCTAATATTTATAATATAGCTATTGAAGGTTCATTTGATGATTGTCAAAAAATAGTAAAAGAGCTTTTTAATGAAAATAGTTTTAGATCAAAAATAAATATGTCAGGCGTAAATTCTATCAATTGGGCGAGAATTGTTTGTCAAATTGTTTATTATTTTTATTCTTTCTTTAGATTAAAAAAAAACAATATAAGTTTTTCAGTACCAACTGGTAATTTTGGAGATATCTATGCTGGATACGTTGCAAAAAAAATGGGTTTGCCAATAAATAAACTTATAGTCGCTACAAATAAAAATGATATTTTACAAAGAGTTATTAATACAGGTGAATATAAACCTGATAAAGTGAAAGCAACCATTACACCAAGTATGGATATACAAGTTGCCAGTAATTTTGAAAGGCTGCTTTATTATATATTAGATGAGAGCGATAGTAAGGTAGGGTCATTAATGAATGATCTATCATCAAAAAATTTATTCAATTTAGACAAAAAAGAAATTGATAAAATTAAAAAGGATTTTGAAGCAGTAAAAGTTACAGATGAAGAGACAATATCTATAATTAATAAAATTTATAAAGAGCATCAATTTATAATTGATCCTCATACTGCTACTGGAGTAGGAGCGGCAAAAAGTTTTAAAAATTTAGGGGATATAGTTGTTCTTGGCACAGCTCATCCTTACAAGTTTAACGATACTATTAAAAAAGCTATAGGAAAAAATTTAGATTCACCTAAGCATTTAAAGTTGAATGTAGATAAAAAGGAAACATTTGATATTATTGGTAATTCAAATTCAGAAGTTAAAAATTATATTTTGGGCAAAATACAATGAGAATAAAAATAGGAGACAAACTACCTAACTCCGAATTATTTTATCTTGATCAAAATAATGATGTAAAAAAAATTGATATATTGGATCTTTGTAAAAACAAAACTATCATTTTAGGAATGCCTGGTGCTTTTACAAAAACTTGCTCAGCTCTCCATCTTCCTGGGTATATAAAAAATTACGACTTAGCTACTAAAAAAGGAATTACAAAAATTATATGCATCGCTGTAAATGATCCCAATGTCATGAAGGCTTGGGGTGAAAACCAAAATGCTGGCAGTAAAATTTTTATGGCTGGTGATCCCTTTCTAAAATTTACGAAAGCTATTGGTGCAGAAGTAGATAAATCCGAAAAAGGGTTAGGAATAAGATCTAATCGATACACTATGTTGGTGGAGAAGGGTGAAGTTAAAAAAGTAGAGGAAGAAAAAGAGACAGCTACCTGCGAATTATCTTCAGCTGAAAGCTTTTTAAAATCTATTTAGTTTTCGAAACTGCTAATTCATCAACAAGATTATTATATTTGTTACCTGCATGTGCCTTAACCCATTTCCAAGTAATTTTATGTTTTAGACAAACATTATCCAATTTAATCCAAAGATCTTTATTTTTAACTGGTTTCTTGTTTGAACCTTTCCAATTATTAACTTTCCACTTTTTAATCCAATCAGTTATTCCATCTTTAACATATTTAGAGTCAGTAAAAATTGTAATCTCTGATTTCATTTTTATTTTTTTTAATGCCATAATTGGAGCCATTAATTCCATCCTATTATTAGTTGTATTATTTTCACTTCCAGAAATACTTGATTGACTAGAGTCATCCAATATGATTGCTGCCCAACCACCTTTCCCAGGATTTCCAGAGCAAGCACCATCAGTATAAATTTTCAGTTTCATTAAAAGAAATAATCCTCATGATTTTTTGCATTCTTATGAAATTCTAATCTTTTTAAATACTCCATTGGATCTTTAATTTTGACTATTGCTCCTTCTACTTTATTTAATGTATCGAATACTCGAGTTAGCAAGAATCTCAAAGCAGCGCCTTGAGACAAAACTTTAATATTACTCAATTCTTCGTTAGACAATTTTCTTACAGATGTATATCCATCTATAAAATTCTTTGCTTTTGTAACGTTAAAACTTAAATTATTTTTTAGACCGTCAAAACATAAAGCGTTAAAGCAAATAGCGATTTCAAACGCAAAATAATCTTCACATGAAAAATAAAAGTCAATTACACCACTAAATTTATCTTGAATAAAAAAAATATTGTCGTGAAATAAATCTGCATGGATTATTCCTCTTGGCAGATTTTTTGGCCAATTTTTTTCAACATCATTAAGATTCTCTTCAATTAATCTTGGCAGATCTTTATGTATATTTTCACACTTATCTTTGACTGAATTAAATAATTTTCTCCATGAATTTATGGATAGGTCATTTTGTCTTTTTAATTTTAAATTCTTTGTGAGCTCATGCATTTTAGCTATTTCAGATCCGATTGATTTACAATTAATAGGAGATAAATTTTGTTTTGCTTTTCCCTCAATAAATGACACGATCATTAATTTTTTTTCCCCAAAATTTGTAATAGTTTCATTATTATTATTAGAAATAGGAGCAGGGCATTTAAAGCTAGCTTTATTAAGAGATGACATTAGATTAGAAAAAAAAGGAAGATCCGTAGATTTTACTCTTTTTTCGTAAATAGTTAATATAAACTTTTTTTTATTAACCGATAAAAAATAGTTTGTATTTTCAATACCTTCTTCAATTCCCTTGTATGAGTCCAACTTACCTAAACTATAATTAGATAAAATTTCCTCAATCTTTTTTTGATTTAACTTTGTGTAGACAGCCATTAATTGAGTTCTTTCGGCAATTTAAATACAACCTTTTCTTCTGCAACTATTACTTCTTCAATAGAAACATTTCTATCTTTTCTTAAACTGTTCAACAAAGTTTGAACAAGCTTTTCTGGTGCAGACGCTCCAGAAGATATCCCGATGGTTTCAGAATTTTCTATTTCATTGAAAGGAATTTCTTTTTCAGAATGCATTAAATGAGAATTATTACAACCCGCTTTTTTTGCAACTTCAACTAACCTGACAGAATTAGATGAGTTACGGCTACCCACTACAAAAAACATATCACACTTGGAAGCTATCTTTTTTACTGCGGATTGTCTGTTAGTAGTTGCGTAACATATATCCTCTTTAATAGGGCCTTTAATTTTTGGAAACTTGCTTTTAAGAGCTTCAATTATTTCAGCTGTATCATCTACGGATAAGGTTGTTTGAGTAATATATGCAAGAGGTTTTTTAAAATCGTTTTCTTTAAGCAGATCAACATCATTTTTTGTCTCAATTAGTTTAATTGATCCTTTCGGAAGTTGACCCATTGTGCCAATAACTTCAGGGTGATTTTTATGCCCGATTAATAATATATCGAAACCATTTTTATTTAATTGTTCAGACTCTCTGTGAACTTTTGAAACTAATGGACAAGTTGCATCTACAAAGGATAAATTTTTTAATTTAGCTTCTTCTGGGACTGACTTTGGTACTCCATGAGCTGAGAAAATTACAGGTCTACTTGCGTCATTTACGTCAGATAGTTCATCAACGAAAATTGCGCCTTTTTCTTTTAACTCTTCAACAACCTGTTTATTGTGCACTATTTCATGACGAACATATACCGGAGCTCCAAACTTGCTGATAGATTTTTCAACTATTTCAATTGCTCTTTTAACTCCAGCACAAAATCCTCTTGGTGACGCTAAATAAATTTTAAGTTCTTTTTTCATTTTTTTCTAAAAAATATTCTAACAATATATGCGGAAAAGTAAGTGACGCCAAACCAATAAATATTACCTTATAAATAGCCTCATCAAGCTTGTAAAAATTATTTAAAAAATATATTGCAAATAAAAATATTACAGCAGTTACAAAAGTTAAAGGGATAGCTTTAATAATAAATTTTTTTAGCCCTGATTTGAAAGAGCTATCCAATTCAAAAATAAGAGTAATCGAATGCCTAATTGAGTGAAGAAAACAAAAATAAAGAGTGAAAGCTAAAATAGGTGACAAAAAAAGATTTAGTATGATTAAAGATAAGAAGTCCATGATCATGATGCCTTTTAGATTTATGTTTTCTTTTTTTGAAATATACATAGATGATAAAAAACCAATACATAACATCCCAATTAAAAATTCATTACTAAAAAATCCTGTTTCAAAAACTTTAAAATTTAGAATCCTAAATATCTCACTAGTTTCCTCTCTCTTTAATAATAATGGAGCCATAATTACTGTTGATCCTTTTAAGAAGAATAAACATTCAGATATAAAAAACTTTTTTCTAAAAAAAAATACTGTATCTTCTTTTCCAAAATGATAGGCGGCCACAATCAAAAATAACAATAAAATTGTATTAGGAAACATTAACCAGAATATAATTATAAATGATGAGATTAATAAATATGCAAGATAAAAGGATATAATTTGTCTGTATCCAAATAATTTTAAAAGCTTTTTTCCTTTGATATTATCTAATGCGCCGTGAGAAATTCCCAAAATTAAAATTAAAAACAAGCAAAATATAACTGGTTCAAAATTGAGCATAAGATATAGAGGGCTTATCAATATACAAAAATTAAAAAATATAATTGAATGCTTAAAGTTAATATTTTCCATTAATTAAACAATGCTTTTAAAAAAATTAATTTTGGCATTTTGCTAATAATATTTATATCTTCAATTATATTACTTTTATTTGATAAAAATTTTATAATTGTATTTGAAGAAGTTTTAAACATATTAAAAAAAATTTTAGGCATCTTTTCTGGATGATTTTCTAATACTCTAAGAAATACTTTATCTAAAAACTGATATTTTTTTCCTATGGAAAATATTTTTGCTTTATTAATAATATCAATATTTTTTACAATATAACGACTATGTTCTTGAATGTTCAAAAAAGTGTAACCTGTACTTAACCGAGTCATCCCACCAGCTGATCCAATATTAACTATTTTATTATTATTTCTTAATGATGGAGAAAAGAGTGGTATAGCTCCTTTTTCAGTAAAATTTATTTTATATTTTTTTATACCCAGATTATTCTTAATATAATTTTCTAATTGAAGGTCATAATCTCTGAGGCTCTTATCCTCTAAATCTGATAACCAAGTAGTTTCAATCAAAGCTTTATTTTTGCTGAATGGCAGTGTGTAGAAAAAATGTACATCTTTTCTCTGATCACAATTAAAATCCATTAAGTTTATAATTTCCTCATCAAAAATATTTTTAGGTGTCTCTATCTCAACACCTTGAAAGTGTTGCCACAACCCAGATTTATCAAGTTCTTTTTCAAAAATACTATTAAAAATTATTGAATTTTCTGAATTAACTTCATTTAGATTTCTGAAAAAACTAATATTGGAATTTGTGGAGAGTTTAGAATTTATCTTTTTATAAAATTTTCCACTATCGATACTTTGGTAAGGAAATTTTTTATTTGTTAGTTCATTATAGTTTTCAGCAGTATTTATTGTAAAATTATTCCAACTTTTAATTACACAATCTTCGAAATTATGATCAAATACTTTCCAGAATGACCAAGTTTTGTCTCTCTTATACTCTTCACGGGTTTCTATTATTGCTAAAGTTTTCTCCTTTAACTTATCATTTATTTCAAGCTCATAGGCTAAAGATAAACCCGCGCACCCACCTCCAACAATAATATAATCAAATTCTTTCATTTAAGTTAATCTCTTGTTCTAAAATATTATGATTCAATTGATTGTTGTAATTTAAATTTTTTATGAATAATAACTTGATAAAGTCAATAATAGATAACAAAGTCTGAATTATCTTTTCAAATACTGGGACATAGATTTTGCCGGCTTTATTATAATTATCTATGTTATGTTGTTTAAGAATGTAGTCACCTATTTTTCTATAAACCCGTCTTGCGACAATAACTGAAAATCTAGTTTTAATTGGTATACTGCTAATAGATGTAAATGACTTTTCATAAAATGTTTTAGACTCATTTATAATAGCTTGAATTGATGAAAAATCGTGTTTAACATATTGTCTATTACGCGCTTTGTCTTCACAAACATCTCTAGCAATATTAGTAAGTTGCATGGCTATCCCTAAATCAATTGCACCTCTTAGAGCCTCTTTATTCTTTACTTTCATTATTTTTGACATCATTAATCCGACTGTTCCTGCTACTCTGTAAGAATAAACAAGTAAATCTTTTTTCGAATTTATCACAACTTTTTCCTCCAAGTCTGTTTCAATACCATCAAATAAATCTATAACTACTTGATAAGAAATTCCTTCATTATCAATGAGTGCCCACATATCTTTTATAATTTGATTATCTAGATTTTTATTCTCAAAATCTTTTTTAAATTTTGAGAAAATTCCTTTCTTCACGCTAAGATTATTATCCTCATCAACTATATCGTCTAACGTTCTACAGAAATTATATAAAGATGAACATTTGTCTAATGTATTACTCGAAAGAAAAAAACTTGCCCAATAAAAAGATTTAGCATGTTTTTTTAATAAATTACTTTTCATTAAAATAAATTGTCTAAAACTTTTGCCGATGATAGAACTCCAGGCATTCCAGCACCTGGATGTGTACCAGCACCTACAAAGTATAAATTTTTATATATTTCAGATTGATTATGAAATCTGAAATAGGCCGACTGAGAAAACTTTGGTTGAATTGAAAATCCAGATCCATAAAGAGTTGCAAGATCTATTTCGAAGTAGTCAGGGGTTAAATAAAAATCACTTACCACATTATCTTTAATGCCAGGCAGAACAGTTTTATTCATTTTATCTAAAACTAAATCTTTAAATTTATCACCTTCTTCGATCCAATTAACTTTAGATAAATTATTTGGGACTGGAACTAATACATAAAAAGCATCTTGACCATCTGGAGCCATATTAGGATCTGTTGCAGAAGGTCGATGCAAATAATAGCTTATATCATCAGAAAGAATTTTCTTTTCAAAGATTTTATCAAGATGCTTTTCATAAGCTTCCCCAAAATAAATCGTGTGATGTGCAACATCATTATATTTTTTTTTAGATCCAAAATAATAAACAAATAAACCCATTGAGTAATCCATTCTTTTCATTTTTTGTTTAAACAAAAAATCATAATCTTCTTTTGATTTTATCAAGTTGTTGTAAACATTTGGAGGATCAGAGTTGCAAATCACATAGTCGCTATTAATTATTTTTGAATTATTAATTTTAACACCTTTAACTTTTTTGTTTTCTGTAAGTATATCTGTGACTTCAGCGTTTTTTATGATTTTGATGTTTTCCTCTATCATTAGTTTTTCTAAAGCTTTAACAACACTTCCTGTTCCTCCCATTGAATAATGAATACCCCATTTTTTCTCTAAAAATAAAATTAATGTATAAATTGAAGTTGTGCTAAAAGGATTTCCACCTACTAAAAGGGGATGCATACTAAATACTCTTCTTAATTTTTCATTAGATATATATTTCGAAACTAAACTATACACTGACTTATAACTTTTTAATTTTAATAAAGATGGAATTTGTTTCATCATAAAGATCAAATTATTAAAGGGCTTGTCAGACAAATCTGTAAAACCTTTATTAAAAATTTTTTCAGTAAAATTTACTAAATTTTTATATCCTTCATAATCAGTGGGGTTAAATTTTTTAACTTGTTGCTCCATAGATTTATCATCACCATTGTAGTCAAATGTATCACCATTACTAAATACAAATCTGTACCATAAATCTAAAGGTACTATTTCTACGTAATCTGAAATATTTTTATTAAATAATGAAAATAATTCTTCAAATAAGTACGGAGCAGTTATTACCGTTGGACCGCCATCATAAATGAACCGATCTTTTTTAAAAACTCTCGCTCGACCACCTAGATCAGGATGTTTTTCTACTAAAGTAACTTTATGGCCTTTAGCTCTTAATCTAAGTGCAGCAGCCAGTCCTCCAAAACCTGAACCAATAACAATTGTTTTTTTTGCCATAATTTTATGGCCTATTCTAACTAGATTTCTTCTTAAGTGCTAATTTTGTTTCTTCGATGCTAGAGCTGTAAATTTTATCTAATTTGCTTTTATCCAGAGAGTTTTTAATCAATTTTTCAACCGACTCTATAGCTATTTTCACTGAGGCATTTTTAATATCTTTCATTGCTTGATTTTTTAACTGTTTTATCCTTTCTTCAGCATTCTTTTTTTTATTCTCCATTAAGTTATGAAACTCATTATTTGTATTAATAACATTTTTTTCTGCCTCCTCATTGGCTTTATCTATCATAACTTTAACTTCATTTTTTGAATTACTAATTTTTTTTTCTTGTTCAATTAAAATATTTTTTGCATCCTCTTTTAGTTTCTCTGCTTCACCAATTTGGTTAGAAATATTTGAAATATGCAATTCAAGAGTTTTTATGACTTTTTGAGGAACTTTGAAATAAAATAATATTCCAATAAAAATAAAAAATGAAATTGTTACCCAAAAAGTTGCATCTAATGTCATAAATATTTAGTAAGGTTTTTCTTGGAAATTTCTTCTACGGCTGATTTGACGCTACTTTCGTTAAGTTTATCACCTGATATATTTTCTATAATATTCGCTGTAATATTTTCAGAAATATTTTGAATAGATGAAATTGAATTTTTCTTAAGCTCTGAGATTTCTTTTTGAGCTTTTAAAATTTCTTTTTCGATCTCTTTTTCAATTACTTCCTTTTTTGATTGAATATCTTTATCTAAAGCAGTTTTTGAGTCAAAATGTATTTTATTAACTTCTTTCTTGGCCTTATCTAAAATTAAACCATATTCTTTAAGTTTTGCCTCTGACTGTTCTTTAAATTTGTTAGCATTTTCTAAATCTTCTTTAATTTTATTTTCGCGATTGTCCAAATTACTTTTTATTTTAGGTAAGTAAAATTTTGATAATGAAATATAAAGTATTACGAAAACAAGAATCAACCAAAACGCTTGTGACGCCCAATATTTTGGATCCAGCTGAGGCATTCCAGCCTCAGCCGAATACAAATTTGTATTTAACGCTGTAAGCGCTATTAATAAACTTAAGAAGCTTTTCATATTTATTTTACTAAAAAGCAAATAATATTATTAAAGCTACTACAAGTCCGAACAATCCCGTTGCTTCTGCCAAAGCAAAACCTAATAACAAATTAGGAAATTGTTTTTGAGCTGCAGAAGGATTTCTCATTGCTCCAGATAGGTAGTTACCGAAAATTATTCCGATACCTACACCAGCTCCAGCTAATGCGATTGCAGCAAGACCTGCTCCAATCATTTTTGCCGCTTCTAACTCCATTTTTCCTCCTTTTTTAATTAATGGTGTAAATTTAATGCATCATTTAAGTAGATGCAGGTTAATATTGCAAAAACATATGCTTGTAGAAAGGCTACTAAAATTTCTAAGCCTGTTAATGCTACTGAAAAACTAAGCGGCAACCAACCACCTAATATTCCTAAACTCACAACAAATCCTCCAAAAACTTTTAACATTGTATGACCTGCCATCATATTGGCAAATAAACGAACTGATAAACTTACTGGTCTGCTCAAGTAAGAAATAATTTCAATAATGGTAATTAAAGGCAATAGTATAGCTGGCACACCACTTGGCACAAAAATGCTCAAATATTTAAAACCATGTTTAATAAAACCAATTACAGTTACAGCAATGAATATAAATAAAGCCATTATTAGAGTTACTATAATGTGACTTGTGACCGTAAATGAGTATGGCAACATACCTATCATATTGCAAAACAAAACAAACATAAACAAACTGAATATAAATGGGAAGTAAGGTTTAGCCTTTGTACCAGCCGTATCGCTAATCATCTTTGCTACAAAGGTGTAAAACATCTCAGCAATTAATTGTATTTTGCTTGGTATAATTTTTTTTTCTTTTGAACCAAAGAATAAAAGTAAAATAATAAGTGATGCACTTATCACCATGAACAAACTCGCATTAGTAAAGGATAAATCAAAACCAGCAATATTAATTTCAGGGCCAATTTTATGGACCGTAAACTGTTGCATAGGGTTGTTTGCCATATAAGCTTTCTAATCCTTTTGCATTTTGTTAGCTGCCCTAATCACATTTAGCATTCCTGCTGCTGCTCCCAAAAAAAAGAAAATTATTATTAACCAAGGTTTAGTATCAAACCAGCTATCTAAAATAAACCCAATTATTGTCCCAACAGCGACTGCGGCGACTAATTCACTACCTAATTTAAATGCATTACCCATAAAGGACCCTTGTTTTTTATTGTCTTTATCTAACTCTTTTTCAAGCTTAGATTTTGCAATTTTTAGGCGAGTTTTAAATTCATCAGGAATAGTCATTATATTTTTTAAGCTACTAATTCTTCTGCTTTTTGTAAATCTACAGAAACAAGTTGGCTAACACCTTGCTCTGCCATTGTTACTCCGTAAAGTCTATCCATTCTCGACATTGTTAAAGCGTGATGGGTAATTATTATAAATTTTGTATTAGTAATTTTAGTCAGATCATCAAGCAATCCACAAAACCTTGTTACATTTGCATCATCTAAAGGAGCATCAACTTCATCTAAAACACAAATTGGAGATGGGTTCACTAAAAATACAGCGAAAACTAATGACAAAGCGGTTAGGGCCTGTTCTCCACCAGAAAGTAGTGTTATTGATTGAAGCCTTTTGCCAGGTGGAGAAACAAACATTTCTAAACCTGCTTCTAGTGGATCATCAGAGTCTACCAATTCAATTTTTGCAGTCCCTCCATTGAAAAGTTTTGTATAAACTTCATTAAACTTTCTATTAACTTTTGTATAGGCTTCAAGCAAGCGCTCTCTACCTTTTTGATTTAATTCATCTATGCTTGTTTTCAATTTTACTATAGCTGAGTAGAGATCTGCTCTATCGTCTTCCATTTTTTTAATTTCCGTCTCATATTTTTTTGTTTCTTCATCAGCTCTTAAATTGACAGAACCAAGTGACTCTCTTTGTTTTTTTGTTTGTTCAATTTTTTCGGTCTGTTCCTCAATACTTGGAAAATTCTCTAATTCTATCCCATTTAGATCTGATTGAGGCAATAATGATGTCTCGCTGTCTATGTTTAATTCATTTTTGACTGAATATAACAAATCTTTTTTTCTGTTTTCAATTCCCTCAACCGTAGCCTCATTTCTAGCCTTATTCTCCTTTAATTCAATTAATTTTAACTGAATTTCTCTAAGGTTCTCGTTGATAGCACCATATTTTTTTTCAGCGTGAGATAATTCGCTAGCAATTTCTTCATTTCTTCTTTTAATGTTTTCAAGATTTTGCAGGTTTTGACCTTTTGAAGTAGCAATTCTCTCTGGATTTTTTTGATTTTCACTTATTTCGAATTTAATTTTATTCTTTCTGTCATTTAGCTCTGAAATCATTTTTGCAGAATTTGTTTTTAAATTACGCCAATTTTCTAATTCTACATCAATGTTTTTAATTCTTTCTTTTCTTTTTATTGAGTCGCTTTCTATAGACTTATTTTTTCCATATTTTTCTGCGTACTTCTCTTGTGAAGAAGTAATTTTTTTTACAATCTCTTTTAATTCTCTAAAAGACTCCTTAGATAGTTTCTTGTTATTGTCTATATCTTTCTCAATTTGGTCTAACATATTATTTAATTGATTTTGTAACTTATCTAACTCAGATTTTGATATTTGAAGTTCCTTTGAAGATTTGTTCTCAACTTCTAATAATTTATTTTCAGTATTTAGAAGATCATTTTTTTCCTTGGAAATTCTTTTTTCATTAAGATCGGCATCAAGCGATATGCTTTTTTCTCTTTCAAGATCAGAGTCTACAGTTTTGATTGATTTTTCTAATTTTTCTTGCAGCGATTTAACTCTTGCTTCTTCCTCAACCAAATTTGTCATATCTAAATTCAATTTCTGCAATGTAGCTGCGCTCTCCATTTTTTTATCTCTTAGGGGCGAAAGTTTTTTATTCTCCTCCTCAAGCAGCGTATTATTATGATTATAATCAATATTGACCGCGCTTATCTCATCGTCCAACTCACTTAGTTTTTCTTGAATTTGTTTTTTTTCTTTTTCAATTTCATTTATTTTTAAAAAATATAATCCTGCTTCGATTTTTTTAATTTGATTAGAAATTTCTTTGTATCTAGTTGCTTCCTCTGCTTGTTTTTTAAGATTATCGAGCTGCTTTTGTTGTTGTCTTTTTAATTCATCCGCTCTTTTAAGATTATTTTCTGCTGCATTTAATCTTGTCTCTGCTTCTTGTCGTCTAGCATGTATACCAGAAATACCAGCTGCCTCTTCCAGTATGGATTTTCTTTCTATAGGTTTTGCTGTTACCAACTGACCAATTCTTCCTTGACTAATTAGAGAAGGAGAATGGGCCCCGGTAGAAAGATCAGCAAAAAAAGTTTGAACATCTCTTGCTCTTACCTCTTTATCATTGATGTAGTATTTTGAACCTTTATCTTTTTCAATTTTTCTCTTAACTGATATTTCTTCAAACTCTTTATACTGTAATGGACCATTTTTTTCATTGTTATCAAGAAGTAAAGAAACTTCAGAAATATTTTTTGAAGGTCTATTAGATGTTCCAGAAAAAATTACATCTTCCATACCTGATCCTCTTATACTTTTTGCTGAATTTTCTCCCATACACCATCTAAGTGCCTCTACAATATTTGATTTTCCACATCCATTAGGGCCGACTATTCCTGTAAGACCTTTTTCAATAAGCACAGTTGTCTTTTCCGAAAAAGATTTAAAACCTGTCATTTCTAGATTTTTAAATTTCATTTAAAGATTTTTTTCTATAGCTTTTTTAAATTGTTTATAATTAACTTTACCAGAATATTTCTTTTCATTTATAAATACTGTAGGCGTTGATTGTATATTGTATTTTTTCTGAGCTTCAATTCTTTGATTTAATATTTCATCTTGTGATTTATCATTTTTTAGACAATTATTCATTTTCTCATCTTTCATATTAAATTCTGACCCAATTTTCTTAATTGACTCATTTATTTTATTTATATCAGAACCAACTGCCCATAAATTTTGTTTTTTATATATAATACCTAGAAGTTCAAATTTTTTTTCTTCTTTATTGTTACATCTTAAAATAATTTCCGCATTTAGGGCTGCCAAGTCTAACGGGAAAGGATGATGTTCAAATTTGACCAATCCAGCGTCTATAAAATCTTTTTTTAAATCATAATAGATTTCAGAGTGAAAATTAGCACAAGCTGGGCAAGTTAAAGAGGAAAAAACTTTGACTGTTACTTTAGCATTTGAATCTCCACTACTTAAAATTTTGCCATGAACATTACTAGAAAAAATTACTAAAAATAAAAACAAAACTTTATAAAATATCTTAACTATTTCTTTCATTATAAGCCTTTAAAAAATTACTAAGAGAATTCTTAAGTTGATTATTTTCCACTCTTTTAATTTTTTCATCTATTTGTTTTAAATCTTTTATTTTAGGTAAAACCTTTTTATGTCTAGTAATTTTATTAGAGATGACTTTAAGAGTAACTTGTTTTATACAATTATATCCAAAAAAACAGTTTATTTTATCTATAATTTCATTTTTTTTATATTCTACATCAAGCTCTTTTCCATGAATTACATTAAGAACTAAAGTTCCATCTTTCATTTCTTTTCCCATTTTCACAGTTAATGGATAGCAAGCATCAGATATTTCCTTACTTATCATCTTGGTCCAGTTATCAACTATATTTGAATAGTTATAACCACCTTTTCTAAGATGTTTCTTTAGTGTTTTAGGAATTGAACTTGAAAAAGGCCTTAAGCCTTGTATGTAAGAATACGATTTATTATTATTTTTGTTATGCATTTAAACTCGACTTTATCAAAAAACATTTTAGCTTGGTATGATAATAGCAAAAGAAATTTACCATGGCGTGTTGGCAAAAAGTCACCTAAAAAGCTGTATTATAGACTGTTGAGTGAGTTTATGCTGCAACAAACACAGGTAAAAACGGTTATCCCATATTTTAATAAATTTATAAAAAAATTCAAAACTATTGAAGCTTTATCTAAAAGCAACGAAAATGAAATCTTAAAAATGTGGGAAGGTCTTGGTTACTATAGAAGAGCTAGAAACCTTTTAGCATGCTCAAAGATTATCGTCAAAAAACACAAATCAAGACTTCCGAATTCTATAGTTGAAATTAAAAAACTTCCTGGAGTAGGGGATTATACTGCAAATGCATTGTTAGGCTTAGTTTATAACGAGCCAAGAATTGCTGTGGATGGAAATGTAAAAAGAGTGTTTTCAAGAAATTTGAATATAAAAGAAAAAAATATAAAATTTGATTTATTGATTGAAAAAAATAAAAAAAAACTTTTTAACACTAAACGAAATGCTGATTTTGTTGAAGCTTTAATGGAGTTTGGCGCACTAATATGTAAACCAAAAGACCCAAATTGTCTTACTTGTTGTTTGAAGAAAACTTGTAAGTATTTTAAATCTGATAATAAAATCAAAAGTATAAGAAATAAAATGATTAAAATTAAAAATTATAACATTTTTTGTTACATCAACAAAAAAAAACAAATTGCTTTGACCAAAAATAATCAAATCAGTTTTTTGAGAAATTTCAATTTACCCGAGATTAAAGAAGCAAGCAATTTTACAAAAGATCAAAATTGGATATTTTTAAAAAAATATAAAAATTCAATTTCAAATTTAAAATTAAATATTAATCTCTATTATAAAATTTCAAATAAGCTCCCACCTAGGTATAATTGGTATTCTTTAAAAAATAATAAAGAATTTGTTCCAAGTTTTACAAAAAAAATATTAAGACAAGTATCAACCTTATTATAATGAAAAAAAAAATAGCAATAATTGGTGCTGGTATAGCGGGTTTAACTCTCGCAAATCTTATAAAGAAAAATTCTGATTATGAATTTATGCTATATGAAAAACAAGAAAGCTTATCTCTCGATGAAGGATACGGAATTCAAATCTCGACAAATTGCACTAAAATTTTAAACACTATTGGATTTAAAAAAATAGATAATAATAAAATTTTTCATCCAACAGGAGTCGATTTTTATAATATTCAAAATAAAAAAATTTGCGAATTAGATCTCACACAATTTAATACGATAGAAAATAAGTATACTACTTTACAAAGATCAACTCTAATTGAATTTTTAAAGGATGATGTATACACACAACATTTAAGATTTGGAAAAAAAATTAAAGAGGTTTCTGAATTAAAAGGAAAAGTTCTTATTAAATTTGATGACAATACTAATGATCTTGTTGATATAGTTGTAGGTGCAGATGGTATTTTTTCTAATACAAGATCGTTTTTTGAAAAGAAAAAAAATGAACCAAAATTTAAAAAAGCTATAGCCGTAAGAACAATACTAAAAACAAAATCTGAATTAAAGATTGATGAGCAAAGAATAAGTCTTATGATGGGAAAAAATTGTCATATCGTGATTTACCCATTAAATCAAAATAAGGAACTTAATCTTGTTTGCATAATAAGAGATAAACAATATGATCCAGATAATATTAAATCATTGATCGATAGAGTCGTTGCTCAAAATTCTGATTTAGAAAAAATTTTTGAAGGTGATTTAAAATCTTGGCCGTTATATTTTACATCCCAAATACTTCCGTCTTCAAATAGCAAAGTTTTTTATATTGGAGATGCTTTTAATGGATTTCTACCAACTTTAGCTCAAGGAGCAGGGCAATCGATAGAGAGTGCCCACGAGTTATTTAATTTAATCAAAGATGATAAAGCAGAAATTCAGAATACTTATTTTAAAGAGAGATCAAGAAGAGCAAAGATAGTAAAGAGAAGATCAAATATTAATTTTTTTGCTTTCCATTTTTCTAGCTCAATTATGCAAACATTAAGAAACTTTTTCATGAAGCTCCTTGTTAAAAGAAAAAGCTTTGTTAATTCTTATTTAGGAACAGTCTATAAAAATTAAATTTGTTTGCCCGCGATAAATTTTTGCCTTAAATTATCAATCAGTACAGTCGATCCGTTTAAATTATAATGCCAATAAGTCCAACCATTATAACTTTCTGCTCCCATTATTTTTGCTGCGATTTTATGTATAGATCCCTCTGTATCCTTATATTTTATACTTCCATCAGCCATTATTTTTGCATTAATCTTTTTCTTTTGATCAAACAAAGATGCTCCAGGTTTAATTATTCCTAATTCCACCAGTGAACCAAAAGGTATTCTAGGTTTTGTTTTATTATTTTCAATAGTATCTAGGTAGTCATCGGCTATTGTTTCGGTCTTTTTAATTCTTTCCTTAGCTGCAATGAAATATTTTTTATCTTTTTCAATCCCATAATAATTTCTACCTAATTTTTTAGATACGACAGCAGTGGTTCCTGTACCTAAAAAAGGATCAAACACAGTGTCACCTTTATTAGTAGTTGCCAATATAATTCTATGAAGTAGGGCTTCTGGCTTTTGCGTAGAATGTATTTTTTTTCCATTTTTCTTTAGTCTTTCTTTTCCATTACAAATTGGCAATGTCCAGTCCGACCTCATTTGCAAATCATCATTTAAACATTTGAGGGATTGATAATTAAAAGTATATTTTGATTTTTTAGTCTTTGATGCCCAAATAAGTGTCTCGTGTGCATTAGTAAATCTTGTTCCCCTGAAATTAGGCATTGGATTATTTTTTCTCCAAATAACATCATTAAGCAACCAATAATCTAAATTTTGTAAATGATAGCCTAATCGAAAAATATTATGATAAGAACCTATTACCCAAATAGATCCATTATCCCTTAAAACTCTTTTACATTCTGCTAACCAAGATTTACAAAATTCATCGTAATGTTTGAAACTATTAAATTGATCCCATTTATCATTAACACCATTTACTTTGCTAGAGTCCGGACGTGTTAACTTTTCACCAATTTGCATGTTGTAAGGTGGATCAGCAAAAACTAAATCAAAAGTTTTGTCTGGAATTTTTTTAAGTTCCTTTAAACAATCACCATTAATAATTTTGTTAGAAAATTTTAACATTAACTAGATTCAACTTTAAATTGAATCAGGGGTCAAACAATTTCAGAAAAAAAACGGGTATTTTTGTGTTTGAGATTCTTAACTCGACAATATCTTGTGTATCGGTTTAAAACCTTTTCTATGGTGTGAGGTTACACCAAATTTTTTTAAACCTTCAAAATGAGCTTTAGTGCCATATCCAAAATTTCTATCCCAGGCATAATTAGAAAATTTTTTAGATAATCTTATCATAAACTTATCTCGGTAAACTTTTGCAATAATTGAAGCTGCACTTATTACTTTAATTTTTTCATCTCCATTTATAATTGTTTTATAATTTGATAGACCCCTTGGAGCAAAATTCCCGTCTATTAAAGTTATACCTGGTTTTATTTCAAGCTTTTCAATTGCTCTCTTCATAGATAGTAAAGATGCTTGTAAAATGTTTAAATTTAAGATTTCTTCAACAGAGGCAATTCCCAGCGCGTAATAAGAATTTTTCTTAATATGCTCTGAAACTTCCTCTCTTTTGTTAAATGGTATTTTTTTTGAGTCCTTTAAAAGATTTAGGTTTATACTTTTTTTAAGCACAACAGCAGCAGAAACCACTGGACCTGCAAGGCAACCTCTACCTACTTCGTCTACACCAGCTGTTATCAATTCTTTCAATTATATATTGAGTTTATTTTTCTTTTCTTTAATCATTTTTAAATCAATCCAGGACATCTTTTTTTGGGCTGGCTGTCTCATTAAAAAAGCAGGGTGAAAAGTGATGATAACGGAAGTTTTACAATTTCCAAATTCTTTTTCAATCCACTTCCCTCTCATTTTTGAAATAACTACATCATTACCAATAAGTGCATTCATTGCAGTGCTTCCAAGAAGAACGAGTATTTTTGGATTAATTATTTCAATATGTTTTGTGATGAAGGGCAAATATCTTTTAATTTCTTCATCCGTAGGTCTTCGGTTTTCAGGTGGTCGATAATTTATTATATTAGATATATAAACTTTTTTTCTATCTAAATTTATGGCAGCTAGCATTTTATCCAACAATATTCCAGCTCTTCCGACAAAAGGTAAACCCTCATCATCCTCATTGGCACCTGGCGCTTCTCCAATAAGCATTATTTTTGATTTAGGATTGCCATCACTGAAAACTATGTTCTTAGCATTTCTCTTAAGATCACATTTTTTCAAATTCATAATAGACTTTTTCAAAAGCTCTAAACTTTTAGATTTATCTTCAGGTATTTCATAATTATCTTTTTTATACCTATTGATTGCTTTATTGTTGTAAATTAGATTGTGATTTATAAGATTATAATATTTTATTAATTTAATTTTATTATTTTTTAACATTTTATGCTCAAAAGTGAAAAACTAATGAAGATTACAGGACATATTATATTTGTCATTATTTTTATTTTTTTTTCCACACTTGAGGCAAAAAATTTGGACAAATACAACAAAGCAGATAAAATTGCTGATTATTTTTCAGGTATTCTGCTTTTAAATCAAAGTAAATATACCGACTCTTATCAGTACTTTAAAAAGCTTGATGGACTTGAAGATAGCCATCCGAATTACTCTAGAAAGTATATTTATTCTTTAATTAATTCTGAAAATTTTAGTCAAGCTTTCAGTTTTGCGAAAAAACTCGATAGAGAAAAGAAAAATAATTATGAAAGTGATTTAGTCCTTGGAATAAATTACCTCAAAAATTCTAAATATGATCTTGCTAAAAAATATTTTATTAAAGCAAAAAGAAATAATTCAATTTCTGTTTTAAACAATTATATTTTAAATACATTATATATTTGGTCTGATTTGGAGGGTACCACTTTAGAAGAGGCTAAGCTCAAACTGAATCAACTCGATAATAGATTTGATAACTTAAAAAAGATTCAAAATGTTTTTTTACATTGTTATTTCAACAGCAAAGATACAGAACTTCTTTTCAACAAACTTATTTTAAACGAAAAAACTGATTTTTCTAGATATAACTATTTTTATGCAAGACATTTAGATAATAATGGACAAAAAATTGAAGCTAGAAAAATTATTAAGAAAGCTTTGAAGAAATATCCTAGAAATTTAATTCTAAATCAATACGAGGTCAATTTAGAACTTCAAAAAAACCTCTCTGATTTTAACTGCAATAATAAAGTAGAAATTGTAGCAGAATTACTTTACATAGCCGCAAATGCTTTGTCTTCACAATCATATTTTCAAACCTCAAATTTTTATTTAAATTTTTCAAAATATTTAAACAAAAATTTCTACTCATTTAATACGCTTTTAGCAGAAAACTTTTATAAAATTGAGGATTTAGAAAGTGCAAAAAAAACTTATCAAAAGTTAAGAAA
The DNA here is from genome assembly GCA_028139285.1 of Candidatus Pelagibacter sp. The sequence goes on along the minus strand of JAOINI010000001.1, from coordinate 23,953 downwards.
GAATGGAAATGCTTTTGAGTGGTATTCAAACAAACAAATTTCTAGAATTTTAATAAAAGAGAAAAGAAAAGATGATGCAATTAAATTATATACAAATTCTTTCAATAATCTTCCATCCAAAGGAATTTATGAAACTTATGATTATGCTGAATTTTTAAAAAATAATGAACAGTACGCAGACTCTATAAAATATTATACAAAAGTTTTAAAAAAAATAGATACAACACATCCACTTTATCCCGAAGTCACTGACAGTAGAGGTGTTGCATATGAAAGAGACGGACAGTGGGATAAAGCCGAAAAAGATCTTCTCGCATCTTTGGAAGTGAGTCCTAATCAAGCTTATGTCATTAACTATTTAGCATACACTTGGATAGAACAAGGTATAAAAATTGAAAAATCTTTAAAAATGTTAGAAAAAGCAAACAAAATAAAATCTAATGACCCGTACATAATAGACTCTCTTGGATGGGCTTTATACAAACTAAAGAGATATGAAGAGTCAAAAGATTATCTTCAACTTGCTGTCAAATTAATGCCTGCAGATCCAATAGTTAATGATCATTATGGTGATGTTCTTTGGCAAAATGGTAATGAAATTCAGGCTAGGTATTATTGGAACTACGTTTTGAATCTAGAAAAGGCAGAAAAAGATTTAAAAGAAAAAATTGAACAAAAATTAATTAAAGGCCTTTAAAAAATATGGTCTTAAAGTCTTACGCAAAAATAAATTTAACATTATCAATCAAAAATAAACTTAGAAGCGGACTTCATAATATTCAGTCAATTTATTGTCTCATTAACCTACATGACAAAATATTTTTAAAAAAAAATAAAAATAAATATTTTGACCAAGTTTCTTTTACTGGTCCTTTTTCAAAAGACATTAACAAATCTAATAATTCAGTCAAAAAAGTTCTAAAAGTAATGAGAAAAAATAAAATTATCCATGATTATTATTCTATAAAAGTAAGTAAAAAAATCCCAGTTTTTGCTGGCCTAGGTGGAGGCACGAGTAACGCTGCAACACTATTGAAGTATTTAACAAAAAAAAGTTTAAATAAAAAGATATTAAGTAAAATTACAAAAGAAGTTGGTACCGATTTAGGACTTTTTTTTCATAATCAGGGATATCAAAAAAATTTGAGATCTGTAATCAAATTAAATAAAAAACATAATTTTCATTTGTTGTTGATCTTTCCCTATATAAAAAGCTCCACCAAAAATGTATATGCCAAAGTCAAAAATTACTCTAAAATGAAAAAACCTTTTAATAAAAGCCTTACATCTAGAAAAAATTTTATTGAGCTTTTAATAAATTCTAAAAATGACTTGGAATCCATTGTTGAAAGAAAGCATAAAATTTTAAGAAAATTACTACTTAGTATTAGAGAATTTAAAGGGTGCTATTTTTCAAGAATGACAGGCTCAGGATCTACTTGTTATGGTTTGTTTGTTGATAAAAATAGTTCATTAGTCGCACTTAAAAAATTGAGAAAGAAATACCCTAAATTCTGGTTCTCGATTGCAAAAACTATTTAAATTTATTTAATTATGATATATCTGTCATTTGTAATTGGGGCATAGCCAAGCGGTAAGGCAGCGGTTTTTGATACCGCCATCCTAGGTTCGAATCCTAGTGCCCCAGCCATAGATTTATGCTTAATCTAAATTTTAATTTTTTAAAAAATATCAAAAGTTTTATTTTTCCATTTTACAGAAACAAAGATTTAAAATTTATTTTTAAAAAATTACAAGAGGGTATCTCCGAAGATAAAGTGGCTGCGAGATTTGTAGGCGGATGCGTAAGGAAGCATCTATCAAATGAAAAAATAGATGATATAGATATTGCAACAATTTTAACAACAGATCAGGTCAAAGAAAAATTTAAAGACACAAATCTTAAAGTTATTGATACAGGAATTAAACATGGAACTGTCACTATTGTCTCCAAAAACCACAAAGTTGAATTAACCACATTAAGAAAAGACATCAAAACAGATGGAAGACATGCAGATGTAGAATATACTGATAGTTGGCAACAAGATTCTGAGAGAAGAGATTTTACAATTAATGCAATTTACATGGATATTAATGGAAAACTTTATGATCCACAAATGGGCACAGTTGATCTTAAAAATAAAAATATCAAGTTTATTGGAGATCCACAAAAAAGAATAGAGGAGGATTATTTAAGAATTGTCAGATTTATAAGATTTAAAGTTATGTATGATATTGTTGTTGAACCAACAACTAGTGATGCGATTAAACAAAATCTAGACGGTATACAAAAAATCTCCAAAGAGAGAATTTTGATTGAATTACTCAAAATTTTAAGTCTAAAAAACTTTTTAACAATTAATCAAAGTAGCAATTTGAGGGAAATATTTTCAATGATATTTCCTGAATTCTTGTATTTGGACAGATTAGAAAGACTTAAAAAGGTATATCAATACTCTAAAGTAAACGTAGATATTTTGTTGGCTGTAATGCTGATTGATGACAAAGAAAATCATGAATATTTTACTCATAAGTATAACGCACCTAATAAGATCAAAGAGACCCTAGAAAAATTTTATAAAAATTTAGTAAAACTCAAAAATGATAAAGAATTTTTTGAAAAAAATTTAATTAAAAATGTTTACTTAAATGGAAAAAATCATTTAATAGCTCTAAATTTGATAAATTTTTCAATAAATTCAAAAGTGAAAATAAACGATTTTACTAAAACTCTTAATAAAATTTTAGAAATTAAGGTACCTATATTTCCAATAAATGGCGAAACCCTAAAGCAAAAAGGGATGCAGGAGGGACAGAGATTAGGTAATGTTTTAAAAACTCTAGAGAAAGAGTGGATAAATAATAATTTTAAAATTTCAAATGAAAAGGTCGAAGAGATAATAAAAGTAAATTCAAATTAAATGTATTCAACATCAAGAATTTCAAAGTTTCTCTCTCCAGATGGTGTTGCTACACTTATCATCTCACCCTTATTTTTTCCTATAAGAGCTTTACCTATTGGACTTTTAAAAAAAATTAAATTCTTTTTAATATCTGCTTCTTCCTGGCCTACTAATCTATAAGAAATCTTTTTATCTGTTTCTAAATCTTGAACTTTTACAGTTGATCCAAAAATAACTTTTCCATCATTTTCTATTTTAGTGACATCAATGACATTCGCTCTCGCAATAATATCATTAATCGCAATTACCCGGCTTTCAATTAATGCTTGTTGCTCTTTTGCTGCATGATATTCAGCATTCTCTTTTAAATCTCCATGAGATCTTGCTTCAGCTATTGCTTCTACAATTTTAGGCCTCTGAACATTTTTTAAATCTTCTAATTCTTCTTTTAAATTTTGAAGACCGCTGACTGTAATTGGTTCTTTTTCCATAACTATTTCCACTTAGCTTGAGGAGGAAGTGACATTAATATTGAGTCTATATTTCCTCCCGAGTTTAATCCAAACCTTGTGCCTCTATCATACAAAAGATTGAACTCTACATATCTTCCACGTTTGAAGAGTTGTTTTTCTTTATCTTTGCTTGTCCATTTAATTTTTTCTTTTCTCTTTATAATCTTTTTTGAAATGTCTATAAAAGAAAGACCAAGTTCTCTTACAAATTTAAAGTTTTTAATCCAATCTTTAGTTTCGTAGTCAAAAAAAATACCACCAATGCCCCTAGCTTCTTTTCTGTGTGGTAAATAAAAATATTCATCACACCATTTTTTATATTTTTTATAATTTTTTTTATTTTGGACACATACTTTTTTTAATTCACCATGTATCATTTTTTTCTCTTTTTGATCATCGTAACTTGGTGTTGCATCCATCCCTCCACCGAACCACTCTTTAGAAGTTACTATAAATCTAGTATTGAAATGTATCGCAGGCATTTTGGGGTTTCTCATATGAGCGACCACAGAAACTCCTGAAGCCCAATATTTACCTTTCTTTTCAGCTCCTAATATTTTTGATCTGAATTGTTTAGGAAAAATTCCTGAAACTGTAGATTTATTAACTCCAACTTTATCAAATATTTTTCCATTTGATAACAGAAATGAAGTTCCCCCACCTTCATTTTTTTTATTTTTATTCCAATTTCTTTTTGAAAATTTTACTTTATTCTTTTCAATATACTCAAATTCTTTACAAATTTGAGTTTGTAAATATGAAAACCAGCTATCAGCCATTTTTTTTCTAAATTCAGGGGTAATCATTTAAGTAAATTATTTTGTCTTAAAGCTTCAGCAGCTACTATCGCAACACTCATTGCAACATTTAGAGATCTAGTTTTTTTGTTCATAGGAATCCTTATTTTATTTTTGACCATTTTATGTATCTCTTCTGGAACCCCAGCACTTTCTTTTCCAAATAAAAGCATATCATTCTTTTTAAATTTAAACTTATGATATAATTTTTTTGCCTTAGTTGTCATTAAAACTATTCTTGATTTCTTATATTTATTTTTAAATGCCTCAAAGCTATTGTGCCGAACAATCTTACTTAAGCCAGCATAATCCATAACGACTCTTTTAAATCTGCTATCATTTAAATTAAAGCCACATGGTTCTATCAAGTGAATATTCAAACTAAGACAGGCTCCTAGTCTGATTATTGCTGCAGTATTTTGAGGGATATCAGGTTTGTAAAGTACTATGTGCATTATTTAAGCTCAATTTATGTGTCATTCTGACCCTAGAAATCTTAATAATATGGTTTTATTTAATAATTATATTATAAGCACTTACATAAATGAGCAAAGAAGAAAAAAAAGTTAACAGAAGAGATTTTTTATTTACTGCTAGTTATACAGTTGGAGCAGTGGGTGTCGGAGCAGTTATTTGGCCAATGATTGACCAAATGAATCCTGATAAAGCTCAACAAGCTTTAGCTACGACAGAAGTTGACATTAGTAATATAGAACCTGGTAAATCAATTACTGTTTTATGGAGAGGAAAACCAGTATTTTTAAAAAGAAGGACTTCAGATGAAATTGCTGAGGCCAGAGCAGTAAAACTGGACGATTTGCCTGATCCTCAAAAAGATGAAGATAGAGTAAAAGAAGGTAAAGATGAGTGGTTAGTCATGTTAGGTGTTTGCACACACCTAGGATGCGTGCCTCTAAAAGATAAAGGCGATTTTAATGGTTGGTTTTGTCCTTGTCATGGTTCACACTATGATGTATCAGGCAGGATAAGAAAAGGACCAGCACCAACGAACATGGAGATACCAAAGTTCGAATTTGTTGATAGTAATACAATTAAAATTGGATAAGAAATTATGAGTGAACACGAATACGTACCAAAATCTAAAGCAGCTAAATGGTTTAACGATCGTTTACCATTACTCACTCTTGGAGCACACCTTACGGATTATCCTACTCCAAAAAATTTAAATTATTGGTGGACCTTCGGAGGAATTTTAACTTTTTGTTTAATAACTCAAATTGTTACTGGAATTGTTTTAGCAATGCACTATGTAGCTCATGCAGATTTAGCTTTTGCAAGCGTAGAGCATATAATGAGAGACGTTAATTATGGGTGGTTAATTAGATACATTCATAGTAACGGAGCTTCAATGTTTTTCCTGGCAGTTTATATTCACATTTTTAGATCTTTATTCTACGGATCGTATAAATCACCTAGAGAGGTAATTTGGATTATTGGTCTTATGATTTACTTATTAATGATGGCTGCAGCATTCATGGGGTATGTGTTGCCTTGGGGTCAAATGAGTTTTTGGGGAGCAACAGTTATAACAAACCTTTTTAGTGCAATTCCATTAGTTGGGGACAGTATTACAACTTGGCTTTGGGGCGCTTATTCTGTCGACAATCCCACATTAAATAGATTCTTCAGCTTACATTATTTAATTCCGTTTTTAATCTTAGGATTGGTTGTTTTACACATTTGGGCTTTACATGTTCCTGGCAACAATAATCCTGTAGGTATCGATATAAAGAAACCTTCTAAGGATACAGTACCGTTTCACCCATACATTACAATTAAAGACGCTTTTGCTCTTTTAGTATTTATGATTATATTTGCTGGATTTGTTTTCTTTACACCCAATGTTTTAGGACATTCTGACAATTATATTCCGGCTAACCCATTGGTCACTCCTGCACATATTGTACCTGAATGGTATTTGCTTCCTTTCTATGCAATTTTAAGATCAGTGCCTGACAAACTAGGAGGTGTTATTTTAATGTTTAGTGCGATTTTTATTTTGTTCGTTCTTCCTTGGTTGGATACATCAAAAGTAAGATCTGCAGTTTTCAGACCAATATATAGACAATTTTTCTGGATACTGGTTATTGACGTTCTAATGCTTGGTTATGTAGGTGCAATGCCAGCTGAAGGAGTTTATTTAGTATTAGCTAGAGTAGGAACTATTTATTATTTCTTACATTTTATAGTTGTTATGCCTGTTGTCGGTTATTTGGAGAAAACCGACCCAATACCGATGAGCATTTCAGAACCAGTCTTATCTGGTGGAGCAGAACCATCTATAGCCAGGAAGGTTAATGATAAAGTCTAATCTTAGATTACTTGTTTTATTTTTTTTATTACTAGTCCCATTTAAACCACTACAAAGCGCCGAGATGGTAGACCCAATAAAGGTAGACTGGAGTTTTAAAGGTTTAACTGGAACTTTTGATAGAGCATCATTACAAAGAGGATTTCAAGTTTATAAAGAGGTATGTGCCTCTTGTCACTCTATGCAGTATCTAAGTTATAGAAATTTAGGTGAGCCTGGTGGACCTGAGTTCTCAGAGAAAGAAGTAAAAGCCATTGCTGCAAGTTTTGAGATTGAAGATGGTCCTGATGCGCAAGGAGAAATGTTTACAAGACCAGGAAGGCCATCCGACAAATTCAAAAGCCCTTATCCTAATGTTCAGGCAGCGACTGCTGCTAATGGAGGAGCTTATCCGCCAGATATGTCGGTTTTGGTTAAAGCAAGAAAAGGTGGGGCAAATTACATTTATTCAGTATTGGTAGGTTATGAAGACCCACCTCCAGGAGTAATCCTCGATGATGGTGTTTACTATAATAAATATATGGTCGGCAATAAGATTAAAATGCCTAATAATTTAATGGATGGTTTGGTTGAGTACGCCGACGGAACAGAGTCTACTGTAGATCAAATGGCTAAAGACGTGACAACTTTTCTTGCATGGGCAGCTGAGCCTGAACTTGAGGAGAGACATAAAACTGGCGTAAAGGTAATTATTTATTTAGTGCTTTTAACAATATTAGTTTACTTGAGCATGAAAAAAATATGGTCAAGGATTGACTCTGAAGTATAAAACATCACCATCTTTTACAATATAATCTTTTCCTTCAATTCTTAATTTTCCATTTTCTTTACATTTTTCTGCACTGCCATATTTTATAAAATCTTGACAAGATACAGCTTCTGCTCTAATAAAATTTTTTTCAAAATCTGTATGAATGACACTAGCTGCTTTTGGAGCAAGAGTATTTTTTCTTACTGTCCAAGCCCTACTTTCCTCTGGACCTGATGTAAAAAAAGTATCTAATTTTAAAAGATCGTATCCCTCTTTAATTAATTGATTTAACCCAGTTTTATTTAAACCAATATCTTGCATAAAAACTTCTTTTTCATTTTTATCTAAGCCTGAGAGCTGATCTTCTATATCAGCACAGATATTTATAATTTTTTCATTAGGATATTTATTTTTTACTTCTTCAGTATACTGGTTTCCTTTGGCTAAATTATCTTCATCTACATTACATACAATTATTTTAGGTTTAATACTTAATAAACCTATACTAGATAAAAATTTATTTTCTTCCTCATTGTTAATTTTTACCTCTTGATTTTTATCGAGTTGATTTAATTTTTCTTCTAAAATCTTTATTTCTTTATTCTCAAGCAGTTTCTTTTTACCTTTTTCAAGCTTTTTTTGAACAATATCAAGGTCTGACAAAATTATTTCTGTCTTAATAGTTTCTAAATCATTTGAAGGTCTTATCCTTGAGTTCACATGAGTAATTTTTTCTGAGTCGAAACACCTCACTAAATGTATTATTGCATCTACCTCTCTAATATGTGAAAGAAATTTATTGCCAAGACCTTCACCTTTTGATGCACCCTTAACTAGGCCAGCTATATCAACAAAGGTTATATTTGTATAAATCTTTTTTTTTGAATTTGAAAGTTTAGCTAATTTATCTAATCTTTCATCAATTACGTCAACAATACCGATATTGGGATCAATTGTGCAAAAGGGGAAATTTGCTGCCTCAGCGTTTTTAGATGCAGTCAATGCGTTAAATAAAGTTGATTTGCCAACATTAGGCAATCCAACTATTCCACACTTAAATCCCATTCAGGTTTTGATTAACTTTGCTAGAAAATAAATCCATTTTCTTGTCAATAAGTGTAGGTATTTGTTTTACAATATTTTCAGTAATTTCTTTGATTTTCTCTTCTTCGTCCTCTTTAAAATCTTCGAGAACATGATTATTAACTTTCTTTTTTTGTTTTGGATGACCTATACCAATACGAACTCTAGAATATTCTTTTCCAATAAATTTATCTATCGATTCTATACCGTTGTGACCAGCACTACTTCCCCCAAATTTCGCTTTAATTTTTCCAAAATCAATATCCATATCATCGTGAAAAACAATTACATCTTTTGCATCAATTTTAAAATAATCAATTAATTCTTTAATAGCCGTACCTGAGTTATTCATAAAAGTTAGTGGCTTTATAGCGTAAATCTTTTTTTCTTCGATATTGCCAGTTGTAAGCAAACCTTTAAATTTTGGTTTCTGCTTTGATAATTTAAAATGTAAATTTATAGCATCAATAATTTTAAAACCAATGTTATGTCTAGTATTAGTATAGTCAGAGCCTGGATTTCCTAATCCTACAAGTAAAAGCATATTAATTATTTCTTTTCAGCAGGTTTTTTTTCTTCAGATTTCTTTTCAGTAGATTTTTGGTCAGCAGAGCCATCTTTAGCTTTGTCATCTTTTTTAGCTGAGTCTCCATCTTTAGACGCTGCTTCTGCTCCTTCAGCAGGTGCTTCACCCTCTGCGCCCTCAGCTGTTGTTTCTTCTGCAGGTTTTTCTGGCTCTTTGATTACAGTTGGAGCCGCTACAGTTGCAACAACGAAGTCACGGTCTGTAATAGTTGGCATTACATTATCAGGAAGTTTCACCGAAGATATTTTGATACTTGTTCCAATTTCTGTGCCAGCTAAATCTACAATTATTTCATTAGGAATACTTTCAGCAGGACATTTAAGCTCAACTTTTCTTCTTACTATATTTAACACTCCACCTCTTTTTAATCCAGGCGAGTCAGGATGATTTATAAACTTAACTGGGATTTCAAGAATAATTTTCTTTCCCGAAACTATTCTCATGAAGTCTATATGCATCGGTTCTTCAGAAACCACATGATAAGTTACATCCCTAGGTATTACCTTTTCTTTTTTACCATCTAAATCAATTTCTAATACTTTCGATAGAAATGTTTCGGAGTTTATAATATTAGAAATATCTTTTTTACTGACTGAAATATTCTGATTTGGATTTTTCCCCCCGTAAAGTATTGCAGGTATTAAACCATTTGCTCTTAATCTATTGTTAGATCCAGAGGATAAATTCTCTCTTTTTGTTGCTTTTAAATTACTCATAAATTTATTGAAGACGGTGTATAACCCAAGACATTAATCAAGACAAGTATTAATTAAATAAATCAGACACCGAGTTAGAGTTAGCTATTCTTTTTATAGCTTCTGACATTAATGAAGATATAGATAAAACCTCGATTTTATTGTTATTATGAATTTTTTTAGTATTATCTATCGTATCAGTAACGATAAGTTTCTTAATCTTTGAACTTTTGATTTTTTTTGCCGCATCTCCACTTAGTACTCCATGAGAAATAAAAACATATACCTCATTAGCTCCACTTTTTATGAGGGCATCTACAGCATTTACTATAGTACCTCCACTATCAATTATGTCATCAACTATTATGCAAGTTTTATTTTTGACGTCCCCTAAAATATTCATTACTTCAGACTTTCCTGGAGCTGGTCTTCTTTTATCAATAATTGCTAGATCAGCTTTTATTCTATTAGCTAAATCTCTGGTCCTTGCAACACCCCCAACATCTGGAGAAACACAAATTAACTTTTTATTTTTGAGTTTCTTTTTAATGTATTTTGCAAATAGTGGTGCTGTGTATAAATTATCCACCGGCATATCAAAGAATCCCTGAATTTGTCCTGCGTGTAAATCAACTGTTACCACTCTTGTTGCACCTGCATTGGTAATTAAATTTGCCATCACCTTAGCAGAGATTGAAGTTCTTGGAGCTACCTTTCTATCTTGTCTTGCGTATCCAAAATATGGGATCACAGCTGTAATTGTTTTAGCTGAAGACCTTCTAAGTGCATCAATAACCAATAATAATTCCATTATGTTATCATTAGCTGGATGAGAAGTAGATTGAACAACAAAAACACTATTACCTCTAATATTTTCATTGATTTCAATATAAATTTCTCCGTCTGCAAATCTTCTTATATTTGTGTTTATGAGCTTAAGTTTTAAATTTTTGGCAATACTCTTACTGAGCTTTAGATTACTAGTTCCAGATAAGATTTTCATGAAATAAGTTTACTTATACAATTATTTATCTGACTTTTCAAATTAAATCATACTTATAGTTGATATACATCTACCATAATCGTTTTGCTTTAATTTTGAAGACCTTCTGTAACTAAAAAAATTCTTCTTTTCTCTATAAGTATCCCTATTAATGTGATCTACTTTAACATTCAGTTCTAAAAGCTTATCATTAACATATTTTCTAAGATTAAAGAGTTTTTTATTTTTTTTTTTTAATATAAAGTATTTTTTATTTCTCTTTGCCTTTGCAAGAAACTTCCTATAAAAATTCAAATCAACCTCGTAACTTTCTGTTGATATACATGGTCCAACTGATGCAAAAATATCGCTTTTAGTATTTTTTTTTTTAATTTTACTAATTGTTTTTTCTATAATCCCTGATAAAGCACCTTTCCAGCCTGCGTGAATACATCCAATTATCTCGTTTCTTTTATCATAAATTAAAATCGGCACACAATCAGCTGTAAGAACAGCTAAAGCTACCTTCTTATATTTAGTAATCATTGCATCTGAGTTAATATTTTTATTTAAATTGGACTCATTAATTTCAATAACTTTATTACTGTGTGTTTGATACATTAAGATTAATCTTCTTTTCTTTACATACATTTTTTGTGATACATATTTTAAGTTTTTTGAAATATTTATTCTTTTATCTTTTGAGCCTTTTCCACAATTTAAACTTTTGTAAAGTCCAGATGAAAAACCACCTCTTCTTGAAAAAAAACAATGCTTTATCTCTTTAAATTTTTTTAAACTTTTTGAATAAAACATTAATTAAACCCGTAATAATTATCATTTTTAGATTTATACACTAAAATTACCTTAAATAATTCTCCCATTAATTTTGGACTTAGTAATCGTTTTAATCTAAAATAAAGATTGGCTTGATCTCTAAACTTCATTTTTTTTGCAATAATTTCAGCTCTAGTATTTATCCCCATTTTTATAAGAAATTCTTTTTGAGAAATAATTTTTTTTACTTTGAATTTATTTTTTAAAAAGAATTCTTTTAATAAGGAAAAATTAACATGGGAGGTAATGTCTGCTTTTCCTAGATCTTGAAGCAATTCATTTCTTCTATTTTTTTTTACAGATTGTAAAGTGTTCTGATTATTAGGATTTAAATATCCGTAATCTACCATTAAAAGACAACCATTTAATTTTGAAATCGATTTAATAATTTTCTTCATTTCAGTTAAACCAGACTTAGGAAATTCAATAAATCTTTGATTTTTTAATACCTTGAAAGATCGAATATTTTTAACATCTTGTTTATTAGCTTTTTTTAATATTTCCTCTATTTTGTAATTACTATTTATCAAATAATTCTTTTCATAAAATTTTTTTTGTATTTTTTTAAATTGTTTAATTGGCATAGCATCAAAAAATTCATTTCCAAAAAAGATCACAGGTGCATCAGTTAGATTATGAAAATTCTTAATCCATTTAATTTCACTTTTCTTTATATTGTTTTTTTGAATTTTTTTTAGATAGTCACTTGTTTCGTATAAAAAAATATTTTTTGCAGAATTAAATTCAGGAAATTTTTTTGAAGTATTCAAAAGTATTTTAATTAAACTTCCATCTCCAGGCCCAAGTTCTACAATATTTATCTTTTTTGGTTTTCCAAATTTCTCCCAAGTAGAAATTATCCAAATAGATATCAATTCAGAAAAAAGGTTTGAAATAGTTGGGGCGGTAACAAAATCACCTTTTTTGCCAAAAGGAATTTTAGATGAATAATAGCCAAATTTTTTATCGTAAAGAACATTTTTAAAAAACTTATCTACTGGCAATATTTTCTTTTTTTTAAAAAATTTTAAGTTTGATTTCATTTTCTATTAACAATGTAAATCATTGCTAGACCTGACAAGATCATTACAAAGCTTAAAATTGATCCCATGCTTGCTAATTCATAAATATAACCAAGTTGAATATCAGGCTCTCTAAATAACTCTGAAATTATTCTAAAAATTCCATAAAAGATTAGAAATAAATAAGAACATGATCCTATTTCATATTTTTTTTTTAAAAAGATTATATTCAAAATTAAAAACAAAATTAAACCTTCCAGTACTGCTTCGTATAATTGAGATGGATGTCTCGGCAAAGAGTCAATATTAGGAAATATTACACTCCAGGAAATCGAACTTACCTTTCCAACTAGCTCACCATTAATAAAATTTGCAATTCTTCCAAAAAAAATTCCTATTGGTGAAACACAGGCTATTATATCTAACATGAATAAGGTTTCGATCTTTCTTTTAATAGAGAATAAATAAGTTCCAATAATGATTCCTATTAATGCTCCGTGAAATGACATTCCTCCTTCCCAAATTTTAAAAATATCAATTGGGTTATTAAAGAAATACTGAATATTATAAAAAATAACATAACCAAGTCTCCCTCCAATTATTATCGAAATTATCAAGTAAGTTATTAAATCGTCAAAATGTTTTAAATTGAATCTTTGCCCTATTAAGCTACTTTTATTTGATATTAATTTTTTGCCATACCACCATCCTATTAGAATACCTAGGACATAAGCCAAAGAGTACCACCTTATAGAAATAATACCCAAGTTAAAGATTATAGGGTCGAAATTATGAGTAAACATATTTTATTATATCATATTTGAAATTTTTACTCCTATCAAATAAGATAACTTATGGGTAACTCAGAAAAAATTTTAAAAACACTATCTGAATTAATAGAAAAAAGTATTTTAACTTCAAAAGATATTAAAAATGAAATATCAACCGACTTAAAATTTACAAAAGATAAGATAATAAACGACCTTAACCTCGTTACTAGAAATGAATTTGAAGTTCTTAAAAAGATTGTACAAAATCAGGATATAATTATTAAAAAATTAAAAAAAAATAAAAAAATTAAAAAGGTAAAGAAATCTTAACTAGCAATCCATTTAACTTACTTTTACCAAGTTGAATACTGCCTCCATGAGAATTAATGATATCTTCAACGATAGCTAAACCTAAACCTACTCCTGATTGGTTTAAGCTTCTACTTTTGTCCAATCTAAAAAAAGGTTTAAAAACGTTTTTATATTGGTCTTCAGGAATACCAGGACCATCATCATGAAAAATAATTGCTATTCTATTGGTACTTTTTTCCACTTCTACTAACACTTTTTCTCCGTAAGTTAATGCGTTCTGAACAATGTTTTCAATACATCTTTTTAAAGCTAACGGTCTACCTTTAAATTGTATTTCGTCAATGTGTGAGACTTGCAAATTTTTTGTATTAAAGTCATTTGTGATTTCATAAAATAAGTTTTTCAGGTTTATGTCAGAAGTACTTTCCGTTGCTTGCGTTTTGGCAAACTGCAGGTAGTTGTTAAGCATGGACTCCATCTCATCAATATCTTTCGACATGTTTTTAGAAATATCTTTCTCTTTAAGCATAGCTAGTTGAAGTTTTAATCTAGTCAATGGTGTTCTCAAGTCATGACTTATTCCCGATAACATTTCTGACCTTTGATTTAAGTGTCTATTTATTCTTTTAACCATTCTATCGAATTCATAGGCAGCTTTCCTTATTTCTTGGGCGCCTGAAGGCCTAAAATTGTTCACATATTCACCTTTACCAAATCTTTCAGCAGCTTTAGCTAAACGTACTAATGGTCTCGTTTGATTTTTTAAAAAAATTAAAGCAATTACTATTAGAACTAAAGATGGAAGTGTAGTCCACAAAACAAATAATCTAACCGAAGAAGCTGAAACCATCTCTTTTGGAACTAAAAATTCAATCACATCATTTTGAGATCTTATTTTAATTTCTACCGCATTTTTGAACTTCGATGTACTAAACCAATAATTATTATTTCCAAAAGTTGATTTTAATTCTCTTCTAAGAGATCTATCCATTGGACTAAATCTTCTCTCACCTGAGATTGTAGGAAATTTTTCTTTAATTATACCTATTTCAAAGTTAAAGTTATTTTTATAACTATCAGTAAAAAAATCTAAATTTTTTTTATCGTTTTGATACATTTCTTCGATAGTTTTTAGTTGTGCAACTAAAGATCTAGTAATATTTTTATTAGCTTTAATCCAAATACTATCATAGAAAACTATAGTAATTATTATCTGAAGTATAATAGTAGGAGCAGCAACAATAATTAAAGCTCTATAAAAAAGTCTTTTTGGTAAAATAATTTTGATAAACTTATTCAATCCAGAGAACATATCCTGAGCCTCTAATAGTTTGTAAATATTTTGGATTTCTAGGGTTAATTTCTATCTTCTGTCTTAATCTGGTTATCATAACATCTATAGACCTCTCCTGATTTATTCCAGAAATTTTTCCTATTTCATCACGAGAATATGTTTTTCCTGGGTTTGAAAGCATTTCAATTAGAACTTTTTTTTCAGAAATATTAATTTTTTTGTCTTTATTATTTAATCTTAATGTCATTTTATTAAGATCAACTTGGGCATTACCGATATAATGAACTGTCTTAGTATCAATCTTATTATTATTTTTTATAATATTTTCAATTCTTAATAAGAGCTCTTTTGGCTCGAAAGGTTTTCCAACGTAGTCATCAGCACCTAATTCTAAACCTTTGATTCTATTCTCTACCTCTCCTTTTGCTGTTAATAAAATGATTGGTACTTTAAATTTCTTTTTAATTTCTTTGGTAAGCTGATAACCATCTTGGCCTGGCATCATAACATCTAAGATTATTATATCATACTTGAGAAATTCAATTTTCTTTTTTGCCTCATCGGCATTTTCAGCACTTGAAACAACGTAATTTTTAGATGATAAATAATCTTTAAGCAGAGATCTGATTCTATCATCATCATCAACAACAAGAATATGAGTACTGTTATTTGCCATCAATAATTTTTTTTAATACGTTTTTAAATTTTATAACCGAGTCTGAATTTGAACTTTTTAAAGCGTTAAATATTCTTTTTTTTTGAGTGCTATAAACCGCCTCAAAAAAAATTTTGCCCTCTTTGTCTAAAAATATATTTTTCTTTCTTGTATCATTATCGTCTTGTATTTGTTTTATCATTTTTGCTTTAATTAAATCTCGTAACACTCTATTAAGACTCTGTTTCGTAATTTTCAATTTAAAAATAAGTTCACCTAAGTTTATACCTGGGTTTCTTTCGATTAGATTAAGTGCTCTCAGATGAGCTGGCCCGAAATACTTTTTAGAAAGAATTTCTCTAGGATCTGAAAATGTTTCTCTATAAGCATAGTATAAGAGTTGAATAAACTCTTTTATTTGATCATCTTTTAAATAAAGCAAATCTTTCATAATGGTAAGTTATATTGACTTATTCAGTTATTGAATATACTTTTTTATAAAAAAAAAATCTATATATTTGCTTCTAATGGAAACTATACCTTACGACAAAAGATCCGGAAAAATTTGGTTTAACGGTAAGACTGTTGAATGGCAAAAAGCAAATATTCATATTTTAAATCATGGTCTACACTATGCAAGTTGTGTTTTTGAAGGAGAAAGAGTTTATGATGGTGAAATTTTCAAATTAGAAGAACATACTGCAAGATTATTTTATTCAGCAAAAAGGATGGGGATAGATGTTCCATTTAGTGAAAAAGAAATTAATCAAGCCTGTAAAGAAATTGTGAATATACAAAATGTACAAAACGGATATGTTAGACCATTAATTTGGAGGGGTAGCGAGATGATGGCTATTTCAGCCCAAAAAAATAAAATACATGTAGCTATCGCTACATGGGAGTGGGGTTCATATTTTGATCCAAAATTAAAACTAAATGGAATCAAACTTAATATTTCAAGCTGGAGAAGACCAGCTCCAAATACAATTCCCTGGGATACTAAAGCAGCAGGACTTTATATGATATGCACATTATCAAAACATGAAGCTGAGGCTAAGGGCTTTACAGACTCATTAATGCTTGACCATGAAGGGAATATCGCTGAAGCTACTGGCGCAAATGTATTTTTTAAAAACAAAGATAACGAGCTACACACACCAATACCTGACTCATTTTTAGATGGTATTACTAGACGAGAAGTAATTAATATTGCAAAAAAAAAGGGCATAAAAGTTATTGAGAGAAAAATTGAACCTGAAGAGATGGCAGATTTTGTAGGATGTTTTTTAACAGGCACAGCTGCTGAAGTTACACCGGTTTCACAAATTGATGACTATCAATTCAAAGTTTGCGAAACTATAACTGAATTAAATGAGGCATATCAAAATTTAGTAAGAAAAAAAGACTCTGCGGCTTAATTATTTTTTTGCTGAAATTAAAACAGACCAAGCAAAATACCTAAAAAATTTTACTTTGAATAAAATTTGATCGATGTTTTTTAACATTTGAAATATTATTGATTTTTTTGGATCTAAGTAGAATGGAAAAAATACTAAAGTTAAAAATCCATAATATTTTATCTCTACTTCCTTAAATCTATTCTTTAACAATTCAAAATCTTTACTAATAAAAGGATGTTCATCAATCGATCTGGATTTAGGTGTTAATTTTCTATAAAGGTTAACAATTGGATTTGTACCTAAAGGCTCTACAAATAAAAGAGATCCTCCTGGTTTTAAAATTCTTAAAATTTCATCAAAACACATCGAAAACTCTAAATGATGTAATATTCCATGACCATAAACTAAATCAAAACGATTGCTTTCAAAACTTGTTTTCTCACAATTGTCTACTTTTAGCTCAATATTTAATCCTAAGTGCCTTGTTCTATCTTTTGCTTTTTTTATTGAGATTTCAGAAATATCTATACCGGTTATTTTTTTAGGACCATAATTACCTATCTTTATAATCGTAGGTCCTACTCCACAACCATAATCTAGAACTTCAGCATTCTTTGTTTTTATTTTCAAACAATCGTAAAAATCATCCCATACATTAGCTAGAGCCTTATAAAAAACATTTTCAAATCTTCCTTTCGGTCTAGATTGTAATTCGTTATGAAATTCCTTTTCCCTTATGTTTTTTTCAGTTAAACTCATATTAATTTTTTGTGTCCTCATTAATTGCATGATCAATTCCTTTTCTTAAATAATCATAACCTGTATATAATGTAAGAAATGATGATAGCCATAGAAGAATTATACCAACTGTTTGAGCATTGTAATCTTGAAAATTTATTATCTTATTCCCACTTTCTCCAGTCAAAAGAATAGCTATTGCTGTCATTTGTATGAAAGTTTTTAACTTTGATAAACTAGTTACTTCCATTGTGATTCTGCCTTTAGCCAGAAACTCTCTTAAACCTGATACTAGAATTTCTCGAGTAAGAATTATTATCGCGGCTATAACTTCATAATTTTTAATCGTACCGTTCATGACAAGTAAAATCAGAGCCGCAGAAACTAAAATTTTATCTGCAATAGGATCTAATAATTCACCAAGTTTGGACTCTTCTTTAAATAATCTTGCTAGAAGTCCGTCCAAGTAATCTGTAAAACTAGCAAGAACGAACAAAAAGAAGGGAATTAAGTCACCAAAAAATCCTGGAATAAAAAAAGTTACAACAAAAATTGGTACAATAATTATCCGGCCTATTGTAAGTATGTTTGGTATTTTTAATTTCATTTATTCGTGAAAATAATCATATATTTTCTTTGCTACGCTGTCTTCTATTCCCTCCACAGATTTTAAATCATCAAAACTTGCAGATTCAACGGCACGCGCGGACCCAAAATGATTTAATAAAGCTCTTTTCCTTTGTTTCCCAACTCCTTGGATTTGATCTAACAAAGATTTGCTTAAATTTTTCTTTCTTTTGGCTCTATGAGTGCTTATAGCAAATCTATGAGCTTCATCTCGAAGTCTTTGTATGAAAAATAATAATGGATCATTTCTTTCTAGAATATACTCTTTACTTTTATAATAAATTTTTTCCTCTCCAGCATTTCTTCTTTTGCCTTTTGCTACAGCTAAAATTGGTAAGTCATGTAATCCTAGTTCATTAAGAACTTCTCTAGATACAGAATATTGTCCTTTTCCCCCGTCTATCATTATTAAATCTGGCAATGACAGAGAACCAGACTTTTCCTTAATAGCTTTTGAAAATCTTCTAAATAAAACTTCTTTCATCATACCATAGTCATCATTTTTTACTTTTTCATCTTTAATATTGAATTTCCTGTATCTTTTCTTAACAAAACCTTCGTTACCAAAACAAATTAATGATCCGACAGAGTCAGTTCCCTGAATGTGGCTATTATCGTAAACTTCTATCAACTCTATATTGTTATTAATATTAAATTTAGATGCTAATTCTTCGATAAGATTATTGTTAGTATCAGATTGTACGAGTTTTTGTTTTAAAGATTGTTTTGCATTTTTCTCTGCAAGACTAGAAATACTTATCTCATTTTTACTTTTTGCTTGCTTAATAATAATAACTTTTTTGTCCTTCTCGGAGAACGTTTTTTCAATAAGCTTTTTGTCTTTGACTTCACAGTTAGTTAATATCAGCCTAGGAATAGTTTTGTTTTCATAAAACTGGGATATAAAAGAACTTATTATATCTTTTACACTGTCATCTGGATCATGTTTTGGATAGAAAGCCTGATTACCCCAGTTTTGTTTTGACCTAAAAAAAAATACTTGTACACATGTTTTTCCAGTCTCTTTATATATACTGATAACGTCAGCCTCTGTTAAATTTGTTTGATTTATTTTTTGAGAAGTTTGTATTTGAGTCAGTGCTTTTATTCTGTCCCTTGCTACAGCAGCTTTTTCGTAATCCAATTCTCTACTAGCTTTTTCCATTTCTTTGGATAAGTTTTTCTGAATTCGTCTAGATTTACCCGAGATAAAATCAATAGCATCTGCGACTGTAGACTCGTATTCTTTTTCACTTATGTGTCCAACACATGGGGCAGAACACCTTTTAATTTGGTATAAGATACACGGTCTCTCTCTATTTTTGAAAACAGTGTCATCACAGACTCTCAAAAGAAAAATTTTTTGTAAAATTTTTATTGTCCAATTAGCAGAACCAATTGATGCAAATGGACCAAAATAGTATCCTGTTTTTGATTTTTTCCCTCTTAACTTTGTAAGTTGTGGCCACTTATCTTTATTACCAATGTAAATATAAGGAAAAGATTTGTCATCTCGAAGAAGTATATTGTAACGAGGTTTATGTTTTTTTATTAAATTTGCTTCCAACAGTAGAGCCTCACTTTCATTATTTGTTGTAGTAGTTTCAAGATTATGAGTAAGCGAAAGCATTCTCTCAGTTCTAATAGGGAGATTAGACTCAGTGACATAACTTTTGAGTCTATTTGGGATATTTTTAGCTTTACCAATATATAAAATTTCACCAGTGGAACTAATCATTTTATAAACACCAGGGTTTTTTGGTATTAGCGGTATTTTTTCTTTTATTACTTTTTTTCCTAACTCTAAACTATTAATCATACTTTTAATTTTGATACCTCGATACCAACAGATTTGGTTTTCTTTAAGATATCTAACTTTTCTATCTTAAGATTAATCTTTTTAACAAGTTTACTTTTGAATATCATATTAAAAATATTTTCTGCCAAGTCTTCAAGTAACTCGTGATGCTTAAGATAAGCAATTTTCTCAATTTTACTAACAATTTCCTCATAATTAAGTATTGAATTCAAATCTTTGTTATTTGGAGTCACATATGGATCCGTTAAAATTTCAATATTAAATTTTACTCTTTGTCTCTTTTTTTTCTCAAAATTGTGTATTCCTATAAAAATATTTAAGATTAAATCTTTTATAATTACTTTTCTTTTATATTTAAATTTTTCTTTATTCTTAAATTTAATTATTTTCATTCTTTTGTATTTATAATATCTGGTGTTTGCCATGCCAGCCTTTGCCCACTATCAATATTTATTATTTCTCCTGTTATACTTTCATTTTTAATAAGAAATTTTACTCCATTACATATATTTTCTAAATCTACTTTTTTTTTTAAGAGTGTGGATTTCCATTGCTTTTTGAAATGCCTTTCAGATTGTCTTTTGTTTTTTAATGTTGGCCCGGGTGAAATACCATTCACTCTTATGTTAGGCGCTAATTTCATGGCTGATGTTTTTGTAAAAATTGCCAATGAAGACTTACTTAAAGTGTAAGAGAAAAAAAAAGGAGTTAATTTTTCAACTCTTTGATCAATAATATTAATGATACATCCTTCTTTGTTTTTAATTAATCTTTTAAAATTTTGCGTTAAAATTGCTGGCGCTTTTAAGTTGATATTCATATGTTTTGTAAAGGATTTTTCAGAAAAATTTTCAAGATTATCGTTTTCAAAAATAGATGCATTGTTAATTAAACAATCTAATCCTTTCAGAATTTTATAAGCTTTTTTTATTAAAGTCTCAGTTTGTTTAAGATTATTTAAATCAGCTTTAAGTAAGTATACTTCAGCCCCAAGTTCCTCTAATTCTTTTTTTAATTTAAAGGCGCTACTTTTAGATTTGTTAAAATGGATAACTATTTTTGTTTCAAAGTTAACTAAACTTTTAGCGATTGCAGATCCTATTCTAGTAGCTCCACCAGTAATGATTATTTTTTTGGCTTCCATTTTTTTATCCCTTTTCTTGGTTTTGTGCCAGGCATACCCATTGTCGATCTTCCTTTTGGGTAAACTTTACTTTTCAAATTATATTGAGATATTTTAGGATTTAAAGTTATTTCAAGTTCACTAGCTTCTAGTTTTCTCATTTCATCTCTTAGTTTAGCAGCTTCTTCAAATTCTAAATTAGATGCAGCCTCCTTCATTTTTCTGTTTAAAGCTTTAAGATGTTTTTTTAAGTTTCCACCTACGTTTGAGCCTTCACTAATTTTAACGTAATCTTTTTCATAAACAGACTCTAAAATATCACTTATCTCTTTTTTTACTGACTCAGCAGTTATTCCATTTTTCTTATTATATTCTAATTGCTTATTTCTCCTTCTGTCTGTTTCCTTAATTGCCTTTTCAATACTCTTTGTGACTTTATCAGCATATAAAATTACTTTACCATCAACATTTCGCGCTGCTCTTCCAATTGTTTGAATTAAAGAAGTTTCAGATCTTAAAAATCCCTCTTTATCAGCATCTAAAATTGCTACTAAAGCACATTCAGGAATATCTAAACCCTCTCTCAACAAATTAATTCCTACAAGAATATCAAAAACTCCCATTCTCAAATCTCTTATGATCTCAATTCTCTCCAGAGTATCAATGTCAGAGTGCATATATCTTACTTTAAGACCATTTTCGTGGAGGTACTCAGTAAGATCTTCAGCCATTTTTTTTGTCAGCGTTGTAGCAAGAACTCTATATCCGTTTTTTACAATCTCTTTTGCCTCATGCATAAGATCATCAACTTGAGTTTTGGCCGGTCTTATCTCAACCGGTGGGTCTATTAAACCTGTAGGCCTAATGATTTGGTCAATATATTTATTGCTTGTTTGTTTTAGTTCCCAAGGTCCTGGGGTAGCAGAGACAAAAACAGTTTGTGTTCTCATTAGATCCCATTCTTCAAATTTTAAAGGTCTATTATCCATACATGAAGGGAGTCTAAATCCGTATTCGGCTAAAGTGCTTTTTCTTGTACGGTCACCTTTATACATTCCATTTAATTGAGGGACCGTTACGTGACTTTCGTCTACAAATATAATTGCATTATCTGGAAAATACTCAAACAGAGTAGGAGGAGGTTCACCAGCTTTTCTTCCAGATAAAAATCTTGAATAATTTTCTATCCCTGCACAAGTTCCGGTAGCTTCAATCATTTCTAGATCGAACTTAGTTCGTTCCCTTAATCTTTGTTCCTCTAAAAGTTTATTATTTTCTCTATGTTTTTTTAAAGTTTCAGCTAACTCAGATTTTATTTGTCTAATTGCTTGCTCGATAGTTGGCTTAGGAGTTATATAATGACTATTAGCGTAAATTTTTATAATTGAGTAATCATTTGTCTTGTCTCCAGTAAGTGGGTCAAATTCCTCAATTTTTTCCAATTTATTTAAATTAAAACTTATTCTCCAAGCTCTATCTTCTAAGTGTGATGGAAAGATCTCTAAATTTTCTCCTCTTACCCTAAAAGTTCCTCTAAAAAAATTTTGATCATTTCTTTTGTATTGTAAGTTTATAAATGCTCTAATCAAATCGTCTCGTTCGTACTCATAATTTTTCTTAAGAGTAATAGTCATTTTCGAGTACGCTTCTACAGAACCTAAACCATAAATACATGATACACTCGCAACAATAATCACATCATCTCTTTCCAACAAAGATCTTGTTGCCGAGTGTCTCATGCGATCAATTTGTTCATTTATTGAGGCTTCTTTTTCTATATAAGTATCAGATCTAGGAACGTATGCTTCTGGAGTATAATAATCGTAATATGATACAAAATATTCCACAGCATTATCAGGAAAAAAACTTTTAAACTCTCCGTACAATTGAGCAGCCAAAGTTTTGTTTGGTGCTAGAATTAGTGCTGGTCTATTAGCCTTTTCGATAACTTTTGCCATTGTAAACGTTTTACCTGATCCCGTGACCCCTAAAAGCACTTGTTCTTGTTTGTTATCTTTTAAGTTTTTTAATATTTGCTTTATGGCCTCTGGTTGGTCGCCGCTAGGTTGAAAATCACTTTTGATTTTAAAGTTAATACCTCCCTCTAACTTCTTAATTTTTTTCGAGTTATTAACTTCTAGATCAGCTAATTTTTCTTGATAAGTATTTTGCATTTTGTGTTAATAATAAATTAATTATATTATAAATTTCAATGAGCATAGTTTCCAATAGTTTAAAACGTATAAAACCGTCACCTACAATAGCAGTTACCTCAAAAGCAAGGGAAATGAGAGCTGCCGGAAAGGATGTTATAGGTTTAGGGGCTGGAGAGCCTGATTTTGATACCCCAGACAATATTAAAGAAGCAGCAATAGAAGCGATTAGAAAAGGGGATACAAAATATACTGCAGTGGATGGAACCCCAGCTCTAAAAAAAGCTATCCAAGCAAAATTTTCTAGGGAAAACGATTTATCATACGAGCTTGATCAAATTTCAGTCGGAACTGGTGGAAAGCAGGTTTTATATAATGCTTTTATGGCAACCATAAACAAAGGTGATGAGGTAATTATTCCAGCCCCTTATTGGGTTTCTTACCCTGACATTGTTTTGTTAGCTGGGGGAAAACCCAAAATTATAAAGTGTGATGAAAAAAATAATTTTAAATTAACACCAGAAAAATTAACAAAAGCAGTTTCAAAGAAAACAAAGTGGAT